>NZ_QCXQ01000001.1 GCF_003124125.1 Levilactobacillus bambusae
ATAGGACGTTGCCGCGCTCATATATTTGGAGGATTAGCTCAGTTGGGAGAGCATCTGCCTTACAAGCAGAGGGTCACAGGTTCGAGCCCTGTATCCTCCATATGAGCCGTTAGCTCAGTTGGTAGAGCATCTGACTTTTAATCAGAGGGTCGACGGTTCGAGCCCGTCACGGCTCATTACCCGAAGGGTAATGATGTAACATCACATCAACGATGCCGACTTAGCTCAGTTGGTAGAGCACCTGTCTTGTAAACAGGGGGTCGGAAGTTCGAATCTTCTAGTCGGCATTAATTTAATATGCGGAAGTAGTTCAGTGGTAGAACATCACCTTGCCATGGTGGGGGTCGCGGGTTCGAATCCCGTCTTCCGCTTTGTCAATCTGCCGGGGTGGCGGAATTGGCAGACGCACGGGACTTAAAATCCCGCGGTCAGTGATGACCGTACCGGTTCAAGCCCGGTCCTCGGCATATTAATTAAATACGCACCCATAGCGCAATTGGATAGAGTGTCTGACTACGAATCAGAAGGTTGTAGGTTCGACTCCTACTGGGTGCATTTTCGGGAAGTAGCTCAGCTTGGTAGAGCACCTGGTTTGGGACCAGGGGGTCGCAGGTTCGAATCCTGTCTTCCCGATAGAATGTTTTTGACATTTTATTTACATCGCGGTGTAGCTCAGCAGGTCAGAGCGTCCGGTTCATACCCGGGAGGTCGAGGGTTCGATTCCCCCTGCCGCGATTAGCTCTTGGACTACCTGGACCTTTAGCTCAGTTGGTTAGAGCAGACGGCTCATAACCGTCCGGTCGTAGGTTCGAGTCCTACAAGGTCCATCAGCTTTTATGTTATACTTATATTGTTACGGAGGATTACCCAAGTCTGGCTGAAGGGAACGGTCTTGAAAACCGTCAGGTGGGTCAAACCACGCGGGAGTTCGAATCTCCCATCCTCCTTTTTATTATCGCGGGGTGGAGCAGTCTGGTAGCTCGTCGGGCTCATAACCCGAAGGTCGTTGGTTCAAATCCAGCCCCCGCAATTGGTCCGTTGGTCTAGTTGGTTTAGGACGCCTGCCTGTCACGCAGGAGATCACGAGTTCGAGTCTCGTACGGACCGTTTTGGCTCGGTAGCTCAGTCGGTAGAGCAACGGATTGAAGCTCCGTGTGTCGGCGGTTCGATTCCGTCCCGCGCCATTGTTACTTAGTTTAATATGCGGGTGTAGTTTAGTGGTAAAACCACAGCCTTCCAAGCTGTTGTCGCGAGTTCGATTCTCGTCACCCGCTTAAGCAATATGGGCCTATAGCTCAGTTGGTTAGAGCGCACGCCTGATAAGCGTGAGGTCGATGGTTCGAGTCCATTTAGGCCCATTGTCACAATATGGAGACATACTCAAGTGGCTGAAGAGGTGCCCCTGCTAAGGGTATAGGTCGCGCAAGCGGCGCGAGAGTTCGAATCTCTCTGTCTCCGTTTTATATGACCCGTTGGTCAAGTGGTTAAGACACCGCCCTTTCACGGCGGTAACATGGGTTCAAATCCCGTACGGGTCATTTAACCAGTTTTTGGTTTTTATATTATTATATTATCGCGGGGTGGAGCAGTCTGGTAGCTCGTCGGGCTCATAACCCGAAGGTCGTTGGTTCAAATCCAGCCCCCGCAATTGGTCCGTTGGTCTAGTTGGTTTAGGACGCCTGCCTGTCACGCAGGAGATCACGAGTTCGAGTCTCGTACGGACCGTTACTAACACGTCATGTTGATGACGTGTTTTTTTGTGCCTACTAAAATTAAAAGCGTTCTAACTGAAGTTAGAACACTTTTTTTCTATATGGCCAAGTGACCGTTATTGTGAGATACAAGATACTGTTGGAGGTTAGCATCATGTGCAAATAGATAAAGGCCATGGACCCCACGTTTCATTAATACATTGATTGAATTAAACACCATCTGACATTGAATCTGACGAATTTGGGCGGGATCAGTGAGATCTTTCCGTTTTTTAAAGGCTTCAACGTCGGTAAATTGGTTGAGATCGATCTGAACTTGTTGATGTCGTAGGGTAACGGGTGGCCCTAAAATTAAGCCCACGTAGTTTAAATCAAAGCCTTGGCACGTGTAGATGGAGCCAACCTCATTAATTGTTTCGGGGATTTCGGCCCATGGAACGGTGGTGTAATTATACTGGTCCCATGGCAGGTGGAAATTGCCTTCGGTAACGTAATGTTTCCCGCCATCTAGGGTAGAGGGATAGCCAGAAGTGGATACAATGCGGGATAGCCCCACTTGTTTATTACGGACAACAATTGCTTGACGCATTTTTTCAGCATCGGTGTAAATTCGCAGATCAAAGTTTTCTCCCACCAATTTAGGAACGGGGGTTAGCTGACCCTGACAAAAATGGTTGATCCAAGTAATTAATTCATCATTCGCCGTCATTCTAAATTGTTGGGTTAACCGGTAAGCTTCATGGGGGTAGGGGGCAAGCAGTTTTATCAGTCGGGCCTCGCTCCACCAACTTTTCATTCGTAAGACTTGGGTCTCATCAAAGACCAGGACAATGACCTTGGCGTGGTGTAAGAGGGATTCTAACTGGTTCGTACCGTAAAAATTATTATAGTGATCTGGTTTCGAAAGTAAGAGGTGAGCTTCGTCAATGACAACGACGTCAGCAGATGTCCGGCCTTGCTCAAGTTGGTTAATGAGGGTGGTGGGACGTTCAAAATCCTTTTTTAAGAGGACCTTACTGGTTCCAGCAATATTGCGATAAACCTTTAAAACCTCGGGATGATTGACTAAAAAGTAATTTGTCGAGTGATAGAGTGGTGACTGAGGATCAGTTCGCGCCTGGGTTTGTATTTGTGAGAAGAGGTGGGAAAGGATAATGCTTTTTCCCGTCCCTGCATCACCTAGAACGGTGAAGATAGCGGGAGAATCCTGCTGTTTAAGGTGGTTCTTAATGAAGTGACTGATGCGGTTAACTAGTTGGTTTTGAACGTCCGATAAGGGGAGAAGTGGAGATAATTTATCGGTTGCTGCGTTTGATTTGGTCATCGGATAACTCCTTTTGTCCTGATTAAAGTTGATTTTCGGGTTAAAATGGCGTCACTATGCCAAAATAAAGGGACCCACAATTAACTGTGTGGATCCCTTACTTAATGGTGACTAGTCCGTTTCCTTTAGGGCGTGAAATTGGTAACCAGATTGGAAGTAATGGTAGTTAGTTTGCATGAATTGACTAAACTTAGCGTAGGAGTCGCTTCGCTGCCAGGTTGCAAATTCTTTATGACTTTCCCATAGGGTTAACAAACAAACCTTGGCGGTATTGGAATTATCAGCTAAACCATATAGTCCAATCATCCCATCGGGCATATTATTTGCCAAAGCGTTCACTTTGGCGGCAAAGATTTTGACATCGTCACCGGTAATATTGAAGTACATAAAGTTAAAGTAGCCGCGCCAGTCATTCTCACCACTATGGATCTTGACGTTGAAGACCGTTGGGTTTTTAAAAATTGTCGGCTCACCAGAGACATCCAGTAATTGCAACCCTTCAGTTTCGGTGGAAGATCGCAATAAAAGTAACTCGCGGTCAGGATTCTGAGTGATCAGTTTCTTTAAGATGGGTTCGGTACCGAACGTGACTGAAATTTGATTGATCATTTCTGTCCCTCCTCTTTCTTCACTTCCATTATAGAAGTTTATTTCCGAAATAGATAACGTTTACTCTAAGAATTTTTAAGGCTAAACTAAGGGTAACGAAAATATTATAAAAAGGGAAGTTATCTGAATGAAATTAACGGTACTTGGTTACTATGGGGGCTACCCGGCTAATCACGTTGGGACCAGCAGTTACTTATTAAGTAGTGGGGGATACCAACTGCTTTTAGACTGTGGCAGTGGGGCCCTCTTAAGTTTAGAGGAGCGGTTAGATCCGCTGCAACTCGACGCGGTTATTCTGTCACACTATCACCACGATCACACAGCTGATGTTGGGGTTCTTCAATATAATTGGCAGCTTGGGAAATCGGCAAAGAAAGAACCCGTTTTACCGATTTATGGTCCAACAAGTGACCCCTTAAACTTTGCGGCGTTGACTTGGCCGGAAGCAACAAGGGGAGTGGGGTATACAGCCGACAGTAAGCTTGATTTAGGCCCGTTCCAAGTGACTTTTTTAACAACCCATCATCCCGTTCCGGCGTACGCCATGAGGTTTGTTGAAAAGAAAACGCATCAGACGTTTGTTTTTACGTCGGATACGGCTTACTTTGAGGCGCTCATTGATTTTGCTCGGGGAGCCAATTTATTAATGACGGATACTAATTTTTTTGCGGATCATGTCGGACAGGCGTGGCATATGACTTCAACTCAGTCGGGGGAACTTGCAAAACGAGCTCAGGTCGATCGGCTGTTACTCACGCACCTGCCTCAGAATGGCAACTTAGATCAATTAGTGACGGAAGCCCAAACAGCTGCCGGGACCATTCCGGTTATTCGGGCAGAAAAATATCTTGAAGTGAACCTATCTGAATAATATGAATCTAATAATAAATAAAATTAAAAAATAAATTGTGCAAAATTGAATAGTAGACTTTAATTGGTGTTTTTGGCGTGTCTAAAGTATGAAAATAAACATATTGTTATATTATGTTTATTAAAAATGCTGGAATATTTTGTGAATTTCCTTCATTTTCAAACTTTATGGCGTATACTCTAAGGTGTTGAACGAACACCAAGTCATAATGGTTTAGGAGGAATTAAAATGACAGTACTCTTATATACATCTCCCAGCTGCACATCCTGCCGTAAAGCTCGTGAATGGTTGGATGAGCATGAAATTGATTACGTTGAAAAAAACATCTTTTTAGAACCACTATCAAATGAAGAGATTAAACGGATTTTACGTTTGACCGAAGACGGAACCGAGGAGATCATTTCCAAACGATCAAACGCCTACCAAAACTTAGATCGCGACATTAATGAAATGTCCTTAAAGGAACTTTATCAGTTGATTCATGATGAACCTGGAATTCTTCGGCGACCAATTATGACGGATAATAAGCGGCTCCAAGTGGGCTATAACGATGAAGAAATGGGCCGGTTTCTCCCACGCTACGTTCGGGTATTAGAACTTGAACGGGCCCGGAAGCTAGCCAATGATTTCTAATTTCCCGCAATTTAAGCGAGCAACTGAGATAAATAAGCAGACCAGCAAAGTTTGATTGCAACCAATTGAATTTTGCTGGTCTGCTTATTTAGTTCCTATTGAGGGATAATTTTGACGTTGTTGTCCCAGTTTCGGGCGAAAGTGACAAATTCTACTTTACAAGAAATTTAAAACCGTTAGAATAATAAACAGTATAAGGCGTAGTACGGGAAAAGAGGTGTTAGGCATGGAAATGGAACGCATTAATGAAAATACGATTCGGGTTTTGATTGGAAATGATGACTTGACGGCTCGGGGAATTACGGTTTTAGATCTGTTAGGGGATCACCAACAAATCGAAACGTTTTTTTATAGTATCTTAGATGAAGTTGATATTGATCATCAATTTCAAGAAAATGATGCCGTGACCTTTCAAGTGTTGCCCAATAAGGATGGGTTAGAGCTCTTTATTAGTAAAAATAATTTAGCCGGGGACTCTCAGCTGGATGACTTGGCCGATGCAACCGTTGATTTAGACCATCCAGATGAAGTGTCTGATCAACTTAAGCGTCAACTCATGCAGACTGATGGTGTTTCCACGCCCCATCATTTAGATGCAGACACAAATAATGTTGACGATTATCTGCAGGACGGTAAAACAGAACAGAAGAAATTTATCTTAAAGCTGGGTTCCTTTGAAAATATGGTGCAGCTCTCACGAATTCTATTTTTAGAGAATGGGGCGTCATCCCTATATTCTTATCAGAACGACTACTATTTAGAACTCATCTTCTTCGTTGCCGTAGCTTCTACGGACCGAATCAGGGCTGAATTAGCCATTGCATATGAATATGCGGATAAAACCAACGTAACGGAAGATGTTTTAAAGGAGCACGGGAAGAAAGTCATGGCTGATTCAGCTTTAGAACTGATCCGGCATTACTTTAACGATTAAGTTTCACCGAAAAGAACACAGAGTTAAGGCTAAAAACCGATTAACGAATCCTCAAGTTAGGGGCGTTAATCGGTTTTTTCGACAAAAAGGGAGTGAATTACGGATATTAGGTATGGATGGGGAGTGAGAAAATGTTTATTGCGGAATTTCACCAGCGATTGGTGGACGCAAAGGATGCTAAACCAAAGGAAGATTATTACTGTCCTGCCTGTCATGAACGGCTTATTTTACGGCGGGGGAAATGTTACCTCGCTCATTTTGCGCATCAACCTCATAGTCGTTGCTCGGTGTCTTCGGAGCCGGAATCCAGGGAACACCTACTAGGTAAACGTCAACTTGCCCATTTTGCCCGGGTGGCTAAGTTTCAACCGGTCTTTGAACGGGTCTATCCGGAATTTAATCAGCGGGCTGATGTTGTCCTTCCGCGGGCAACCAGGCCAGACCTTATCTTTGAATATCAGTGCAGTCCCATCAGCCATGCCAGCGTTTTAAAACGAACGTCCGGCTACGAAAATCATGGACTTCAAGTCCTGTGGCTCTTAGGCCCACGCTATCAGGTTAAACGGCTAAAACAAACGGTTCTAGAGCGGTTCGCCCGGTTTCATCCCGCCGTTGGCCTTTACTGTCTTTACTGGTCAACTCGTGAGCGGGGGATCATTATTCGTTATCATATCCGGGATAGAGGGGATGGCACGCTAACCTATATGACCCAAACTTGTCGTAGTTGGTCGACGTTCTGCCAGTTATTTAGGCGGGCTCACTCAGTTTCAGAGTGGCCAATTGATGCCACGCGATTTCGGCTGCGTCTTCAGCGCCAACTCTTTTCGGGAGATCGACGGTGGCAGGCCTTACAGCGGCAATGCTACCCGAAACACCTTAACCTCATTGGAATGCCAGACGCTGTTTTTACGCCCCTATTAACATCGTTACCGTTGACGGGAATTGGGGCCTACCTAACCCGAGCCCTCATTTTAGTTCAGCTAGCGGGCAATGAGCGCCTTACCAACCCGGAGTTCCAGCAGCTCATCGAACGGGCAAATGCCCTTGCTAAGCCCTATAATTACGTCCAACGTTCCGCCCGGTTAGGTGAACGACGGTGGCAGAAAATTGAGCTGCAATGGTTACTGCAGACCCGGTGTTTAAATGAAAAAGCCACCGGTTATTCGTGTCATTTACCGACTTGGTATACAGATTTTAACGATTGGTTTAAACAAACCGGCTAATTATTTCCGTGGTGGTTTTTAGCGTGGTACACTAAATTCAATGATGATAAGGAAACGGGGTTTAATGGATGAGTGATGTTCAGCAGCTACCAACGAGAAACGAAGTCCCAACCGAGTACCAGTGGGACTTAACAACCATTTTCAAAACTGATGAGGAATTTGAGTCAGCCTTTAAGGCTGTCCAAGGAGAAGCCGCCCGGGTGGCCGAATTAAAGGGCACCCTAACCAACGCAGAGCAACTATTGACGGGGGTTAAGGCCGTCTTTAGTTTGTATCGGCATTTAGAACGGGTTTACGTCTATGGTTCCTTGAAAAATGATCAGGATACCAGCAATGCTACCTATCAAGCCATGAATGCCCGGGTTAGTTCACTTGATGCGGAGGTTCAAACGGCAACCGCCTGGTTTGAACCAGAAGTCTTACAGATCGCAAAAGCTGATTTAGATCTGATGATCGCCCAAAACCCTGGTTTACAACTGTACCAACAGTTTTTTGATGAATTAGGCGAACAACGGGGACACGTTCTATCACCAGATCAAGAAAAATTATTGGCAGGGGCTGCAGATATCTTTGGCGCAAGTGCCACCACGTTTAGTGTTTTAACGGATGCTGACTTAACGTTTCCCGTCGTTCAGGATGACGAAGGCAATGATGTTCAGCTCACTGAAGGCGTCTACGAACGTTTAATTCAGTCCGTGAAACCCGAAGTCCGTGAAGGGGCGTTCAAGGCGCTTTACCGGGTTTATTCACAATTTCGGCATACCCTGGCCTCAACGTTGGCAAGTCAAGTAAAGGTCCACAATTACAGTGCTAAAGTTCGTCACTACGAGAGTGCCCGACAAGCCGCAATGAGTGCCAACCACGTTCCGGCTACCGTCTATGAGAGTTTAGTCCGGAGTGTTAATGACCATCTAGACTTACTGCACCGGTATGTCGACCTTAGAAAACAAATTTTGGGGTTGGATACGATGCATATGTGGGACTTATATACGCCAATTACCGGAAAACCGACCCTGAAGTTCACCTATGAAGAGGCCCAACAAAAGGCCCTGGAAGCCCTCGCCGTTTTGGGGCCGGACTATACTCATCATGTCCAAGAGGCCTTTGACCAAAGTTGGATTGATGTGGTTGAAAATAAGGGAAAACGTAGTGGAGCTTATTCAGGGGGGATGTACGATACCAATCCTTTCATCCTACTGAATTGGAATCAGGGGCTGGAAAGCCTCTACACGCTAGTCCACGAGATGGGTCACAGCATGCATAGCTATTATACCCGGCATAATCAGCCGTACGTTTACGGTGACTACTCCATCTTCGTAGCGGAAATTGCCTCAACAACCAACGAAAATTTGTTAACCGAACACCTATTGGCAACGGAGAAAGATCCAAAAGTTCGTGCGTATGTGTTAAACCACTACCTGGATGGTTTTAAGGGTACCGTATTCCGCCAAACTCAATTTGCAGAATTTGAAGATTATATTCACCGGCAGGACGCTGCAGGTCAGCCCCTGACTGCAGATAATATGAGTGATTTTTACGGACACCTAAACGAACGGTACTACGGTGACGGAGTGGTTTCAGATCCGCAAATCTTTGATGAGTGGGACCGGATTCCTCATTTTTACTATGATTATTACGTCTATCAATATGCAACTGGATTTGCTGCGGCAACGACGTTATCCGGTGAGATCCTGACGGGCCAGGCAGAAAAAGTATCGGCCTACCTTGATTACCTTAAAGCGGGGAGTTCAGATCTACCGCTTAACGTTATGAAGCGGGCAGGGGTAGATATGACCCAAACCGGCTATCTAGATAAAGCGTTTGAAACCTTTGAGAACCGGTTGAATGAATTTGAAACCTTAAGTCAACAGTTGAAGTAACAAAAAAGCCGCCCGTTATTAACGGACGGCTTTTAATGCTAGAGGCTCCTTAAGTTTGGAAAAGATTTACCTGTGCCAGCGTCGGCCGGCACCGAATGAACGGGGGCGTGAACGGTAATTCCCTGTTGTTCACAAACGTCTAGAAGTGCTTCGTAAGAAACGTCTTCCAGCAACAACCCGTAATCAGAAACTTCATAGTTATAAATAACGGCTGAAGGGGAGTGAACGACCTTCATTTCTGCTGCTAATTTTTGATCAGCGTGAAATGCCCGCTTAGCTAAATCTGAACGACGATCTTCCTTGAACATATCAAGATCTAGACCCACCTGGTTAGCAACTGAAACTGCTAGTTCCTCTGAATAGGGCTGGGTGTTGTTCATGATTTGATCTTGAAGGGCCATTAAAAATTCGCGGCCCTTTTTCTTACCCTGAAATAACGCAGCTTTGTAGTCCAAAATGATGTTGTAGTGAAGCTGAAACTGCCGGTTGCGCGTTGCCAAATCATTTTTATTTAAGGACAGTTGAATCATGGTGTCACTAACGATCTGCATATTCAAAAGGGGGATGAATTGAAATGAGACGTCTTCACTAAGGTGATGAACTAAATTAATAATGTTTTTTTCCGAGCTCAGGCATTTAGGGCTGAGGGGATTAATAAATAAATAAACTTCTAACAAAATGCTTCCTCCCATGTCCGCACAAATATCAAAAGTTGTCGACAATGACCCACAGTAGGCAAAGATCCAACAGATATAAGTCGTAAAAAGTTAAATTTGTGAAATTCGCCTAACAAGTTTGTTTAACGCACAAACTATAACTTTATCAACATTATAATGCAACTTTTTTGCAGGAAGGTAAAGCCATATGTTTAAATGTGTCTAATTGTTAATAAAATAGTTAAAATTTAAGACTTTTTGCGTTTTTGTGAGCCATATGGTTGATTTATTTATTGGGTAAATCTTCCGGGGTGGCAACCCAATCTCGTTTTGAACTATGGTAAAATTAATGGTGTCTGGTGACTAAATTGAGTAAAATGGATATAGTGAATGGAAATAGAAATGGGGTGTAGATATGATTCAAGATTGGGATCAGTTCTTGTTGCCGTATAAGCAAACTGTTGACGAATTAAAGGTAAAGCTGCGCGGCGTTCGACAAGAGTATTTAAATCAAAATCAGCGCTCCCCGATTGAGTTTGTAACTGGCCGGGTAAAACCGGTAGACAGCATTCAAGAAAAAATGCAACGGCGGCACGTTTCGGAAGAACGAATCGAACAGGATATGCAGGATATTGCGGGGCTCCGAATCATGTGCCAGTTCGTTGAAGACATTTACGAAGTGGTGGATATTTTACGACGCCGATCTGATATGACCATTTTAGAAGAACGTGATTACATTCATAATGAAAAGCCCAGTGGTTACCGGTCCTATCATATTGTGATTGAATATCCCGTGCAATTAGTAACGGGTGAAAAAAAGATTTTAGCGGAAATTCAAGTTCGAACGTTGGCGATGAATTTCTGGGCGACAATTGAACATTCATTAAATTATAAGTATCAGGGGGCGTTTCCTGAGACGCTTAGTCGTCGACTACAGCGAGCTGCCGAAGCAGCCTTTAAGCTGGATGAAGAAATGTCAGAAATTCGCGAAGAAATTTTAGAAGCACAGCCATCAATGGCAACTCAATTGCGGGGACCAAATGATTCTCAAGCAAGTCATAACGATCAGGAGGACTAATTATGCGGGTCGCGGTTTTTAGTAATAACGGCGAAGCCTCTCAACGGGTGGCCTTAGCGCTCCGCTCTGGGATAGTGGCACGGGGAATAACAATTGATGGACTGAATCCCGAAGTTGTCATTACCGTTGGTGGCGATGGGACACTTCTATCCGCCTTTCACCACTATAGTGACCTTTTGGATAAGGTTCGGTTTGTGGGAATACATACCGGCCACTTGGGATTTTACACGGACTGGCGAGACTATGAGGTTAACGAACTGATTGACAGCTTAGTTCATGACAACGGCCAGAGTGTTTCCTATCCCTTATTGGATATTCAGGTTAATTATGCGGATGGGATGGGTCAACCAGACCATGCACTGGCGTTAAATGAGTCAACCCTAAAAAAGGTTTCGGGGACGATGGTTGCTAACGTCTACATCAAAGATGAATTTTTTGAAAGTTTTCGTGGCGACGGCCTTTGTATCTCGACTCCCACGGGGTCAACAGCCTACAATAAATCAATTGGAGGCGCAATTTTAAACCCCCAGTTTAACGCTATTCAAATGTCAGAAATTTCGTCCATTAATAACAGGGTGTTTCGGACGTTAGGTTCTCCGCTCATTATTGCTTCTAATGAATGGATTCGGATTGAACCCGCTAATACGGTTAATAACATCTTAATGTGTGACCAGCTAATGGTTGAGGGCCGACCGGTAGAATCCATTATTTATCGGGTAGCCAAGCAGCGAATTTCCTTTGCGGCTTACCGGCATACTCACTTTTGGAAACGGGTTGAAGATTCTTTTATTGGGAGAGACGATGCATGACAACGTTCAATTGGGAAATGAAGGGCCCGTCGCGTGAACACGTGCGGACCTTTTTAACTGCTCACGGAATAACCCGGAGTTTTATGAAAAGAATTAAGTTTCACGGTGGAATCGTTCGAAAAAACGGACGGGAAGTTCGGGTTACCGATATGGTTGAAGCTGGAGATCACGTTCAACTCACGCTGCCGCCAGAACCTGATAATCCAAACGTTGCTGTCTCGCATATCCCACTTGAGGTCCTGTATGAAGATGACCACTTTTTGGTGGTAAACAAACCTGCGGGTGTGGCGTCAGTTCCGTCACACCTTTATCCGAATGATTCCTTGGCTAACCGGGTTAAGGGGCATTTGTTGAAAGAGGGCGCCGACAGTCACGTTACCCATATCGTTACCCGGTTAGACCGGGAGACTAGTGGGGCAGTCGTCTTCGCCAAACATCACTACGCCCATTCCATTTTGGATTGGCAATTAAAAAATCATGAACTATCTAAACGGTACGTCGCGGTAGCCGCCGGTCTGTTCCCTGAACGTCAGCTAATGATTAATCAGCCCATTGGTCGGCAGCCCGGGTCGTTTATTAAACGGATGGTTCGCCCGGATGGTCGGGAAGCTCAAACTCAGGTTCAGCGACTGGCGGCAAGTCAAACAGCCTCACTATTAGCCATCCAACTTCACACGGGGCGGACCCACCAAATTCGGGTGCACCTTGCCAATTTGGGATTTCCGTTGATCGGTGATTGGTTATATGGGACACAGACTGATCCCTATATTCACCGTCAAGCGCTACATTGTGCCCGAGTGTCATTTTATAGCCCGTTTGACCAGAAAAAGATTACGTGTTACGCTCCCTTACCTGCGGATTTGGCCAGTCTCATTAACCATGAGGTCTATCCAAGTCGGGTGAGATAATCGGGGACTTAACGCTTTGCTCATACTAAATAGCGGTAGAACTCAATCCGAGCGTCCTTACCCGGATAAGAGTTCTACCGCTATTTAGTGGTTCTGGAGATCCATGGCGTCAAATACCTAACGGACTTCCAATACTGGTCGATAATTAGTTGTAAGTACTAGTTGAAATCAATTAATTCGACGCCGTTAAACTGGTTTAAGTTCAGTTTTTGAGCGACATCATTTACCTCGGGTTCGGTTAATCCAGTTGGGACTAACGTGATATTAACGCTATCGGTTAGTCGGGCAGACGCCTGCCAATCAGTCAGGGCGTTCTCTGCGGCCGAACCGGAGGAAAGAATGCGATCAAATTGATGATCTGCCAGCCAGTCAACGGCTTCTCCGCGGTCTTGGGGCCGGATTATGTCAAAACCAGTCCCAAAGGTTAATTCCATTCCGTTGGCTGCTGCAATAAGGGTCTCAAGTCCCTCGGTGTCTAACGTATTATTTTGAGTTAGGGCGGAGAGTACGATCCCATCTACGCCCAATTCTTGGGCCTGAAAAATATCAGCTTCCATAATCTTAATTTCGGTATCGTTATAAATGAAGTTTCCCCCACGAGGGCGGATTAAAAGGTCTAAGTGAATTTGGTTCTCACGGGCATATCGGATGGCTTCACTCATGACACCACGACTGGTCGTGGTACCACCAACCGCTAAATTATCCGCAATTTCCACACGCTTAACGTCGGCTTGGGCCGCCCTTGGAAGGTAAGTATAGTTCTCAATAACGGGTTCTAAAATATTCATATCGGTCTTCCTTTCGTCTGTCAAACCTTGGGATGAGATATGGTACAATGAATCCCAGAACATTAAGGAGGGAAAGTTGTGAAGAACACATCAAACCGCCGTTCATGGTTCTGGAACTGGGTGGTCAATAACCGTCTTGTTTCAATTCTTACGGTAACGCTTCTTATTTTACTCATTTTATTGGTCTTAAGTAAAGTGAGTTGGTTATTTACCCCCGTTAAGTTAATTTTAGATGTCATTGGGCTACCCTTGATTATTGCGGGATTACTCTATTATCTGTTAAATCCGGTGGTCGATTGGGTTGAAAGAAAATGGCACGTTCAGCGAACGTGGACCATTCTCGGCCTCTTTTTAGTGGTAATTTTGTTTCTAATTTGGGGGATTACAAGTCTAATCCCGCTGGTTCAAAACCAACTCGTTGGGTTTATGAAGGATTGGCCGCATTATTGGCGTGAAATTTCACGCGAGGGAACGGTTTGGCTTCATGATAACCGGTTAAATGGCATTCGTGATCAACTTGAACAGTTAAACCGTGAAATAGAGGGTCAGGCTTCAAAAGCAACCTCATCTGCCTTACGGACAACGGTATCATCAGTCGGAACCGTTGTGAGTCGGATTACGTCCATCGTTGTGGCCTTAATTACTGCCCCCTTCATTTTGTTTTACCTCTTGCGTGACGGACATAAACTGCCAAACTACTTAGCTCAGTTGATTCCAACTCGTTCCCGTCACTCATTTGTTCGGGTATTAGTGGAAATGAATCAGCAGGTCTCTAACTACGTCCGGGGACAAATTATCGTGGCCTTTTGCGTTGGGGTCATGTTTTCCATTGGGTTTACGATCGTCGGGTTGCCCTTTGGTCTGATGCTGGGGATCTCGGCCGGAATTTTGAATTTAGTGCCGTACCTTGGTTCCTTCTTTGCCATGGTTCCAGTGGTCGTCATTGCACTTTTTATGTCACCGTGGATGTTGGTAAAGGTCCTCATTGTTTTTATGATTGAACAAACCATCGAAGGCCGGGTAATTTCCCCGTTAGTACTGGGTAGCTCGCTAAAAATTCATCCCTTAACGATTATGTTTATTCTATTGTTTTCCGGGAGTGCCTTCGGGGTTCCCGGTGTCATTCTGGGAATTCCCGGGTATGCCGTCCTAAAAGTAGTCTTTTCGGAATTTTTCGACTGGTATAAAGGATTTTCCGGGCTGTATGGCACACCTAAAACCGATAATCAGTCAACGGGGGAGGAACAAGCATGAAAAAGATCGACTACGCCCAGACCTTTTTAGAGCGGACCTTAAATTTATTTCGCTGTCCATCCTGTCAAGCAGAGGTAGTGACCGTTGCGAACCATACCCTGACTTGTGTCAACGGACATACCTTTGACTTGTCAAAAAAGGGGACCCTGTATTTATTTATGAAGCCGGCGGGAACCGAGTACGATGGAGACATGCTGGCGGCTAGGCGGCGAATGCTGCAGCGGGGGTTGTTTGATGGCATTGTTCAAGCGATGGTTCAAGCCATCCCTGAAACGGCTAAAACCTTGCTCGACGTCGGATGCGGCGAAGGGACCCCACTCGCGAAGCTCGTGAATTTATCACCCCAACTGAGTTCGGCCATTGGGTTTGATATCTCAAAACCGGGTATTGCACTGGCGAGTGATTACCAGGAACGGTTATTTTTCTGTGTGGCTGATCTAGCTAACGAACCGTTTGCGACCGGTCAATTTGACGTTGTAACGGACCTTTTTTCTCCGTCGGCCTACCAGGAATTTGAACGGGTTCTTACCCAGTCAGGGACCCTAATTAAGGTTATTCCGAACGCTAATTATCTGGGTGAACTGCGACGGTTACTGTTTGGATCGGACGACCCGCACCACGATTACAGTAATCAGCGGGTGCTTGACCTGTTTTTATCGCACTATCCGGATGCTGATGTGCGTCAGGTTGCGTATACCTTTCCACTTCAACCCGGGTGGTTTGATGACCTGTTAACGATGACGCCGCTGCATTGGGGAACCAATGCGGATCCTACGGGTGCCAAAAGTCGGGGACTATCTCAAATTACGGTGGATGTAACGGTTTTGGTGGCCCGTCCAAATGCTTAAAGTTGTGGCTCAATCAGGCAAGATGGCTGGTTGAGCCCTTTTACTAATCTTTGACCGTCCTTGTCAAAGGGGCGTTTGACCCGCTATAATGGGTTAATAAGAACGAACATGCGTTTTAACTGGAAGAGAAAAAGAGGATTAGAATGAAAAATCATATTGTATTATTTGAACCCTTAATGCCTGCTAACACAGGAAACATTGCCCGGACCTGTGCTGGAACGGATACGGTACTCGATTTAATTGAGCCGCTGGGCTTTTCAATTGACGATAAACACCTTAAACGGGCGGGCTTAGATTACTGGGACAAGGTAGAAGTGCACGTTCATGAGACTTTACCAGCATTTTTAAAAACGGTTCCTGATATGACCCGGTTGTACTTAGTTTCAAAGTTTGCCATGCAAGATTATACCGACGTTAACTATACGGAAGCCGGGGCAGACAGCTACTTCTTATTTGGAAAGGAGACCACAGGCCTTCCCGAAGGTTTTGAGCGCCAACATAGTGAACAGGCCATTCGTATTCCTCAAGATGACGATCATATTCGGGCCCTGAACCTTTCCAATAGTTGTGCCATCGTGATCTATGAGGTGTTAAGGCAGCAAGGGTTTCCTAATTTAGCTCGGACCCATAAGTACCCGATGGATAAGCTTAAATAATGGCAGGATATTAGGAAGGGAGCGGTGGTATTGGCCACAAAACGAAAACCAGCTGCACGAAAAACAACAACTAAGCGCCGGCGGTCAGCGGCAAAACGCAAAGCCAGATCGCAACCATTCCCGTATACGATCAACGTTATTGGCGCCGTGATCGGAGCACTTGCCGTTTTAGGAATTTTAAACTTAGGCTTTTTAGGAATGTTAGTCGCAAATTTAGGGCGAATTCTGGTCGGAGAAACCTATCAAGTCCTGTTAGTGATTGTGGGAGCCATGGGAGTGGCCTTAGCCTTCACTGGGACCATTCCGGTTATTAAACGCCGCTTTATTATAGGGGGCGCCATTGCTTACGTCGGATGGCTACTTTGGTTAGAAGCAACATTGTTTTTATCCGGTAATCAGCACGCCCACTTCTGGACCGTAACCTGGAACCGCCTGGCAAACAATTTAATCAGCGGGGCCCAAGGCCTGAACGTTGGCGGCGGTATGATTGGGGCGGGATTGTTGACCGTTACCAGTTTTCTCGTCGCAATTGCCGGATCGCTGGTGGTAGCCGCCTTGCTCATCCTATTAGGGGTAGCGATTTTTATGAATTTACCGCTCGAAACGTTAGCCAGTCAAGCTAAAGCGGGGGTGCAAAACCTAACCAAATTGGTCGGCCGGTTAGTTAGCGGTACGGTTACTGGAGTTCAAACGGCGGTAGCCAAGCAGCGGGACAAACGGGCCCAGTTAGCAGAAAAGCAGCCCGTCGCACAACCGGAAAAAGCGACTCAAAAACCGGCCAGTAAGCAGACCCTGGTGACACCAACAGAAAAGGAGCTGCCAACCCCAGTTCGGGAACGTGACAGTCACCAGCCTAAAAGCGAAGCGGAAGATTACCACATTACGGTGGCTTCCCAAACCTCAGCCGCAAGTGAAGCTCCGGTGGTAGAGGAACCCATCCTATCTGGGGTAGGGAATGATGATGATCCAAATTACCAGTTGCCTACCACCAGTTTGCTAACGGCCATTCCTAAGGAAGATCAAACTGAAGAATTTAATGCGATTAAGAATAACACCCAGGTATTACGGGATACCCTAGCAAGCTTTGGGGTGGATGCAGAGATTAAAAACGTCAGCTTAGGGCCATCGGTGACGGAATACGAACTGCACCCGGCCGTTGGGGTTAAAGTTTCTAAAATTGTGAATTTAGCTGATGACCTAGCGCTGGCCTTAGCTGCTAAGGATATTCGGATCGAGGCCCCAATTCCAGGGAAGTCGTTAATTGGAATTGAAGTTCCTAACCGGGAAGTGGCAACCGTTTCATTCCGGGATGTCTTCGAGTCTGCGCCCAAACATCCGGGCCAATTGTTAGACGTGCCATTAGGTCGGGATGTCTCCGGCCAGGTGATTATGATGGACTTAACCAAGATGCCCCACTTATTGATCGCAGGGTCGACCGGGAGTGGGAAGTCAGTCGCCATCAACGGTATCATTAGCAGTATTTTAATGCAGGCGAAACCAAATGAAGTTAAACTGATGCTGATTGACCCCAAAAAAGTTGAATTATCAATTTATAATGGGGTGCCGCACCTTCTTACGCCGGTTGTTTCGGAACCTAAAAAGGCGGCCAAAGCGCTACATAAAGTTGTTGCGGAAATGGAACACCGGTATGAATTGTTCGCCCAATGCGGTCAACGAAAAATTTCTGGGTATAACGACTACGTTAAGCAGGAAAACGCGAAGGATAATTTAGCGCGGCCGACTTTGCCCTATATCGTTGTGGTTGTTGATGAATTAGCCGATTTAATGATGACCGTTTCTAGTGAAGTTGAAGATGCCATCATTCGATTGGCGCAAATGGGCCGGGCGGCTGGGATTCATATGATCTTGGCCACTCAACGGCCGTCAGTTGATGTGATTACTGGTTTGATTAAGGCCAACGTTCCATCCCGGATTGCCTTTGCGGTTTCCAGTGGGATCGATTCGCGGACGATTTTAGACTCTAACGGGGCCGAAAAATTATTAGGGCGTGGTGATATGCTCTACTTGCCAATTGATCAAAACTCACCAGTTCGGGTTCAGGGCGCCTTTATATCCGATCAGGATGTGACAAGCATCGTTGATTTCATTAAGAGCGAGGAAACTGTGCATTATGATGAAGATATGATTGTGACCGACGAGGATATTTCAGCCGAGGAATCCTCAGAAGACCAGGATGACTTGTTTGATGAAGCGTTAGACTTCGTGATTGATCAACAAAAAGCAAGTACGTCGCTACTCCAGCGGCGGTTTAGAATTGGTTACAACCGGGCCGCCCGAATTATCGATGACTTAGAGCAGCGAGGGTACATTGGACCACAAGAGGGTAGTAAACCCCGGCAAGTCTATAAAGCGAAGCCGACCGAAGAGGACTAAAAAGGCCCTGCCTAAAATTAGCGCAGAGCCGGACATCAATAACTTAAGTTGTGATATTTAGGCTCCCAATAAGCCTAACGCTGAAAGAGCGGTGAAAATGAGGGATCCAAGGGTCGCAAGGATCATTAACCATACAAACACGTTGACGATCCGTTGGAAGGTCGACTTCTTTTTCTTTGCCAAGTTTGAGACACCACTTTTCATTAAGAGTCTCAATTAGTGTAACGTGTGTTTCCGATAATTGCAACGGACGGATAAATGAAATCTTGAGGTTGGGGTAGAAATGGCGGTTCTAATTCTTTAATGTGATCGAGGAGGAATGACAATTATGGCATGGTGGACACCAACCATTCAGGCAATCAGTTTTATTTTGATTTTTATTGTGGGGTGGGGGATCAAACGGTCGGATCGAATAAGCTGGCCGGCTGGATTATACCCCCTAGATTTACTCCCCCCGTTTCTATTGCTTGGCAGCCTAGTAATTTGGGTGGAGGCAAAGTTTCCCCCACTTTTCCCCATCCTGGTTATTATTTGGATGCTGATCGGGGTATTTCTAACGCTTTACGCTGGGTTTCGCAAGGGAGAAATCCTGATGGGCGCCTTTTTAAAGTCATTCTGGCGGATTTCAGACCTTTACCTATGGGCAATGTGGGTAAGTCTGGTCATTATGTATAGATAACGGGAATTAATCCATTATCATGCATTTATTAACCGTGAAAATAAATTATTATACAGATTCAAACAAGCTAGAAAAGCCCTTCGAACACACGTTCGAAGGGCTTTTCTAGCTTGTTTATTAAAATAAATAAAAATTCGGAAACGATGTGGTAGAAAGTGGGAGGGTGTGGTAAGCTTATACTATGAAATGCCAGTGAGGGGGCGGATACCCAGTGTTTATGGGCGAATTTAAACATTCGATCGATAGCAAGGGGCGTCTGATCATCCCCGCTAAGTTTCGCGAGCAATTAGGCAGCGAGTTTGTCGTGACCCGTGGAATGGATGGGTGTTTATTCGGGTACCCAATGAGTGCTTGGCATGATTTAGAGGATAAGCTAAATCAATTGCCGCTCAACAAAAAGGATGCCCGGGCATTTGTACGGTTTTTTTATTCGGCAGCAACGGAATGTCAAGTGGATAAGCAGGGACGGATTAACCTTCCTGAACCCCTAATTGATCATGCCGCAATTCAAAAGGGTTGCGTCATCGTTGGGGTAGCTGACCGGTTTGAAATCTGGAGCGAGGATCGTTGGGACTCATTCTCAAACGATGCTGAGGAAAACTTTGATGAAATTGCCGAAAACCTCTTGGATCTATAACATGTCAACGGAAAGGAGCTGCAATGGTCGAATTTAACCACACCACGGTTTTACTGCATGAAGCAGTTGCCGGTTTGAACATTAAACCCGATGGCCTCTACGTTGATTGTACTTTAGGTGGCGGAGGGCACAGTGAAGAAATTTTAAAGCAGCTCGGTTCCGGGCACCTGTACTCCTTTGATCAAGACCAAACGGCGATTGACTATAATCAGGAGCATTTGAAATCGTACGTTGGAGCCGGTCAGGTTACCTTTATCAAGAGCAACTTCCGAAACATCACCGATCGGCTAGCTGACCTCGGAATTTCCTCAGTTGATGGGATTTTATATGACTTAGGGGTCTCATCACCACAGTTTGATAATGCGGACCGGGGGTTTAGCTATCAGCACGATGCCCCGCTTGATATGCGAATGGATCAAAGTCAGGAATTAACGGCTTGGATCATTGTCAATGAATGGTCGTATTCCGATTTAATTCGAATTTTTTATCGGTACGGGGAAGAAAAATTTTCTAAACCAATTGCACGGCTGATTGAAAAGCGCCGTGCTACGGCCCCAATTGATACGACTGGTCAATTGGTTGAGGTGATTAAGGATGCCATCCCTGCGGCGGCGAGACGGCATGGCGGCCACCCTGCTAAGAAGGTCTTTCAAGCCATTCGGATTGCGGTAAACGACGAGGCCGGGGCCTTGGAGAGCTCATTAGAACAATCCCTTAACCTGATTAACACCGGGGGCCGGGTGAGCGTCATAACCTTCCAGTCGTTAGAAGATCGATTGGTAAAAACAATGTTTAAAGAAAAAACAAGTCTCCCGGATTTACCGCCTAACCTGCCAGTCATTCCGGACGGGTTAGAACCTGACTACCAGTTAGTCACTAAAAAACCCATCTCGCCATCTGAAGATGAGTTATCGGTCAATCACCGGGCACATAGCGCAAAGTTACGGATTATTGAAAAAATTAAGTAGCTTCATTAAAATTTAAAATGTTGAATAGGATGATGATAACAAATGGCGCAAAATAACCTTGCACAGCAGATTCCTGACTTTCAACCCGAACCCAAAAGTCGGTCCGTGGTTGCTCCTCTACATAAAAACCAATCCCTTACAAAGCCAGAGAAACTGCCAGTTTCTAAGTTTGAAAAATGTTTAATGGTCGTCTGCGGTTTAGTTTTGACGGTCTTGATGATTAGCATTGTTTCCGCTAAAATTGCCATGTCAGGTGCACAACGCAACCTGCAAGGAATGGCACAAGAGGTGACAACGCTTCAGGGTAAAAACAGCAATGCTCGCCAGCAAATCAGTGAATTACAAAGCAAGAGCCGGCTAGATACCGTTGCTAAACAAGAGGGCCTGTCATTATCAAACGAAAAAATAAGGAATGTTAATAAATGAAAGACCCAAATAAGCGACTGATGATTAATCAGCAATCCCGTAAGAACCGAAAGTACTTCGGTCAAATGTTGTTCTTCCTTTTTATCGGGGTATTTGCCATAATCATTTGTCGCTTTTCGTATATTTCAATAGGAAAAAAGGTTCAAAACGTTAACTTATCGGCCTCTGCGCAGAAGCTTTATACGGATAACACCACCCTGAAGGCTAAACGGGGGACCATCTACGACGATAACGGACAGGCGATCGCTGAAGATACGAGTGTATATTCCCTTTACGCAGTGTTAGATACAAGCCAAAAGTCGACCAATGGCAAAAAGTTGTACGTCACTGATAAGGCGAAGGCCGCCAAAGTTTTGGCCAAGTACTTACCCATGTCAGAAAAAAAGGCCCGTCAATATCTCTCGCCTAAGGGGAAACCCTTTCAGGTTGAGTTTGGGGCGGCCGGGCAAAACATCTCGTTAACCACTAAAAATAAGATCGAATCGTATCATCTTACCGGATTAGACTTTGTTCAGCAGGAAGCCCGTCTCTATCCTAACGGAGTGTTTGCCTCCCACATCATTGGGCAGGCGGACGCCACGAATACGCGTGAGGGGACCAAGTTAGTTGGAACGATGGGAATTGAAAAGGCCTTTAATTCTGAACTAACCGGAAAAAACGGTAAGAAAAAGGTCAGTCAGGATTCATACGGTTATCAACTGGCCAATACGAAGCAGGACTATAAGCCGGCTAAGGACGGCGATAATGTCTACACAACGTTAGACACACGGCTTCAGACGTTGCTTGAATCAGAAATGTCGTCCGTGTACAAACAGGTTCACCCTAAGTCAATGAATGCGGTGCTAATGAACGCACAGACGGGTGCAATTTTAGCGGCTAGCCAGCGGCCAACGTTTGATGCCCAAACGAAGGACGGTTTAAATTCAATTTGGCGGGATACCCTTGTCGAGGATGCCTACGAGCCCGGATCAACGATGAAAATTTTCACTATGGCGTCGTCAATTGATAGTGGCAACTATAACGGAAACGCGACCTACCAATCCGGAAAATACAAAATTGGTAATCAAACGGTTCCCGATTGGAATACGAACGGGTGGGGAACCATTAGTTACAATAAAGGGTTTGCGCTTTCCAGTAACGTCGCTATGGCTCACCTTGAACAGCAGATGGGGGCCAAGAAGTGGAAGGAATACATTGACCGGTTTAAGTTCCTTAAGAGCACGAACATTGGGCTGCCGAACGAAACGGCGGGAAGTATTGTCTTTAAACGCCCAATTGAACAGGCGGATACGGCGTTTGGCCAGGGGATTCAGGTCTCAGCCATGCAGATGATGCAGGCGTTGTCCGCCATCGGAAATAACGGGACCATGTTAAAGCCCTACTTAGTTAGCAAGGTGACTAATTCCGACGGCAAAACGGTTAAGCAGTACGGGAAACAGGTTGTTGGGCATCCCGTCTCGGCTAAGACGGCTAAGGAAGTTAGAAAACATATGGAAGACGTCGTTTACAAGAGTTATGGAATTGGAAGCGACTTTAAAATGTCCGGCTATAAGGTTGCAGCTAAAACTGGGACGGCCCAGGTTAGTAATGGGGCCTCCGGGTATCTAACGGGGGATAATAGCTATCTTTACTCCGTTGCTGCAATGGTTCCGGCGGATCACCCCAAGTACATTATGTACATTACAATGAAACAACCAACGTTAGGCGATAAATCGGCCACCAAGTTAACTTCTTCAATTATGAAACCGGTAATGGAACGGGCCCTATCAGAAGATGCAGCCTCAACGGCGACGGCTGACCAAGTGGCCACGGTGAAGATGCCAAATGTGACCGGCCTATCAAGTGCCAAAGCGGAAGACAAATTAAAGAAATTAAACGTGAAGGTGACAACGTTGGGATCGGGTAAGGTAATAACGAGTCAGCACCCCGCAACGGGAACTTCCCTGTATAAAAACCAGCGGATTTTATTGCAAACATCGGGCCAGGTGACCATGCCTAATATTAAGGGCTGGTCAAAGGGCGATGTCTTAAATCTTGCGGATATGGTTGGTTTGAAGGTTAAGGTCAGTGGGGACGGCTTCGTTCAGAAACAAAGTCTTTCTGCGGGGCAATCGCTCACCAAAAATGAGACATTAGTAGTAACATTAAAGTAGAATAAATGGGTAAGGAATGATTTTAGAATGTTAGATTGGATTGCACCGCTTCTTAGTTCATTGTTAGTGACGGCCATAGGAATGCCGTTTTTAATTCGCTACTTCCGTTCGCATCACGAAGGCCAGATGATTCGAGAAGAGGGGCCGTCTTGGCATGAAAAAAAGAGCGGAACACCAACTATGGGTGGCCTGATGTTTATCGCGGCCGATGTAATTGCCTGTTTATGGTATCCGCCGTTAGTTGGTTTAGAGACACCGTCACTTTTGATCCTATTATTTATCCTAGTCCTTTACGGTATTGTGGGGATGTGGGATGACAGCATCAAGCTCTTTCACCGCCAAAACGAAGGGCTAAAACCCTGGCAAAAGGCAACGGCTCAAGTCATCGGCGCCGTTTTATTCTACTTCGTATACGTTCACGAGGGGATGCCGTCTGCACTTCGGATTCCTGGCGTTGGTGACTGGCACCTAGGCGTATGGTACGCCCTATTTATCATTTTTTGGTTGGTCGGCTTTTCTAATGCGGTCAATCTTACGGATGGGTTGGACGGATTAGTCACAGGGTTAACTATCATTGCTTTTGGAGCATACGCCATTTTAGCCTACGCTCAGCATCAGTACGACGTCATGATTTTCTGTGCTGCCGTAGTGGGGGGAATGATCGGTTTCTTCCCCTATAACCATAAGCCGGCCAAGATTTTTATGGGTGATATGGGTTCACTGGCGCTAGGGGGAGCCTTAGCAGCCGTTTCAATTCTGCTTCACCACGAGCTTTCACTGCTATGGATTGGGATTGTGTTTGTTATTGAGACCGCCAGTGTGATCTTGCAGGTGGCTTCATTTAAATTAACCGGGAAACGGTTATTCTTAATGAGCCCAATTCACCACCACTTCGAAATGAAGGGCTGGAGTGAATGGCGGATTGACTATACATTCTGGGGTGTTGGTCTGTTTACAGCTATCACTGGATTGTGGGCCATGTTAAAGTAGAACTAAACGTTAAAAATTAATGTCAGATCAAATGGGAGCGATCTAAGTCATGAAGAATGTAGAAACGTACCGGGATAAAAGGGTCTTAGTCATAGGCCTTGGCATGAGCGGGGCAACGGCTGCTAAACTGCTCAAGCAGTTAGGAGCTAACGTAACGGTGAATGATAGTCAGGATCTGAGCCAGGATCAAACCGCAAAGGCTCTTGGAGCAAGCGGGATAACGATTATTTCGGGCAACCAGGATCCCATCCTCTTAGACCGTGGGTTTGACCTCATTGTTAAGAACCCGGGAATTGCCTACGACGTTCCGATTATTGCTGAGGCAATCAAACGCCAAATTCCAATTGTGACTGAAGTTGAACTCGCAAGTGAGGTTAACGACGCCGAACTCATTGCGGTCACGGGCAGTAACGGTAAAACAACCACGACCACGATGATCACTAAGATTTTGAACCAGGACCGACCAGCAGGGAAGGCCTACTATGCGGGCAACATAGGGGTCCCGGCCAGTGACACCGCACAGAAAACCACGCCAGAGGACACGCTAGTCCTTGAGGTTTCCAGCTTTATGCTCTGTGGCATCACAACCTTTCACCCGCATATCGCAGTATTAACTAATATTTTTTCGAACCACCTCGATTACCATAAAACCCGGGAAAATTATGTCGCCGCAAAGATGCGGATTACGGAAAATCAAACGCCCGATGACTATTTTGTGGTTAATTTTGATAATCCAGAATGGCAAAAACTAAGTCGGCAAAGTCGGGCCCAAGTCGTCCCGTTTTCCCGGCTTAATACGACCCAGGAGGGTGCGTATGAACTGGACGGACGACTTTATTATCGGGGCGACTACATCATGGATGCTGCTGATGTTAAAGTACCTGGGACGGGAAATATTGAAAATGCCCTGGCCGCGATTGCCGTTGCTAAAATTGAGGGCCGAAGTAATGAAGCGATTACGCACGTCTTAACCACGTTCGGCGGGGTTCGGCACCGGACCCAATTTGTCTTAGAATCTGAGGGACGGTTGTTCTACAATGATTCCAAAGCAACGGACATGGAAGCCACGGAAATGGCCCTCCAAGGGTTCAAACAGCCAGTCATTTTACTTGCTGGCGGACTCGACCGGGGTTATACCTTTGAAAAACTGGTTCCGTACCTCCAACAAAATGTTAAAGCGGTGGTTCTCTTTGGGGAAACTGCCGATCTATTGGCTGATGCCGCTAAGGCTGCCGGCGTTCCCGTCATTAAACGGACTGAAAATGCCGAGAGTGCGGTACCAATTGCTTACGAATTGAGTGAACCTGGCGACGTTATTTTATTATCACCCGCTAACGCCAGTTGGGATCAGTACCCGAGTTTTGAAGTTCGGGGCGATCGCTATATTCAGGCGGTGGAAAAACTAACGGGTAAAGAGGAGGAAGATTAATGCGACTAATGATTTCAGGCGGGGGCACCGGCGGGCATATTTATCCCGCCTTAGCCTTAATTACCGCCCTAAAGAAGCGTGACCCACAGGCCGAAGTACTATACGTCGGATCAACCCGGGGACTAGAGAGTAAAATCGTTCCCGAAAAGGGGATTGACTTTCGGGCCCTTGAAATTCAAGGGTTTAAACGGTCACTCTCACTCGAAAACTTTAAAACGGTTTATTTATTCTTAAAGAGTGTTCGGGAAGCCCGAAAACTGATTAAACAGTTTAAGCCTGACGTAGTGGTCGGCACCGGAGGCTATGTTTCTGGGGCAGTCGTGTATGCCGCCAGTCGCATGAACGTTCCGACTTTAATCCACGAACAAAATTCGGTTGTCGGAATGACCAATAAGTTCCTTAGCCGTTACGTTGACAAAGTGGCCTACGTTTTTGACAATGCAGCTCAACAATTCCCGAAGGATAAGTTAGTCAAGACGGGAAATCCTCGGGCTCAGGAAGCCGCTAACGTTATCTCCACGTTTAAGTGGTCAGAATACGGGTTGAAGGACGATGTCCCAACGCTTTTAATTTTTGGCGGCTCTCAGGGAGCCCTGAAGATTAACTCCGCAACGGTGGGGGCCATCCCAGAATTTGGCAAGCGGGATTATCAGGTGGTTTTTGTGACGGGTCAAAAGCGTTACGAGGACGTTATGAGTCACTTAGACAACGTCACCATCGCTGATAATATTGTCATTAAAGATTATATTCCGAACATGCCGGAAGTTTTGCCCCGGGTCAGTGCAATCGTTGGTCGGGCGGGGGCCACTAGCATTGCTGAAATTACGGCAATTGGGATTCCATCAATTTTGATTCCAAGCCCGTACGTTACGGCGGATCACCAGACTAAGAATGCCATGAGTTTAGTTAACGCCGGCGCCGCTAAGTTACTAACCGAAACGGAACTAGATTCTGAATCGCTGTTAAGAAATGCGGACGAAATTATGAATAATCCTGCTGAACAGGCTAAGATGGCTCAGGCATCGAAAGACCTTGGGACCCCAGATGCTGCTGACCAGGTGCTGGATGTTTTGGAACAGCTGCGCCAACGTTAATTGAAAGGAGGCGGCGGAATGAACTTCCACTTAAATAGAAAAAATGAACGGGCTCACCAGCAGGTTCTTACCCCGTGGGAGGCCTACCAAAAAGAATCCGCCGCTAACCAGAAACAATCCGCAGCCGGACGGCAGAAGAAACGAATTGGGGATAAGCTGCCCAAGTTTAAACACCAGCGAAACCGAAAATTGGTCCAAAAAATGACCATACTTCTTACCAGTTTTATCCTGGTAATTCTAGTGATGGTCTATTTTTTGCTGCCGTTAAGCCACGTTGAAAAAATCTCAGTAATGGGTAATCAGGTCCTCAGTAAGAATCAGGTGATTCACTATACGGGAATTAAGCGGGGAGCTTCCATTTATACAGTCCAGGGAAGCACGGCCGCAATTGCTGATCGTGCGGAAAAACGAACCCCGCGGATTGAACGGTTAACGGTTCGGGTCGTTCATTTTAATCAGGTCGAAATTAAGCTGAAAGAATACGCCACCGCCGGATATGCAGAAGTGGGAAACCATTACGTTGAGGTTCTGGAGGATGGGACGATTTCTACTAAGCGGATTAATCAGCCCCAAGCAGGGGCGCCCGTCTATAACGGTTTTAAATCAACGAAAACGTTGCGGTCAATGATTAAGCAATACGCTCAGCTGCCGTCGGACGTTAAAAGCAGCATCTCAGATATTCGTTTCGACCCAACTCAGACTGATAAAACTAGGGTTCATGTCTTTATGAACGATGGAAATGAGGTCTATGCGACGATCCCCACCTTTGCTAAGAAAATGGCTTATTACCCTAGTATTGCTAATAAAATGAAGGCAAACGGGGTTGTAAACTTAGAAGTGGGTGCTTATTCCTACCCCTTTAAATAATTAAAGAGTCATTACAATTCATGAAACCCTTTAAAATGGCTTTATCAACGGGGTTTATGTGTGGTAAACTTAAAATTATTAAGGAAAAAGAAATCGTTATTGTTATTGATGTGGAAATCAATTAGGAGGTTCCTTCATTAAATGGATAATTCAGGTATGTACGTTGGCCTAGATATAGGGACTACCTCAATAAAAGTCATTGTTGCTGAAAGTGTTAAGGGACAAGTGAATGTTATTGGCGTGGGAAATGAACGCTCCGACGGAATTAGTCGGGGAGTCATTGTCGATATCGATAAGGCTGCTAACGCAATTCGCAGTGCTGTCAAACAGGCTGAAGAAAAAGCAAGCATTCAAATTCATGATGTTATCGTCGGCTTACCAGCCAACTTATTAAAAATCGAATCCTGTAGTGGCATGATGGTCTTGGCCGACTCATCCCGTGAAATTACAAGTAGTGACGTCCGTGATGTTGCCCTCTCAGCCCTCACCCAGAATTTACCGCCCGAACGGCAAGTGCTGGATATCATTCCGCAACAGTTTACGGTAGATGGATTTGATGGAATCAAAGATCCCCGGGGAATGGTAGGGGTCCGGTTAGAAATGACCGGAACTTTATTCACCGGGCCTAAAACAATTATGCATAATACTAAAAAGGCAGTCGAACAGGCCGGGTTACATATTCGTGGAACGGTAATTAACTCGCTTGCCGAGGGACACACCGTCTTAAACGATGGTGAGCAGGATTTTGGGACCGTTGTTCTCGATTTTGGTGGAGGACAAACCGGCGCCTCTGTCATTCATGATCACCAGCTCAAGTACGCGGACGTTGATCAAGAGGGCGGCCAATTTATCACTAAGGATATTTCGGTCGTCCTGAATACGTCACTAGATAGCGCAGAGAAGTTAAAGCGGGATTATGGCTACGCCTTTGCTGAGGAAGCCTCTGATGATGAGGAATTTCCGGTAGATGTCGTGGGTCAAAGTCAACCCATGGTGATTTCAGAACGGTACTTAGCTGAAATTATTGAGGCCCGACTGGATCAAATTCTTGGTCAAATCGGTGAACGGCTCGATAAAATCGGTGCGCTTGACTTACCTGGAGGGGTAGTCATCACCGGAGGAGTCGCCGCTTTACCGGGAATGATTGATTTAGTATCTGACCGGTTTGGCGTAACCGTCCGGGAATTTATTCCCGATCAAATGGGGTTGCGTCATCCGTCGTTTACACTTCCACTTTCACTGGTTAGCTACTTTAGCAGCTTAAATGAAATTGATCTGATCGTAAAATCCGCGTTAACCGGGCAGACAGATCTTGTGGATACGCTTGATGAGCAACGGGTTGCCCAAGCTCATCAAGTTGAAGAAGCTAGTCAACAACAGGTAACGGAACGATCAACTCGGCAACGACCACAAAAACAACCACGAAATAAAAAGAATCGTACTGATGGGATTCGGAAGTTCTTCAGTGACTTCTTCGATTAGTGACAATACGGAGGGATAATAGATAATGGAATACTCACTAGACTCGGCCCAAAATCACGGGGCAACAATTAAGGTAATTGGTGTCGGTGGCGGCGGAAGCAACGCTGTCAATCGAATGATTGCTGAAGACGTTAAGGGCGTTGAATTTATCGTGGCAAACACCGATGTTCAAGCACTTCAGGCATCAAAGGCAGAAACTAAAATTCAGTTAGGCCCGAAGCTGACACGCGGATTAGGGGCCGGATCAAACCCAGAAGTTGGCGAAAAAGCGGCGGAAGAAAGTGAAGAAGCCCTTCAAGAGGCCTTAGACGGTGCCGATATGGTTTTCGTTACGGCTGGTATGGGGGGCGGAACTGGAAATGGGGCTGCCCCAATTGTCGCTAAAATTGCTAAGGAAAGCGGCGCCTTAACCGTTGGTGTCATTACCCGTCCGTTTAGTTTTGAAGGTCCTAAGCGGGGTCGGTATGCCGCAGAAGGCACGGCGAAAATGAAAGAAAACGTTGATACGTTAATTGTCATTGCTAATAACCGACTATTGGAAATTGTTGATAAGAAGACACCGATGATGGAGGCCTTCCAAGAAGCTGATAACGTTCTTCGTCAAGGGGTCCAAGGAATTTCCGATTTAATTACTAGCCCAGGTTACGTTAACTTGGATTTTGCCGATGTTAAGACTGTGATGAAGGATCAAGGCTCAGCCCTCATGGGAATTGGCAGTGCCAGTGGCGAAAACCGGACGGAAGATGCCACTAAGAAGGCCATTTCATCACCATTGCTTGAAGTCTCCATCGACGGTGCCGAACAGGTCCTCCTAAACATTACGGGTGGCCCTGATTTATCTCTGTTCGAAGCCCAGGCTGCTTCAGAGATTGTGTCGCAGGCGGCGACGTCCGATGTGAACATTATCTTTGGTACCTCAATTGACGAGGGCTTAGGTGACGAAGTGCGGGTAACAGTTATTGCCACTGGGATCGATAAGAAACGTGAAGAAATGGCTCAGCACCAAAACCGTCAGTCCCACCGGACTAGTAGCATGTCTGAACAACAGACTGCGTCAACCGGTTCGACTAATCAAGACCCGTTCAACGACTGGGACATCCGACGCGAACCAAATAACCGGCCCAACGTAGAGTCCACTCCTAACAACGATGAATTTGCTGGTGTTCAAAAGCCAGACTTTAACGTGTTTAATCCGGATGAGTCTGACTCATCTAAGGATGATAATTCGGGCATGGATACACCTGCTTTCTTTAAACGACGCCGGCGTAACAAGCGTAATGACGACTAATTTTGCTGAACTATTGTAGAATTAACTTGGATAAGAGTTAATAAAGAAGGAAGCGAAAATGTGATGGCAGAAAAGTTTAGTTTCAGTAAGTTCTTCGGAATGACGGATGATATGGGGTCTGAAGCTCCGGTTGGGGATAATGTTGAACGGCAGACAACTCAAGCGGCACCCGTAACTGGGCGCAGTGATAAAGTGGTCTCCATTAATGGGCCTAAAGCATCTGCTAGCCATATTTCACTATTTGAACCCCGAATTTACTCGGACGTTAAATCAATCGCGACCCAGTTAATGAAGAATGAAGCGGTAATTATTAATTTTTCTCGCGTAGATGAAGCACAGTCTAAACGCATTGTCGATTTTTTAACCGGGACCATTTTTGCTATCGATGGCGATATTCAGCGAATTGGAAACGAAATGTTTTTATGCACACCGCACAACTTTCAGGTTAGTGGTGAGTTAGGTTCCGACGTTAAGACACAATTTAAACTTTAGACGAGGAAGTGACACCGTGGGAATTGGGATCTATTACTTTTTTCAAATCTTAATTTGGTTGGTCAATGTCTATATCTGGGCAATCGTCATTTACGCTTTGCTAAGTTGGTTCCCCGGGGCATATCAATCTCGGTTTGGCCAGCTGCTGGTTCAAATTGTTCAGCCGTTTCTAAATTATTTTGAATTTATTCACGTCGGCGTGCTCGGCTTTGGTCCCATCGTTGCCATCATCGTGTTAACCATTGTGCAATATGGGCTCACTTACTTACAGACGATTTTTCTCCAATTAGTTCAGTAAGAAGAGGGGGTGACACCATTGAATGATAATGTTAGACAACATTTTCGGTCGGATGAGGCCAATTTTATCGATGTCGTAGACGAATGGATTCGTGAGGCCGAGGATCAGTATCGGCCAGTCCTGACTCATTTTTTAAATCCACGGCAGGTTTATATTGCTAAAACCTTAATTAACCGGAATGATGACGTCCACGTTCAATTTAATGGGGGTCATTTCAATGCTGAAATGCAACGGGCCCTAGTGTACCCTAATTATTATGAACCAGTCCTGGGAGATTTCAACCTAGCGGCACTCAACGTGAACTACCCCGTTAAGTTTGCTGAACTTCACCATAGCACCATTCTGGGAACCCTCCTAGGTGAGGGGGGAACCGATCGGAACGTTCTAGGTGATATTTTAACGGATGGTGAAACGTGGCAGATTATCACGGAAGCGGGTATGGCTGACTACTTTGAGTCACAAATTACTCACGTTGGTAAAGTTAAGGTTCGGTTAGAACCTGTGGGACTCGATCAAGTGGTAACGCCCATTAACGAATGGGAACCCGAGTCGGTGTTTTTAACGTCGCTCCGGTTAGATACAATCGTCGGTTCCGGATTCCATCTGTCCCGACACCGGTCTAAGGAGCTAATCGAGGCTGGACGTATTAGGGTTAACTGGGGTGAAATTGATAAACCCGACTATGAGCTAGCCGTAGCAGATATTATTTCCGTCCGCGGGTTTGGTCGAATTCGGTTAGATTCAATTGATGGCCAAACCAAAAAGGATAAATTGCGTGTTACGTTATCAATATTAAAGAAATGATTTCGGAGGGAACAACGATTATGGTACTGAGTCCACAAGATATTCATAATAAAGAATTTGGAACAAAAATGCGGGGTTATAACGTTGATGAGGTTAATGATTTTTTAGATCAAATCATTAAGGATTATCAGATTACGCTTAACCAAAAGGATGACGCTCAACAACAATTAGATGCAGCTAACGAAAAGCTGAAGTACTTTAATGACTTAAAGGATTCCTTGAATCAGTCCATCTTAGTTGCTCAGGAAGCGGCCGATAAAGTTAAGGCTAATTCACAAAAAGAATCCGAAATCATTCTCCGCGAAGCACAAAAACAGGCTTCGGATATTGTTAGTGAAGCAACGGATAAGGGGAACCACATTATTGCGGAAGCCTCAGACCGGGCCAAAAAATTAGCCGTTGAAACCGACGACTTAAAGAAGCGGACCCGCTCGTTCCGGCAACGGTTGAAAATCATGCTGGAAAGCCAATTAGATGTTGTTAACAGTAAGGACTGGGATGATCTGTTGAAGGAGGGTTCTGCCTCCAGCTACGAAGAAATTCAACGGGTGATCGGAGACCAACTTGACAATGATGAGGCGAACGCTGTAAACTCAGAGAAGTCGGTTAATGGTTCATCGGCAGATATTATTGATGCCGATGACGGTAAAGTTTCAAGCGGACAGACGGTTATTATTTTCCCAGATGACGAAGATAAGAAAAATTCTAAATCAAAACCAGCCGCAACCGACAAGTAAAGCCAATTAACAACCCCAAAGAACAGAAAGCACTTCGTTATACGTTAGCGAGTCGGCAGCCGGTGAAAGGTCGATGGTCCCTAGCGGAGTCGCAGATCCTCTTTGTGATGAATAAAGTGAACGAAAGTAAGTTTATTCGGTCGTGGTCCGTTAACGCCATACTAAGAGAATTCCCAGGAATTCTGAATTTGGGTGGTACCACGATTAGACCTCGTCCCTTGCGGACGGGGTCTTTTTTGGACCAATGAGCTGAGCCTAAACCCTAGGTTGAGCTCGTTGGTCCAATGACTACCAACCCATAACCTAAGGAGGAAACTTGATGCGAGTTAAAGACACACTTAACCTTGGCAAAACTAAGTTTAAGATGCGTGGTAACTTACCCGTTAAGGAAGTTGACCGGCAGAAAGCTTGGCAGGAAAATAAGGTTTATGAACAACGCCAAAAATTAAACGAGGGCAAACCGTCCTTTGTCCTTCATGATGGACCACCCTATGCCAATGGAGACATTCACATGGGCCATGCCATGAATAAAATCTCTAAGGATATCATTGTTCGTTACAAATCAATGAACGGGTTTCGGGCCCCTTACGTTCCGGGATGGGATACCCACGGATTGCCAATCGAACAGCAATTGACCAAGATGGGATACGACCGTAAAAAGATGAAGACGTCCGAATTTCGGGATCTTTGCCGTCAGTATGCGTTAGAACAAGTTGAGCGGCAAAAGGCCGAGTTTAAACGGTTAGGGGTGGCAGCAGAATGGGATGATCCCTATTTAACGCTGGACCCTAAGTTTGAAGCAGCTGAAATTCGGGTTTTCGGTAAAATGAACGATGAAGGCCTGATTTATAAGGGTAAGCGACCAGTTTATTGGTCATGGTCATCCGAATCAGCCATGGCGGAAGCTGAAGTTGATTATCATGATGTTACCTCTCCATCCGCTTTTTATGCGGAGCATGTCGTTGACGGGAAGGGCATTTTAGATGATAACACCTACATGGTGGTCTGGACGACTACGCCTTGGACCATTCCAGCATCGGAAGGGATTACGCTAGGGGCTGACTTTGACTATGCGGTTGTTCAGCCCGAGGGCGAAGACAAGAAGTATGTCGTTGCTGAGGCTTTATTGGCCCAGAGTGCTGATCGGTTTGGCTGGCACAACGTTAAGACCCTGAAAACCGTTAAGGGGGCCGATTTAGAGCATGTTTTGGCTGAACATCCTTTCTATCCAGACCGCAAGTTGGTAACAATGCTCGGGGACTTCGTTACGCTTGACGGTGGAACCGGGCTAGTTCATACGGCTCCTGGGTTAGGTGAAGATGACTTCAACGTTGGGATGGAATACGGGTTACCAATTCTGGTTCCGGTCAACGATCAAGGAATTATGACCGCTGAAGCGGGGCCTGACTTTGAGGGTGTCTTTTATGAGGACGCCAATCAGATTGCACTGGATAAGTTGAAGGCCATGGGGCTACTGTTAAATTACATGCCTTATGAACACAGTTATCCGTTTGACTGGCGGACTAAGAAACCCGTTATTTACCGGGCAACCCCTCAGTGGTTTGCGTCGGTGGATAAGATTCGTCAGAATATTTTGGATGCCATTGATGGCGTTTCATTTAGCCCTGACTGGGGTAAACGCCGGCTTTACAACATGATTCGGGACCGGGGTGACTGGGTAATTTCGCGTCAGCGGGTCTGGGGTGTGCCGCTGCCAATTTTCTACGGCGAAGACGGCGAAGCCATTATTACGAATGAAACGGTAAACCACGTTGCTGACTTAGTGGAACAATACGGGTCAAACGTGTGGTTTGACCGGGATGCAAAGGACTTATTACCGGATGGGTTTACGAGCGAACATTCACCAAACGGTAAGTTTACTAAGGAAACGGACATTATGGACGTGTGGTTTGATTCCGGGACCTCACATCAGGGAGTCCTAGCAGCCCGGCCATACCTCACGTATCCCGCTGATTTAGTTTTAGAGGGATCTGATCAGTACCGCGGCTGGTTTAACTCCAGCTTAATTACGAGTGTCGCTGTGGCTAACCATGCTCCTTACAAACAGTTGATTTCGCAAGGCTTTACGCTAGACGCTAACGGTCACAAGATGAGCAAGTCCTTGGGCAATACAATTGCACCCAGCGACATTATCGATAAAATGGGGGCCGAAATTGTCCGGCTTTGGGTCACGACCGTTGACACCTCTGCCGATGTCCGGGTATCAACCGAAAACTTTGTCAAGGTTTCGGATTCTTACAAGAAAATTCGGAACACGATGCGGTATCTGTTAGCCAACACCGCTGACTTTGAACCAGAAACGATGACGGTGCCAAGTAACGAGCTGGAAGCCGGCGATCAATTTATGATGGTACGGTTAAACCAGTTGATTGCTAGTTTAACGGCTCACTATGATCAGTATGATTTCTTGACGGTAAACAAGGAATTAATGAACTTTATCATTAATGACCTGTCCGCATACTACCTGGACTACGCCAAGGATGTTTTGTACATTGACGCTCAAAACAGTCATACCAGACGGTCAATGCAAACGGTACTTTATCAAATTACCGTGGCGTTGACGAAACTGATGACGCCAATTTTACCGCATACGGCGGAAGAAATTTGGGACTTCTTAAAGGAACCGGAGGAGTACGTTCAACTCGCTGAAATGCCCCAACCAGTGGCGATTGACGGAGCTGCCGAAATTAACGACAAGTGGACGAACTTCCTGGCATTCCGGACTCACGTCTTAAAGGCCTTAGAGGAAGCTCGGAATAATAAGTTAATTGGGAAGTCGGCGGACGCTGAATTAGACGTTTACGCCACCCCAGAAATTCAAAGGATGCTCGATTCGCTCCATGCTGACGTCCGCCAAATCTTAATGGTTTCCGACCTTCAGGTGGCTGACATTGCAGATGCGCCCGCTAACTCTGAACAATTTGACGAGGATAGTTTAGCCCTAGTGGTTAAGCCTGCAGAGGGAGAAACCTGTGAACGGTGTCGGTTGATTAAGAAGGACGTTGGGGCCAATCCCGCGTACCCAGAGTTCTGTGAACGTTGTGCCCACATTGTGGAAACTGAGTTCCCGGAAACGGCAACCGAAGGCTTTAACGATGAAAAACCAGCTAACTAAGTTGGTGAGATAAACTAAGGTCTGGAATGGATTTCCAGATCATAAAATGTAGGCAGTGCGGCCGGCTTCAATCGAAGCTGGTCGCACTGCCTACGTTGTTCAGGGGTCGTTTTGCTTCCTATGCTGGATTCGAGTATAATTTGACTATTGAGAACGGAGGATCATCATGATTGAAGGAACGGTTAAAAGTTATAATTCTAAAAACGGCTTTGGGTTTATTAAAACCAAAACCGATGGTGACGTTTTTGTTCATTACACGGCCATTTTGAGTACCGGCTTTAAATCATTAGAGGTCGGTGATCACGTTCAGTTTGTGATCGCAGAGGGCGAAAACGGGCCACAGGCGGCAAAGGTCACCCGGGTTGAAGATCCAGAGCGTCCGTCTGCAGCCACGGAAGATTGATTAATTAACGTAGAAAAGGGATGTTAGTTTTGAACTTTGAAGAAAAGGTTGAGAAGACAGAACCCATTTTTCACGGCCACATTATGGATGTCGAACGGGAGACGGTCCAGTTGCCTGACGGGCAGACGGCCACAAGAGAAATTGTTCGGCACGCACCCGCCATTGGAATTTTGGCGTTAACGACCGATAATCGAATGATTTTGGAACGGCAGTGGCGGGCTCCGATCGGACAAACCACATTGGAAATTCCAGCGGGAAAGTTAGATGCCCGGGATAAAAATGATCGGGATAGCGCCGAACATGCCGCCATTCGTGAGTTGAATGAAGAGGTTCGGTTACAACCAGGGCATTTAGAGCGCCTGTATGGGTTTTACAGCTCGGTGGGGTTTAGTGACGAATACATGACGTTGTATCTTGCGACTGAGTTGACCCCCGTAACTACCGAACTCCCCCGGGACAAAGGTGAAAACCTGGAAGTATTAACGCCGACCTTGGATGAGGCACTTCAACTGATTGAAAATGGTCAAATTGAGGATGCGAAGACCATTATGGCCATTCAGTACTGGCAGTTAATGACCAAAAAGTAAGCGGGTGAGTGTTTGAACGAGGAAGAAAAACGAACGCCCCAATCCGATTCTGATGAACCGTTAACGCGGGCGGATTACCGCCGTCAGCGTGAACAGTTACAAAAGGATGACTTGGAGCGGGATAAAAAAAGGGTTCGGGTGGAAAAAGATTATGCGAAACGGCATCAAACTACTGATACCTACGTCGACCCCACCGAACAACTGGAAGCCTCAAACGAAAAATCAAAACGACTGGCCCGTAAATTAAACTGGGCAATTTTAGGCGTCTGCATCTTAATTGTTATCGTCTACTTGATTTTATTTTTTGTTGGCTAAGTGATTTTAACTTAAAGAGATGAGAAACGAGGAAATTATTATGCGATTTGGTGTCATTTGTGCCATGGAAGAGGAAATTAAAGATTTAACGGAAAATTTAGAACATGAAGACATTAAGATTATTAACGGAATTCAATTTTATCAGGGGACAATTTCAGGCCAAGAAGTGGTTTTAGTCCGTTCCGGAATTGGTAAAGTTGAGGCCGGACTGACCACGGCCCTATTAATTGTTGAATTTAACGTCGATATCGTGATTAATTCAGGTTCAGCCGGAGCCATTGATCCAGAACTGAATATCGGGGACGTTGTCGTTTCGACCCAAACCGCCTACCATGATGCTGATGCCAGGGCCTTTGGTTATGAATACGGTCAGCTTCCCCAGCAGCCAGCCCGGTTTAACGCCTCGGTAGATTGGGGAAATAAGATTGTTGATGCTGCCCAGGGGACGGGATTAACGACGAAAAAGGGATTAATTGTTTCCGGTGATCAGTTTATTAATAGTACGGATGAAATTGACCGGATTCGGCACTACTTCCCGGATGCCCTAACTAGTGAAATGGAAGGGGCTGCGATTGGCCAAGTTGCTAACCAGTTTGCGGTTCCGTACGTTGTTGTTCGGGCAATGTCTGACAACGCCGACGGCAACTCAGGCGTTGATTTTGATGATTTTATTATTGATGCGGGAAAGAAGAGCGCCCAAATGTTGCTCGCGCTCTTTGCTGCGGAGTGATTCGTAACACCTGCGATTTTTCGGAGGGTTTTACAAAAAATGAAAAACGAGATTTACTTAGATAATGCGGCAACAACGCCGATTTCGGCCGAGGTTTTGGCCGAGATGACGGATAAGCTGGCAAACGTATGGGGCAATGCTTCCACGCTGTATCAGTATGGTCGGACGGCTCATACCGTATTGGAAGATGCGCGGCACGTGATTGCAACGAGTATCAATGCGGACGTCGATGAAATTGTGTTTACCTCGGGAGGAACAGAAAGCGACAATACCGCCATTATGCAGACGGCCCGGGCCAGACGGGGCGAAGGTAAACACATCATTACCACCGCGATTGAACATGAGGCCGTTTTGAAGCCGATGGCAGCGCTAGAAGAAGCGGGTTTTGACGTGACCTATTTACCCGTTGATGAGGCAGGAAATATTTCACTAACCGACTTAAAGGCGGCCCTGCGTGAGGATACCATCTTAGTGTCAATTATGTACGGAAATAATGAGGTGGGGTCACTCAATCCGATTCACGAAATTGGGACACTCCTGCAGGATTACCAGGCCTGGTTTCATACGGATGCTGTTCAAGCTTACGGGTTAGAGGACATTGATGTGAAGCGTGATCATATTGATCTGCTTTCTACCTCGGCGCATAAGATTAACGGGCCAAAGGGCACCGGCTTTCTTTACCGGCGAGCCGGCATTAACTTCCCAAGTTTCATGAAGGGCGGCGACCAGGAAACGAAGCGCCGGGCTGGGACCGAAAATATTCCCAGTATTGCTGGGATGGCGAAGGCAGCCGAAGGATTAACGAAGGAAGAAAAGGCGAACCGGCAAGCCAAATACTATGGGTTTAAGCAGCAGATTGTTGCAGGTTTAAACCAGGCTGGGGTTGAATTTGAAGTTAATGGCGACATGAGTCAAAACCGGTTGAACCACGTGTTTAACATTTGGTTAAAGGGAATTTCCACCTACCTTATGCAGACCAACCTTGATCTGGCAGGAATTGCCGTCTCCGGCGGGTCGGCTTGTACAGCGGGATCCTTAGAACCCTCGCATGTCTTGACGGCGATGTACGGGGAAAAGAGCCCTCGAATTGCGGAGTCCTTGCGGGTTTCCTTTGGCCGGTATACCACCAGCGAGGATATTGAAACGTTAGTTCAAACGATTGCGGCAATTACGCAGCGGTTAACCAAGAAAAATGAGGTGCACTAATGCTATTTAAGTCAGAAATGACCGTGAAGGGTGATCCTAATACGTATCGGCTGAGTCCTAATATTAAGGCGTTTGCCTTAAAGGATACTGGGTTTACGGTGACGAACGCCGGTAATTACCAACTGGAACGTTCCGTTGATCCGACTTCTCCGTACAACCGCAACTTTTTGTTAAAGGTAACGGTTAATAAAGAGTTGACCGGGTTTAAGATGGTTACGACGACGGCGAGTGGTAACAATCAGGTGAACATTTTTACCGGTGACAAGGGTGAGGAGCACGCTGAGCAATACCATTACATCATTCAAAATTTGTTGGATCGTGATATTCTGAGTCAGGTTAACTAGGATGAAGACACACCCGGGGTGTTGCAAAATTGGTGAAGAACCTGTACACTAGTCCTTACTGGATTTGTACGACCTTCAAATCGTAGGAGCTCCAGAATCTTACAGAAATGATGGTGATACCATGCAGGATAACAGCAATACTCGGGTCGTTGTTGGAATGAGTGGTGGCGTAGACTCTTCTGTCGTCGCCTTGCGGCTGAAGCAGCAGGGGTACGATGTCGTTGGGGTATTCATGAAAAATTGGGATGATACCGACGAAAACGGGGTTTGTACGGCCACGGAGGATTACAAAGATGTCGCAAAGGTTGCGTCACAAATTGGAATTCCTTACTACTCAGTCAACTTTGAAAAAGAGTACTGGGATCGTGTATTTACGTACTTCTTAGCGGAGTACAAGAAAGATCGGACACCTAATCCGGACGTTATTTGTAACAAGGAAATTAAGTTCCGGGCGTTTATGGATTACGTGATGGACTTAGGTGCCGACTACTATGCTACGGGTCATTACGCCCAACTTCAGCGTGATGAAGCGGGGCACATGCATTTAATGCGGGCCGTTGACCAGAACAAGGACCAAACTTACTTCCTGAGTCAGCTAGACAAGGATCAATTGGACCGGGTCATGTTTCCCATTGGGGATTTGACTAAGCCTGAGGTCCGTCAGATGGCGCAGGATGCAGGACTGGTAACCGCCGATAAGAAGGACTCCGTTGGAATTTGTTTTATTGGTGAAAAGGGTCAGTTCAAGGACTTCTTAGCCCAGTACTTACCGGCTCAACCGGGTCAGATGATGACGCTAGATGGTGAAGTGAAGGGCGAGCACGCTGGCCTGATGTACTACACGATTGGACAGCGGCGAGGCTTAGGTATTGGCGGCGATCAGGAAAGTAATGAGCCGTGGTTTGTCATTGGGAAGGATCTTGAGAAGAACGTCCTTTATGTGGGACGGGGATACGAGAATCCTAACCTCTATGCGACCCACTTGGATGCCTCTGACATTCACTGGGTTAACGATCTTGATCGGGGTCAGGACTTCCACGTGACAGCTAAGTTCCGGTACCGGCAAAAGGATGTCGGAGTCGCAGTTCATTTGAGCGATGACCGGCAAAAAGTAACGGTGACGTTTGATGAACCTGCTCGGGCAATTACGCCGGGTCAGGCCGTTGTCTTCTACGATGGCGCAGAGTGCTTAGGAAGTGCCATTATTGATGCGGCTTACAATAAAGACCGGGAACTGCAATTAGTTTAGATGGCTGATTGCTAGATTCTCAACGTTAAAAGAAACCCAGTACCTTCGGACATTCAGTCGAAGGTACTGGGTTTCTTACTTAGTTAATCGATGAGATAGAGATCCGGTAAAAAGGTGACCGCCGTTTTGAATTTTAACCCTAAAACTGGCATAATAGATGAAGATTATTTGAACCCGTCACTGGGAAACTAAGGGAGTGCTAAAGTTGAAACTTTACTTTATTCGTCATGGTAAGACGCAGTGGAACTTAGAGTCCCGGTATCAAGGGTCCGGGGGAGATTCTCCCTTGCTTCCCGAAAGCTTTCAGCAAATGGACGAAATTGGGGACTTTTTAAAGTCAACGCCGTTTGCCCATATTTATTCGAGTCCAATTAAGCGGGCTCGAATTACCGCGGGCCGAATTAAGCAACGAATTGATCAACCTCAGGTGCCCTTGACCCTGATGAACCGATTGCAAGAATTTGATCTCGGCCAGATGGAAGGAAAGACGTTTGCGGAAGTTGAGCGACGGTTTCCTAAGGCCTTTGACGCATTTCGAAATCATCCCGATCAGTATCAGGCCGCTGAAGTTGGGGGCGAGAGTTTTACCGACGTCATTCACCGGATGACACCGGGGATTCAACAAATTATTGCGGCTAATCCCGGCGAGACTGATAACGTGATGGTTGTGAGTCACGGGGCAGCCCTGAATGCAGAAATTAACGCACTTCTCGGCGTCCCGCTGGCGGAGTTAAGAAAGCGGGGCGGCCTAAGTAATACTAGTTTAACCGTTTTAGAAACCGTTGATAACGGGAAAACATTTACGTTAAACGTTTGGAATGAGACCGGCTTTTTACGGGCTCAGCCAACGAAGACAGACACCATTTAGGCAGGCGAAAAAATGAGTGATACACACGAACAAGAAGACCAAATGAATCAGGCCCTTCATGAATTGGTTTTAGCGATTGATCAGGAACCAACTAATTGGCACCACTACTACGATCTGGGGACACTCCTAGTTCAAGTTAAAAGTTACGCTCAGGCAGAAGAATTATTTATGAAGGCCCTGGGCATGTTTGATCAGGACGAAGAGGCTAAAAATGCCTTGATTTATGGTTTAGGGAACGTTTACTACGCGGCAGAAGAATTTGACAAAGCAATCCGCCAATTTCAGCAGATAAAAGACCAAAACTTACAGTCGGATGCGTATATGATGTTAGCCCAAAGTTATATGGCACAGGGTAACCATAAACAAGCCCTAGTTTTTGCACTAACGGCGCAGGCTCACCGCCAGCAGGACGCTGAGGCCAATCAACTCGTTGCTGATAATTTATTGGCCCTCGGTCATAATCAAGAGGCAGCGGATTTTTACGACCGGGTGTTAACCGTGGACCCACAAAATGGCAAAGCCAACTTTGATCGGGGAATTACGGCGATGGTGTTAGGCGAACCCTTTGAGGCCTACTTTAAGATGGCTGAACAAACGGATCCCCAGTATTTTGAAGCGGGTCAACAACGATTAGCAGAGATTGAACGGTTCTTACAGGCAAAGGACGGTCGGAAATAGAGGAGGGTAAATGTGGCAGAATCCATGGATTTATTTGCTGAGGACTCAGTAAACCAAGAACCAACGGCAGATACGGTGACCGGAAAAATTTCTGCCATTTTTTTCAGCAGCCCCGACAGTTTTTATAAGGTTTTGCTGGTTAAGGTGTCGGAAACTAGCTTAGATTGGCATGAAGACGAACTCGTAGTGACTGGGAACTTTGCGGACGTTAAAGAGGAAGTCACGTATACCTTTACGGGAAAAAAGGTGGATCACCCTAAGTACGGCACTCAATTCCAGGCGCAAAACTATCAAGCTGCGGTCCCAACCTCTAGATCTGGCCTTATTTCGTATTTATCCGGGGATGAGTTTCCCGGGGTCGGAAAGAAAACGGCCGAGCGAATTGTTGATCTTTTAGGCCTAGATGCGATTGATGAGATTTTAAGTAACCCCCAGGTGTTAGCGCCCTTAAACCTGAAGGCCCCCACGCAAAAAATGATTGTGGAAACCCTGCAGGCAAATAACGGGATGGAACAGATAATTATTGGGTTGAACGGCTACGGATTTGGGAGTCAACTGGCCGCAGCCATTTACGATAAGTATCAGGGTAAGACGTTAGACGTCATTCATGAAAATCCCTACCAGCTTGCGGAAGATATTGACCATATTAGCTTTAAACGGGCCGATCAAATTGCCAAGGACCTGGGGTTTCAAGATACAGCTCCCGAACGAATTCGCGCAGGCTTGCTGCAAACCCTAACGGATCTATCGATGGCCAACGGGGATATCTATACCAGTGCGAAGCCCCTGATGAATCAAACGCTGGGACTGTTAGAATCCGCACGGCCAACCCAAATCGCCCCTGATGCGGTGGCCACTCAGCTCATTGAATTGGCTAAGGAGCAGAAGGTCGTCGGGGATCAGGACCGAATCTACCTGAAGAAATTATACGATGCCGAGTGGGGCATTGCGGAACACCTTAACCGCCTATTAAAGGATATCCCCGAACAGACACAACGGTACTCCCCGGACGCGATTGACAAACAGATTCGGATAGTTGAAAAGCAACTGGGAATTACCTATGATGACTCGCAAAAGCAGGCGCTATCGGCGGCCATTAGCTCCCAGGTTTTTCTGCTGACTGGGGGGCCGGGAACCGGAAAAACGACGATCATTCGGGGCCTGGTCGCCTTATTTGCCAAATTACATGGGGTGTCACTAGACGTCAACGAATATAAGGACCAACCCTTCCCCGTGCTACTTGCAGCCCCAACCGGTCGGGCCGCAAAACGAATGAGCGAGACGACGAACTTACCGGCCAGTACCATCCACCGGTTACTCGGACTAACGGGCCGTGAAAAAAATGAAGCGGAAGCAACAACGAACGACTTAGAGGGCGGACTGTTGATCATCGACGAAATGTCGATGGTGGACGTTTTTCTGTTTCGCTCCCTTTTAAAGGCAATTCCAAGCGGTATGCAGGTGATATTGGTGGGCGATAAAGACCAACTACCGTCCGTTGGGCCAGGGCAAGTCTTTTCGGATTTATTGGCCTCCAAGTCGGTGCCCGCCATTGAACTCTCGACCATTTATCGGCAGGGTGACGGTTCCTCAATTATTCCCTTAGCCCACGCAATTAAGGAGGGGCAGTTACCGGCTGATTTTAGTATGAACCAACGGGATCGGTCGTTTATTTCGTGTAATTTAAACCAAATCGAACCCGTTATTCGCCAAATTATTGAACGGGCAAAGGCTAAGGGCTTTACGGCTCAGCAGATTCAAGTCTTAGCCCCGATTTATCGGGGGGCCGCTGGGATTAACCGGTTAAATGCCGTTATCCAAGAGATTATGAACCCATTAACTTCGCCCCGCCAAAAGGACGTCTTATTCCATGACCAACACTTTCGGATTGGTGATAAGGTTTTACACCTAGTAAATAGTCCCGAAAATAACGTGTTTAACGGGGATATTGGTCAGGTGGTCGGAATCGAGTTGGCTAAGGATAAGGGCAACAAGGATAAAACGGATAAGCTTACCATTGCATTTGAACAAACGGAAGTCACCTATAGCCGGAATGACTGGAATCGTTTAACGCTGGCCTACTGCATGTCGATTCATAAATCGCAGGGTTCCGAGTTTACCATGGTGATCCTTCCAATGGTCATGCAGTATTCCCGAATGTTACAGCGAAACTTACTTTATACCGCAATTACGCGGGCCTCGCAAATGTTGATTATGCTAGGTGATCAGCAGGCCTTTCAGGCTAGCGTCGACAACGTCTCGATTAACCGGAAGACGACGTTGCGGCAGCGGCTAGCCCAGGTTATTCAGGGGCAGGCTCCTACTGAAACTAACGGGGCATTAGCGGCAAACGAACAAGAAATTACTCAGGATGAACCCATCCAGGCAACTGAACCAGATCCTGAAATTACGGCGGAGGGACCCAAAATTTTAACGGCGGACCTGATCTTAAGCCAACGGATTGATCCAATGATCGGAATGAGTAATATTAAACCAAGTGATTTTATGACGCCGGCCGGTCGTGATTAAATAAATTTTAGTGGGTTAAACCGTTCTGTTATAGCGGTTGGATCCGATTTCATTTAATTGGTGAGCGCGACCGTTACTTGCGATTTTTTTTAATAATTGTAATAATATGAGTATTATTGTTGACGAAAAGGAACCAGGAGGCCGTCATGGACGAAAAAACCGAGGGTAGCGAACTAAAACTGTTCGCGTTGAATTCAAATATGCCACTTGCTGAAAAAATTGCTAAGGCAGCGGGAATTCCATTAGGGAAGCGGACCGTTAAACATTTTAGCGACGGAGAAATTCAGATTAAGATTGATGAAAGTATTCGTGGGGCCGATGTGTTTGTCATTCAATCCGTTTCAGATCCCGTTAATACTAATTTAATGGAATTGCTCATCTTTATTGATGCTGCACGGCGGGCAAGCGCTAGAACGATTAACGTTGTGATGCCCTACTACGGATATTCCCGTGCTGACCGGAAGGCGCGGTCTAGAGAACCCATTACCGCTAAGTTAGTTGCGACGATTATGGAAAAGGATGGGGTAGACCGGTTAATTACGCTTGACTTACATGCGGCGCAATTACAAGGATTCTTCGATATTCCGGTAGACCATTTACAGAGCCTTGCCTTACTAGCTCAATACTTTGTTAACCATAACCAAAGCCAAGACCTCGTGATTGTTGCACCCGACCATGCTGGGGTTTCACGGGCTCGTGAATTAGCCGGACTGCTGGATGCACCCATCGCAATTATTGATAATCGTGATGAAAATGAAAGTCGGACTCAGGCGGAAGCTGTGATTGGTGACGTTAAGGGAAAGACGGCAATTTTAACGGACGATATCATTGATACCGGAATGCGGATGGCCGCTTCGGCTGAAACCCTCAAAAATGCGGGTGCGAATGATATCTATGCGATGGCAACCCACGCTGTTTTTTCAGCGGGAGCTACCGAACGCCTACAGAATTCACCACTGACCAACGTGTTAGTGACGGATACCATTCCCGTCCCCGAGGATAAACAGTTTGAGAAACTTCAGATTGTTTCCGTTGGTGAGTTATTTGGCCGAGCAATTGACCTGATTTACCATGACGAACCAGTGGATTCCCTCTTTCAAAAGATGGTTGATAAATCAATTAAGAAGTAACTCATTATTGTAAATAAAGGGTTGTACTTACGGAGAGATGATACTCTGAGGGTACAACCCTTTATTTACGTTTTTTTAAGGTTTACGGCGGAAATATCAGGGTGAGCATGGTAAAATAAGCGTAGTGATTTTACTTTTTGTAAGTATGGGAAAGGGAGAGGTTAAGATGAGTCGGTTAAAGCGGATAATAACGGTTGGGACGGTTGCACTAGCAGCGGTAGTCCTAGCGGCTTGCTCCAATCAGTCATCAAAAAACGGGGAGAGTCATCAGTTAAGCGACAAACAGGTATTAAATCTATCCACAACGTCTGAAGTAACCAGTATGGATATCTCCAAGGCTGCTGATTCAATTAGTTTAACCCAGTTGTATCACACCCAAGAGGGGTTGTATCGACTAGGGAAAAAGGAAAAGGTTGAAAATGCTTTAGCGACCAGCACGAAGGTCAGTTCCGATGGTAAAACCTACACGTTTACCCTTCGGAAAAACAATAAGTGGAATGATGGTAGGCCAGTAACGGCCAAGGACTTCGTTTATTCTTGGCGGCGAACCGTAAATCCTAAGACCGCTAGTAGCTACGCTTACCTATTTGACGGCGTTAAAAACTATGGTGCCATTCAAAAGGGCACGATGAATCCAGATACTTTAGGGATTAAGGCCGTTGGTAACGACAAGTTAGTGGTCACACTAGAAAAACCGGTCCCTTATTTCAAGCTGTTACTGGCCTTTCCGGTGTTCTTTCCTCAGGAACAATCAGCCGTGGAAAAGTACGGCAGCAAGAATGGGTTGTCCAGTGAAACGACGGCTTACGATGGTCCATTTACCATGAAAAATTGGACGGGAACGAACGATAACTGGAAACTAGCCAAGAACTCAAACTATTGGGATAAGAAGGGGGTTCATCTAAATGCCATTAACCTAGAAGTGGTTAAGGATGCCTCAACTGGGCTTAACTTATACCAGTCAGGTAAGTTAGACTCAACGCCGCTCTCCGGAACTCAAATTCCGTCGTTAAAGAATAACCCTGATATGAAAACTTATGTGGGCGGGTCAACGGTCTACCTGCAATTTAACCAAAAGAAGGTTGATGCCTTTAAGAACGTGAAGATTCGGCAGGCCCTAAGTCTGGCCATCAATAAGGAGTCGCTCGCTAAAAATGTTCTCCGGAACGGCTCAAAGGCGCCCCTCGGGTTTGTTTCAGAAAACTTTTTCCAAAATCCCAAGACGAAGACGGATTTTGCTAAGGACGCCTACGTTAAGGATGGGGTATCATATGATTTAGCTAAGGCTAAAACTTTGCTGAAGACTGGGCTTAAGGAAAGTGGCAAATCGTCACTCTCCTTTGACTTATTGACGGACAATACCGACGTTGATAAAACAACCGCGCAGTACGTTCAATCCCAACTGCAGAAGTTGCCTAACGTTAAGGTAAACATTGTGGATACGACTTACAAGACCCGGTTAGCCCGTTCAACCTCGGGCGACTTTGATATGGTCCTTTCCAGTTGGGGCGCCGATTTTGCTGACCCCATTAACTTCTTGGATTTAATGCAGAAGGGCAACAGCAACAACGCCGGCGACTTTAACGATTCAACTTATAATCAGTTGTTGGATAAGGCCGAGGGTGAGGATGCCAATAATAAGGACGCTCGCTATACCGATCTGGTTAACGCTGAAAAACAGTTAATGAACCAGCAGGGATTAATTCCCCTCTATCAGCCAGCAACGGTGGAAATGTGGAATCAGCACGTTAAGGGCTACATTTGGAATCCAGCCGGGATGAGTCGTGACTGGAAGTCAATTTATATCACCAAGTAAATAACGGTGTAAGCGGAAGCGAAGGCTTCCGCTTTTTTTTGTTGGTTGGCAATAATCTCCCAACGGAATGAGAGAATAATGATAATTTAGAATGATTTTCGGGCGGGGGACAAAATTTAATTGAAAAATGTGCAAAATAATGGTATACCTAAAGTAGTTAATGAAAGCGAATACATAACTGCTGGGCTGGGAAATAAGTCCTATCAGACCAGTTATTTTTGATTAGGAGGTAAGTTAAAATGAAGATTGATGATCTTTTAACGGAACAACGGAATCACCGATCAACTCACATTGACCGGGAAACGACGCTTGAAATGGTTTCTACCATGAATCATGAAGACCAACGGGTTGCAAGAGCAGTTCAAAAACAACTCCCACAAATTGCGGACGCGATTGATGCGGCTTACCCTAAATTTGACAACGGGGGACGCATAATTTACATTGGCGCCGGGACATCCGGCCGATTAGGGGTCATGGATGCAACTGAGCTCGTACCCACGTACGGCTTAGCTGATGATCAGACGTTTGGGCTGATCGCTGGTGGTTCAGAAGCCATGGATCATACCGTTCAAGATGCGGAAGACTCAGAGGAACTGGCGGAACAGGACCTTCAAAAAATTAAGTTAACGGATCAGGACATTTTAATTGCTATGGCAGCCAGTGGGCAGACCCCGTATACCGTTGCGGGCCTAAAGTATGCTGGTCAGGTAGGAACATTACGAATTGGTTTTTCCTGTGTGGCTGAAAGCCCAATTGAACAGAATTGCGACTATCCCATTACTCCCGTTGTTGGACCGGAAGTGATTACTGGTGCCACCCTAATGAAGGCGGGAACGGCTGAAAAAATGGTATTAAATATGCTTTCAACGGGAATTATGATTAAATCGGGTAAGGTCTATCAGAATTTGATGATTAACGTCGTTCCAACCAATGAGAAGACCTTTGACCGGGCGAAACGTATTATCGCTGAGGCCACCCAAACCACGCCGCTGGTAGCAGAGCGTGCCCTTCATCGGGTCAATAATGATGTCCCCTTAGCTATTGTGCTGATTGAAACCAAGGGGACCATTGCAGAAGCCAGAAAAATGTTAGCGGCGGCCGGGGGGCGGGTCAGTTTAGCCGTTAAGCTCAGCCATGAAGCCCAACAGGTGCCAGCCAGTCATTAACCTTTCTTGACGCAAGCTGCGATGTCTTATAAAATTTAGCTGTATCTATTAATCACGAGGAGTGTTGTTGAAATGTATTCTGCAGATGAAAATCGTTACAACAAAATCCCCATCCGACGCGCAGGCAATACGGGCTTTCAGTTACCCGCCATTTCGTTTGGGATGTGGCATGGGTTTGGCGATACCGCCAACTATGCGGCGACCCGAACGATTTTATTGCACGCGTTTGATGCTGGAATCTTTAGTTTTGATTTAGCGGCCAACTACGGTCCGGGTTCCGGTGCAGCTGAAAAACTATTCGGGGAAGTTTATGCCTCTGATTTAAAACCCTACCGGGATGAATTAGTCATTTCGACTAAGGCCGGTTACCACATGTGGCCAGGGCCTTACGGGGAAATGAGTTCACGTAAAACCTTAGTTGCCTCACTTGATCGAAGTTTAATCAACATGGGGTTAGACTACGTTGATATCTATTATAGTCACCGTCCCGATCCTAACACCGCGCCCGAGGAGACTGCCCAGGCTTTGGACCATGTGGTTCGGCAAGGCAAGGCTTTGTATGCGGGGATCTCTAACTACGATGCTAAGCAAACGGCCGCAATGGTTAAAGTTTTCCGGGAATTAAAAACGCCGTTTGTCATTAATCAGGTTTCCTATAATATGCTGAACCGTAGCGTTGAGGAAGACGGATTACTGACTGAACTCCGAAACGATAACGTTGGCATGATGGCTTATGGACCACTTGCTGAGGGACTGTTGACGGATAAATATTTAACCGGCGTTCCACAAGATTTTCCACTTCACTTTACCAGCAAGTATCTGCTAGATGGCGGCACTGAAGCCCTAACGAAAAAAATTAATGAGTTAAACCAAATTGCGGAGGGGCGGAACCAAACTCTGTCCCAGATGGCGATGGCGTGGTTGCTGCATGATCCCGTTGTCACCAGTGTGATTACCGGGACGACCAATCCAGATCATCTGGATGATAATCTTAAGGCACTCGATAACCTTAACTTTACTCAGGATGAATTGGACGCAATTGATAAGATCGTTCAAGGATAAACATAATCGGGGAGCTTTCGACAGGTTTTTGTCGGATGCTCTTTTTCTTTGCCTAATAGGTGACGTATAATAAACGTTAAGTAATGATAATTGATGACATGGAGAGATGAGAAATGGCAGGGAAAGTAACCATTCGGGATGTGGCCGCAATTGCCGGCGTATCGGTAACAACCGTTTCACAAATTTTAAATGGGAAGGGGGAACGATTTACACCCGAGACTCAGGAGCGGGTGAAGCAGGCTCAACAAAACTTAGGGTATGTGCCTAATTACAACGCTAGAAACCTGGTTTCCCAGTCCACAAGGACCATTGGGGTTCTTGTGCCAGACTTGAGTAACGCTTTTTTTACGTCCTTTATTCGGGGAATTCAAACCCGTGCAAAGGTCGATCAATTCGTTCCGCTAATTTTAGAGACGAATCGGAATGAAGAGTTAGAACGGGATTACGTCCAGGAACTCGTTCAGAGAACGGCCAACGGAATTATTATTTCGAGTGCGGCAATTACATCGGATACGATTGATAACTTATTAAAGCCTAATCATATTCCTTACATATTATTTGATCAAAATACGTTAACAAGTGGTGATCGGGTTGATATTAATGAACATGAGGGTGGGCGATTAGCCGCACAACACCTCATTGAACTCGGGCACCGGCAAGTCGCCATTATGATGCCTAAGCAGGCAACGCTAAATATTCAGGCCCGTTACACCGGTTTTTGTGCGGAATTTCAAAAGATTGGCGAACTACCCAAGACAGTCCTGTCTGATATGACACCTCAGGCAGGATACTCAGCTGCTGATACGGTTCGAAAACTCGGGGTTTCCGCTGTCTTTGCCATTAATGATGAAATGGCAATTGGCCTGATGAAGGGGCTAAAGGACGCCAAAGTATCGGTTCCTGAACAGGTTTCTGTCATTGGCTATGACGATGTTGAAATGGGCGCCTACGTTACACCAATGCTCACAACCATTCACCAGCCGATTTACGAGATGGGAGTCGAGGCGGCTAAACTTCTGGTGGATCGGATTCATCAACCGGACGCTCCCTATGAATCTTTGATGCTGCCCGTTTCGCTGGTCGTTCGGCAGAGTACTCGTCGACGAGAAATAAGTGACTAAATTCACGAAAAGGGGTTGAATGCCCTTTCAAAATATGATATGATTTCAAACGTTGCCAAAAGTGAAACCTATTTTACAGGTAGGTTTTTATTTTTTGGCCATCTTGTAAAACGTTTTACAAGATGTTAACAGGTTAAATTTTAGGAGGAATCCATATGACAAATCGTGTAACTGTTCTTGGAAGTTTAAACGTAGATACAATTTTACAAATTGAACGAAATCCAAAACCCGGTGAAACACTTTCAGCCAATGAAAAATCAAACGCTGCGGGGGGGAAGGGAGCGAATCAAGCCGTTGCTGCCGTCCGTGCCGGTGCCAAAACGGCCTTTATTGGTAAGGTTGGCCAAGATGGCGAAGGCGAAATGATGATTAACGCCTTAAAGGTTGACGGAATCGATACGGCTGCAATTGCTGTTGATGCGAAGGCGGGGACGGGGAGTGCCACGATCCTGCTGGATTCAAACGGGCAAAACAGTATCTTAGTGTACGGTGGTGCCAACCAACGGGTAACCGAGACTGAGGTTTCGGCTGCCGAGCAAACCATTGCGGCATCGGATTTTTTGATTACGCAGTTTGAGACGCCTCAGGAGACGGCTAAGGTGGCCTTTGAAACGGCCAAGAAGAACGGTGTCGTTACTATTTTAAACCCAGCACCGGCAACGACGATCGATTCCGAGCTCTTGAGTTTAACGGACTTAGTCATCCCTAACGAAACTGAAAGTGCCTTATTAACGGGAATTGATGTAACGGATGAAGCTTCAATGGACGAAAATGCCGCTAAGTTCCGTGAAATGGGGGCTAAGAACCTGATTATTACCGTTGGTGATAAGGGAGCCTACTACAATACGGAGAATGCCGGCCATGGGTTTGTGCCAGCCTTTAAGGTAAAGGCCGTTGATACAACCGCTGCCGGGGATACGTTTATCGGAGCCCTTAGTTCGCAGTTAAACCCCGATTTGAGTAACGTTGAAGAAGCTTTAACGTTTGCACAACGAGCTAGTTCGCTTACCGTTCAACGACTTGGAGCAATGCCATCGATCCCAACAATTGCTGAAGTTAAGGAAGCTAATCACCAATAAGGAGGACCACATGAAAAAGACAACCGTGATTAATACGGAATTATCCAGTTTGATTGCTGGAATGGGTCATATGGACTGGATGGCCATCGGCGATGCTGGAATGCCAGTGCCCATGGGAACCAAAAAGATTGATTTAGCGGTGACAAAGCAGCTCCCTAGCTTTATCGATGTCCTCAAGAATGTGTTGGCTGAAATGGAGGTTCAACGGATTTACTTGGCGGATGAAATTAAGACTGAAAATCCAGAGCAATTAAAGGCAATTCTTGAACTCCTACCCAACGTGGAAGTTACTTATGTGCCACACACTGAACTTAAGCAGGATTTAAGTCAGACCCATGGCTTTGTCCGAACCGGAGAAATGACTCCGTTCTCAAACATTATTTTAGAAAGTGGCGTTACTTTCTAACGGAAGGAAGACAATAAAATGGATTCAACCGAAACGGCAACAAACAAGCACGGGTACGTGCAACTATCAGACGGGTACTTAAGTAAAACCCCAATGTTCCAATTTTTACTGGTTTCCATGATTTTCCCACTTTGGGGGGCAGCCGCCAGTTTAAACGATATTTTAATTACCCAGTTTAAGACTGTTTTCATGTTAAACGATGTGGCCACTGCGTTTGTTCAAAGTGCATTTTACGGGGGCTACTTCTTAATTGCCATTCCAGCTTCACTTGTGATTAAGAAAACGTCCTATAAATTTGCCATTATGGTGGGCCTTATTGCGTACATTGTAGGGTGTGGCCTGTTCTTTCCCGCCTCTCGCGTGGCGACCTACGGAATGTTCCTAGCGGCAATTTTTGCCATTGCCATTGGGTTAAGCTTCCTTGAAACTTCGTGTGAGACCTATAGTTCAATGATGGGGCCTCAAAAGACGGCGAACGCCCGGATTAACTTTTCGGGGGCTTTAACGCCGTTAGGAGATATTCTAGGGATTGTCTTAGGAAAGTACCTTATCTTTGGATCTGTAGATAATCTTTCGGAAAAGATGAGTCATATGCACGGGGCTGCTCGGATCGCTTACGGAGAAAAAATGCTGCAATTGACCCTGCAGCCATACAAGTACTTATTAGCCGTCCTCGTCATTATTTTAGTTATCTTGGCCTTTACCCCGATGCCAGCAGCGAAGGCGATGGAAGACACCGCGACGGGTGAAAAGGTTGAAAAACCGGGCCTAAAAGAAACCTTCCGTTACCTGGCTCACAATACCCGGTTTAAGAAGGGGGTCATGGCTCAGTTCTTCTACGTTGGGATGCAAACGACGGTCTGGTCCTTCACGATTCGGTTAGCTCTAAATGTGAACCACCAATTAACGGATAGTGCTGCTTCAACCTTCATGATTTATAGTTACGTTGCCTGGTTCCTGGGTAAGGTTGTGGCTAACTTCTTCATGAACCACTTCTCAATCACTAAGGTTTTAACCGTTTACTCAGCGTTAGGAACCCTCACTTTAATTGGAACCACTTTAATTCCAAATATGACGGCCGTTTGGCTTGCCATTGCGACGAGTTTCTTCTTCGGTCCTGAATGGCCAACGATTTACGCCCATACGCTCGATACCGTTACGGATAAGAAGTATACGGAAACTGCGGGGGCCTTCATTGTGATGGCAATTGTTGGGGGAGCTGTGATTCCAGCAGTCCAAGGATTGATTTCTGATCTGACAACCATGCAATTCTCATTCATCGTTCCAGCACTTTGTTTCGTGATTGTAACGGTCTACTTCTTCTTTGAATATCGTTACGATCAAAAGCACCCAGAATTAGTTGACGAATATTAATCGACTGGGTTATCGAGACATCATCCATATTTAATTAAAACGAACCCCATTACCGAACGGAAACCTCGGTTATGGGGTTTGTTTTTAGTTTTAAACCCCTTTGATTTTGTATTAATCTTTTATCAAGAAATAAATAAGAACTAATGGGATAAAAATCGGGATATTTTGAGTCATGGTATAATAAAACCACTTAAAAGGAGTGGGTATAAATGACTAAGAAATTTATCATCCCGGTTATCGCAATTGCGTTATTAACGGGTGGCAGTATGGCAGCAACTTCTAATCGGGCTCTGGCAGACGACCAGGCCAGTGACTCATCAGTCATGACATCTTCTGAATCGCAGTCCAGTTCTGATACCACACAAACTAAGGCGCTAAGTAAGGCTTACGTGGTGTACGGAACCGGGCTGGCCAGCGAGGATAAGGCGAAGGTTGCGGATGCTCTAGGGGTTAAATCAAATTACACGGCTTTAACGGTCGATGGTGATGATTACGCTAAATATTTAAACGCCAACGGAACCTCTAATGCCTCAATGATTAGCTGCGTTTCTTTGGCCCCTGCGGATCCCGGATCTGGAGTTAAAGTTAACATTGTTAATTACGATGGCCAGGATAACATTACGAAGGTGACCTCCCAACAGTATGCGATGGTTGCCACTATGGCGGGGGTCAAAGACGTGATTATTACGGTTACGGCGGATAAGGCTGTTTCCGGCGAATCGGCCTTAACGGGCGTATATAAGGCGCTAGCGAACGATGGGCTAACAATGGATGCCGAAAATACGAAGGCTGCTAATGGCGTTCTAGATGCCACCCAGTCGGCGATTGACCAAAATAGTGACGATAAAAGTTACCCAGGAAAGCTGATGTCAGCCGTGGGGGATGTGTCATCACAGCTGGCTGAGGACCGTCAATCAAGTGGACAGACAACGTCAAACACTCAAATTGAGGTGATGCTCAGAGCAGCGCTAAAGAAGGAGGGCATTGAAAGCCAAACCTCTAACACCACCATTAATAACATTGTGATCTCGTTAAAGAACGTTCAAAATTCACCCGTTTCACTTTCAAAAAACTACGTCAAAAATGCGTCGAACGTTGCTAATAACTTAAAGGATAGTGTTGGTGACAAAATGGCCAGCTTAAAAGATTACGCCAATAGTGCCGATGCTAAGAAGGCCGAAAATTGGTTCGCTTCTATTTGGGATCGAATTGTTGACTTCTTTCAGGGGCTTTTTTATTGGTTGATGGTAAGTCTCGTTGCTTCTACGGGCCTCTAAGCGAAGCGACCGGAGTTGCTAAAAATTTTTAATAAAAAGTGAACCGTTTACGATAAATAATGCTATTATCTAGGTAAGGTCAATTGGGGCCCATACATAGTGTTAAAGAAGGCGGTTAAAAAGCCAACGTGTAGGGCGCAACTTGGTGATATGGCTAACGCTCAAATTGGCGAAGGGAACTTAATGATTTACTTTTGAAAAAGGGGTTAACAAAGGTAAACCGAAGTGGTATGATTTCTCGTGTTGTTCTATCGAGAAAATATAAATTTCGTGAAAGGGAGATGTTTGAGGTGAGTAACCGGTTTGAAATTCTGGAGGAATATCGTGAGGCGACAACGGAGCTGTCACGATTAAAACACCAGGAGGCTCAGGAGGTTCAGCCAACTAACCAGACCATTACAATTCAACCGCGGTATGGTAAGCAAATGAACCAACTTTCAAGCAAATGCGCTCAGCTTGACATGATTCTTGAAGCGATGGAAGCTTCTGAAGATTAGAGTCTATCAAGATATCCAGAAATTAAGTCATTTTAAAGCGCTAACTGAGTTAATGTTTAAAGAAAAGAACGCCATCACGGTCGTGATGGCGTTCTTTTCTTTAAACTGAGGTATCAATCCAGAAGGGGTACTGGTCAACGTTCATATAGAGGTCGTAGTATCGACCCCCCAGTTCTTCACCATCGACCTGGCCAAATTCAATGGAGTTAACGATTAAATGAATTTTCTTGGCGGAATAGTAATGGACAAACCGGGACTTTAAGTGTTTATGCGTGGCCAAAAGAAAAACTAACCAGAGTAGTTTAAAGAAGTTCGGCTTTTCAATCACCACTAAGTGAAGCTGATCGTCTAACATGGTAGCCGGTGGGGCAATTTGTACCCCACCACCAAAGTAGGGATGGTTTGTAGTGGTAACGAGTAAGGCCTTTTGGTAAATATCCCGTTGCTGGTTGACATGAACCATGAGGTTAAACCCGCCCTGGTTGTACAGTACCCCGATGGCGGAAGCGAGGTAGGATAGGGACCCCATATGGTGTTGGTTTAGCCAAACTTTAGTCTTTGATTGATTGGCTTTAGTGATAATTGCGGCGTCTAACCCAATCCCAAAGTTATTTGTAAAAATCCCCCGCTGATGCTTAATTGTTTCATCGTATGTTCCAATGTTATAAAGGTGGGGGCGTTGACACTGAAGAATTTGGGTCAACGCTTTTTTCCAATCCAAAGACATCTGGATACCACGGGCTAGATCATCACCCGATCCAACTGGAACGTAGGCGACTGGAATGGGGTAACGGCGCACGACCTTTTTTATGCCGGATAAGACTTCATGTAGGGTACCATCGCCACCAATAGCAAGGGCCACGGTATTTGCGTTTGCCGTATCCGGCGTCTTTTTGGCCAACTGTTCGCCGAGTAACATTGCGTGGTTAGGATAGTCAGTCGAGATTACGGAGTAGGCAACATGCTGGGCATCAAGTTCCGCCTTGATTTGCGGCCAAATTTGACCGGAGCGTCCACTGCCAGCATGTTCATTTAAAATGATATTGTAATTGACACTCAATGGGGGCTCTCCTCTCGATACTTTTAAAAATAACTTCTTCAATTATACCGGAAATAAAGTTTTGAAACCAGTCAGCAAATTAATTGTAATAATTAGAATTTCCAGTAAATACAATTAATAATATTAACCCCAAAAAAACGATTCCCAAATTCGATTAAAAATCCGAATTGGGAATCGTTTTAGTTAGGCCAAAGTTCAACACTTAGTTAAACTTCGCTAATGAAGTTAATTTGAGTTTTCAGCTGGGGTAGCCTTTTTTTCGGAACGGTTCCGCCGCTTTTTAGCGGGTGTCACGTCCCTCTTAGGGGTCTGCCCCTCTGAGTTTGTCTGGTCGCCCGTCATGATAAACATTGGCAGGATCATCGGATGGCGTTCCGTTTTTTCAAACAGGAAGCTTTGCAGGTCATCAATGACTGCGTTCCGAATGGAAGCTTCGTTAGCCTTTTTATTTCGCATTGCCCGACGGATGGCGCGGAAGACTCGGCGACGACCCTCGCTAAGAAGTTCACCGGATTCGCGCATGTAGACAAAGCCCCTTGATAGAATATCTGGGCCGGCTTGAATTTCCTGCTTCTTAAGGTCAATTGTTGCAACCACAACGACTAATCCTTCCTGTGAAAGGAGTTGGCGGTCGCGTAATACAACGTTGCCAATATCGCCAACGCCCGTACCATCAACGTAAACGTCACCGGCAGTGAAGTGGCCGGCAACCCGGGCAGAATCCTTGGTTAGGGCAAGAACATCACCGTTTTCCAAAATAAAGCTATGGTCTAACGGCACACCACACTGTTCAGCAAGGTGGGTATGAATCTTAAGCATCCGGTATTCCCCGTGGATGGGCATAAAGAACTTCGGCTGCATTAAACGCAGCATTAACTTTTGTTCTTCCTGTCCACCGTGACCCGAGGTGTGAATGTTGTTGACCTTACCGTGAATGACGTGGGCGCCAGCCTCTTCTAGTTCGTTAATGACTTTATTAACACTAACGGTGTTACCAGGAATCGGATTACTAGAAAAGACAACGGTGTCGCCCGGTTCGATGGAAATTTGCCGGTGGGTTCCGTTAGCGATCCGTGAGAGGGCGGCCATAGGTTCGCCTTGTGATCCAGTACAAAGAATCATGACCTTGTCGGCCGGAAGTGACTTAATGGTATTCGCATCCACCAGGGCATCGTCCGGAATGTTGAGGTAGCCGAGTTCGCGCCCGTTGACTAATGCAGCTTCCATGGACCGGCCAAACACGGCAATTTTTCGACCGTGGGCCAGGGCGGTTTCACATGCCGTTTCAATCCGTGAAATGTTCGAGGCAAACGTGGCAAAAATGATCCGACCCTTTACCTGGTCAAAAATGTGACGAATGGATTTACCAACCCATTTTTCGGATTTGGTCCAGATGGGGCGTTCCGCATTGGTACTATCAGACATAAGGCAAAGAACACCTTCTGCTCCCAACTTAGCCATGCGTTGAAGGTTAGGCGGCTGATTTGTAACCGGGGTCAAATCAAATTTGTAATCCCCCGTTTCAACGATCACACCCACCGGAGTGTGAACGGCAATTCCTAAGGTATCCGGAATTGAGTGGGTCGTTCTAAAGAATGAAACACTCATTTTGCGAAATTTCAAAACGGTGTCTTCGTTAATCGTGTGTAATTCAGTACTTTTAAGCAACCCGTGTTCATCGAGTTTGTTTTTAATTAGGGCAAGGGCTAATGGACCCGCGTAAACGGGAACGTTCAGCTGCTTTAAGAGGTATGGAATACCCCCAATGTGGTCTTCGTGTCCGTGTGTAATCACCAGCGCTTTGATTTTATCTTGGTTTTCCACAAGGTATTGGTAATCAGGAATTACGTAGTCAATTCCGAGGAGTTCGTCCTCCGGAAATTTAATTCCGGCATCAATAAGGACAATTTCATCCTGGAACTGAATTCCGTAAGTGTTTTTACCAATTTCGCCAAGACCACCCACTGCAAAGATTGCAGCTTCGTTATTCTTGACGTTGAGTTTTTTCATCAGTTAAAACTCCGTTAACTGAAAATCGGGGCTCTTTTGTTCGTACTCTAGGCTGTTGCCTTCGAGTGGTTCCACGAGCTCGATATTGTAATCAGTATTGGTCTCTACCAGGGTCGTTGCATCCGCAATGTTAGCAGCTTCGAGGTAGAGGGTGTGCGTCGTCTCGCGCTTAGGATTCCGCACTGGATCTGGTTGGTAAAATACTTTATAAATCATTCATAAATCTCCTTTAAACTTTTTTCTCGCGGTTGAAATGCTTAGTTAGCGAGAATTTAATAATTCCGAACAACAGGTTGCTTACACAACAATTACGTTGATTCTAGCATATTTGTGGCATATTGTATACATTTACATCCCCGAGTTGATTCTGTAAGATGAGGGTAATAATTGGATTTGAGTTCAATAATTTTTTAATTAAGGAGGACTTAACCATGCAATTGATTATTGAAATTATCATCGCACTCATTTTGGCAACGGGAATCTACTATGTTATTCACCGAATGACCGTCAAACGGGCCATTAAGATTGTTCAAAAAAACGCCCAAAGCGAAACGGATCGGGCCGTTCGAGAAATCAGCCCAGAATTAGTTAAGTTAGGCTTGAGTAATCAGACAGAACCCCCACTGTCATCCGAATTAGTGGCTGATGTTTGGGGGCGGGGGGTTATGGCCTTTGAGTATACGTTTGACGTTGCTGAGGAGCCCTCGGGAAATCAACTGGATCAAATTCAGGTTCTCATGGATACGGCTCTGCTGCACTATGCCCACGATCATCAAATCGAGGGGTATTTAGAGACGACGCCCTTCTTAGTGACGGATACCTGGGTCTACGAAGACCGGGTTCACGTTGACGTTGCTTACCTTATGAACGAGGCGACGATTGAATACGTCAAGGACCTACGTAGATTAAAGTCGAATTAAAAATAATGATCCTGCCCACTCGATTGAAAATGAATGGGCAGGATCATTTACTTTTTACAGGTTCAATTAACTTAATCAAACATAACGGTATCATCTGGGACGGTGAATGGATGTTCATCGTTAATGTGATCGTAGAATAAAATACCGTGCAGGTGGTCAATTTCATGCTGGCAAACAATTGCCGGGTAGTTTTTTAGCCGGATTTTATGTTCATTGCCTTCAACGTCGCTGTATCGTAAGGTAATGCGATCGTGACGGGGGACAAACCCGGGGACGTCTTTGTCCACTGACAGGCAGCCTTCCCCTTCGGTTAATGCGCCGTCCTGGATCGAGTGGCTGACAATAACGGGATTAATAATAACGTCCTTAAAGACCGGCTCGCCGGCTTCATCTTCAGCGGGAACTAATACGGAGGCCATTTGTTTAGAAACGCCAACTTGGGGGGCGGCTAAACCAACCCCGGCCCGCAAGCCGTATTTTTGGCAGAGGTCAGGATCTTGGCTGACCTCTAAGTAGGTCATTAAATCCCTTGCCAACTGTTGATCTTCCTCTGAAAGGGGGAAGGTGACTTGGGCAGCTTCTTGACGTAAGACGGGATCGCCGTCTCGAACAATATCTTTCATTAAAAACACGGTTGAATACCTCCAATTACTCAATTTCACTCCTTTTAGTGTACCATATTTTACGGTGAAATCGAGCGAACATTGGCGGCGGACTCGATTTTATGGATCTGATTATTGGACAAATAAGCAGCTCAAACTTGCGATTTAAAGGGAAAAACTTATAATTAAGTGAGAAAAGGCGAAGATCGAGGAGGTCCGAAATGAGCAGTCGAGTAGTGTTTCAAGGGATATATCGGGAGATTCAAACGGTTATCCAAATGGCGATTACGCGTGATTTACCCATGTCCCTCGTGGTAATCCCGGCTTCAACTGATGAAGTGAATCAGTATCGGGACCTGATAGCTTCTGCTGAGGGATGCCACGCGTTTTCTTTGAGCGTTGGAACCAGTACAGATTACCAAGACGCCGAACTGATTGTCATTTTTGACCTAGACTGGGTCGAAAATGAACATCCTAATCGGGTATCCATTGCCACTTTTTCTGCGGGAATGCCACGGTTTCGGCGAATAATTAATGACATTGTCGAAAGCGGCTTTGACGGAAACCTCCTGTTTGCAGGGGCCCATGACGAACAGATGTTGCTCTTTGCCGCCCAATTTTCGGGGATGGCAGCGCACCGGTTATTGGGCCTGGGAACCTATCCAGAAAGCCGGATTTTAGCGAATCGCCTAGAAAAACGACTGGGGTTGGGAAAAAATGACGTTCGAGTGTACGTCATTGGAACAAGCAGCAATAATTTCGTGGCTTGGAGTCGGACCACTTTTGGACCAGCCCCCGCACTAATGTACTTAGCAAATTCGGATAACCCCTTTAGTGTTCAGGAAATGTCCTCGTCGGAAGATTGGATTCAAAGTGAGAGTATCCAAAATAACTTATTTTTACGAATGACTAGTTTGTTGGACGTTACTAAATGCCTGTTAACGCCCAATCCTGCCATTTTAACAATTACAAATTTACAGCCCGGTAAGGAGCTCGTTGCGCTGTCAACGCCGGTATTAATCAACCAACGGGGCGTTCAACGGTTAACCGAGCTATCACTTTCTGAAAGTGAAAATCACGACTTTACGGAGTTAGTTGCAACGGTAAAAACGGAAAAGGCTCAGGTAGAAGCAAACCAAGCGGAGGATATGTAATGCCAAAGGAAAATTATGAGTACCCCTTAGAATTAGATTGGTCGACCGATGACATCATCAAGGTAACGGGCCTTTACCGTTCAATAGAGGATGCGTATGAGTTGCCTAAGGGAGTAATTAAAGCGGAATTAATGCAAAATTACCGGGACTTTAAAACGGTTGTCGAATCTAAAATGGCGGAAAAGCAGATTGACCGTGAGTTTGAACGAATCTCTGGGTTTAGCATCTATAGAACGATCCAAGCCGCCCAAACGTTGACTGATACTGCTCACGTTAAGATGACCGTTCGGTAGGGGGAATCGAAATGAATGAACATCAGATTCGCCGGATAGATCACGCCGTTTGTGATTGGATGCTTGAATTACGAACCCGAATTTTAAACCATTTTGGTCAGCGGCTGACGGTTCAAACTAAGACGGGGCGTAAGGACCTTGTGACAAATGTTGATAAGGAAAACGAAAAATTTTACGTTGAAAAAATTCACGGGTTTGATCCACAGGCTAAAATCTTGGGGGAAGAAGGGTTTGGGGATCAAGTTAACAGCCTGAAGGGGCGGCTATGGATTGTTGATCCAATTGACGGGACCATGAACTTCGTCAAACAGCATGATCACTTTGCGATGATGGTTGGCGTTTACGAAGACGGGGAACCCGTTTACGGCGCCATTATGGATGTTATGAATAACGTCATTTACCACGGCGGACCCCAGATTGGGGTGTTTGCCAATGGGTTGGCAGTCCCAGAACCGGAAAACCTATCGTTATCCGATGGGTTAATGGGGATGAGTGCGTCGCTGGTAGTGAACGATGTTAGCCACATGCAAGCCATTGAACACGCGGCGTCTGGTATGCGGATCTATGGAAGTGCAGGTCTTGACATTATTGCCGTGCTAGCCGGCGAGAACGTGGGCTATATTTCATATTTAAAACCGTGGGATATCGCCGCTGGGCGCGCATTATTAGAACCTCTTGGACTTGTTGTTTCAACTATTGACGGTAATGCGTTAGATATGTTATCATCTAATCTTGTATTAGTAGCGACGAAGCAAGCACAACAGGATATCCTGAAGATTGTTCAGGGATAACATCCGACTGTGACTACGGTCACAGTTTTTTTATGCCAGCGAGCACTTGGTGTTGTGCCACAAGATTAATTGATCTTGTCACTTAAACGTTACTCTAAAATTGAGATTAACCAGGAAAGGGAGAAACCTACTTGAAGACTCGGGACGACATTCGTAACATTGCGATTATTGCGCACGTTGACCACGGTAAGACGACATTGGTTAACGAAATGTTAAAGCAATCCGATACCCTTGACAGCCATGCTGAAATTGAGGATCGGGCACTTGATTCAAATGCAATTGAAAGAGAACGTGGGATCACGATCCTTTCAAAAAATACTGCCGTTAAATACGGTGACAAACAAATCAACATCTTAGATACGCCAGGACACGCCGATTTTGGTGGTGAAGTGGAACGGATCATGCGGATGGTTGATGGTTGTTTACTTGTTGTGGACGCCTACGAAGGAACGATGCCGCAAACGCGTTTCGTTTTGAAGAAGGCCTTAGAACAACACTTAACGCCAATCGTTGTAATCAACAAGGTTGACCGTGAAGGTGCACGTCCAGCTGAAGTGGTTGATGAAGTGTTGGATCTCTTCATCGAATTAGGCGCTGACGAAGAACAATTGGACTTCCCAGTGATTTATGCTTCAGCCATGAACGGGACTTCAAGTTACGATGCTGAGTTATCAACGCAAGAACACACGATGAAGCCAATTTTCGATACCATCATCGAAAGCATTCCTTCACCAATTGATAATAGTGACGAACCCCTCCAATTCCAAGTGAACATGTTAGACTACAACGACTTCGTTGGTCGGATCGGAATTGGGCGGATCTTCCGTGGTAAGATCAAGGTTGGAGACAGCGTTACCGTTATGAAACTGGATGGTTCATCACAGAACTTCCGGGTAACTAAGCTCTTTGGTTTTATCGGTTTGAGCAAGGTTGAAATTAACGAAGCCAAGGCCGGTGACTTGATTGCCGTTTCTGGGATGGATGAAATCAACGTGGGTGAAACAGTGGTTTCACCTGATAAGAAGGAACCATTACCACCCCTACGGATTGATGAACCTACCTTACAAATGACTTTCCGGACCAATGACTCACCGTTTGCCGGTCAAGAAGGTAAGTTTGTAACGTCCCGTCAAATCGAAGAACGTTTGAAGCGTGAACTTCACACTGACGTTTCCCTTCGGGTGGAAGATACGGATGATCCCGGTGCTTGGATTGTATCGGGTCGTGGTGAATTACACCTTTCAATCTTGATTGAAACGATGCGGCGTGAAGGTTACGAACTCCAAGTATCACGGCCTGAAGTTATCTACCGTAATATTGACGGCGTTCAAAGCGAACCATTTGAAGAGGTTCAAATTGATACGCCTAGCGAGTACACGGGTTCAATCATCGATACGTTATCACAACGTAAGGGTGAAATGTTAAACATGGAAACAACCGATAACGGTCAAACTCGGTTAACGTTCCTTGCCCCATCCCGTGGCTTAATTGGCTACTCATCTGAATTCCTGTCATTAACTCACGGATATGGAATCATGAACCATACCTTTGAAAAGTACGCTCCGGTTATCAAGAACTGGCAACCAGGTCGTCGTAACGGAACCTTAGTTTCAATTAACTCGGGTGCGGTTACCACGTATGCCATTATGGCCGTCCAAGATCGGGGATTAATCTTCACCGATCCCGGGACAGAAGTGTACGAAGGAATGATCGTTGGGCAAAACAGTCGGGATAACGATATTTCGGTTAATATCACCCGTGGACGTAACCAAACCAACGTCCGGGCTGCTGGTTCTGAAGATATTGCCAAGGTTAAGGCACCATTACACATGACCTTGGAAGAATCATTGGAATTCTTAAACGAAGACGAATATTGTGAAGTAACACCTGAACATGTTCGTTTGCGGAAGCAAATCTTAAATACTAACGCCCGTGAAAAGGCTGCTAAACAACGTCGGAGTGCTGCACGTAAGTAATTCTGAGACGTAAGATAACGGTTCAACCCCTAGTTAAGTGAATTTGGGGTTGAACCGTTTTTTTGCGTTAAAAGCTTCCTTAAAGAACGGGGCAGACCATCAGTTTGATGCGTGAGTTATGCTATAATTAATCCATTCGGTCGGTTTTTAACCGATGATTGAAACGGAGCGCTAAAAAATGAGAAAGTGGCATTACTTAGACTATGTCCTCCTAGTCCCATATCTAATCCTAAGCATCTTAGGAATTATTATGGTCTATTCGTCCAGCATGGACATTGGTAATCAAACCGGGGGAAGCGCAACGAGTTACTTAATTAAACAGGTGGTTTACGTTATAGTAGGGCTCGTTGCAGCGGCGTTTATGTCGTCCATTTCGTTAAGGAAAATTCGGCAAACCCAGGTGCTGGCCATTACGGCACTCGTATTTATTATTCTCCTTCTCTTTTTGCTGGTATTTGGTCAAACGGTGAATGGAGCGGCCGGCTGGATTCACTTGGGCCCGATCAGCATTCAGCCAGCGGAGTTTATTAAGTTTTACTTTATCATTTGGTTTGCAAATACAATTGATAATCGTCAAGATGAGATTCCAGAATTTGGGTGGTGGCCAACCTTTCGGCAACCCATTATTTTGGCGGCCATCATTGTGGGTTTAATTTTAGTTCAACCCGATACCGGTGGGGCAACGATTAACGCCGCTATTATCATCGTTATGCTATTAGCGTCTGGAATTGATTGGCGCTGGTCGGGAATGATTCTGACGGGGATCGTTGCTGCCATCATCGTGGTCATCGGCCCGGTGGCAACCTGGTTATCTACCGTGGCTGCCCATACCCATATGTATCAGTTGCAGCGGTTTATTGCCTACGTTCGACCGTTTCAGCATGCTAATGGGTCTGGGGCCCAGTTGGTTAACTCTTACTATGCGTTAAGCAACGGCGGGGTCTTTGGGGTTGGATTAGGGAATTCCATTCAGAAGACGGGTTATCTGCCTGAACCTAATACCGATTTTATTATGGCTATCTTAGCGGAGGAACTTGGGCTGGTAACGGCGATTGTGGTTATTATGCTGATTATGATTATTATTGCCCGGATGGTATTAATTGGAATTCGGAGCCAGTCCACTTATGCCACCTTAGTCTGTTACGGTAGTGCAACTTACTTAACCGTTCAAACCCTGTTTAATATCGGAGGCGTCTTAGGGATGCTTCCCATTACGGGGGTTACCTTTCCCTTCATTAGTTATGGGGGATCGAGTACCCTGACCCTTGCTTTGGTGATGGGCCTAGTCCTAAATATTAGTGCCCGGCAAAAGTTAAAGCGGCAAGTGATTTAAATGGTTAAGGTTAGGAGGATTTAGAAGTGACCTTTAAGATTAATCCACGAACAGAGTTAATTATTTATACTTATAGTTTAAAACAGATGCGGCAGCTTAAACGGTATGGTAACGTCGAATATACGAGCAAACGGATGCGGTATGCGGTGATGTATGTTGATCTAGCCGAGGCGGAGGCCGTGACGGAAAAGTTAAAATCGTTGCGGTTTGTTAAACGAGTGATTTCATCCCCAAGGCAAGATGTCAGAGAAACCTTTGGCGATACTACCGGAGATGCTTTACTGGAGGTTGACGAATGAGGGTGATTAGTGGTGAATACGGGGGACGTAAGTTAAAGGCAGTCCCTGGAATGAAAACCCGACCAACGACCGATAAAGTGAAGGAAAATATGTTTAACATTGTGGGACCTTACTTTGACGGTGGCCAAAGTTTAGATCTTTTTTCCGGGTCTGGTGGACTAAGCATTGAAGCCGTATCGCGTGGAATTGATCACGCAGTGTTAATTGATCGGCAAAGAGCGGCGATTGCAACCATTCAGGATAACATTGCCGTAACCAAGGATCCCGATCGGTTTACGGTCATTAAGGGCGATGCAGAACGAGTCTTAGACTCCCTGTCCCAAGCCAACGATCGGTTTGACCTGGTCTTTTTTGATCCGCCGTATAAAGATCAAAAAATTATGACTGAAATGGAACGGTTAATTGAGTTGAAACTGTTGGCACCCAATGCCGTTGTGGTTTGCGAAACCGACATGGCCGCTAATTTACCGGATGACCTGCCAAATTATCGCCTATTAAAACGAAAAGATTACGGTATCACACAGTTAACGATCTATCAGTTAGGGGGAGAATAGGATGACGACAGCAATTTTTCCTGGCAGTTTTGATCCCGTCACTGTGGGCCATATGCATTTGATTGAACGGGCCAGCCATTTAGTTGACCGACTGATTGTAGCCATTGGGGTTAACACCCAAAAAACCGGCTATTTTACCCCAGAAGAACGGTTAGAAATTCTATCTGAAAGTGTCGCCGATCTGCCCAACGTTACCGTTCAGATTGAAACGGGCTTAACGACCGACTTTGCCGCTTCGGTAGGCGCCACCGTTATCATTCGGGGCCTGAGGAATGTAACTGATTTTGAATATGAACAGGGGATTGCGGGGATGAATCAATACCTTAATCCGAAGATTGAAACGGTATTTTTATTAGCCAATCCGGCGGACGCTTTCGTTTCATCATCTTTAATCAAAGAGGTCATTCAGTTTGGGGCGGACATTACCGGTGTTTTACCTCCGGCGGCTGCTAAAGCCATTGAGCAACGGAGGAATGAAAATGCAGACTAAGCCAGAAACGTGGTGGCACCGGTGGCGGTCAACAATTTTAACCACGATTACCGTGGTTTTAGTGGCGGGGTTCTTTTTGTTGCCGCTGCCTGAATACATTGAGGGTCCCGGAGATGCGAACGATTTAAAACAGATGGTGACGGTTAAGGGGCATCCGGATGACCGATCCGGTGACTTTTTGCTGATGACGGTGGCCCTAACTAAGGCACGGCCCGTGAGTTTATTAAAGGCAAAGCTGATTCCTTACTATTCCGTGGAACCAGAGGCTGCGGTAACCGGAGGTCAGAGTAGTCAAACCTACACAAAAGTCCAGGATTTTTACATGCAAAGTGCCATTAATGAAGCGAAGTACACGGCATTTCATGCGGCTAATAAGCCGGTTAGTCGTCAGTACTTAGGAATTTATGTGGTGGATTTGAATGATCAAAGCCCGTTTAAGGGACAGCTTCACGTTGGTGATACCATTACCCAGGTTGATGGACATCACTATAATAGTGCGGCTGGCTTTCAAAAGTACATTCAGCATCAAAAAATCGGCCAAAAGCTCACCATTGAGTATCAGCATAACGGGAAACCCAAGCAGGCAACCGAAAAACTAATGAAAATCCAGACCGGCACGGCGGGAATTGGAATTACGTTAACGGATAACGTTAAGGTGACGACTAAACCAGCTGTTCGGGTTAACACTGGCGCAATCGGGGGTTCATCTGGGGGGTTAATGCTGAGCCTGCAATTGTATCAACAGCTAACTAATAAAAACTTGCGGCACGGTAAACAAATTGCCGGAACCGGAACCATCGACGGTGATGGAAACGTTGGAGAAATTGGTGGAATTGATAAGAAGGTGATTGCCGCAAAGAAGGCAGGAGCGACCGTCTTCTTTGCGCCGTATCAGAAACCTAGCCGCCTACTTTTAAAGTATGAGGAGCACCATCAAACCAATTACCAATTAGCTAAGGCGACCGCCAAAAAATATGCTCCAGATATGAAAGTGGTACCAGTTAAAACTTTTAGCGACGCCGTTAACTACTTGGAAACCCATTGATAAAAAAGCGAACCTCAATTTGATTTTTGATCAAATTGAGGTTCGCTTTTTTTGTGATCTGGCACGGGTATCCGGGAGCGATGGAAGAAGAATGTGAATTTGTTTTTAGATCTTACACCAGACCAGCATTTAATTACGGATATATGTAAGTAAGGAGGTGAAAGACGTTGGAAAGATTACGACAGTTAATTGGGATCCATCTTCGGTGGGTCATTACGGGAGGAATCATTGGCGTGATTGCCCTTATCATTGGGATAATGACGCTCAACCGGGGACATAGCGATCAGGCGACCCCCGAATTCACCAGTCAACAGGTTGGGGAGTTGAACAGTGATAAGACGTCAGGTTCATCATTTCCCGCTGCTTCAGAGGCACATCAATCTGGCGATATTGGCCCTTCAAGCGGGCGAGTTTTTGTGGATGTTAAGGGAGCCGTTAAGCACCCTGGACTATACGAAGTTAGGGATGATATGCGGGTAATGGATGCCATTCAACTTGCGGGCGGCTGTACGCGATCGGCCGACCAGAAACATTTGAACCTGGCTCAACGTTTAACGGATCAGCAGGTTGTTTACGTGCCAATTAAGGGCGAGGTCAAGGGACCGCCTGCCGGACAGCAAAATACGGCGGATACAAAACCAAGTTCAGTTTCATCTAGCACGGCTAGTCAATCAGGTCAGACCAGTAGCGGATCGGGAGCTACCGTAAACTTGAATCAAGCCACTAAGGAACAATTAATGACCATTAATGGGGTGGGGGATAAGAAGGCCGATAAGATCATTGAGTACCGGCAACAGCACGGCAGCTTTAAATCCGTGGATGATTTGAAAGATGTCCCAGGATTTGGTGAGAAAACCGTCGCTAATTTACGGTCTCACCTTAGCGTCTGATGGGATGAAATTTCAATTAAATGTGATAAAACCCAACCGGCTGATCTTTGGCGCCTTCGCAATGACGCTGGTCGCCCTAATCTGGTACTGGCAACCGATTATTGGGTTGGTTTTGTTTGGCTTATTTGTTCTTCGTCTGTGTAAGTTAAGGGAATCTCAAACGCTACTGGTGACCGTTTTCTGTGCAGTGATCATGTGCGGCGTGATTTGGCACCGGGAAGCGGTCCTTGACCAATTAACCCTTAAGCCCGTTTCTGATGAAACACTAACGATCCGGATACTGCCGGATGAACTCCGTTGGAACGGGGCTCAGTTTAGTGAAATCGGAACCTTAACCCACCAAAGGGGCAGGGTTTTACTAACTGGCCGGGCCAAAAATCACGCCGAGTACCACCGATTACGAACGTTGGATCGACCGGCTGAGGTGACGGTAGTGGGGCAGCTGGTTAAGATCTTACCACCTACCAACGTCAATCAATTCGATAGTCAACGTTACTTTCGGGAAAATGGGGTCGCCCAAACCGTAAAGATTAGTCAGCTCAAGTCAATTCAACAGTTGCCCTTATCAATTACACGACCATTGACCCTTTTGCATTGGTTCCGGATGTTGATGATCAACGATTTTAATCGGCTCCCAGGATTACTGAAACCGTACGCCCTAGGACTCATAACGGGTACCCGGAGCAACGACTTTAATCAGGCCATGACGGGAATTCAGGACCTAGGGTTAATTCACCTTTTTAGTATTTCCGGACTTCACGTATCATTGATGATCTTAGCGCTGGAATGGGGATTATTTCACCTATGGCTTCCAAGGCAGACAGTGCAGATCATTCAACTGGGAATGCTGCCCATTTACTTTGTCATTGCGGGCGGATCAGTCGGCTTGTTACGTTCGGTTTTAATGGCCGGCAATTCGTTAATCGCAAAACAATTTGGGATTCATTTGAGCGGTTTAGATAACTGGTCGTTAGCGCTTATGATCACCTTGATGATTAATCCGATGATTGTTCTGATGATGGGCCCCCAACTCAGCTTTGCCCTATCCTTTGGGCTGATTATGTTACATCACCAGAGTCGGTTCTTCGTTTTGTTGGCGCTAAACCTAATTCAGTTGCCCATCCTTTTGAATAGTTTGTATCAATGGCATCTCTTATCTGTCGTAGCTAATTTAATCGTGGTACCGATCTTTGGGATCACGATCATGCCGCTAACCTTTATTGGTGTGATTGCGGCACACTGTTTTTACCCCCTGGCATTACTTGTGGCTGTCCTCTTAAGCGGATTTGAAACGGGAATTCGATGGGTTTCGCAATTGCCGGGGATGATCATCTATGGGCGACCACCGTTACCCATACTCATCTTACTGGTCGGCGCTACGACGCTGTTGCTTGCATTTCCCAATAAGTGGCAGAGGCTAAGTCGTTTACTTGGGATGATCTACCTGGTTGGATTTTTATGGATTCATTTTCCAATTTTGGGGGAAGTTGTCTTTTTTGATGTGGGTCAGGGGGACAGCTTTTTAATTCGGACCCCCTTTAACCAACAGGTTGTCATGATTGATACGGGAGGTAAACTAAACTTGCCAGATCCTACGTGGGCGCCACCGACAGTGCGTCAAGCTAACGCAACTAGGACGAGTTTAAACTACCTAAAAAGTCAGGGAATTTCACGGTTGGATGGGGTATACTTATCTCATCAGGATGCCGACCACGTGGGGGATATAGCGACCGTTTTAGATACGATGCACGTTCAACGGTTATACGTCCCCGCCGGAATGGAAAATAACCGGGCGTTTTGTCATCGACTGAGCGGCCATATGGCCCAGACGAAACTAATTTCTGTGCGGGCTGGTCAGTCGGTGGGGGCCGGGTTAACCGTCATCCATCCCTTTCAACCCGGGTTAGGCAGTAATGCGGATTCAATGGTATTGCTAGGTCGTTATGGGGGACAACGATTTTTATTCATGGGCGATTTGGACCGAGCGGGGGAGCGGCAAATTTTAATGAGGTATCCAGCCTTCAAGGCAGACATCATTAAGCTAGGCCATCACGGCAGTAAAACATCGTCAGACCCGCAGTTCTTGGCTGAATTACAGCCAAAACTTGCAATTATTTCAGCTGGCCGCCATAATCGATATGGACACCCAAACGAGGAAACGCTAGTCACCTTGGCCCGTCAAAAAATCCCCCAATTTTCGACGCAGCAACGGGGAATGATTTGGTTTCGTTACTTCGGCCAGGTTGGGATATGGCACGTCAAATTAAAGGAGTCGATACCGTGAAGATTTTTGATTTAATACAACAACTAAAACAACCGAACTTAGAAAGTTTAGCCTCGATATACGTTATTTTAGGCCAGCAGGATTACCTTCAACGCCAAATTCGGGAGGGGTTTATCCATCTTATTCCAGCCGACGAGAAAACAATGAATTATGCGAGCTATGATATGGATACCACACCGCTTGCGGTGGCACTGGATGATGCGATGTCGGCTCCCTTTTTTGGGGAACACCGGATTGTAATTATTGAAAACCCCCTTTTTTTGTCCGGGGAGACTAAAAAGCAAAAGCCAGATCACGATATTGAGGGTTTAATCCATTACCTAGAACACCCAGAACCCACAACCACTTTGATATTTTTTGCGCCGTACGCTAAGCTTGATGCCCGCAAAAAAGTGACCAAGCGATTAAAAAAAGCGGCCGAATTTGTTGAAATTAATCAATTGGATGAACGCCAGATTAAGGCTTACGTTCAAAACGACATTAAGCGGACGGGATATTCAATTGAGCCCAACGCATTAGCTGAACTTTTACAACGTACCGATGCTGATTTAACCCTGATGATGGCAGAATTACCTAAACTAGAGCTCTATTGCCTGGGCACAAAGCAAATTGACTTATCAGCGGTTGATGACTTAGTGACTAAAACGTTAACCCAAAATGTTTTTGACCTAGTGAATGACGTATTAAGTCATAACACGAAGGCTTCCGTCACGTTATACCGGCAATTATTAGAAGCGAAGGAAGAACCACTAAAAATTAACGCGATTTTAATTGGTCAATTTCGGTTATTGATTCAAGTTAAGGTTTTATCTCAGGAGGGGTATTCACAGGGGTCCCTAGCCAGCGCCCTAAAAGTGCACCCTTACCGGATTAAGTTGGCGCTACAAATGCAAAAAAAATTTAACCTTACGGATCTCAATCAGGCCTACTTAGGGCTGGTTGATGTGGAAACGAAAATGAAATCATCCCAAACGGATCCTGAACTTCTCTTTGAATTGTTTATGACCCGATTTGTTGATAATCGGGTCGTCAATCACTAACTTAAGGTTTGATCGGGTTAAATTGAATAATTAAGTCAAAAAAACAGCTGCTGCCAAGGGGAGGACCTTTGGCGTTAGCTGGTTTTTTATTGGTGTGCGACTGATCTGGGCCGTATTCTTCAATAAAGGTTACGAAAATGAGGGGACAAAAAAAGCCCGGTTAAGAACCGGACATCATTGGTTTAGGTTAAGATTACTTAGCTAAACGTGCGGCCATACGTGACTTGTCACGTGAAGCCTTGTTTTTCTTGATTAAGCCCTTAGAAGCGGCGTGGTCAACAGCCTTGGAAGCTTGGCGGAATAATTCCTCAGTGTTATCGGCACCGTCATTGATACCTTTTTCAAACTTCTTAACTGCAGTCCGCATCGTGCTAAGTTGTTCTTTGTTACGCTTGTTAGCTTTTTCGTTCGTCTTAACACGTTCGATAGCTGACTTGATGATTGGCATTTTTTTCACCTCCGTGCTGAAACCCGTCAAAGGGGATTCGTTAAATTTCAACGAACACTATTATACCGAACCCTGGAAAACAAATCAATAGCTTGTCTGCAGTTTGTAAAGGAAAACTACTTGATAGGAACGGTTATTTTTAGTTAGGCCTTGCAAATCACAAGTAAAATCGTTATAGTAAATAACTGTGCGAGAGCACAAAACCCTTAACTTGGTGTCCCGCGACCACCAACGAACACTCAGTTTTGGGCATTTATCTATTTGAAAGGTGGAAATTTACAATGGCACTTAGTCAAGAACGTAAAGATGAAATTATCAAGAAGTTTGCTCGTCATGAAGGCGACACGGGTTCAGTTGAGGTCCAAGTTGCAGTTTTAACTGCCGACATTAACGACTTAAACGACCACATGAAAGCCAACAAGCATGACTACTCTTCACAACGTGGTTTGATGAAGAAGATTGGTCACCGTCGTAACCTCTTACGTTACCTTAAAGATAACGATGTTGAGCGTTACCGGAACTTAATCCAAGAATTAGGTTTACGTCGTTAATCCTAACTCTAAAAGCATCGCAGTCTTGCTGCGGTGCTTTTTTGCGTTTATAACTGGTAGGGATATGATGAAAAGTATGGTACACTGTATTCAGTTTATCACGGACGTTTAGGGGTAGCTTCCCTTTAAAAAACGATTGCTCAGATATTAAGGGCGTCGTTCGAATGTTAACTAAAGCAAAACTGACTATTGAGGTGGACTATGAGTTCGAAAATTAATATTATTCCATTTGGCGGAGTACGTGAAAATGGGAAGAACATGTATGCAGTCGAAGTTAACGACGGCATTTATCTATTAGATTGCGGGTTGAAGTACCCGGAAAATGAATTACTTGGAATTGACGTTGTGATTCCTGATTTTGATTATTTGCGGGACCATAAAGATCAAATCGTTGCCGTCTTTTTAACTCACGGCCATGCCGATGCGATCGGGGCACTCCCATACTTTTTAAATGAATTTAACGTTCCGGTATTTGGATCAGAAATGACCATTGCCCTTGCAAAACTCGGTGTTGAAGCTGACCCTCGGGTGAATGACTACGATGATTTTCACGTGGTTGATGAAAAAACTGAGGTGGACTTTGGCGACGTCTCGGTTTCATTCTTTAAGACGACCCATTCCATTCCGGAATCCCTCGGAATTGACCTTAAAACGGATGAAGGTCAAATCGTTTATACGGGTGACTTTAAGTTTGATCAAACGGCTCAGAATGGCTACCGGACTGATTATGGTCGCATTGGAGCCATCGGACAGGACAAGGTTTTAGCCTTACTAGCCGACTCAGCCAACGCTGAAAATCCTTATACCACCGCAAACGAACGGGATATTGCTAAGGATTTAGAGGAAACCTTTGATGATTATGATGGCCGGATCATTGTTGCCAGTGTCGCTTCAAATATTTTACGGATCCAGCAGGTACTAAATGCGGCTGCGGCATCCAAGAGAAAGGTTTATCTGACGGGTACCGACGTTGAAAAGATCGTCAAAACGGCAATGGATCTGAAGAAGCTGACGATGCCCGAGGATGATTTACTGATCAAGTCAGCTGACCTCGCTAAGTTAGATAAGGACCAAATTGTGATCTTGCAGACCGGGCGAATGGGGGAACCCATTAAGGCCCTTCAACGGATGGCGGATCAACAAGATAAGAGTCTTAACATTGAACCAGGTGACTTAGTCTACATTGCAACAACACCATCTCACGCCATGGAAAATACAACGGCCCGGACCCGAGACTTAATTTATCGCGCGGATGGTGAAGTGCGAAATGTTTCTGATAATATGCACGCCTCAGGACACGCCAGCAAGGATGATTTACAGCTGCTGATCAACATGCTTCACCCCGAGTATTTAATCCCGGTAACGGGAGAGTATCGGTGTTTAACGGCCCAAGCCGAAGCCGCAAAAGAGTTAGGTTACGCAGATGACACCATTTTTCTGTTACAAAAGGGCGATAACTTACAGTATGATAATGCGGGGATGCACCTAGGCAAGGGGATTGAGATGAGCGATACCATGATTGATGGTATCGGAGTTGGCGACATTGGAAACATTGTGCTGCGTGATCGGAAGGTTCTTTCTGAAGACGGTATCTTTGTTGCGGTCGTTACCATTGACCGGAAGAAGAAAAAAATTGTTTCGGAACCTAAGATTACGTCCCGTGGGTTTGTGTATGTGAAAGCTAACAAGAATCTGATGCAGGAAAGTGCTGAGATCATTCAGAAGGCGGTTCAGAACAATCTTGATAATAAAGAGTTTGACTGGGGTCATCTTAAACAGGATGTCCGTGAACAATTGAGCCACTTCCTCTTTGACCAAACTCATCGCCGTCCCGTTATCTTACCGGTGATTATGGAAGCTAACCAACATCACCGTCGGAAAAAGAGCGGCGCAAAAGCCACCAAGGATGAAGAATCAATTAACGAGTAAAGCGATTTAAAAACGGGACTTGGGTTTCTAACCGGGTCGCGTTTTTTTGTAGAAGGGGTGGTTTAAATGAACCAAAAGTCGGCTGAACAGCTTGAGCGGGAGGGGCGAGAGGCGTTTGAACGTGAGGACTGGTCCTTAGCCAGTGCTAACTTTGAGGCCCTGTATGAAAAACAGCAAACGGAACAAAATAACCACTTATTAGTCGAAGCACTTTACCTGGATCAACGATATCAAGCAGCCCAACAGTATGCTGCGGATTTTGTCACGACCTATTTGACTGATCATGCTTTATTTAACCTGTTAATTAGTCTTTTAGTGCATAATCACAGATTTATTGAAGCACGGGAAATGGCTATGGATCCAGTAGTTCATCAGGATTGGCTACCGGCAGCCCTGCAGGAAATTCAGGACGGGGAGAGGGTGGCCAAAAGTGAAATGAAGGAAACCATTCAAACGGTCAGCCGCCAGTTTTACCATCTTAGCGATCAATCCTTCTCCGAACAGAAACGCCGATTTGATGCGGCATTAGCCTTACCGTTGGATAATTACCTCGTTGGAGCCAAATATTTACTGTTGGATCCCTTTTTACATCCCTTACTTCGGTCCAGTCTACTAGAAGTTCTCCAACAACTTCAGTACCAAGAAGAGATCGAGTTGCTCTGGCTTGATGAACAGCGCCATAAAATTGGAGGTCAGCAGTTGCCACTCCTAGGAAGCATCAGCAGTGTACAGGCGGTTAACGATGAAATTCAACGGCGACTTGGGCACGATGATCCGATGGCGGAACAAATGATTACGCAACAGGCCCAACTTGAAATGATGTACCTGTATCCCTTTAACGATCGAGTGGTGACGGATCCTCAACTGTGGGTGGACCGTCTAATTCAGAAATACCGGGCAGGCGGGGTACCCGTTGACGTTTCGTCGTCGGCCGAAGAACAGGTTGACCAATGGCAAAAAAAGTTGGACCAATACACCACGCGGCTGATGCATTAGCCGGTTTTGAAAAAATAAACGACCTTTTTTGCGATTATGGTTTACAAATAAAAGTTTGATAGATATAATGTTTAAGGATTCTTTCGTTAAAGGGATGCACCTTCCTCTTTTAGGAAAGAAGTAGTATAATCTTATGTAAAGGACGGTAACTCCACTTGTGGAGGATACTGATTCTTACGAAAACAACAGGAGGGTTTCATTAATGGCTGAAAAAGAACATTATGAACGTACAAAACCCCATGTTAACGTTGGTACAATCGGCCACATTGACCATGGGAAAACAACACTGACTGCTGCTATCACTAAAGTATTGGCTGATAGAGGTTTAGCTAAGGCTGAAGACTATGCTGATATTGATGCAGCTCCAGAAGAACGTGAACGTGGTATCACGATCAACACTGCTCACGTTGAATACGAAACTGAAAAGCGCCACTATGCTCACATTGATGCGCCAGGACACGCTGACTACATCAAGAACATGATCACTGGTGCCGCACAAATGGATGGTGCCATCTTAGTTGTTGCTGCAACTGATGGTCCTATGCCACAAACGCGTGAACACATTTTGCTTGCCCACCAAGTTGGTGTTGACTACATCGTTGTCTTCTTAAACAAGACCGACTTAGTTGATGATGACGAATTGGTTGACTTAGTTGAAATGGAAGTTCGGGAATTACTTTCTGAATACGATTACCCTGGTGACGATGTACCTGTTGTCCGTGGTTCAGCTCTCAAGGCTCTTGAAGGCGACCCAGAACAAGAAAAGGTTATCCTTCACTTATTGGACATCATTGATGACTACATTCCTACTCCAGAACGTGATACTAGCAAGCCTTTCTTAATGCCCGTTGAAGATGTCTTCACTATCACTGGTCGTGGTACTGTTGCATCTGGTCGTATTGACCGTGGGACTGTTAAGGTCGGCGATGAAGTTGAAATCGTTGGTTTAAAGGAAGAAGTTCTTAAGAGTACCGTTACTGGTCTCGAAATGTTCCGTAAGACTCTTGACCTTGGTGAAGCTGGGGATAACGTCGGTGTTCTTCTTCGTGGTGTTAACCGTGAAGACGTTGTTCGTGGACAAGTTCTTGCCGCACCTGGTTCAATCCAAACGCACAAGAGCTTCCATGCCGAAGTTTATATCTTAACTAAGGATGAAGGTGGCCGTCATACGCCATTCTTCTCAAACTACCGTCCACAATTCTACTTCCACACCACTGATATCACTGGTGTAATTGAATTGCCAGAAGGTGTTGAAATGGTTATGCCTGGTGATAACGTTACCTTTGATGTTGAGCTGCAAAAGCCAGCTGCCATCGAAAAGGGTACTAAGTTCACTATCCGTGAAGGTGGCCACACTGTTGGTGCCGGTATCGTTTCAACTATTGATGACTAATTAGTTTTTAACTAATTTAGTGATTATAAGGCCCAAAGGGGAGCGATCTCCTTTGGGCCTTTTTCTTTTTTCGGGACAAAACCGGCGTTATGACTGGCTTTTTAATGAGAAAAGATTTACATTTTTGAATCCTTCATGTAAAATGAAATGCGTATGCAATTGATAGAATTGTAAATAGATCATCTTTTCAATTCGGAGGGAAAATAATGGCTGCAAAATGGGAAAAAACAGACGCTAACCAGGGTAAATTATCCTTTGAAATTAGCGTAGATAAAATTAAGGAAGGCCTCGATCAGGCCTTTGCACGTGCTAAGAAGAACTTGAGTGTTCCTGGATTCCGTAAGGGCCGGGTTCCACGTCAAGTGTTCGATTCAATGTACGGTGAAGAAGCACTTTACGAAGATGCTTTAAACATTGTATTACCAGAAGCTTATGAGGCTGCGGTTCAAGAAACTGAAATTAAACCCGTTGACCAACCACAAATTAGTGTTGATTCAATGGAAACTAATCAACCATGGACACTTTCTGCGGTCGTTACCGTAGAACCAGAAGTTGAATTAGGTGAATACAAAGACCTTAGCGTTCAAAAGCAAACGACGCGGGTTTACGCTAAGGATGTTGACGCTGAACTTGAACGTGAACAACAACAACAAGCTGAATTGGTCCTGAAGGAAGATCAACCTGCAGAAAATGGTGATACCGTTGTGATCGATTTTGATGGTTACGTTGACGGTAAGCAATTTGACGGTGGTAAGGCCGATAACTACTCCCTAGAATTAGGCTCTAACTCCTTCATCCCTGGCTTTGAAGACCAACTTGTTGGGCACAAGGCCGGTGAAAACGTTGATGTTACGGTAACTTTCCCAGCTGACTATCAAGCTGAAGACTTACGTGATAAGGAAGCCGTCTTTAAGGTGACGATTCACGAAGTTAAGGCTAAGCAATTACCTGAACTAGACGATGAATTTGCCAAGGACGTTGATGATGACGTTGACAGTCTTGATGAATTAAAGGCTAAGATCAAAGAACGGTTGAAGGAACAAAAGACGGAAGCCGCCAAAAATGCAATTGAAGAGGAAGCAATCGACACTGCCGTTGAAAATGCTACCATTGCAGAGATCCCTGAAGCCATGATTAACGAAGATGTTAATCGTCAGGTTCAACAATATTTAGCAAACATGCAACAACAAGGGATCAGTGCTGAGATGTACTACCAATTAACGGGTACTAGCGAAGCTGACCTTCGGAAGCAATTTGCTGAAGGTGCAGAACACCGTGTTAAGGTTAACTTAGTCCTAGACGCAGTCGTTAAGGCTGAAAACATCGTTCCTTCACAAGAAGAACTTGATGCTGAAGTTAAGGATTTAGCTGCCCAATATGGCATGGAAGAATCTGCAATCCGTTCAGCATTGACTGAAGACATGTTGAAGCATGATATTGCTGTCAAGGATGCAGTTGATTTGATTCGGGATTCTGCTAAGCAGAATTTAAAAGCCGACGATAAGAAGAGCGACGAAAAATAGTCGTTAGTTACTTATAAGTGGGGTTAAAACGGGTATTTCGACCGAGGTCGGAATGGCCGTTTTTTCGTGAAAACAAATGGCTTTTATTTAGTAAGATGATGTGTTATATTTCCACTTGCTGGTGATAACAGTTTGTTCTATTAAGCGGTTGTTTAATTGTCGCGAAATAATGACATCTCTGCTATCATTAAGGTAGTGAAACAAAAATTAATGGAGGGGTGAATGGATTGTTTGAAGATACTGAAACGAATGGCCCCGTAACCTGCTCATTCTGTGGAAAGTCTCAGGACCAGGTCAGAAAAATTGTGGCTGGACCGGGCGTCTACATTTGTAATGAGTGTATCGATTTATGTAAGGAAATTATTGACGAAGAGTTTAGCCAAGAACACGCAAATGAGGCGTTTGAAGTTCCAACTCCGGCAGAGATTGTTCATGAACTGGATGACTATGTCATCGGCCAGAATGAAGCTAAACGGACCCTTGCCGTAGCCGTTTATAATCATTATAAGCGGGTTAACGAGATGGAAAAGGATAACGAGGGGCCAGAACTGCAGAAGAGTAATATTGCTGTAATTGGACCGACGGGCTCCGGTAAGACCTATCTAGCCCAAACCTTGGCTCGAATTTTGAATGTTCCGTTTGCCATTGCGGATGCCACGACCTTAACGGAAGCGGGATACGTTGGTGAAGACGTTGAAAATATTTTGCTAAAACTTTTGCAAAACGCTGATTTTGATGTTGAACGGGCTGAAAAGGGAATTATTTATATCGATGAAATCGATAAAATTGCCAAGAAGTCTGAAAACGTCTCGATTACTCGTGATGTTTCTGGTGAAGGGGTTCAACAAGCGCTCTTAAAGATTCTCGAAGGGACCATTGCCAACGTGCCACCTCAGGGTGGGCGCAAACATCCACAACAGGAGTTTATTCAAATTAACACGAAGAATATTCTCTTTATTGTGGGTGGGGCCTTTGACGGAATTGAAACAATTGTTAAGAACCGGTTAGGGGATAAAACAATTGGGTTTGGTACTAATTCCAAGGAACTGGAAGCACAAAAATCCGGTGAGAGTTTTATGCAGCAAGTTATCCCTGAAGATCTCCTGCAGTTTGGGTTAATTCCTGAATTTATTGGTCGGTTGCCGATTTTAACGGCCTTAGAGAAGTTGGATGAACATGATTTAGTCCGAATTTTAACCGAACCCAAAAACGCACTGGTTAAACAATACCAAAAACTCATTTCACTTGACGATGTTGATTTAGAGTTCGATGAAGGTGCACTTAGTGAAATGGCTAAGCTAGCGTTAGATCGAAACACAGGGGCCCGTGGGCTACGATCAATTATTGAAGAAGTGATGCGGGATATTATGTTTGATTTACCGAGTCGGGATGACGTCGAAAAAGTCGTTGTAACGGCTGATACGGTGAAAAATCATACGGAACCGCAAATTGTGATGAAGAACGGTCAGCCATCGTAACGGTTGGGTGATGCTGGTTAAGTTAGGTTACTTACCTGACTTAACCAGTTTTTTTATGGACCTTTTTCTAATGATTCCGTAAATGATGGCTAAAAACGTCAGTGGGATATGTTAGAATGAGTAGGAATCTTTTTGGAGGGTGGCATTTTTATGGAAGTCAATAACGTCGAGTTAGTGATGAGTGCAGTAGCACCGGAACAGTATCCGACGACAGGATACCCGGAAATTGCTTTTGTCGGTCGGTCGAACGTGGGGAAGTCATCGTTGACGAACGTTTTAATTAACCGGCGTTCTTACGCCAGAACGTCAAGTCAGCCGGGTAAGACCCAAACCCTTAACTTTTATAACGTTGAGGATCAGCTTTACTTCGTGGATGTGCCAGGTTACGGATATGCGAAGGTCTCGCAAGCGGAGCGTGAACGTTGGGGCCAGATGATTGAAACCTATCTTACCCAGAGGGAACAACTTCGTGGTGTGATTCAGCTAGTCGATGCTCGGCATGAACCAACGAAAGATGATATTCAAATGTTTCAGTGGCTTGCCTACTATGATTTACCAACCTTGGTCGTTGCCACAAAGGCGGATAAAATTCCACGCAGTAAATGGAATAAGGTTGAAAGTACAATGCGCAAGGGGTTAGGGATGACCCCTGATAACCCCCTACTTTTATTTTCTGCACCGCAGAAGATGGGAAAGGATGCCATTTGGGATTGGATTGAAACTCAGGCATTTGGAGGCCAAAACTAATGGAATTTAACGATTATCAAGAGGCCGCTAATCGGACCCTTTACGGCAACGAACAGGTTCTAACCAACTGTGCCTTGGGCTTAGCAAGTGAGACGGGTCAGGTTGTCGATCTTGTTAAAAATTATACGTTTCGGGGCCAGGAATTGGATCAAGAGGCTTTGGTTTCTGAGATGGGCGATGTCCTCTGGTATCTTAGTCAAGTCGCTCAGTGGGCTGACATTGATTTTGATGATGTCGCCCAGGAAAATATCAAACGGCTAAATGAACGCTATCCTGATGGTTATCAATCAAATTTATAAATATAATCGAGGAATTGTATCCGAGTTTAGCTAATCGAATAGTTGACTAGCTGGTAGTTCTGATAGAACAAAGCCCCCGACGTTAGATTAGTCTAACGGCGGGGGCTTTGTTTTATCATTTTTTTGTATTATTTTTCATCGTCACTAATTTTATGGTGATGTTTTTTGGGTGTGATAATTGGTTTAGCCTTTTTTTCGGCATGGTTACCGTGTTTTAAGAATTTATCCCGAGCACTATCACGGGGATCAAGTTCGGCAAACGTACCGAACTTGGAATCTAAATTATCTTGGCGCTTAGCTTTTCCTCGTATTGCCATATTTTTACATCTCCTTCACTCATATTCACAGAATAGCAGAATTTATATCATTTGTCATTTGATATGTGTAAATGCATAAAACAGCGACGTGTATTCATTTTTAGTGTATATTAAATAAAAAATAGCAAAAAATGTTGCATAATAAATGAATATTAAGTATGATAAACAACATATTCATTTATTTACATATTTATTTAATTATTTGGGAGATGAATGCATGAAAAATACAGGTAATTTATTTTATCGGGTTGTAATCATATTTATTCTAACGATGTCCTTTGGAAGCCTTTCGACTGCCAAGGCTGATGTGCCAGAAATGAGCAGCTCCTTGTCAGCGGTTAAGGCCCGGGGGGAATTAGTGGTTGCAACTAGTCCGGATTATCCACCTTATGAATTTTTAGTGAATAAAAATGGGCATTCAACGGTTCAGGGTGTTGATATTATGGTTGCTAAAAAAGTTGCCAAAAATATAGGTGTTAAGCTGGTCGTTAAAAAAATGAATTTCGATTCCCTACTGGTTGCACTCCAGACTGGGAAGTGTGACATGGTCATTGGAGGAGTCAATCCAACCCCTGAACGGCGTAAGAATGTGTTGTTTACAAAGATGTACTACCATGGGGGACAATATATCTTGGTGAAGAAGTCTATGAGCTGGCTTTACCATGATAAAAATTCTTTTAAAAATAAGACGATTGGGGCACAAACGGGAACAACGCAGTATGACCTTGCAAAAAAACAAATCAAAGGAGTAAAAGTCAGGGGGATGACCTCTTATAGCGATCTCGTTTTAGCACTTAAGACTAACAAAGTTAACGGGGTAGTAATGGAAAAGCCTGCCGCGCTGGCATACGCCAAAAATGATGGTAGTTTAAGGGCAATCAACGCTGAATTTAAGTTGGATAAGGGAACCACTGGGGTTGCCATCGCTGTGAAAAAGGGAAATGTCAGCTTAGCACAGGCTGCAAATAAGGGTATTGATCAAATTCAAAAACAAGATTTGGTGAATAAGGATTACTTGAAAAAAGCTGGCCAGTATTTGAAGGTCAATACAGAGGACACATCGATGTGGCACTATTGGCGATTCTTTGCTACTGGGATCGAATACACGCTGATTATTTCTATTGTTTCTGCTATTTTAGGGTTGATGCTGGGGTTATTACTCGCACTTATGCGGCTATCTAAGAATAGATTATGGCGTGGAATTGCTATTTCCTACATTGAGTTTTTACGGGGAACCCCAATGATGGTGCAGGTCATGTTTGTTTACTTTGGGATTGGTGTTCTAATTAATATTCCAGCCTTACTTGCAGGCATTATTGCGGTTTCGCTGAATAGTGGAGCTTACGTGGCCGAAATTATCCGGGGCGGGATTAATTCAGTTGATTCTGGTCAAACGGAGGCGGCAGAAAGCCTTGGGTTATCAATGAGTGACAGTTATCGATTCGTTATTTTACCCCAAGCGATGCGAAATATATGGCCAGCACTGGGAAATGAATTCATTACCTTGCTAAAGGATAGTTCCATAGTATCCATTATTGGCGTTACCGATTTAATTTATGAGTCTAACCTGGTTCGATCAGATACGTACCGTGGTGTCATGCCAATTTTTATCGCGATGTTACTGTATTTTGCAATGACATTTATTTTAACGAGAATTTTGAACCACTACGAAAGGAAGATGCAATATGCCAATTGATCAACCTATTTTAGCTATTCAACACCTTGAAAAGAAATACGGTACAACGAATGTTCTAAAGGATATCAATGAAGTGGTAGCAGAAGGCCAAGTTATCTGTGTAATTGGGCCCTCTGGTGCTGGCAAAAGTACCTTTTTGCGGTGTTTAAACCTATTGGAACAACCAACAAGTGGCGAGATACTATACAAGGGTGAAAATATTACTCGCTTTGATCGGACGCAATTGAGTCAATATCGGGAAAAAGTGGGTATGGTTTTTCAAAACTTTAATCTCTTTCCAAATATGACGGTGGCTCAAAACTTAATGTTGGCCCCCCAGCGGGTAAAAAAGGAATCTGAAGGTGATGCGCGCAAATCTGCGCTATTATTATTGGATCGAGTTGGTCTAAGAAAAATGGCAGATCGTTATCCGGAACAATTATCAGGTGGGCAAAAACAACGGGTTGCCATTGCCAGAGCGTTGGCAATGAATCCGGAAGTTCTATTATTTGACGAGCCAACGTCAGCATTAGATCCTGAAATGGTAGGGGAAGTGTTACAAGTCATGCAAGAGTTGGCGGAAGACGGAATGACCATGGTTGTTGTTACTCATGAAATGGGTTTTGCAAAAAAAGCTGCTGATCGGGTTTGGTTTATGGCGGATGGATATGTTCAAGAAAATGGCACACCTCAACAAGTCTTTGATCAACCTACGTCCGAAAGGGCTCAGAATTTTATTAATAAGATTATTAATGACTAATTAAAAATATTGGCTATATTAATACGTCTCTGGAGTGTGATTTTTACTCCGGAGACGCTTTTACGTTAAAGGCAAATTCACGTTATTTCTTGCATCGAACGTGCTTTCGTTTTATACTGATTATCGAAATTTATTTAGAATGGTGGGACGGCCTGTGGCATCAGAACACATTGAACATAAGTTGGCGTTACTCCCTGATCAACCAGGATGTTATATTATGAAAAATATTCGGGGCGATGTTATCTATGTTGGAAAATCAAAAAATCTGAAAAACCGGGTCCGCTCCTACTTTAAAACAACGCAGGTGGGAAAACGGGCCCAATTAGTCGAGGAAATTGCGGATTTTGAAACCATTATCACCTCAACCGATAAGGAATCCTTCCTACTTGAAATTACGCTGATTCAAAAGTATCAACCTTATTACAACACGAAGCTTAAGCAGGGATCAGGTTACCCCTACATTAAAATTACCAACGAGCGTGATCCCGTTATGCAATTAGTTAGCACCATTAAAAAAGATGGAGGGTACTATTTTGGTCCTTATCCAAACGTCTACGCGGCGGAAGAGACGCTGCACTTCTTAGAAAAGGTTTACCCGTTAAGACGGTGCCCCGGACACCAGGGACGCCCGTGTCTTTATTACCACATGGACCAGTGTTTAGGTGCCTGCTTTAAGGATGTACCAAAGGCTGCTTACGATGCACAGATTAGACGAATTAAGTCCTTTTTAAACGGGAACGTGGGAGAAGCGAAGAAGACGCTGACCACTCAAATGAAGCTGGCGGCAAACGACCTTCAGTTTGAACGGGCAGGTGAAATCCGGGATCAGATCAAGTACATTGAGATGACGGTGGAAAAACAAAAAATTATTTCGCACGATCATGCAGAACGCGATATTTTTAATTTCTACATGGATAAGGGCTGGTTATCCGTTCAAGTCTTCTTTATTCGTCAGGCCCGGTTAATGAAGCGGGAAAAGAAAATGTTACCCGTCATGAATACGGCCGAAGAGGACTTTTCAACCTTCATCGTACAGTTTTACCAACGAAAAAACATTGTGATGCCAAAGGAGATCTTGGTTCCGGCTGGTCTAGATGCAACTGCCCTGTCAGAAGTGTTGGAAACCCCTGTTAGAACGCCTAAGCGGGGTGCCAAGCGCGACCTGCTGGAAATGGCGGGTAAGAACGCCAAACTGGTCTTAGAAGAGAAATTTCGGCTTCTTGAAATGGATGAGGGGAAGACAACGGGGGCCATGCGGGAAGTTACGGATGCCTTAGGAATTGCACCTGGACATAAAATCGAGGCCTTTGATCATTCTCACATTCAGGGAGCGGATTTAGTTTCAGCGATGGTCGTCTTCGTGGATGGAAAACCGAATAAGAAACTATACCGTAAGTACAAATTACACCAAGAGCATGCGGATGAAGCTGCCAGTACCCGTGAAGTTATTCGGCGCCGGTATACCCGGCTATTAAAGGAACACGCAGCGATGCCGGACCTGATATTAATGGATGGGGGCGAAATTCAAATGAATGCGGTCAAGGACGTTTTAGAGAATGAATTGGGGTTAGATATTCCGGTGGCTGGTATGGTGAAGAATGATCACCATAAAACGGCCGATCTACTATTTGGCGATGGTGATCAACACATTCACTTAGACCCTAAGAGCCAGGGCTTTTACTTGGTTCAAAGAATTCAGGATGAAGTTCACCGGTTTGCCATTTCGTTTCACCGTCAGGTTCATACGAAGCACTCCCTCAGTTCACGGCTGGATTCCATCAAGGGGGTTGGACCAAAGACCCGGAATAAATTGCTGCGTCAGTTCGGGTCTATGAAGGGCATTGAAGCTGCTTCACTTGATGAACTAAAGGATATCGGAATTTCAGAGAAGGTCGCCCAAACAATTAAATATTCCTTGCAGCCAAATGAAAGCTAGCTCCAAACTGGGGCCGAATCATGTTAGAATAGAGCAGACGGTTCTTCCGCCTGTTTTTTTCATGGTGGCGGAAGCAGAACAAGTCCGGAGTGACCTGTTGGATTACGAAGAAAATGAGGATAAAATAATGGCACAAATGTTTGTCGATCAAGTGAAAATTAGTGTAAAGGCCGGTAAGGGCGGCGATGGAATGGTTGCCTTTCGCCGGGAAAAATTTGTTCCTAACGGCGGTCCTGCCGGTGGTGATGGTGGCCGAGGAGGCAACGTGATTTTCCGCGTGGATGAAGGGTTACGGACGTTAATGGATTTTCGGTATACCCGTAAATTCAAGGCGGATAATGGGGGAAACGGTGCTATTAAAAAGCAGCACGGTAAGAGTGCAACCGACACGATCATCGCGGTTCCAGAAGGAACAACCGTTATTGATACGGATACGGGGCAGGTCTTAGCGGATCTTCTGCATCAAGGTGATGAGTTTATTGCGGCTCGTGGGGGTCGAGGAGGCCGGGGAAATACCCACTTTGCCTCCCCAAAGAATCCGGCGCCAGAGATTGCCGAAAACGGGGAACCGGGTCAAGAACGCAACATTCAGCTTGAGCTAAAAGTATTGGCAGACGTTGGCCTAGTTGGTTTTCCATCCGCTGGAAAGTCAACGCTATTATCCGTTGTCACGAGTGCCAAGCCCAAAATTGCGGCATATCATTTCACCACGCTGGTCCCTAACCTGGGGATGGTTCGACTAGATGACGGCCGGGACTTTGTAATGGCCGATCTTCCAGGATTAATTGAAGGAGCGTCTAATGGCGTTGGCTTGGGAACCGAGTTTTTACGTCACGTTGAACGGACGCGGGTTATCCTGCACGTTGTCGATATGAGTGGATCCGAGGAACGCAATCCATTTGACGATTTTGAAAAAATTAATTTGGAACTCCAGGAATATGATCCCGAACTCTTGAAGCGACCTCAAATTGTTGTTGCTTCCAAGATGGATTTGCCGGGTGCCGAAGAGAATCTGCTTAAGTTTAAGGAAGAACTAGCACAAGATCACTATTTAGATCAAACCCCAGAGATCTTCCCAGTCTCATCTGTGACACATCAGGGATTGTCACCACTACTCAATAAAACCGCTGACTTATTAGATGTGACCCCACAGTTTCCGGTTAAGGGGATTCCTGATGAGATCGATGTGGCATATGATTATGAAGAAGAGCAACCGTTTGAAATTAGTCGGGATGAGGACGGTATCTGGGTTCTCTCAGGGCGTGAGCTCGAACGACTATTTGAAATGACGGATACCAACCACGAGGAAAGTTTAACCCGGTTTGCCCGTCAAATGCGAGGAATGGGCGTTGATTCGGCCCTCCGGGATGCGGGTGCCAAAAATGGTGATTCAGTTCAAATTGGCAACTTTACCTTTGAGTTCCTAGAATAGCTGAATGAACCTTTTTGGTAGTTGCAATCACTTGGTTAATCTAATTAAAAATACGTTATGATATCTGCATAAGATTACTTTTTGTAGTTAACAAAAAGCGGTCAATCATTTTTAGAATGACTGACCGTTTTTTATTGGATTTTTAGCTTGAGTAAATTGGATTTAGGCGTACTGGCCCGTTGGTGGTGAAAAGCTGGATTAAAACGAATGGTAGCGGAGGTAATCTTAGGGTTAGTTTGGGAGCCTAATAGTCCCAGGGCCGAAGTCGTCAAGGATTTGTGGGATCGAATAATCCGGCCAGCACTACGATCACTTAATTGTTGATTTGGGGCCAAGGTGACGCCGTTACTTAACTTAAGCTGCTTTACGCCACCTAAAACTAAATCTTGGCTAGAGTGGTTTTGAACTAAAAAACTAAGCTGTACGGTATAGTACGTTCGGGCCAGCGGCTTAGCGTTGAATTGTTGTTCAGCGTAGTTTAGAGCCGGCTGATTAACGGCGTGGTTCTTAATGACCCTGACACGTGTAATGGTGTAGGACAACGGTCCCGATTGGATTTTATGGTGCTTGGTTCGCATTTTTAGCAGCTGCTGACGGGTTCCTACTTGATCGTAGGTGAATTCGCCCGGATGGAAAAGTTGCGATGGCTGAACGTAATTCTTACGGTTGGTTTCCGTTCGACTAGGAGTAAACGAAGTTGAACTAATGGAACTGGACGTTGTTGAGAGAGCCACATTAGTTGCTGACTGATTGGCGTTAAAATTAGGATCGGTATCAGCCTTCTTACCCTGATTTGAACTGGTCGAACACCCACTGAGAGTGATCAAGACAATGGCTGATACGAATAGGATGCTTTTTTTAGTCATGGGATTCTCCTTATCCGAGTAACAGATGATTTTGAGTAAGCCGGTACCCAAGAATGAGGTGATCGCCAGTAGCCTGTTGAACGTAGAGGCGTAACCGGCCCGGGAGCGCCTTAACCTGAGCCCGAAGCTGCCCCAGCGTTAATGGCGTTTGGTTGCCGGTTAGGTTTAGGATGAGTTGTGATGAAGTGGGAGTGAGAGCGCTCACCGGTACTTCGTGGGAACCTGATTCAAAATAAAGGGGCATGGCCGGATCCAATTCCTGAGTGGATAACATAAAATCAGATAAACGCATATGAGTTTCCTCCTTAATAATGATTTTCATTATAACCTGGATTAGGGGTCGACCTCTGACTAAAGCTTAGTTTTATCCGATTCGATTGAATCCATGTTGCAGATTCAGGAAAAATCGCCTAAAATAAGGCAGGATAAACTAAAGAATAGGAACGATCAGACGATGCAAATTGAATTTTTAGGAACTGGCGCAGGTGCACCCGGAAAATTTCGTAATGTGACGAGTACGGCCCTCCGTTTGTTGGATGAACGTAATTCCGTATGGTTGTTCGACTGTGGTGAAGCAACGCAACACCAAATTTTACGTACAACGCTTAAGCCACGAAAAATAGATAAGATTTTCATTACTCACTTACACGGGGACCATATCTTTGGACTACCCGGTCTGTTAAGCAGCCGTTCCAACCAGGGGGGGGAAACTCCCGTTACCATTTATGGCCCGCGAGGCATCAAGGACTTCGTAACAACGAGCCTGAGAGTTTCTAAAACTCGGTTATCTTATCGGTTGATTTTTACAGAACTCGAGACGGAAGGGTTATTATTTGAGGATCAAAAATTTTCCGTATTTGGTTATAAATTAGATCATAAAATTGAAAGTTGGGGTTACCGGGTGGTGGAAAGGGATCACCCAGGTGAATTAATGGTTGATAAGCTCCAGGCAGAACACGTGCCATCTGGACCGATCTATGGCAAACTAAAGGCGGGCGAGGTTGTCACATTGCCGGATGGCCGAACGATCAATGGTCAGAATTATTTGGGACCCACCCAGAAGGGCCGCATTGTTGCCGTATTTGGGGATACCCGAATGACAAAGAACTCGCAAAAGATTGCTCAGAATGCGGATGTGATGGTCCATGAGAGCACCTTTGGGAAGGACGAAGGCAAATTAGCCAGATCCTACTATCATTCGACCAACCTTCAAGCCGCTAAGTTAGCTAAGGAAAGTGGGGTCGCCTTATTATTGTTAACCCATATTTCAGCTCGTTACACCGGTAAAATGGCACATCAATTAGAAAGTGACGCACAACGAATTTTTCCGAATACTCGCGTTGTCCGTGACTTTGATATCATTGAGATCCCCTTTAAAAAATAGACTAGGGAGCGAAAGTTATGAAAAATCAGGGCCGCATTATTTTAGGAATTTTATTAATTATTTTAATTGCCATCTTTGCTTTACTAAACGTTGAGACTGTCCCGGTCGACTTTGGGTTTGCGGAGGTTCACTGGCCGCTTGTAATGGTGCTTCTCATTTCATTGCTGATCGGAGCGCTGTTAGTTTTTCTGTTTTCCAGTATCAATACGTTTAAAACTAACCGGCAGCGTAAGACCTCCGAACAGGATGCCAACGCTCAGATTGACTCCCTGCAAAAGCAAAACAATCAGTTAACGCAACAATTGAAGAATTCGGTCGGTAAACAGGATTCTGGCCAGAAGGATCAACAAATTAAGCAACTTCAGCAGCAGGTTGCGGATTTAAAGAAGAAAGTTCAAACCAGTTAAACGGAGAGATTAAAACAAGACAGCGGTGCCTGCCTTGTTTTTCTTTTTGAGAAAGGATGACTTGCGTGATTGAATCACATTATGATTGGGATGTTAAGGGTGTTAATCGACCGACTGAAGCAGCTAAACAGTTGGGAACTCAGTTAGACATAAATCCCGTGATTGCCCAAATTCTCATCCACCGCGGTTATACGACGGTGGATGAGGCCTCTGCCTTTTTAAACCCAGGTCCTGAACAGCTTCACGATCCAATGTTAATGCATGACATGCAAAGAGGGGTGGAGCGCATTGAAAAGGCCATTTCAGAGGGAAACCAAATTACGGTTTACGGTGATTATGATGCTGATGGCGTAACTAGTACCGCGATTTTAGTGGAGGCGCTAGAACAGATGGGCGCTCAAGTGAACTATTACGTTCCTAATCGGTTCACGGATGGTTACGGACCTAATTCACGGGTTTTTGAGGAACTTATTCAGGCTGGGACAGAATTGATTGTCACGGTTGATAATGGGGTGGCAGGAAATGAAGCCATATCCGTTGCCAATGAACACGGGGTTGACGTTGTGGTAACCGATCACCACGAAATGCCGGAGACGTTACCAGACGCCTATGCGATTATCCACCCCCGCCACCCAGAGGGTTCCTACCCCTTTGGCGACCTATCAGGAGCTGGGGTAGCTTTCAAAGTTGCGACCGCACTATTAGACGAAATTCCCCAAGAAATGTTAGACCTCGCCGCAATTGGCACTGTGGGGGACTTAGTTTCTTTAACACGTGAGAACCGGGTTTTAGTTAGTTTTGGATTAAAACTTCTGGCTCAGGATGAGCGACCCGGATTAATTGCCCTAATGAAAAATGCTGGGGTTGATGCCCATCAAATTACGGAACAAACCATTGGATTTACCATTGCGCCAAGACTTAATGCGCTTGGTCGGATGAAAGATGCAAAACCAGCGGTGGAGTTGTTAACCACGTTAGATCCCGATCAAGCTCAAGAATTGGCTGATCAGACGGAGAAAACCAACCAGGAGCGTCAGGGACTAGTTAATAAAATTAGTGATGAAGCCCTGCAAATCGCTAATGATGAAGAACATGTTCATCGGCAAGCGTTGGTTATTGCGGGACATCATTGGCATGAGGGTGTCTTAGGGATTGTGGCATCCCACGTAGTAGAGGCGACTGGTAAGCCAACTTTGATTCTAAACCTTGGTGACGATGGCCGAGCTAAGGGTTCCGGTCGAAGTGTTCCAGCGTTCAACCTGTTTGCTGCCCTAGACCCCCACCGTGATCTGATGGTGGCTTTTGGGGGTCATCACATGGCCGTTGGATTAACGGTGATGGCGGATCAATTAGATGAGTTAGCCCAAGCTTTGGATGCGGCGGCTGACGAACAGGATCTAAAGGCCAGTGGCAAACAGAGTTTAACCGTGGCGGCTGAAATCTCGGTTTCTACGGCGACAATGGAAGTTTATCAAGCCGTCCAGCGACTAGCACCGTTTGGGCCGGCTAACCCAGAACCATTGTTTGAGTTTAGCGACGCTTCCCTGCAGAATGTCAAGGCTATTGGCAGTACGGGAAGTCACTTGAAGTTTGAACTCACTGAGGGTCAGCAACGGTTAAGTGCCATTGACTTTGGTGCCGGCCAGTTAGCCAGTGATTTAACGGCGAATTCGGACGATGCTCAAATTGTGGGGGCGTTAGGGACAAATACCTGGAAGGGGAAGACGAGTCTCCAACTGATGGTAAAAGATATTGCAACCTCAGGAATTACCATCATTGACTCACGGACTTCGGCGCTGCATCAACAAATGTTTGATCGGCCGGGAATTTACGTTTTCTTTCATGAATCCCTGTATGAACAACTTCAAGGGTATATTAAGGAACCCGCAATTAGTATTTGTATTGACGGTCAGGTTTTGACTCAACCCATTCCAGATGATCAACCCATCATACTAGTGGATTGTCCGGATTCAACTGATGATTTAAAATCCATCTTAGCCGAACTACCAGGGAATGAAATCGCGCTGTACCTCTATAAAAAGCAGCCAGTTTCGCTTTTGGGGATGCCAGAACGGTCGGAGTATGCTAAACTATTTAAGTTCGTTGAAACACACCAAAATATTGATATTACCCATCAAATGGGGGAACTCAGTCAATTTTTAGGGATTCAACAAGCACAGTTGGTCTTTATGATTCAGGTTTTCTTTGAACTCGGGTTTGTCACGATTTCAGCGGGCAAGATGACGGGGGTCAAACATCCTGAAAAGAAGGCCCTTTCCTCTGCACCTAGTTATCAGTTGAGAGAGGAACAGGTAAAGACAGAGCAGGCTCTGCTGTTTAGTGACGGTAAACAGTTAATCGCAAGACTAAAAGCGATTTTTAAGGGGCATTAAATGACAAAGGAGTTCATCAATTATGGCAATTGATTTCACAAAGTATGTGGCGACGGTTCCTAACTATCCAGAGGATGGCGTTATTTTTCGAGACATTTCTCCGTTGATGGCAAACGGAAAAGCCTATCATGCTGCAACCGATGAAATTGTGAAATATGCTAAAGAAAAGGGTGTCGATATGGTTGTCGGCCCTGAGGCCCGCGGATTTATCGTGGGGTGTCCAGTTGCTTATGAATTAGGGGTTGGCTTTGCGGCGGCCAGAAAGGCTGGCAAACTGCCCGGTGAAACCGTTGAGGCCAAGTACGAATTGGAGTACGGAACGTCAGCGCTTTACCTGCAAAGGGATGCCATTCAACCCGGACAAAAGGTTTTAGTGACGGATGATTTACTGGCGACTGGCGGTACCATTGGCGCTACCATTCAGTTAATTGAGGACCTGGGCGGGATAGTCGTTGGGACGGCTTTCTTCATCGAATTAGATGATCTCCACGGCCGAGAAAAAATTGAAAGCAACGGTTATGACGTTTTTACGTTGATGAATTATTAAATCGGTTGCTGATAAGTTGTTTTCTAGCAAAAGACTGCTAAAATTAAGTTAATAAAATGAGCGATGGTGTTCGCTCAATAAATTCTTCGGAATTGATGACGCCTACTTCACTTAGATAAGTGAAGTAGGCGTTTTTTCTTACTTAAGGGGGAAAAGCATGGATCAGAATTCACTGGAATCAACGTATCAGGGGACAGGTTTAACAACGGACGAGATCAATCAGGAACAGCGTCAGTTTGGTCCCAATGTGATTCAACGCTCACAACAAACCACGTTGTTGCAGGGGATTATTGCCCGATTCTGGGGGCCGATCCCATGGTTGCTTGAAGCCACTTTGATTTTTGAAGTTAGTTTGGGCAACCTATTTCAAACCGTTGTTATTTTTGGACTACTTCTTTTTTCAGCCGTGGACGGGGCGATTCAGGAACACCGGGCCCAGTCTGCAATTGGTTTTCTTCATACGAAGGAAACAATGACGGCGCGGGTAAAACGAAATGGGACCTGGCAAACCATTAACGTCGATGATTTAGTTCCTGGTGATATCGTCCACCTATTTGTTGGGGACCTTATTCCAGCGGATGGAACGCTCGAAGCAGGTTCGGTCGTTGTGGATGAATCTGAATTAACGGGTGAATCGGCCGCCATTGAAAAGACTGAGGGGGCCACAGTTTCATCGGGAACGGTTGTTAAGCAGGGGGCTGCTCTGATGCAAGTTGTTAAAATTGGTGCGGCTAGTACGGCGGGTAAAACTGCGGCACTCGTCAAAAACGCTAAGGCCCCGGGGCAGCTCCAACAGCTTTTATTTACGGTAGTCCGTTATTTAGCCTATATGGATTTGGTATTGATTATTATTTTGGTCATTGTCGCAGTATTTAGGGGGATTCAGATTCAGGTACTGCTTCCCTTTATGGTGATTTTAATTGTGGCTACCATTCCAATTTCCATGCCCTCTAGTTTTACGGTTGCTAATTCAATTGAAGCTAAGTACTTGGCTCAACACCAAATCTTGGTTACGGATCTAACAGGAATTCAGGATTCAGCAACCATGACGGTTTTACTGACGGATAAGACGGGAACGCTAACCACTAATCGGCCCGTAGTTCAAGGAGTCACTTCGTTTCAAGGGTTAACGGATACGCAACTGCTTCAATTAGCAGCGGTTGCCTGTGATCCCAGTGGAGCTGGAACCATTGATAGAGCAATTATTGGTGAAGCGGCACAGCGGGGCTTAACTAGTTTACCACGCTTATCTTATACCCCGTTTGATCCTAATAAGAAGGTAACAGTGGCCACGACAAAGTGGAACGATCAACCACTAACCGTCACTTTAGGCTCACCAACCGTGCTGCTAACTAGGTTATCAAAAACGGATCAGGCAGTTACAGATGTGATTCAGGCCGAACAGGATGGGGATCGGGTACTTGCTTTAACGACGAGCTCAAATGGACAACCGGCAACCTTACAGGGATTAATTGCGTTGGCTGACGAACCAAGGCAGGATGCGGCAACCTCCATTGCCGATTTACAGGAACGTGGGGTTAAGGTTGTGATGTTAACGGGGGATTCGTCAACCACGGCTAAATCAATTGCAACAAAGGTTGGGATTGGGCCTAATATAACGGATATTCATAGTGGCCTCGCGCATCCACTGGAATATAATGGCTTTTCCGACGTCTACCCCCAAGATAAGTTTGAACTCGTGAAAGCTCTGCAAAAAGCGGAAAACGTTGTTGGGATGACGGGGGATGGCATTAATGATGCGCCTGCGCTAAAACAGGCTAACGTTGGGATTGCTGTTAGTAATGCAACGGATGTGGCAAAGGAAGCCGCTAAGGTCGTTCTAACGGAACCCCGGCTAAGTGATATTAGTAAATTAATTGATAGCGGGCATCGGGTTTATCAACGCATGCTAACGTGGACGATTACTAAGTTAGCTCGGACAGCTGAGTTGGCAGTCCTACTGACCTTTGGGTACTTACTAACAGACTTCTTTCCGGTTAATTTAAGCATGATTGTCTTTATTATCGTTATGAACGACCTGGTAACGCTAACCTTAGGAACAGATCGAACGTCGGCTATCACGCATCGGCCAGAAAAATGGCGGATGGGACAGATTATTAAAATCGCTAGCATTTTTACAATTGGTTGGCTTATCATTGGCTTTGGGTTATTAGATGTTTATTTAACCGGTTGGCATTTTTCCCACGCGGTGATTAGTTCTCTGCTATTTGTGTTCCTGATTGACTCACCGATGGCAACGATTTACATGACTCGGACGCGGGGTCATTTTTGGAAGCTAGCGCCAAGCCGCCCGGTTTTCTGGATGACGTTAATTAACGTTATTGTCGCCAGTGCCATGGCTATATTTGGAATTTTATTGGCTAAGGCGCCCGTTACTCAAGTTGCGTTGGTGCTAGGAATTGTGGTGGTAATGACCTTTGTTTTAGACGAAGTGAAGGTGCTTTACTATCGCAACCAGAATTAAAAATCGAAAACTATTTGTCGGTTAACCCCAATAAAATAAGCAGCATACCCAACCTTGATTATGCAATCAAAGTTGGGCATGCTGCTTATTAACGTTTCAGGACGTCAGATATTAATGCTGAATAATTAAACGAAAAACATCTGCACCCAATAAAATGACGAGCCCGATTCCAAGCGTGACAAGTGCCGCTTGCGCCGTCCGTTTTCTTGAGGAATTCCAAATCAACCAGACTAATCCAACCGCCATTAAAACCATCCCGATGATTCGACCGATGGTAACGAACTGAAGCACATTTACCGCATCCTTTTTTAGCGTTATTCAATATTATGCCACGTTTGATCATAAAATGCGAATGGGTTCTTTTAAGACCCGGTGGTTAACGCTTTGGCTTTGAGGCTGATTCTTGGTGAAGTGACTTCATCCGTTGAGAAACAGACATGATGTTTAACACAATGGTAATGAGGGTAGCGATAATAGATAAATATGCCGCAAGTTTATTGACTTTCATAAGCTCCTCCTTAAACTTCTAGGTTGGGAAACCAAATTTGAATTTCTTTTTCTGCGTCGGTAACACTGTCGGAAGTATGAACCGTATTTCGCAAGATACCGTCTGACCAGTCATGGGAATAATCACCACGAATGGTACCTGGTTGTGCTTCATCAGGATTGGTATTGCCCGCCATATGGTGAACGGTCTTAATGATATTAACCCCACTGGCCACGATAGCAACTAAGTGATCCTCCTGCATATAGCTGGTAATTTCCTTAAAAAAGGGTTTATCTACCTTGTCCGAATAGTGATTTTTTAATTGGTCCTCCGTTGCCGTAACGACTTTGAGTGCCGAAATAGTATAGTGCTTTTCTTCCAATCGGTGAATGATATCACCAATATGGCCCTCCGTTACCCCATCGGGTTTTACAAGTAGGAGTGTTCGTTCTAATTGGGTCATTTAAATCACACTTTCCGTCTTATTAGTAGTTAACACCCTTATTTTAAAATTTAAGGGAGAAAATTACAATAATTGTGATGAGCCCACATAAAAAGGCCAGAAAGCTCTGACCTCTTTAAGGTAATGAACTTAATGGTAAGCAACAGCGAACGCTAATTGACGGTTAGGCATTAAGTTCATTCCCAGCAGGCGTGTTTCGTCGTTGGGACCGTATGTTTCGGTAAATAAATTAAGAAATCCGTCGTTCTGTAAATCGGTTAAAATACGAAGTAAATTTTCTGCGCCCACTAACTCCTTTAACTGGCAGAGGAGATTGCCTGAGCAGGAGACGTTCTTAGCTTCCTTGGGTGTTAAACCAGACTCGAGTCGTTGATTATATAGCTTCGTGAAGTAGTAACGCAGGGTTTGTTCTTTTGAGTTATTAACTGTCATTGGCCATGACCACCTTTTCTAGAAGATAGCGCCATCATAACAAATATAATTTAGGCCATCAACAAATACGCTTATCAGGGTTAAGGCCCGTAAATGATGAATGATAATAATTTAAATTATGTAAAGTTATGGAATATCTTAAAACGGTTTTCTAGTAGCAAATGTCGACATTAGTGTCAACCTAGCCGTGGTCAAATAACGCAATAACTTCCTGAGTTAACGGACGCTAACGGGACCAAAAATAAAAAATACCGGCATTCGCCGGTATTTTACGCGATTGTAATTTTAAGGGTGTAATCCGACTTCGAAGAGGTCGCGACTTGATCAATGAAGTCACTATTTCCCGTAAGCCGAGGAATTAATTGAAGAGCCTGCTTAAAAGCTTGGGGATTTGGAAAGCCGGGGGTTAAAATATACTTTTTCCGGTGGGCATCTTGAACGTAAATAACATTTTTTTGGCCAAAAATTAAGTTCACCCGGGTTGGTAATGTTAAGGTCGCAAAAATTGATTGCGCTTCCTGATCCCCTGAAATAGTTGTGGCATTATTGACATCTAAAAATAGGGGTTGTTCCCCGTCCTGAGTACTATGTAAAATCATATGAACACCTCGTTTAATCAGCTTCATCCGTTAAATGAAGCTACTGATGATTCATAGTGTTGGTGATGAGTTGCGACACTGTGAATTAATGAGTTTATTATACACTATTAGTGGTGAGGAGTTATCACGTTTAGAATAAATTAGGGTGAACTTAAGGGAATAAGTGCAAATAGTTGTTTATTTGAAATAATTTGGTTAATATAAATCTTGGTTATCGTGAAAAAGCACGAACCCTACATTATGTTTAAGTCCCCGCCAAGTTTTTGGTAGGGACTTTTTAGGTCAGGGTGGGTGAGGGAGTTTAAAAGCGATCCCACAATCAAAGGACAGCCGAATGTCTTTTAAGTTTTGCTGGCGTTCAAAAAGTGTGAAAAAATGCTAAAAGTGTTCTCAGTTATTCGACATTCTTACCCAAACTCAAAAATAGGAACCTCGCTAAACGTTGATTTAGCGGGATTCCTATTTTTTAAAAACTTTCTATACCGTACCTGAAAGGAGAGTACAGGATTTGAACCTGCGCGCCGGTATTAGCCGGTTCGACGGATTTCGAGTCCGTTGCATTACCACTCTGCCAACTCTCCAAATTGCTTACAAAAATAAGTATATCAAAGATACAAATTAATGCAACATAAATTCCTTGATAAAAGTTTATAGCGTATACCAAATTGACAGTGAGCGGTGATTAACAGGTGGAGTGACAGGGCTAACGAATATAAAAGCGGTTCATTGCTAGTCTCAGGGTTGGCTCCACCTGCTCGGGAACCAATTCATTTGGGGTAATTTGATGATGATAACAGTAAGTATGATGAAAAAAATCCTCCATCTTTTGATAGTAAAAAATGTTTAAAAACCGAATTTCTTGTTCAGAGAGTTCGTTTTCGGTGATGGACGTTGTCACAATTTGATGTAAAACGTTTGGGTCAACGCCAGTACTTTCGGCTAGCCGATCGATGGTAATGGCACCGATTTCGATCAACCAACGGGTATTTTCAATGACGTGGTTAGTGTTAAAAAATTTTTTCCATTCAGACATTTTGGCAGCCTCCTTTTGCTAGCTCAATTTAAATTTCACTGGCGGGATCCGCCATCACAACACAGTAATGATTATTAAGCTGCTTTAGGGTAAAAACGTTGCGTGGATATTTAATTCGAACGAGGGTGAGAAACTCCGTGGCCTCGGTAGCTGAACTAAGGGATGTATCCAGCACTAAGCCCTTGGTAGCCGATTTAACTTTTAGATCCACCGATTGAATAAGTGTTGCAACCATTTCTTCTGACATCATTCATTTCTCCTTTGAAACTGATTTCATAATTTCATTGTACCCATATCAAAAATAAAATCAAGGTAAAGGTATATAAAAAAACAAAAAATATTATGTAATGGACTACATCAATATCGTTGGTACAAAGGAAAAGTGTCAAAATTGGTTTTATATAGTCTTGTTTTTTCTTTAATTGGTATATGTAAATTTAAGGGCGACGTTACTGCTAATAAAAAACCATCATCCATGGATGATGGTTTGAATGAAGAAGTAATTAGTGTTTGCGGACATGGAGGATATTGGTTGTTCCGTCTTTATCAAGGTCAAAGTCGGCATCAGCCACGTTGGCACTTAACCGGTCGATTAACTCACCAGCATGGTCGTCAGTAACATTAGTTAACTGAATCGTCTTGGTGCTACCAGAAGACATTGACTTTACGTCGGCTAGAATTTGATTTAATAAGTCATTCACTACGAAGACCTCCTTTTTGTTCAGTATAGCAGGTTCTGATTGGATCCTAAGTGAGAAAGCTCACAGCTTCAAAAGAACCGTATAATCATTTTTACCGTACATGAGATAAGTTCCCGACTTTAAGGAAATTGCCCCGAATTCATGACCTGCCGGAGTAACGGTGAGACTGGCTGATGCATCATCAATTTCGTAGCGTCCGGGTCGTTGATCAAAGACGTCCACCAGATTGTCAATGATGGTTTCCTTATTTGTCGGTCCCACTGGGGAAAGGTTGGCGTAGGCAACTAGGCCCTTTAGATTAACAATTCCCTTGGGATCGGTTTCAAACACACACTCGGTATCCGAGTCGTGGGCAAAGTTTAAAACGGCCTGTCGCGAATCCTGTTCACCGTACAAGCGATTTAACTGGGTTCCGTTGATGTAGACCGGGGTTTTAGTGTTAATATTATCTAAGGCCTCGCCCAAGGTGTGGTCAATGCTGTATAATTTATTTAATTCTGCGTCACTCGTCAATTGAATCACCTCCGAAAATTCTACCTTAACTTTAAACTATCGAGCGAAGGGTTGGAATTAAAACGAATCGGATTTTATTGCTAGTTAATCGAACGAAGGGAAGAAAGACAGTGAAACAAAATTTAATCTACTTTTTTATTTACGCACTCGTGGCCGTTCTCTGCCTGTTGTGGCTCCGGTCCCGGAAGAAAAAGGGGATCGAAAAGGATAATATTTGGATTGCGATTGTTGCGATTATTACGGCTTTGGCTGCCTTAGGTTCCGTCGTCTAAAAAATGCCAATCTGTGTGCCTGGATTTTGATAAGGCGATGAATAAAATAACTAAATAAGCAGCGTAACCTGGATGGTTGCGCTGCTTATTTAGTGGTTCAGGATATCCTGAGTTTCTGTCGCTAGCTTTAATCTTCGGGTGATGCGACCGGAATGTCAACGTGATTAAAGTATTCAACCTGAATATCATTATCCGTAATGATCAGTTTAGTAATACTGCCATTTTGGGTGGGTTCGCCTAAGTCAAGTTGGGGAGCGTATCGGTCCACGATGGAGCGAATGGTCATCCCGTGAGAGACAACGACGACAACGTCACCGTCGGATGTGTTTGCGCGGAGTTTATCAAAGCCCCGGTCAAGTCGGTGCCAAAACTGATCGTTACTTTCTGCTTCGCCATAAAGATCAGCGCGATGAATAAGATCACGGGCCTTTTCCAACCCAAATTGCTTTAGAACCGCACTCTCAGAGGTTAATTGAACTTGTTCACCAACAAATTGCCACATTTGGTTAAGGTCACTTCCTTCGAAGTAACCATGGCACTGTTCCCGAAATTCAGGATATTGGTATTGGACAATATTTTGATTGTGGGGGTTAGCCTTTAAAATCAACCGTTCCGTTTCAATGGCCCGACCGGAATCACTTGAATAGGCGGAGTCGAAGTTGAGGGCCTTTAAATTTTGGCCGGCCCGTTTGGCGTCAGCAATCCCTTTTTCGGTTAACGGGGAGTCAATCCAACCCTGTACCTTATTGTAGTGGTTTAACATCGTTTGACCGTGGCGGACAAAATAAGCAGTAATCGTTTTCATAATAATCTCCTTTACATGACTGATTTACCCTTAGTATAACAAATCTGGGGACAATCAACACTTGTCGGGCAATAAAAAAACACCTAACCGGCTGAAGTTAGCCGTTAGGTGTTAAAACTAATTAGTCAGCAAGGAACCACCGAGCGACAAAGGCAGCGATGGCACTTCCGACTAACGGAGCGCAGAAGTAAACCCAGTAGTGAGCCAGGGCGCTTCCACCCGCCAAAATTGCGGGTCCAAAACTCCGGGCGGGATTAAGCGAACCGCCAGTTAAGTTGAGGGCGACGATGATCATAAACCCAAGGGTAATTCCGATAACTAACGGAGCCATCATTGCGTTACCGAACTGATCGCTTGTGACCATTAAAATAATGAAAACGAATAGGAAGGTAATGAGGGCTTCAAATCCGAATGCCATTCCGGCTGAAATCGTTGGGAAATCCGTTTGGCCAAGTTGGTTTGCCGGTTGATGTAGCGCAATGGTAAACCGTTGAACGACAAACGAAGCGACGATTGCACCAATGAACTGTGATATCCAGTAGCCGATGGCTTGAACGAAAGTGACATCACCCTTAATTAAAAAGCCCAGGGTAACGGCCGAGTTAAAGTGACCACCAGAAATATTTCCCACGGCGTAGGCCATCATCATGACGGCAAGCCCGAACGACAAACCGATGGTCAGGGTATCACCCTTCGCTAAGACAACGGCTCCTGTACCGACAAACACTAGCACAAAGGTGCCTAAAAATTCAGCAACATACTTTCTCATCCAATAAATCCTCCTAGAAATTCTTGCTTCTATCGTCTAGTCAGGACGAGCAAACGTAAAAGCGTACAGATTATAGTTTGGCGGTTTTAGGAAGGGAGGTCAAGCTGATTTTAAATTTTTTTAAGTTTGCAAGCGTTTCAGCTCACTTTTATCCGAAAATCGTGCTATGGTGAAGAAAATAACATTGGGGGATGACGTTATGGGTGATGAAGAACTGTATCGTTATACAGGAAATGAACCGGTTAATATTAATAAGATTCCGACCCGGGCAAAACCGGCCAAAAAGGTGTCAAAACAAAGCGAGAAGGTGACCGAGCAAGCTAAGCTAGATGAAAACGTCCAAAAGTTAGCGGATTTTCAGCAGCGCCTTTACGCCGACAAACAAACGGGAATTATTATTTTGCTTCAAGGGATGGATGCGTCGGGCAAGGACGGCATGATTCGACACGTCTTTTCCGGGATGAATCCTGAGGGAACGTCGGTCGCAAACTTTAAGCAACCGACCTCAGTAGAATTAAGCCATGATTATTTGTGGCGGGTAAATAATGAATTGCCTGCTCGCGGAGAAATTAAGATTTTTAACCGGTCTCAGTACGAAGAAGTGCTGGTGGATAAGGTTCATCCGAACCTTGTCCTTAATGAAAAAATCCCGGGAATTACAAGTTCTAAGGATGTCACTCAAAAACTGTTTGACACCCGTTACCGAGACTTGAAAGCCTACGAACGATATTTGCGGCACCAAGGTTTCGTTTTTTATAAGTTTTTTCTTCATTTGTCAAAGGATGAACAGGATAAGCGGTTTATTAAACGTATTACGACTCCCGAAAAAAACTGGAAGTTTTCGGCAAGTGACGCCAAGGAACGGGCCTACTGGGACGATTATCAAATGGCCTATAACAAAATGTTAAGGGGAACGGCTACCAAGAAGAGTCCATGGTACATTATTCCGGCCGATGATAAGGTCACGGCCCGCTTAATCGTTTCGAATATTTTAGTTCAACACTTTGAAGCAATGAAGTTAACGTATCCGACGGTTTCTAATCAGGACCTGGAGGCTATGAAAAAGTTGCTTCCGGGGTTAAAGGAACAATTAGGCCGTTAACAAACATCCATGACGTAATTTTGCGTCATGGATGTTTTTGTGTATAGCAATAAGCATAACGACAAGAAATAAATGCTGTAAATTAACTGTTAAGTTGCATAGTACAATTGATCGTCTGTTGCGATTCAAAGGTAAGTTGTGCTACATTTACCTTTTAGAAACTGAGAAATGGCTCCCAGTTCACGAGAGGAGAAGGTTAGATGACAACAAACGTTGGGATTGATAAAATCGGGTTTTACGCCCCGAATTACTACGTAGATATGACTGATTTAGCGGAAGCCCGTCATGAGGATCCCAATAAATATTTAATTGGAATTGGGCAGAATCGACAGGCAGTTATTCCTCCAACTCAGGACGTTGTGACAATGGCTGCCAATGCTGCTGATTCCATTTTAACCCCTGAAGATAAAGAGAAAATTTCGTTAGTGCTATTTGGAACCGAATCTGGAATTGATAACTCCAAATCGGCAGCGGTTTACCTTATGAATTTGATTGGAGTTAATAATCAGGCCAAGGCGGTTGAACTCAAGCAAGCTTGCTTTGGCGCCACAGCAGGGATCGATCTTGCAAAAAACTACTTGATGAATCATCCAGACGAAAAGGCCCTAGTGATCGGTGCTGACGTTGCCCGGTATGGCATTAAAACTCCTGGCGAAGTGACTCAGGGCGGGGGAGCCGTTGTCATGTTATTAAGTCAGAATCCCCGGATTTTAGTTCTTGATACGCATGATGCCCATTTGACAAGGGATATTATGGATTTCTGGCGGCCAAACTATCGAACAGAAGCACTAGTGGACGGGAAATATTCCGAACAAGTCTATCTGGACTTTTTTACGGATACCTTTCACCGTTATCTCACTAAAACTGGATTTAAGATGGGTGACTTTGAGGCCCTGATTTTTCATTTACCGTTTACTAAAATGGGAGTCAAAGCGCTCAGAACGGTTTTGCCCGAGGCCGATGAGCGTCAGCAGGAAGTCCTAAAGGCCAACTTTGATGACAGCCGGGTGTATGCACGGGAAGTCGGTAATCTATATACTGGGTCACTCTATTTAAGCCTACTTTCATTGCTTGAAACCGGCAAGTTATCGGCTGGTGATCGAGTTGGGCTGTTTAGCTACGGTTCTGGTGCGGAGGGCGAGTTTTATAGTGGGGTGCTGGTCCCCAATTATCAGGATCAGTTGAATAAAATTCAACGTTTAGATGAATTGAATAACCGAACTAAGTTATCCGTACAGGACTACGAAACGATGTTTATGGATCAGCTGCCAACGGATGGATCAGACCGAATTCTTGATTTAGCAGGGGATCACGCAACGTTTGTTTTAGCTGGCCTAAAGGACCAACAGCGCCAATACAGAAAGCAAACGGTTAGACAGTAGCCGATTAGCATAATAAGACGATAAAAACCGGGAACGTTTAGGTGAACGTTCCCGGTTTTTGTACACAGCTAGATGTCATCCTGATTACTTGGCTAAGTTTTGGGTGACTTTGCCGTCTTTGAGACGAAGAATGATGCTATCGGATGCTGCTGAACTCTTGATTTGCCAGGTATAACCCGACCCAACGTTTTTTTGAATGCTCTGTGAGGTTTTGGTCATATTGGTCACAAAACTAGGCCACTTGATTTTTTGACCCTCGCCCGGATTTTGGGAAAGGTATGTAACGGCCTTGTTGAAGTCTTTGTCGGTGATCGTTAAGGTCCAGGTCTTGGTTGTAGCCGTATAGGTCACCTGGCCTAAATCGGCGTAGGTTTCCCGAAGCTGTTTACTCATTTGTTGAACTTTTAACGTTTGTTCGGCCTTAGCTCGATCAGCCTTTCCGCCGTCAAAAACGGAGTCCTTTTGATCGGAAAAGTTAGCTGAAAAATCCTTGGCTGAAGTTTTAGCAGAAGTTGAACTCTGAGAGGATACCGAATTGGATGTCTGATCATGACCGGACCAAAAGGGAAGCTTCCAAATTGATAGTCCCATGATTAAAACGGCAATCACGGCTAATCCAGTCGGAATTCGCCATCCCTCACCTTCCTGAAGATTAAGGACCAACTTAAAAATTGCGAGAAGTAGTACGATTCCCGCCATGATCGCAATAAAAAGCGCCATTAACTGAACCTCCTTAAATCATTTGAATGGTATTTAATTAACAGTATAACATGGTTGGGCATTGGTCTTCAGCTCGAACTGATTTTTTCTCAGGCGACCTAGACATATTTGGGTGAGGTCCGGTAAAATAGGGATAACCAATTCGAGGAGTGAAGAGTGTGAAAATTTATTTAGCAGGCCCCTTTTTTGACGATGAACAAATTAACCGAATAAAGCGGGTGGAAGAAGCCCTGAGCACAAACGTAACTGTAACTGACTTCTTTAGTCCTCGTGCCGAACAAATTGAAAATCTTGAAGTGGGTACCCCGGAGTGGGCTCAGGCAATTTTCGATAATGATGTTGACCATCTGCAAGACGCGGACGTTGTGGTGGCTGTGAGTGATTTTGTTGGTGACAACGTAGATTCTGGAACGGCGTTTGAAGTGGGGTATGCCGTCCGTGCTGAGATTCCGGTAGTTTTACTTCACGAAAAAGAATCGCCGGTTAATATTATGTTATCTCAAAGTTTAACCGCCTATCTAACGGATGCTGCTCAGTTAGCTGCCTATGATTTTAAGACTATGCCAGAGAGTCATTATAATGGTCCGGTCATTTAAAAATAAAATGAACTTGACACCATGAGTTCGCTTCGCTTTGAAAACACAATTTTTTCAGGTTGACCATTATGCGGTGTACAGCAAACCGTAATCAAAAACGGATGACGACTAAATTCGATCAACAATCGAATTAGTCATCATCCGTTTTTTGTATGAATTGAACGTTGGGCGTTTCATCCTGTTTACCTAACAGGTTATTTAACCAACGGCAGCCCGGTAGAGTCCGACGACCTTACCTAGAATGGCAACTTGCTTTAAAATAATCGGGGCCATAGTATCATTTTCCGGCTGTAAGCGATAATGATCTGCTTCCTTAAAAAAACGCTTGCAGGTCGCTTCGTTTTCTTCGGTCATGGCAATGACAATGTCGCCGTTATCAGCAGATTGTTGACGGCGAACGATCACTTCATCGCCGCTCAGGATTCCAATATTAATCATTGATTCACCACGAATGGTTAACATGAACAGATCGTCGCTGCTATTGTCAAATTCGGGTGGAATCGGAAAGTAATCAGTGGCCTCTTGGACCGCCAATATTGGTTCGCCGGCGGTTACCGTTCCTAAAACGGGAATCATTTCCTGCTTCTCTTTAACACCCAGTTCGGCCATGCCGGCTGTTGTAATTTCCAGCGCCCGGGGCTTGGTGGGGTCCTTATGTAGGAAGCCCTTTTTTTCTAGTCTTGCAAGATGGCCATGAACGGTTGACGTCGAGGAAAGGGATACGGCGTCGCAGATTTCACGAACGGTAGGTGGATAACCGACCTCGTTTACCCGTTTCCAAATAAAGTCGAGAATGGCCATCTGTTTGCTATCTGATGCTTTAGTCATAAGCTTGCATCCTTTCCCGGTAATTTTAAATTAAGTTTATCATAGGATACTGTAAGATTCAAACACTTGTTCGTATAAAAGCGGAATAAGTTGCGCTTTTAGGCGTTTGTTGTTAGAATTTTCATGCAAAAGAAAACCAATGACTTCTTTTGCCGCCTCAAATTTGAAGATAGAGGGGGATACACGCATGGCAGAAGATCCAGAAATGATGAAACTACTCGATCGAATCAATGAATTAGCTCACAAGGCTAAGGAAGTTGAATTAACTGAATTAGAAAAAGTCGAACAAAAGGACCTGCGGGAACAGTATTTAGAAAAATTTCGGGAGGGCTTTAGAAGTCAACTCGAAATGACCCAGGTGTTTGACAAGGATGGCAAAGAAGTTACGCCAGATAAAGTTAAAAAGATCCAACGCAAACGTGGATTACGAGATGACTAAGCTAAATAACGGGGCAATCTAGCGGGAAACCTAGGATTGCTCTTTTATTTTGCGGAGAAGTTGTGTAAAATCAATGATTGTAATGAAAAGATGAGGAGGGATGGCTATGTCAACCGGTATTTGGATTTTGATTGTCGTTCTGGCAGCAATTCTGGGAGCCGTAGGTGGCTTTTTTGGTGCTCGTAAATACCTTGAAAACTACCTAAAGGATAATCCGCCAATTAACGAAGATCAGTTGCGGGCAATGATGCTTCAGATGGGGCAAAAACCTTCACAACGTAAGTTGAACCAAATGATGAACGCGATGAAGTCACAATCATCAACGACATCAAAGAAAAAATAAACTGATCGATTCGTTTTGATCAGTTGGCGTTTAACAGGATCTGATTAAATTCGGATTTTGCTAAACGCTTTTTATTTGATTAATCGGGAAATAAAAACCCCATCCTAAAAGGTTGGGGTAGAGACTAATCGATTGTTCGATGTTTTTGACCGGTCACATCAACGTAGTGCCAGTCTGGATCAATTTCTTTATCAAGGGCATCGAAACTTTCTTGCATTTGATCTTCAATCAGTTTCTGGTTTTCGTCCGTTAACTTCAACTTCCGGTCAACGTAAATGGGGTCACCGTAAGATACGGTGATTCGCTTGCGTGAAAATAGTCGCATAAAGGTTAAAGGACCTTGATAGACGGCCGGAACCAGTGGCACGCCGGCAAGTTTGGCAATGACGATGGCGCCTCCCTTTAGCTCGGCTGAGTGGCGACTGCCAGAGGGAAAGATAATGAGGGAGTCATCCCCCTTTTTTAAAATTTTGACGGGGACCTTAATTGCTGAAGGTCCCGGATTTTGACGGTCGACCGGAAAGGCGTGGACGTGGACCAGAATCCAGCGAAGAATCGGATTCTTAAACAGTTCTTCCTTCGCCATGAAGGCAAATTTGCGCTTGGTCCCTAAAGCAAACAAAACGGGATCGAACCAAGTCCGGTGGGGTGCAACCAGAATATAGGGTTGATTTGGTAAACGATCCTGATGATCATAATGGATGTTTCCATTTATCAGGATAAGTAATGCGCGGATAAGAACACGCAAAAACGAATACAGCATAGGGGTAACTCCTCTCGAATTTATACTAAAAATAGTATGGCGAACTTGTTCGTTAGTTTCAAGTTAAATTACAAGATTAGGGGGAACTAAGGTGACAAAACCAGTGTTAAAGTCGGGCGAACGAATTGATCAGCTTTACAGTCAATCCGTTCAGATAATCCAGAGTCCCGACGTTTTTTCGTTTTCGCTAGACGCCGTCTTACTGGCAGATTTTGCAAAACTTCCAGTGCGAAACCGTAGTTTGACCGTCGATTTATGTGCGGGAAACGGTGCGGTTGGTTTATTCATGAGTCATAAAACGCACGGGAAAATCGTGGAGGTCGAAATTCAACCCCGGCTGGCCGATATGGCTAAGCGAAGTGTCGAACTAAACCAACTTTCCGATCAAATTTCGGTCTATCCGCAAGATTTAGCTACCGTTTTTAACCACCTGAAAAAGGATAGTGCCGACGTTGTGACTTGTAACCCACCTTATTTTGAAAATTTGCCGGCAAGTAAGAAAAATGATAATCCATACTTGACCATTGCTCGGCACGAAGTTAAAACAACGCTCAAAACCGTGGTAGACGTGACGAGTCAGTTGTTAAAAATGAACGGGAAAGCTTATTTTGTTCACCGCCCAGATCGATTGTTAGACTTACTCGCATTGATGCAGAGTCACCGGTTGGCGCCGAAACGTCTTCGATTTGTTTACCCAAAGGCAAATAAAGAGGCGAATATGGTGTTAGTTGAAGCGATTAAGGATGGTCAGCCCGACGGTTTGAGGGTAATGCCGCCAATGACTGTATACGACGAACAGGGAGAATATCTTCCAGAAGTGGGGGCGATTCTATTTGGCGACAAACACTAGCTACTATTTTTACGTTCTACTCTGTCAGGATGGAAGTTTTTACGGCGGTTTTACAACGGACGTTTCAAACCGCTTTGAATCCCATAAGAGCGGACACGGCGCAAAGTATACCAAAACGCATCATCCCATACGAATTCTTTATCAGGAACGATTTGAATCTAAACATGATGCGCTAAGTGCCGAATGGCATTTTAAACATCAGTCACGACCGGCAAAAGAAAAGTTTTTACGCTTACATCACGTTGATTTCTCACTTTAGGGATTGGCTGAACCCTGGAAAACACCTATAATAGAGTTATCTTAATGTTTGGAGGAATGACACGTGAAAATTATTGCCTACGGAATTCGTGATGACGAACTCCCATACGTTAAAGACTGGGAAGAAAAGAACCCGGATGTTGATGTAAAAGTAGTTCAAGAATTACTGGATGACTCAACGGTTGATCTTGCCAAGGGGTACGATGGCGCGGTCGTTTACCAACAGAAGCCCTATACGGCATCGGTAATTGATAAGTTAGCCGCTGATGGCGTAAAATACATGTCCCTACGGAATGTTGGGGTAGATAATATTGATATTGATGCAATTAAACGGAATGGGATCACCGTTACCAATGTACCCGCTTATTCACCGGAAGCAATCGCTGAATTTACGGTTACCCAACTCATGCGGTTGCTACGGCGAAGTCGAACGTTTGATCGTAAACAGACGGAGGGGAACCTCACATGGGCACCGGACATTGCCCTGGAACTTAACCAGTTAACGGTTGGGGTCTATGCAACCGGGCGGATTGGCCGGGCAGCAATTAAAATTTACCAGGGCTTCGGGGCTAAGGTTATTGCCTACGACGTCTACCGGAATCCTGAATTAGAAAAGCAGGGCATCTACGTGGATTCTGCGGATGACTTATTTAAGCAGTCGGATGTTTTATCCCTGCACGCACCTGCAACGCCCGAAACCGACCATATGATTAATAAATCGACCCTGAATGAAATGAAGGACGGGGTTTATATTCTTAATCCAGCGCGGGGGGCACTAGTTGATACGGATGCTTTGATCCACGCTTTAGATTCAGGTAAGGTTGGGGGCGCAGCGCTTGATACTTACGAAGATGAAGTCGGGATCTTTAACAAAGATTGGGGCAGCTTTGACGCCATTCCCGATGGCCGATTGAAGAATTTGATGGAGCGTGAAAACGTTCTAGTTAGTCCTCACATCGCCTTTTACACGGAAACCGCGGTGAAAAACATGGTGGTCTTCTCGTTTGATGATAATAAATCTTTAATTGAGACGGGAACTGCCCAAAATATTGTAGAATTTGAGTCATAATAAAAAAGTCCATCAACTAATTGTTGATGGACTTTTTTATGCGGGTTCTTCCGTATTAGAACTGGCTAATGCCAGCAAGAGGTTGAACAAATCCTGATCGTCTGCAACGGTTTGATCCGGAATTAGAGAACTGTCTAACTCTTCGAATTGGCGATGGTTAAACCAACATGATCGCCATCCGGCCCGTTTGGCACCTAAAATATCGGCGGAATAGCAATCACCGACGTAGGCCATTTCACTTGCTCGTAAGCCAAGTCGGCGGTTCATCATCGTAAAAATTTCTGGGTTGGGCTTACCGATCCCCGCTTCTTCACTGGTCAGAACGTTTTCTCGTTTGAACCAGCGTGGCAGGTCTAACTGCATGATCTTTTTTAACTGGTGCTCTGTGCGGCCATTCGTAATAATTCCGAGTTCAAACTGGTGGCTTAATTCATCAAAGGCCGTCCGAAACCCAGGAAAAAGAGTAATTTCTTCTAAGTTGGCACAGTAGTAAACTTGAAAATCCAGGGCTTCGGCCATGGTAACGGGGGGGACGGCTTGCTTTTGGAGCATGAGGTTAACCCGGTTTTGGGCCATTTCATCCCGCGTCCAACGCCCCTGATCGACTTTCGCATAGGCTGCGGCACTGCTCTGCCGGTAAACGTTAAAGGCCTGCATTGCGTCAAGGGTTGGCATAAGGTCCGGGAAGGTTTCCGTAAGTGCAGATTTAAATGGGTAGAATTGATCGTATAACGTGTCATCGAGATCAAAAACGACCGCTTTTATCATAGTATTGGTGACCTCCTCAATCTTGGTCAGTATTGTAACATATTTGTAATATTTTGCAAACCGTCTAACGATTGAAAACTAGTTGCTTTTTGATGGGGGATTAGATATACTAATTGTCGGTGCGATGCATCAATTCACACTCCACGTAATACTTTAAGCGGTGCTCGAGAGAGTTCTTAAGGTAATGGATCGTGGGGGAGGAAAAAACTATTTGGAGGCAAATTTTTATGGCTGTTATTACAATGAAACAACTGCTTGAAGCCGGTGTCCACTTTGGTCACCAAACTCGTCGTTGGAACCCTAAGATGAAGGAATACATCTTTACGGAACGTAATGGAATCTACATCATCGACTTACAAAAGACGGTGAAGATGATTGAAGTTGCTTACAACTACATGAAGGACGAATCCTCAAAGGGTGCCGTTGTTCTGTTCGTTGGTACTAAGAAGCAAGCTCAAGATACGATTCAAGAAGAAGCTATTCGGGCAGGCCAATACTACGTTAACCACCGTTGGTTAGGTGGAACTTTAACTAACTGGTCAACCATCCAAAAGCGGATTGCTCGTTTGAAGAGCTTGAAGAAGATGGCTACTGATGGGACTTTTGACATCTTACCAAAGAAGGAAGTTTCTTTATTAAAGAAGCAGACTGATAAGTTGGAACGTTTCTTAGGCGGTATCGAAGATATGCCAAAGATTCCTGACGTTATGTTTGTGGTTGACTCACGCAAGGAAGCAATTGCTGTGAACGAAGCCCAAAAGTTAAACATTCCGATCGTTGCGATGGTTGATACTAACGCTGATCCAGACGATGTTGACTACGTCATTCCTTCTAACGACGATGCTATTCGTGCCGTTCGTTTGATCACTTCTAAGATGGCTGACGCTATTATTGAAGGCCGTCAAGGTGAAGATGACGTTGACTTTGCTGCTGAAGGTGCCAAGAAGGCAGCTGATGGCAAGTCAATGGAAGAAATCGTTGATGCTGTAGAAGGCAAGAACGAATAACACTCACGATTTGCAATTAGTATCTGACTAATTATCCAAATATTAATTAGTGCTGGGCTGGCTCAATTTTTAGGACCAATTTTGGCCTGGGAATTGGGTCAGTCTTTTATTGTGATGAACTATTTTTAAAGGGAGGCCATTATTCATGGCAAAGGTAACCGCACAACAAGTTAAAGAATTACGTGATAAGACACAAGTTGGTATGATGGATGCTAAGAAGGCACTCGTTGCTTCCGATGGCGACATGGCTGCCGCAATTGACTTCTTACGCGAAAAAGGTGTTATGAAGGCTCAAAAGAAGAGCGGTAACACGTCTGCTAACGGTTTAGCTGGAATTGCTGTTGATGGCAACACCGCTGCAATTGTTGAAGTTAACTCTGAAACAGATTACGTTGCAACGAACGACACCTTCCAAGCCTTAGTTAAATTAACCGCTGAAACGATTGTTAAGGGCAAGCCTGCTGATAACGAAGCTGCCTTAGCTTTAACAACGTCAAACGGTGATACTTTAGGCGAAGAAATCATCAAGACCACTCAGATTACGAGTGAAAACGTCCAACTACGTCGTTTCCAACTCGTTGAAAAAAGCGACAGTGAAGTCTTTGGCGCATACTTACACCAAGGCGGATTAATCGCTTCGTTAGTTGTTCTTGATGGGGCCGATGAGGCTACCGCTAAGGATGTAGCTATGCACGTGGCTGCTATCAACCCAGAATTTCTGAACAAGGAAGCCATTCCAGAAGACCGGTTAGATCACGAACGCGAAGTTATTACCCAGGAATCCTTGAACGAAGGAAAGCCTGAAAACATCGTGAAGAAGATGGTGGAAGGCCGTTTGCACAAGTACCTTTCACAAGTGACGTTAGCGGATCAAGCCTTCGTTAAAGACGAAGACCAATCTGTGTCACAATACGTTGCTTCTAAGGGCGGTAAGTTGGTTAGCTTCATCCGTTACCAAGTCGGTGAAGGAATTGAAGTTGAAGAAAGCAACTTAGCTGACGAAGTTCAAAAACAAATTAACGACGCTAAAAACTAAGGTTTATGCCGTAAAAAGAGCTAGGTCCCGATTCATTGGGCCCTAGCTCTTTTTCTTGGTGAAGTCGGGTTAAAACCTGTTGTCGTGCCGTAATCTATGATAAAATTATCACCAGTACGGACACAAACATAGGAGGATGCTAAATGGCGGATTTAAAATACAAACGAATTATACTCAAACTCAGTGGTGAAGCACTTGCAGGTGACCAGGGGTTTGGGATTCATCCACCAGTCATCAAAACAATCGCTGAGGAAATTAAGGACGTCTTCGATCTTGGAATCCAAATTGGTATTGTTGTTGGCGGAGGTAATATGTGGCGCGGTGAAGCTGGCGCTCAAATGGGAATGGAACGGGCCCAGGCCGATTATATCGGCATGCTAGCAACCATTATGAATGCGTTAGCCTTGCAGGATAACCTTGAGTCAATTGGGGTTCCAACGCGAGTTCAAACCTCCATTGAAATGCGTCAAATTGCGGAACCATACATCCGTAGAAAAGCCATTCGGCACCTCGAAAAAGATCGAGTTGTTATTTTTGCAGGTGGAACGGGGAACCCATACTTTTCCACGGATACCGCTGCGGCGTTACGTGCAGCAGAAATTAATGCTGATGCTATTTTAATGGCTAAGAACGGCGTGGATGGGATTTATTCGGCTGATCCCCGGAAGGATCCAGAAGCAAAGAAGTTTGATGAGTTATCACAAATGGATATTATTAATCAGGGACTCGATGTTATGGATACAACGGCCAGCTCACTATCAATGGATAATGATATTCCGTTAGTCGTCTTTAATCTGAACGAACCTGGTAACATTCGAAAAGTGGTTCAAGGTGAAAAGATTGGAACCACAGTAAGGGGGAAATAAAGTTGGCTGATAATGATGTATTAGGAACGGCAAAGGATAAAATGCAAAAGGCCGAGGCAGCCCTAGAACGTGAATTAGGAACGATTCGGGCTGGCCGGGCTAATGCCAGTTTATTAAATAATGTTACCGTTGATTACTACGGGGCACCCACGCCGTTAAATCAAATTGCGGCCATTACTATTCCTGAAGCCCGGGTTTTACTGGTCAAGCCCTATGATAAATCTGCGTTGAATGATATTGAACATGGGATTTATGCAGCCAACGTCGGTTTAACACCGGCGAATGACGGTGAAGAAATTCGGCTAGTGGTACCAGCCTTAACTGAGGAGCGGCGGCAAGAAATTGCCAAGCAGGTGAAGGCAACGGCTGAACAGGGTAAGGTTGCGGTCCGGAACGTTCGGCGTGATGCAATGGATACGTTAAAACGGGGACATAAAGATGGCGACTATACGGATGATGAATGGCATAAATTAGAGGATCAGGTTCAAAAAGAAACTGATACTGCAATTAAAGCTGTCGAACAGATTGCAAGCGACAAAGAAAAGGAAATTCTCGAAGGTTAATTTCGAAGGGAGCGGTTAAGCATGGCTGATCAAAATAATGATGAAAACGTTGAAATTCAACCGGGGTCTGATGAATTTGCTAAGATGGTGTTTCGGTTAAACGGTCCAATTACAGACGAAAATCAATCGTTGTTTAACTATAACGGGGGCCAGTTACAAGAAATCCAGGAGGGGGTCTATGCTGAACCCGCCTTTGTCAACGGTGATTTAAATATGTTTTTTGTTATTGCCCAGTTAATCGGTGAAGACTGGATTATTTCGTTTTCACAGGCGACCATTGAGGATGAAAATCAAATTACTGATTTGTCCGATCCTATTCCAACCGGACAAGGACTGAATATGGTGGGAAGTATTAGCGGTGATGATGCCAATCAGATTCTGCAATACTTCCAAACCTTGATTGATACGAACCACGGTGAATGGCGGATGCTAGCTTAATCTTTCATTAAATTTTTCAAAACCTGAGATTAGACTCTGAGCGGGTAGTTTCCCGCTCTTTTTTTTGTTATCATATTAGGTTGGAGACACTAACTTGGAGGTGCGATTTGTTTTCTTTTTTAAGTAAAAATCAACCTGAAACAGATTCTCAGACAATTTCGTTAGATCCGGATAACATTCCGGCCCATATTGCAATCATTATGGATGGTAATGGACGGTGGGCAAAGTCCCGTCACATGCCAAGAATTGCCGGACATAAGCAGGGGATGGAGACCGTTAAAACGGTGACGATGGCTGCTAGTCAGATGGGGGTCAAAGTCTTGACGTTGTATGCCTTTTCAACGGAAAACTGGAAACGGCCAACGGATGAAGTGAACTACCTGATGAAATTACCTACCGACTTTTTTAGTGCGTTTGTGCCGGACCTAGTTAAAAATAACGTTCGGGTTCGGGTGATGGGGTACACTGATCAGTTACCTGAAAAGACCCAGCAGGCGGTACAAGGAGCGATTGAAGATACTAAAGACTGTACCGGGATGGTTTTGAACTTTGCGTTAAACTACGGTGGTCGAGCAGAGATTGTGACGGGCGTCAAGAGGCTGGCTCAGCAGGTGTCGGATGGTCAGTTAGATCCCACGGCAATTGACGATGAAATGATCTCTAACGTTTTAATGACCGCTAGTTTAGGGCAATACCGGGATCCTGATCTCCTTATTCGAACAAGTGGCGAAGAACGTATTTCTAATTTCTTACTTTGGCAAATTGCCTATAGCGAATTTGTTTTTGTGAAGGAACACTGGCCGGATTTCAACGGGGATTCACTTGCGAAGGCCGTCCAAACCTACCAGCAACGGCACCGACGCTTTGGTGGGCTTGAGCCAGATGAAAACCAAAAATAATCGTTTAGAAATAAACGTTAAGGAGAATGTTTAACGATGAAGCAACGTGTTACGACGGCGGTAGTCGCCCTATTAATCTTTATCCCGATTATTTTTGCGGGACATGGCTGGGTAGACTTAGCTGCGATTGTTTTAGGCTTAGTTGCCATGAGTGAAATACTAGTTATGAAAAAGAAACTGTTAGTTTCGCCGGAGGCCTTTATCAGTGCACTGGGTGTGATTGCATTGATTGTTCCCACGACATGGATGTCACAACTATCCAGTCGGTTGTCGGACGCCTTTATTTTTTACTTATTTGTTATTTTATTACTGCTTTGGACCGTATTTTCTAAAAATCGATTCACATTTGATGATGCAGGCGTTTTGACGTTAGGAATGCTTTACGTTGGGATGGGCTTTCATTACTTTATTGCGGCCCGTAGTGTCAGTGTAGCGGCGATTTTCTACGTCCTCTTTATCGTCTGGTCAACGGATTCAGGGGCTTACATTTTCGGCCGTCAATTTGGTAAACATAAGTTGGCTCCCCACATTAGTCCGAATAAAACGTGGGAGGGATCAATTGGCGGATCGCTATTAGGGACCTTAGTTGGGGTTATCTTTGCCTACTTTTTCCCGTTTGCCGGTCATGGAATTGGTTCAATGATCGGGTTGACCCTGATCTTCTCAATTGTGGGCCAGTTGGGGGATTTAATTGAGTCCGCACTGAAACGCTACTACGGGGTAAAGGATTCGGGTAAAATTTTACCCGGTCACGGTGGAATTTTAGATCGGTTTGATAGCTTGCTATTAGTCCTGCCAATCGTCCACCTGTTCGGTTTAATTTAGGGCTGACAAAATTACTTGCGTCTGACACTTTAAGTACGATACTCTAATGCATATCTGACTTAAAAAAGGGAGGAACGATTTCAGTGATCTTAACAATTATTGTGTTTATCATTGTGTTCGGAATTCTGGTTACCGTGCATGAGTTTGGTCACTTTTACTTTGCAAAACGTTCCGGGATCCTGGTCCGGGAATTTTCCATTGGGATGGGATCAAAAATCTTTGCGACTCATAAAAATGGAACGACCTATACAATTCGATTATTACCGGTCGGTGGCTACGTTCGAATGGCTGGTGCTCAGGATGATGAAGAAGAGATCCAACCAGGTACGCCAGTGAGCTTGTTTTTAAACGGTGATGAAAAGGTGAGCCGAATCAATACGAGCAAAAAAACGGCGCTGTTTAACGGCATTCCGATGCAGGTAACGGCAACGGATTTAGAGGATGATCTCTGGATTGAAGGGTACGAAAACGGGGATGAGTCAACGTTAAAACGGTACCCGGTCGACCATGATGCAACGATTATCGAAGCTGATGGGACCGAAATTCAAATTGCACCAAGGGACGTTCAGTTTCAATCGGCCTCGCTAGGACACCGGCTAATGACCAATTTTGCGGGACCGATGAATAACATTATTCTAGCTATCGTGGCCTTCATGCTGCTTGCCTTTGTCCAAGGAGGGGTTGGAACGGGTAGCAATCAGGTCACGCCGACCCCAACTAACTCTGTGGCTAAGGAAGCAGGGATTAAATCAGGTGACCGAATCACCGCCGTTAACGGACATAAGACCGCAAATTGGGCGGATTTAACGAAGCAAATTCAAAAAAATCCGGATAAGAAGACGACGATGACCATTCAACGGGGAAACCAAAAGAAGCAAATTACGGTTACGCCAGACAAAAAGACCAGCAACGGGAAGGCCTACGGAGTGATTGGCGTTACGGAACACTTAGATACTAGTTTTGGTGCCAAGGTCCTGAGCGGCTTTACCCAGACTTGGAGTATGACGCTTCAGCTTTTAAGTGCACTATGGGTCATGGTTTCAGGGCATTTTTCGTTAAACGATTTAGGGGGTCCCGTGGCTATTTTTGCCACTACTTCTCAGGCAACCCAAATGGGCTTAGCTGGCGTGCTTAACTTCTTGGCCTTTTTGTCGATTAATTTGGCAATTGTTAATTTGATTCCAATTCCGGCCTTGGATGGTGGTAAAATACTATTGAATATTATCGAAGGCATTCGACGTAAGCCGTTATCCGAAAAAGTGGAGACCATTATTACCTTAGTTGGGGTCGCTATTTTGGTTATTTTAATGGTGTTGGTGACTTGGAACGATATTGAACGTTACTTTATTAGATAGGTAAACTCAGAGTGAAGGGGTATTGAGTATGAAACAATCTAGAATGTTAATTCCGACCTTAAAGGAGGTTCCAAGCGACGCAGAGGCGTTAAGCCACCGTATGATGCTGCGGGCTGGCTATATCAAACAAGTTACGGCGGGCATGTACGCTTACCTTCCGTTGGCCTTTCGGGTGTTAACGAACATGGAAACCATTATTCGGCGTGAAATGGAAAATATTGACGCCGTTGAAATGTTAACCCCGACCGTTTTACCAGCGTCGTTGTGGCAGGAATCCGGCCGGTATGAAACTTACGGTCCCACTCTGTTTAAGTTTAAGAACCGGCACGACACCGACTTTATCTTAGGACCAACCCACGAGGAAACCTTTACAACGATCATTCGTGATACGGTGAAATCCTATAAAAAGCTGCCCCTGCTGTTGTACCAAATTCAGCCTAAGTACCGTGATGAAGACCGGCCCCGGTATGGGTTACTGCGTGGCCGTGAATTTATTATGAAGGATGCCTATTCCTTTACGATTGATGATGAAGATCTTGATCACATCTATAATCAAATGGAATCGGCGTACACAGCTATTTTTGACCGTATGAAAATTAATTACCGGACCATTATTGGGGACGGAGGAGCGATGGGCGGAAAGGACTCCAAGGAGTTTTCTGCTATTGCACCAATTGGAGAAGATACCATTGTATACTCCGATTCCTCAGACTACGCGGCAAACTTAGAAATGGCCACCAGCCTTTACGTGCCTAAAAAGTCTCACGCGGCGTTAGGGACCCTGCAAAAAATTGAAACCCCGGGCGTTAAAAGTATTAACGAACTGGCGGACTTCTTAGCGACATCGGCAGATCAATTAGTCAAGAGCATGCTTTACTTGGCGGATGGGCAGCCCGTAATGGTTCTGGTTCGCGGGGATCATGAAGTTAACGATATCAAACTGAAGAACTTCTTGGATGTTGATACACTCGATATGGCAACCCCTGAAGATGCACAAAATTATCTAGGAGCGAACTTTGGTTCCTTAGGCCCAGTTGCCGTTGGTGAAGACATTAAGATCGTTGCGGATCAGTACGTTCGCGACATGGTGAATGTTGCAGTTGGGGCAAATGAAGATGGCCACCACTATATCAATGCTAATCCTGAACGGGATTTTCGGGTTGATGATTACGCAGATCTACGGTTTGTTCAGGAGGGTGACGTATCACCTGATGGCTCCGGCGTCTTAAAGTTTACCAAGGGCATTGAGATTGGGCATATCTTTAAGTTGGGTACCCGGTATTCAAAGGCATTGGGTGCAAACGTTTTAGATGCGAATGGTCGTGAAGTACCCGTGGTCATGGGGTCCTATGGAATCGGAGTTTCCCGGTTGTTATCCGCCATTGCAGAACAATCGGCGGATGATAAGGGGCTCGTTTGGCCGAAGGCGATTGCACCGTTTGACATTCATATTATTCCCGTTAATATTAAGCAGGAAAGTCAAGTTGAGTTGGCAAAGGAATTAGAGGCTACCTTAACTCAGGCTGGATATTCAGTGTTGGTTGATGATCGTAAGGAACGCGCTGGCGTTAAGTTTGCCGATTCTGATTTAATTGGAATTCCGCTTAGAATTACGGTTGGAAAAAAGGCTGAAGATGGAATTGTTGAATTGAAAATTCGCAAGACCGGTGAAACCGTGGAAGTTATTAAGGATGAAGTTAATAATACGGTTGAGATTCTGTTTAAAGAAATTGACTAAGATAGGTGTATCAGCTGAAGAAGGGCTTGGACTTGGTGTCCATCCCTTTTTTAGCTCATAGGAACAATGAAAGGAGTCTTATTGTGGGGTTAAGTCATCACGAATTATTTACCAAGTTGTTGGATCAGCTGCAGCTTGGCAGTGAGGAAAACCAACCATACTTTGAGGGTGCAGAAATTGACCGGCTAGACGTTCATGAAAAAACGCGCCGCTGGCAATTTTACCTAAAGCTCCCCCAGATACTGCCGTTTGACGTTTTTACTGATTTTCAAAATCGGTTAACGCTCTCGTTTAACCAAATTGCCAAGGTTAGTGACTGGATCCAGGTTGAAAATCCGGTAATGACCGATCGGCTACTGGGTGATTATTGGGACTGGGTTGTGACGCACAGTAACATCCAATCCAACATGACCCAATCTTTAATGAACTCTAGGGTTCCTAAACTGGATGGCGACCGGGTTATTTTAATGGCGGAAAATGAAATTATTAAGGACTTTTTAACGAATCAGGCATTGGGCCCTATTGAGTCAGCTTATCACGCCGCGGGATTTCCAACGTTTAACATTCACGTGATGGTGGATGAAACGGCGTCCCAAGAAATGATTAAGGATTTCAAGGAAAAGAAAGCCACCAAGGATGCTGAACGAGCTAAGAAGGCGGCTGCAGCCATTAAGGAATCGAGTCAAAAGCGGGCGGCCGTATCTGGCGAACCCGGCCCTATTTCAGGGCCGGTTCAGATTGGCCATAAGATCAAACCGAATGAAGAAACCATGCAAATGATTAACATCGTTGAAGAAGAACGGTCAGTGGTTTTGGAGGGGTATATTTTTGATAAGGAAATTCGGGTCTTGAGATCGGGCCGCCAACTCCTCACGATTAAGATTACGGATTATACTTCCTCAATCGTTGTCAAAAAGTTCTCACACGATAAAGATGACGAAGCCCAGTTTGCGGCGGTTAAAGAGGGCATGTGGGTTAAGGTTCGCGGGGGAATCCAGGAAGATACGTATCTGCGTGACTTAGTGTTAAATGCACGTGACATTAATCAGGTCGGGCATGCGGAACGCCAGGATTCGGCACCAGAAAATGATAAGCGGATTGAATTACATCTCCATACCTCAATGAGCCAAATGGATGCGACGAACCCCATTTCGGATTACGTTCAGCAGGCTAACAAGTGGCAAATGCCGGCGTTAGCCGTGACTGATCATGCCGGCGTCCAAGCTTTTCCAGAGGCATTTAATTCCTCTAAAAAAACGGATTTAAAGATGATATACGGGGTTGAAGCTAACTTAGTGGACGATGGTGAACCCATTGCTTTTAATAGCGCCCACGTCCCCCTAAATGATGCGACTTACGTTATTTTTGATACGGAAACGACTGGTTTATCCGCCATTTATGATCGGGTCATCGAATTGTCTGCGGTTAAAATGCAGGGGGCCAATGTCATTGATCAATTTGAAGAGTTTATTGATCCCGGTTTTCACCTGTCCGATCAAACGACTGAACTAACAAGTATTACGGATGAAATGGTGCAGGGAAGTAAGAGCGAAGAAGAGGTTTTCAAGGAATTTCGGGAGTGGTACGGGGACGCTATAATTGTTGGTCATAACGTTACCTTTGATATGGGGTTTATGAATACGGGTTATAAACGACATAACATGGAAGAAATTACCAATCCGATTATTGATACCCTAACCTTGGCCCGGTTTTTGTATCCCAACCTGAAAAGTTACCGGTTGAATACGTTGGCGAAGAAGTTTAAGGTGGCGCTCGAACATCACCACCGGGCCGTTTATGATGCTGAATCAACGGGGCACCTGAATTATATTTTCATTAAGGATGCGGAAGAGCAGTACGGGATTCAGTTCCATGACCAGTTGAACGACCACATGACGGAAAATGACGCCTATAAACATGCGCGGCCATCCCACGCAATTTTGCTGGCTCAAACTCAGGCTGGATTAAAGAATATGTTCAAGCTGATTTCAATGTCGAACGTGCAATATTATTACCGGGTACCACGGATTCCAAGAAGTGAACTAGAACGTTTACGCGAGGGGATTATCGTGGGGTCTGCTTGTTCGTCTGGTGAAGTTTTTACGGCGATGATGCAGAAGGGGGAGGCTGAAGCCGAAGCCCGGGCAAAGTTCTATGATTACCTCGAGGTGCAACCGCCAGCGGCCTATGCGCCCCTCATTGAATCCGGGTTAATTGCGGATCGAGAACACCTGGAAGATATTTTGAATAATATGGTTAAGCTAGGAGACAACCTCAATAAGCCGGTGGTTGCCACGGGTGACGTCCACTACCTGAACCCGGAAGATTTTATCTACCGGAAGATTTTAATTAACTCCCAGGGGGGAGCTAACCCCCTGAACCGGCAAGAGCTTCCCGACCTTCACTTCCGGTCAACGGATGAAATGCTCGAAGAGTTTGCGTTTATGGGGGCGGACGCTGCACATAAAATTGTGGTTGAAAATACCCACCAAGTGGCCGACATGATTGAAGAGGTCGAACCATTAAAGGACAAACTCTATACGCCACGAATGGCGGGGGCGGAAGATGAGATTAAAAAACGGACCATGGACACCGCTCACGCTTGGTATGGTGAAGAGCTGCCTGATATTGTGCAGGAACGGTTGGACAAGGAATTAAAATCCATCATCGGAAATGGGTTCTCCGTCATTTATTTAATTTCTCAACGGTTAGTTGCGAAGTCCAATAAGGATGGTTATTTAGTTGGTTCCCGTGGATCGGTTGGGTCTAGCTTAGTGGCCACCTTTACGGGAATTACGGAAGTTAATCCGTTACCACCGCACTACCGGTGCCCTAACTGTCAGTATTCCCACTTTTATACGAAGGGGGAATACAGTTCGGGGTTTGACCTGCCGGATAAGGACTGTCCGGAGTGTGGCACCCATATGATTGGCGATGGTCATAATATTCCGTTTGAAACGTTCCTTGGATTTACAGGAAATAAGGTTCCCGATATTGATTTGAACTTCTCCGGGGACTATCAGCCAATTGCCCATAACTACACGAAGGTTCTATTCGGTGAAAAAAACGTTTATCGGGCCGGAACTATTGGGACGGTTGCTGATAAGACAGCGTACGGGTACGTCAAAGCGTATGAACGGGATAAGGAAACAACTTTCCGGGGGGCCGAAGAAGATCGGCTCGCCAAGGGAGCAACCGGGGTCAAACGGACCACGGGCCAACACCCTGCCGGAATCATCGTTGTGCCGGACTATATGGATATTTACGATTTTACGCCGATCCAGTACCCGGCCGATGATCAAAGTGCAGCGTGGCAGACAACCCACTTTGATTTCCATTCCATTCACGATAATATTTTAAAAATTGATATTTTAGGGCATGATGATCCCACGATGATTCGGATGCTGCAGGATTTATCCGGTATTGATCCCCAGTCCATCCCAATGGATGATCCCGGTGTGATGGGGTTATTTAACGGAACGGAAACGCTCGGGGTGACCCCGGAACAAATTCAATCCAAGACGGGTACCTTAGGGGTCCCAGAATTTGGAACGCGGTTTGTTCGGGGGATGTTAGAGGAAACCCACCCCCAAAACTATTCACAACTTCTGCAGATTTCTGGGTTGTCCCACGGAACCGATGTTTGGCTGGGAAATGCCGAAGAATTAATTAAGAATGGGACCGCGACGATTGCCAATGTTATCGGGTGTCGGGATAATATCATGACCGACTTAATTAACTATGGACTGGATTCTGAAACGTCCTTTCAAATCATGGAACACGTTCGGAAGGGCCGGGGAATTCCTGACGAGTGGCAGGAAAAAATGCGGGCAACAAACGTTCCTGAGTGGTATATCGATTCCTGCTTAAAGATTAAGTACATGTTTCCCCGGGCCCACGCGACCGCTTACGTGCTGATGGCCTTGCGGGTAGCTTACTTTAAGGTTCACTTTCCGTTGACTTATTACGCCGCTTACTTCTCCGTTCGGGCAGACGACTTTGATTTAGTGGCCATGTCCAAGGGGAAAGAAGCGGTTAAGGCCCGGATGAAGGAAATTAACGACATGGGACGGGATGCGAGTGCTAAGGATAAAAACCTCTTAACGGTGCTTGAATTAGCCAATGAAATGCTTGAACGGGGCTACGACTTTCAGATGATTGATATCGAACGGTCGGATGCCTCGGAATGGCTAATTGATGGTAAGACCCTAATTGCGCCATTTAGAGCGGCGCCTGGGTTGGGGCTTAACGTTGCAAAACAAATTGTGGCGGCTCGGGAAGATAAGCCATTTTTATCCAAGGAAGACCTGGCAAACCGGGGAAAGGTATCAAAGACCCTAATTGATTACATGACGGAAAATCACGTTTTGGATCAATTACCGGATGAAAATCAGCTGAGTTTATTCGATATGATGTAGGCCATTGGGTTAAACTTGTATTAGATCAATGATTGTGCTATATTATGAGATGTAAATTAACTCGTTATTAAATGAGTGAGCAGCGATGCTCACTCTTTTTATTGAAAAAAACTGAATGGAGGTGTGAATTTGGGTTCAGTTGTTGAAACGGTAACGGAACTCGTTCTGCCAATTGCTAAGAAAATGAGCTTAGAACTGGTTGATGTTGAATTTGTTAAGGAAGGCAAGAGCTTTTATTTGCGGGTCTACCTTGATAAAGAAGGTGGAATTACCATTAACGAGTGTGCTGAGGTCAGTGACGAGCTGGGTGAGGAATTGGACGCCTTAGATCCAGACCCAATTCCACAGGCATACTACTTAGAGGTCTCTTCACCAGGTGCAGAGCGCCCCTTAAAGAATGAAAGTGACTACGAAAAGGCGGTTGGCGATTACATCCATGTTTCGCTATACCAGAAGCTCGATGGTCGAAAAATGTATGAAGGAACCTTGAAATCCCTAACTAAGGAAACCCTAGATTTAGAGGTTAACTTAAAGGGACGGTTCAAAACCTTCACCATCCCTCGCGATGCAATTGCTAAAGCACGGTTAGCAATTAAGTTTTAACAAAGGAGAATCGAGACATGAGTAAAGAGCTGCTAGGCGCCCTGGACAGCCTTGAATCCGAAAAGGGGATCCAAAAGGACGTTGTGATTGATGCACTAGAAGCCGCTTTAGCGTCAGCTTACAAGCGGAACTACGGCCAGGCCCAAAACGTAGAGGTTGAATTTGACCGTAAAAAGGGTGACGTTCACGTTTACGCCGTTAAAAAAGTGGTTGACCAAGTCTATGATTCACGGCTTGAAGTGAATTTAGACGATGCTGTGGCCATTAATCGGGGTTATGAAGTCGGTGATGACGTGAAGTTTGAAGTCACACCCAAGAACTTCGGCCGGATTGCTGCACAAACGGCCAAGCAAGTTATTATGCAACGGTTGCGCGAAGCTGAACGCGAAAATATTTTTGAACAATACAGTGACTACGACGGTGAAGTCGTTACCGGGGAAATTGAGCGGCAGGATAACCGGTTTGTCTACGTTAGTTTAGGCAAGGTTGAAGCCGTTATGGGTCGCCAAGACCAAATGCCGAATGAAACGTACCGGATTCATGACCGAATTAAGGTTTATGTCGCCCGGGTTGAGAATGCGGCAAAGGGACCTCAGGTCTTTGTCTCACGGACCCAGCCAGAAATGCTGAAACGGTTGTTTGAAGAAGAGGTTCCTGAAATTTACGACGGTACGGTCGAAATCGTTTCGATCGCTCGTGAAGCCGGTGACCGGTCAAAGGTCGCCGTTCGATCGAACAACCCGGATGTGGATCCAGTGGGAACAACCGTTGGTCCCCGTGGTTCACGGGTTCAAGCGATTGTAAACGAACTAAGTGGCGAAAATATGGACATCATTGAATGGACCGAGGACGCTGCGACCTTTATTGCTAACGCCTTAAATCCGGCGGAGGTATTAGATGTCATCTTTGATCCCGAAAATGAGCATGCCTGTACCGTTATTGTCCCAGATTATCAGCTATCGTTAGCCATTGGTAAGCGGGGGCAGAACGCTCGATTAGCGGCAAAACTTACCGGGTTTAAGATTGATATTAAACCAGAATCTGAAGCTGAGGATGTGATGGGATCAATGGCTAACAAACGGGATCAAGAAATTTCGGATCTTGAGGCTGAGGTTGCCGCTGATGAAGCGGATGCCGACGTTGATATGACCAGAGAAAACATGGTTAGTGATCCGGCTGCAGATAACAAGTTATTTGTTGAGGCCGAGGAAGAAGCCACAAATGATGAAGCCGACTATGCCGAAGATGCCACCGCTTTTGAAGAGGTGGGAGATTCAGCCGCATACCGTGAAGGGGATGCCGAGGATCGGGCAAGTATCAGTGATGCCATTGAAGAATGGGCTGAAGATCATGACGGTGATAACAACGACTAAAGCGGAGGCTTAAGTATGAAACAGAGAAAGGTACCGTTACGCAAAGACATCGTAACTGGTGAGATGGTTCCTAAGAAGCAGCTGGTGCGGGTAGTTCGGTCCTCAACTGGTGAGGTAAGCTTGGATCCTACCGGTAAGAAATCTGGTCGGGGGGCTTACATTTCACTTGATGTGGAGGTTGCCAAGAAGGCTAAAACCCAAAAGACGTTTGATAAGGCTTTTGACGTTAAGTTGGATGATTCGTTCTACGATGACCTCATTGCATACGTGGATCACCAACAGGCCCGGCAGGAACTATTCAACAATGACTAACCAGGAGAAAGCTCAACAGCTTTTAGGCTTGGTGCGGCGGGCCGGTCAGCTAACGACTGGAGAACAGTTCACGCTAGCTAGTATTCGGGATCGATCGGCTAAGTTAGTTATTTTGGCCAATGATGCCAGTGACAATACGTTAAAGCAGTTTAGGGATAAAACAGCGAGTTATCAAATTTCACTTGATGAAACCTTTACGAAGGCTGATCTAAGTGCAGCAATCGGAATGAAAAGAACGGTGGTTGCGATCAAGGATGCCGGTTTTGCTGACAAATTGAAGGCGTTGCTTAGTTAGGAACGCTAGCGCAATTACCGTCTTAGTTTGAAAAGGAGAGTGATGATATGGGGAAAAAGCGAATTTATGAGCTGGCTAAGGAATTGAACGTCCCTAGCAAGGACTTAATTTCCCATGCCAATGGCTTAGGATTTGACGTAAAGAACCACATGTCAACGCTCGGTGACAACGAAGAGCGTCAGTTGCGCGCAGCGTACACCAAGCAGACAAACCAGCAGTCAAAGGGATCGGCAGCCGTTAAGAAGGCACCTAAACGGGCCGATGGACGACAGAGTCAAAAGAATGAGGCGCAAAAGTCAGGTCAAAAACCTCATCAATCCCGGGATAAACAGGTGACAACGCCTCAATCAAACCGGCAACGAGATACTCAGAAAACAACAACGAATAAACAAAATAAAAATACCCAGTCTGAAGGCCGGCTTAATGACCGGAATACAGGGACTGGACGATTTGGTGGCAGCTTGAATAATAATAAGAAGACTAATAATCGCCATGGTGGCCGGAATAACCGGAAAAACAACCAGCGACGCAATAATAATAACAAAAACAAGTACAAGAAGAATAACCGACTCAAGGAAACGACTCAGCGTAAGGGAGCTCCTGAGCGGAAGAATAAGGCTCTGCCGGAGGTTCTTTACTACACCACTGGCATGAACGCCCAAGACCTTGGGAAAATTCTGCACCGTGAACCAGCCGAAATTGTTAAGAAGCTCTTCATGATGGGAATTATGACGAATCAAAATCAATCCTTGGATTCTGAAACCATTGAAATTCTTGCAGCTGATTACGGAATTGAAGCCGAAGAAAAAATCGAAGTGGATGTTTCGGATATCGATAAGATGTTTGAAGATGAGCAAAACAATACGGCGCATCAAGTAACCCGCGCTCCGGTTGTGACCATCATGGGGCACGTTGACCATGGTAAAACGACGTTGCTTGATTATCTCCGCCACTCACACATTACTGCCGGTGAAGCAGGTGGGATTACCCAAGCCATTGGGGCCTACCAGGTCAATTACAATGATCAATTAATCACCTTCTTGGATACGCCGGGGCACGCTGCCTTTACGGAAATGCGGGCGCGTGGGGCATTGGTAACTGATATTACAATTTTGGTGGTTGCTGCTGATGACGGGGTAATGCCTCAAACAATTGAGGCGATTAACCATGCTAAGGCCGCTGAAACGCCAATCATTGTTGCCGTAAATAAGATCGATAAGCCAGGTGCTAACCCACAACACGTTATGGAACAACTAACCGAATACGGTTTAATTCCAGAAGACTGGGGTGGTGACACCATCTTCGTCCAAATCTCAGCTAAAACGGGTGAGCACGTTGATGACTTATTGGATATGATTCTATTACAGTCTGATGTGATGGAATTGAAGGCCAATCCAGAGCAAAATGCGGCTGGGTCAGTGATTGAAGCTCGACTGGATCAAGGTCAGGGTTCGGTTGCTTCCTTACTGGTTCAGCAAGGAACGATGCACGTTGGGGATCCCATCGTGGTTGGGGATGCCTTTGGCCGGGTTCGGACGATGACTAATGAGCGTGGTCAAAGCCTGACTGAAGCGACGCCGTCAACACCAGTTGAAATTACTGGTTTAAATGATGTCCCAGAAGCCGGTGACCGATTCGTGGTCTTCGATGACGAGAAGACGGCTCGGGCAGCTGGTGAAGAACGGGCCAAGGAATCACTCATGGCTGAACGGAATAAAACGACCCATGTGACTTTAGATAACCTCTTCGATACGATGAAGGAAGGCGAAATGAAGGAACTGGACATTGTGGTTAAGGCAGATGTTCAGGGTTCCGTTGAAGCCCTGAGCCAAAGCTTAGGCAAGATTGATGTCGATGGTGTTCGGGTTAATATTATCCACAGTGCCGTTGGTGCCATTAATGAAAGTGACGTTACCTTAGCGGAAGCGTCCAACGCCATTATCGTTGGGTTTAACGTCCGACCAACCCCCCAGGCCAAGGCTCAAGCAGATAGTGACGATGTCGATGTTCGGCTTTACACCGTTATCTACAATGCCATCGAAGAAATTGAAGCGGCCATGAAGGGGATGCTGGAACCGACCTACAAGGAAGAAGTCATTGGTGAAGTCGAAGTTCGTCAGATCTACAAGGCTTCAAAGATTGGGACGATTGCCGGTGGAATGGTCATTAGCGGCCGAATTGAACGGAACTGTCTGGTTCGCCTCGTTCGTGACGGAATTGTTGTTTACCAGGGCCAATTAGGGAGTTTGAAGCGCTTCAAGGACGATGCTAAAGAAGTTAAGCAGGGCTTTGAGTGTGGATTAACGATTGAGGACTTCAATGACGTTAAGGTCAACGATGTGGTTGAAGCTTACGTGATGAAGGAAGTTCCGATCGACTAATAAAGGAGTTAATCACAATGGCAAATTACAGACAGGGGCGTTTGTCGCAGGAAATTGAGCGGGAAGTCAACGATATTCTGTTAAAACGCATTCGGGATCCTCGGGTTCAGGGCGTGACCATTACCGGGGTTGACGTTACCGGCGATTACCAACAAGCGACCCTCTACTATAGCATTTTGTCTGATAAAGCGTCCGACGGTGAAAAAGCTCAGGCTGGTTTAGACAAGGCGACGGGATTAATTCGGCATGAATTAGGCCAACGACTTCGGATTTTTAAGACGCCTGAGTTGTCGTTTGAGCGGGATGAATCCATTCAGTATGGTAGCCATATCGATCAATTGATTAACCAATTAGAACGTGACTCACAGGACAAATCATAAGCTAATGAACGGATACTGGGAATCATCTGTGCTGGAGTTGACTCTGGACAGACGATTCCCAGTTTTTTTTGTTAAAACGGAGGCGAAAACATGAACGGAATTATCCCGTTGTATAAGGAACGCGGTATGACAAGTCACGACTGTGTTGCAAAGATGCGAGGCATCCTGCACACGAAGAAGGTGGGACATAGTGGAACGCTTGATCCGAACGTCGATGGCGTACTTCCCATTTGTATTGGCGCAGCAACCAAGGTGGTCGATTATCTCATGGCATCTGGCAAGCGGTATACTGGGAGCATCACACTGGGCTTTTCAACCACCACTGAGGATTTAGACGGCGAGATCGTCGAGCGGAAACGGTTAACTGAACCACTTTCAGAAACGATAATTGATCAGGTCCTGACCCAGATGACGGGGGATCTACAGCAAACGCCGCCGATGTTTTCGGCAGTCAAGGTTAACGGTCGTAAACTCTATGAGTATGCCAGAGCGGGAGAAACGGTTGACCGACCAACCCGCGTGATTCATGTTGAAAGTTTTAGACGAACGGGAACCGTTTTATTTGATCAAAACAATGGCACCCTAACGTTTCCCTTTGAGGTGGCTTGTAGCAAAGGGACCTACGTCCGAACCCTAGCGGTGGATGTTGGGCGCTATCTAGGAGTGCCGGCGGTAATGTCTGACTTAACCCGGCAGGAATCGGGGGGCTTTACGTTAGATGACACCGTGACCTTAGACGAGGTTAAAGAGGCAGTTGCTGATGGCAGCCTTAGTCACTTACTGCGCCCGTTAGACTATGCCCTGACGGATTATCCGCACGTATCAGTTGACCAAAGGGTTTGGCGGCTTGTCCAAAACGGGGTCTTTCTATCGCCAGATGAACTGAATCAAACCCCGGATGAGGAGCCTTTTGCCCAGGTGGCGTTAGTGCACCAAGATCAGACCCGTTGTTTATATCAGTGGGATGACGCCAAGGGATTATACCGGCCGTTAAAAATGTTTAATCTTGTGGATGAGGGGGAAAAATAGTGGAAATTTATTCGATTCATTACCCAATGGACCCTGCACCATTACCGTCCGGACCCGTAGTGTTAGCTATGGGATTCTTTGATGGTGTCCACCGGGGGCACCAAGCCGTTATTCATCAGGCAAAGCAAATCGCTGAACAAATGGGACTCCCACTGGCAGTCCTAACCTATAATCATCACCCGGCGCTTGTTTTTCGCCCGGTTGAACCGGAGGACATGCAGTATTTAACGCTGCCCACGGATAAAATGGAACACTTTGAAAGCTTAGGGGTTGACCGCGTTTTTGTAGCTGATTTTACCGGTCAGTTCGCCGCACAGTCTCCCCAACAATTCGTTGATGACTGTTTAATGCGGCTGCACCCGGCGACCGTCGTTGCGGGATTTGACCATACTTACGGTCCCAAAGAAGTGGCAACCATGGCCAATCTGCCTGCTTACGCCCAATCACGTTTTAACGTGGTAACCGTGACAGAGCTGGATGAAGCGAACCAAAAAATTAGTTCCAGTCGGATTCGGCGCGCCCTTGATGCCGGTGACGTTGATGCGGCTAACGATTTGCTCGGTTATCAGTACGTGACCCATGGACTAGTCGTTCACGGTGAAGCCCGGGGTCGAACCATGGGGTTTCCAACGGCTAATATTTTTCATGATGCTGGCACCTGGCTACCGGGCGTCGGGGTTTACGTTGCCGAAATTGAAGTGGGTGGCCATTGGTACGAAACGATGACTTCGGTGGGGTATAACGTCACGTTTGGTGATGATCGGCCCCTAACCGTTGAGATGAATCTCCTTGATTTTCACGGTAATCTTTACGGGGAGCGGGTTAACGTCCGCTGGCAGCATCGACTTCGGGGAGAAGTGAAGTTTGAAACGGTTGATGAATTAGTTGCACAATTAGAAAAAGACAGGCAAAATACTCGTGATTACGTTGAAAAAAACCTCTAATCGGTTGCTATTTCTCATTAGCACTTGGAAACTGAGATTGCTAAAAATCTAGTAAGATCCCTTGACTTTAAAGGTTTCCTTTGCTACATTATAGATGTGTCTTAGCACTTGAACCTTATGAGTGCTAAAAGAGGTGATTGTGACGCTAACAGAGAGACAAATGATGATCTTACGGGCCATTGTACGGGATTATACAAATTCCGGCGTTCCCGTTGGATCAAAAGCATTGGCACAGCAGTTGCCGATTCACGTCAGTTCTGCCACCATTCGCAATGAAATGGCAACGCTGGAGTCGAGTGGACTCATTAAGAAGACCCATTCTTCGTCTGGCCGAGTGCCTTCCATAAAGGGATATCGGTTCTACGTGGATCATTTGATCCAACCGGATCCGGTACGGCAGAATGATATCAACCTTATTCAAAGCTCTTTAGGAAGTGACTTTCATAAGATTGATGATATCATCTCGCAATCGGCAAATATTTTATCTAATCTTACCAGCTATACGGCATTTACCTTGCCCCCAGAACTTCAGGAAAGCCGGTTAAGTGGATTTCGGTTGGTACCCCTGGGAAAACGTCAGGTTATGGCAATTTTAGTGACCGACGATGGCAACGTTCAGAATCGGGCGTTTGATGTTCCGGAGGGGATCACCGCTGATCAGCTGGAACCGGTGGTTAGGCTAATTAATGATCAATTGGTTGGGCACACGTTACCCGATGTTTTGGCCCGGTTGAACACAGATATTCCGGTTGAGGTTTCCCACTACGTAACAAGTCCCGAGGGGTTCCTCGCAATTTTTGGTGATGTTTTGAGAAAGGCAGCCCAAGAACGGTTTTATATCGGTGGTCGACTGAACGTTCTGAATTACTCGGATGATCAAGATGTTGATTCGTTGAAATCCTTGTATCAATTATTGGACACGAACGATGATTTAGCGGATATTATTGGTAAACCATCGAATCAAATGCAGGTTCGGATTGGAAATGAGATAACGAATGACGTTCTCAAAAACTACAGTCTGATAACTGCGACTTACGATGTGGACCAGCACGGGCAGGGAATGATTGCAATTTTGGGTCCCACCCGAATGCAATATTCGCGGGTAATCGGCTTGGTCGATGCCTTCCGGGAAGAATTAGCTAAAAAACTGCTTGATTATTATCAACACTATGGCGAGTAACAAAAGGAGGGATTTACGTGACTGAAAAGAAGCAAGATGAAAGTCAGCTTGATTCAACTGAACAGGTTGATGGTGAAGCAGCCTCAACCGATCAAGTCGTGAGTCAGGAACCAACGACTGAGGATACCTCAGCCGGGGCAACTTCGGAATTCGACGACTTAAAGGCTGAACGAGATGCCATGGAGGACCGTTACCTACGGGCCGAAGCGGAAATTCAGAATATGTCGACCCGCTTTAAAAAGGAACAGGCGAACACCATTAAGTATGATGGTCAGAAGTTAGCAAAGGCCATTTTGCCAGTGGTTGATAATCTGGAAAGAGCGTTAGACGTTCAGGTTGATGACGATGCTGGTCAACAATTACAAAAGGGAGTTCAAATGACGTTAACCCACCTGCAGGATGCCCTGAAGGACAATGGTATTAGTGTCATCCCTGCGTTAGGTGAACCATTTGACCCTAAGGTTCATCAAGCGATCCAAACGGTTGCCGTAGAGGATGGCCAAAAACCAGATACAGTGGTTCAGGTCTTTCAATCAGGCTACCTGTTAAAGGACCGGGTCCTTCGTCCAGCGATGGTCGTTGTTGCTCAGTAATTTGATTTAAAAATTTTACAAAAAGAAGGAATCTTAAACATGGCAAGCAATAAAATCATTGGGATTGATTTAGGAACAACTAACTCTGCCGTTGCCGTACTTGAAGGCGGCGATCCAAAGATTATCACTACTCCAGAGGGTGGCCGGACGGTTCCGTCAGTTGTAGCATTTAAAGACGGTAAACCAGAAGTTGGGGACGTTGCAAAACGTCAGGCAATTACCAACCCAGATACGGTTTCATCCATCAAACGTCATATGGGTGAAGAGGGATATAAAGTTGAAATTCAGGGTAAGGAATACACCCCACAAGAAATTTCAGCAATGATCTTACAATACATTAAGGGCTTTGCCGAAGACTACATCGGCGATACGGTTGATAAGGCCGTCATTACCGTTCCAGCTTACTTTAATGATGCTCAGCGCCAGGCAACTAAGGATGCTGGTAAGATTGCCGGATTAAGCGTTGAACGGATTATTAACGAACCAACCGCAGCCGCATTGGCTTACGGATTGGATAAGCAGGACAAGGACGAAAAAATTCTGGTCTATGATTTGGGTGGTGGAACCTTTGATGTTTCCATCCTTGAATTAGGCGACGGCGTATTCCAAGTTTTATCAACTAACGGTGATACTCACTTAGGTGGGGATGACTTTGATCAAAAGATCATGGATTGGTTGATTGATAACTTCAAGAAGGATAACGGAATTAACCTGGCCGAAGACAAGATGGCTATGCAACGGTTAAAAGAAGCCGCAGAAAAAGCTAAGAAGGACTTATCTGGGGTTTCTGAAACCACAATTAGTTTGCCGTTTATTGCCTCTGGAGCTAACGGTCCAATTCACTTGGAAACTAAGCTTACTCGGGCACAGTTTAACGAAATGACCGCTGACCTGGTTGAAAAGACCAAGATCCCCGTTCAAAACGCCTTAAAGGATGCCGGGTTACAGGCCGCTGATGTTGACGTTGTGATCTTAAACGGTGGGTCCACACGGATTCCAGCCGTTCAAGAAGCCGTTAAGAATTGGACTGGCAAGGAACCTAACCACTCTATCAACCCTGACGAAGCGGTAGCAATGGGTGCTGCCATTCAAGGTGGGGTGCTTACTGGTGATGTTAAGGATGTCGTTTTACTTGACGTAACGCCATTATCACTCGGAATTGAAACTATGGGTGGCGTGTTCACGAAGTTGATCGATCGGAACACAACGATCCCAACCAGCAAGTCTCAGGTCTTCTCAACGGCCGCTGACAATCAACCTGCCGTTGATATCCACGTCTTACAGGGTGAACGGCCAATGGCTGCTGACGATAAGACGTTAGGCAACTTCCAACTGACTGACATCCCTGCTGCTCCACGTGGGGTTCCACAAATTCAAGTGACCTTTGATATTGACAAAAACGGGATCGTTAACGTTTCTGCCAAGGACTTAGGCACCAACAAGGAACAAAAGATTACCATTAAGAGTTCAACGGGATTATCCGATGATGAAATTAACCGGATGATGAACGAAGCTCAGGAAAATGAAGAGGCTGATAAGGCCCGTAAGGATGAAGCCGACACTAAGAACGAAGTCGACCAGTTAATCTTCCAAACGGATAAAACCTTAAAGGATGTTCAGGGTAAGGTTTCTGAGGATGAAATCAAGAAGGCCGAAGAAGCTCGTGATGCTTTAAAGAAGGCCCAAGAAGATAATAACCTTGAAGAAATGAAGCAAAAGAAAGAGGACTTGAACAAAATTGTTCAAGACCTATCCGTAAAACTTTATCAACAGGCTCAATCCGAGGCCAGTGGCGAAACCAACGATACGGGTTCTGCTGACGACGCTAAGGATAGCGACACCGTTGATGGTGACTTCCACGAAGTTAACAACGATGACGATAAGAAGTAAATCGACTGGTTGTTAGGTCGTTGACGAAAAGCCAAGGTCCGGTGGACTTTGGCTTTTTGCACGTTGACTGGTATGATATAGTGTCAGTAAAAATTTAAATGATGACCTCTGGGAGGTAAACAATGGCAAACAAGGATTATTATGAAATTCTCGGTGTGTCGAAGGATGCCAGCGACGATGATATTAAACGGGCTTACCGGAAACTGGCAAAAAAGTACCATCCGGATTTGAATGATGCGCCGGATGCGGCCGAAAAATTTAAGGACATTCAAGAAGCTTACGACGTACTTGGCGACACCCAAAAACGGGCAAATTATGACCAATACGGTTCAGCTGATGGTCCTCAAGGTTTCGGCGGCTTTGGTGGCGGTGACGCTTCAGGTGCTGGCTTCGGCGGTTTTGGCGGAGGCGGCGGTTTCGACGACATCTTCAGCCAGTTTTTTGGCGGGGCTGGAAGTCGGGCACGGCAAGATCCGACTGCCCCACGGCCAGGACGTGACCTGCAGTACCAGATGAACCTTAAGTTTGAGGAAGCAATTTTTGGTAAGAAAACGACTATTACCTATAATCGGGAAGCTGAATGCCAAACTTGTGATGGAAGCGGTGCTAAACCCGGGACCCACCCAGAAACGTGTCATAATTGCGGGGGTTCCGGATACGTTGTGACGGAACAAAATACGCCACTTGGCCGAATGCAGAGTCAGCAGGTATGTCCAGTCTGTCACGGAACGGGTAAGGAAATTAAAGAGAAGTGCCCAACCTGTGGTGGCTCTGGTCATGTTGATGAACGGCATGAGGTTGAAGTGACGGTTCCAGCTGGTGTCGATGACGGGCAGCAAATGCGCCTGCAAGGACAGGGAGAAGCCGGAGAAAACGGGGGGCCTTACGGAGACCTATACATCATTTTCTCCGTTCAGCCCAGCAAAGATTTTCAGCGGGACGGTGCGGACATTTACTTTAAAACGAACCTCTCCTTTGCTCAGGCAGCCCTGGGGGATGAAATTAACGTCAAGACCGTTCATGGTGACGTCAAAATGAAGGTTCCTGCTGGAACCCAAACGGGGACGACTTTCCGACTCAAAGGTAAGGGGGCCCCACGCCTGCGTGGAAATGGGAACGGTGATGAAAAGGTCACGGTTAGCATTGAAACCCCTAAGAAGCTGAATAAGGGGCAAAAAGAGGCCATGGTTGCTTTTGCTAAGGCGAGCGGCGAAAAAATCGACGCTAATACCAACCACAGCTTCTTTGGCAAAATGAAAAAATAGGGTAAAAAAGGGTCATGAAAGTCTTTTTTGATTGACTAATTAACCGAACAGGTATCCAGAAACGGCTTGACAAATTTTTTTATAATTTGCGAGTCGTTTCTTTTGTATCCAAAATTATGAAATGATAATCTCGAATTAGTAAAGAAAATAATTTATCTGATCACTTGATGTACCAACGATTTAACTAGTTTATAAAAATATTTTTATTGGAAATATAAAAATATTAATCAAGGAGGTAAAGGTTAATTAAACATCCAAGCCTTATCGTTGAGATAAGTTGGTGGAAATCAGTATAATGAAGATTAACGCAAACATGTCGGGGATCTTCATTATCGCTATTTTGGGGGTGAGGCTATGAAGACACAGTTGGAAGCCTGGTGGCAAAATCCAATCGTTCGTTTTTTTGCAAGGACGCTATTTTACTTTGTGATTATATTAGCGCTTGTGTATTTATATGGTTACAGTGGCCTGAATAATTCAACCTTTATCTACAATGAATTTTAACGGGTGAGTTAGAAAAATAACAACTGGCATAATGTTTTCGGGGGAATGTAAAATGATAACTAATATGATAACGACCATTGATGATTATGGTCAAAGCGACCCCGACCGGATCGCTTATAATTACCTGGGGCAAACTCATACCTACGGGGAGCTAAAATGCCAGTCTGATGCGTTGGCAGCCCACTTGGACCAAATGAAGCTGCCCAGTGGGGCGCCCATTATTGTTTTTGGGGGCCAAACCTTTGAAATGATTGCGACCTTCTTAGGGGTGGTGAAGAGTGGTCACGCCTATATTCCGGTGGACACTCACTCTGCTAAGGACCGGGTTCCCATCATTGCGGAAGTTGCCAGTCCGGCCTTGGTGATTGCCGTAGAGGCTTTACCCACTGAAGTACCGGACGTTTCCGTCATGCAGGCTGATGAATTAACTGAGGTTTTCTCCCAGTCGGTTCAGTATGAGATGACGCATGCGGTTAGCGGTGACGAGACCTACTACATTATTTTTACTTCAGGAACAACGGGGAAGCCAAAGGGCGTTCAAATCTCGCATAGTAACCTGGTGAGTTATGTTAATTGGATGTTATCGGACGATTTTAAGCTTCCTGATCAACCCCGAACACTGTCACAGGCTCCCTATGCATTTGACCTTTCGGTTATGGATTGGGGACCAACAATGGCCAAGGGAGGGACATTGGTTGCCCTTCCTAAGGCGGTCACCGATAACTTTAAGGAGTTATTTGAAGATTTACCCCAGATGAACTTGAACGTTTGGGTGTCCACACCTTCCTTTATCGAGATTTGTTTACTGGCACCAGAGTTTGATGCCGAACATTTACCGGATCTAGCTGTTTTTCTTTTCTGTGGAGAAGAATTAACTAACGGAACGGCTGCAACGCTGCGGGCTAAGTTCCCACAGGCTCGCATTTATAATACGTATGGGCCAACCGAAACAACTGTGGCCGTCACAGGAGTTGAAATTACCGCCGATATTTTAAGGGACTACGCCCGGCTGCCAATTGGGTACGTTAAGGAAGATATGACCATTGATGTGGTTGATGAAGATCTTAACCGGGTTCCAGCGGGTGAAAAGGGTGAGTTACTGATTAGTGGGCCATCCATGTCGAAGGGCTACTTAAATAACCCGGATAAAACCGCCAAGGCCTTTATTGATTGGAATGGCAAACGGGTTTATCGTTCTGGCGATCTCGGCTACCAGTTAGAAAACGGGCTCTTTATGTACGATGGCCGAACGGACTTCCAAATTAAGATGCACGGCTACCGAATTGAGCTCGAAGAAGTGGACCACTACTTAAATCGGGTCCCGTACGTTAAGCAAGCGGTGACGGTTCCGCACTATAATAAAAACCATATGGTTGATAAGATGATTGCCTGGGTTGTTCCAGCAGAAAATGTGCACTTTGATTCTGAATTGGACATGACCAAAGCCATTAAATCTGAGTTAACGAAGGGTGATATGATGCCATACATGATCCCACAACAATTTGTTTATAAGCAAAGCTTACCCATTACCCCTAATGGTAAAGTTGATGTTAAATCTATTATTGCCGAGGTTAATAACTAATGCTATCGTTTACACCGTACGAAAATCCCACCTATTTTGTGATTCTTGGGATTGCCCTAATTCCATTAGTTATCGGCTTGCTCTATGGGAAAAGGTCCCACCTCTATGAAACGTTGGTTTCATTAGCGTTTTTACTGTTGACGTTTGGGGGACCAAAGTGGTCGACACAGGGGGTTGCTTTAGTTGTTTACATCATTTTCGAAATGTTGCTGACGTGGGGGTATTCCGTTTATCGGAAACGTGGGCAAAATAAGGGGTACATTTTCTACTTTGCGGTTATTCTGGCGATCTTGCCGTTAACAATCGTTAAGGTAACTCCCGCAGTGGATGGTGGAAATAACTCGTTAATTGGGTTTTTAGGAATTAGTTACTTGACGTTTCGGGCGGTTCAGACCATTATGGAGATCCGGGACGGTACAATTAAGAACTTTAGTCTGAAAATATTTATTCCGTTTATGCTGTTTTTCCCAACGATCTCATCCGGACCCATTGACCGGTACCGGCGGTTCGAAGGGGATTTCACAACGGTACCTGACCAAGATAAATACCTTAAAATGTTGGGTAAGGGGCTCCACTATATTTTTCTGGGATTCCTGTATAAATTTTTACTCGCGTACTTCTTTGGGACGATTCTGATGCCGAAGTTAGCTCATACGGCGATGATTCACCGGGGGGGCTTTCTCGATTTATCTTGGTCGGTCCTCGGGTACATGTATTGTTACAGTGCCGATTTATTCTTTGACTTTGCGGGGTATAGTTTGTTTGCGGTGGGAATTTCTTACTTTATGGGAATTGAAACCCCAATGAACTTTAACCGGCCGTGGCAGTCTAAGAACATTAAAGATTTCTGGAATCGTTGGCACATTACGCTATCGTTTTGGTTCCGTGACTTCATCTTTATGCGACTTGTTTTTTGGTTCATGAAGCATAAAACCTTCAAAAAGCCGACAACGACTTCCAACGTGGTCTACTTCATCAACATGGGAATCATGGGATTCTGGCACGGGGTAACGTGGTTTTATATTACGTACGGGTTGTTCCATGCAGCAGCATTAATTATTAATGATGCCTGGCTGCGTTATAAGAAGAAGCACCAAGATTCAATTCCGCACAATAAGTTTACGGAATACTTCGCAATCTTCTTTACGGCTAACGTGGTTTGCTTCAGTTTTCTCATCTTTTCCGGGTTCTTGAACACACTTTGGTTTACAAAGTAGGGTTTAAAAAATTTAAATCATAAAATAAAAAGGGGATTTTCATTATGGATACAAAGGAAACGGTTTTATCAATTTTATCTGACTTAACGGGTAGCGACTTGAGCAATAACATGGATGAAAACTTGTTTGACGACGGGTTATTAGATTCCATGGGGTCGGTTCAGTTATTACTTCAAATTCAAAGTGAAATGGGAATTAGCGTACCAGTTTCAGAATTTGTGCGTTCAGAGTGGGATACGCCAAATAAAATTATTGCGAAAGTCGATAGCATGAAGTAATGGGTAAACGTCTATTTCAGATCTTCGGACCGCTGATTTTAGCGGCTGCGCTAGTTCTTGGAATTTTCCTTTTGCCCGGCCACCTCATTGGCTATACCGCGAATAAGAAGGCCCAGGAGCAAGCCGCAGTGTCACTATCACCATCGGTTTTAAAGGGCGCTGGCTTGAAAACAGCGGCGCTGGATGATGGATACGTTCCGTTCTTTGGTTCATCTGAGTGGTCCCGGTTTGATCCGATGCATCCGTCGGTAATGGCCAAGAAGTACCATCGGTCATATCAGCCGTTTCTGTTGGGATCCCGTGGAACCCAGTCTTTAACACAATTTTACGTGATGCAGAATATTCAACCCCAATTAAAGAATCAGAAGGCAGTGTTTGTGATTTCGCCCCAGTGGTTCGTTAAAAAGGGTGTCGATAAAGCTGCCTTTAGTGCTTACTACTCTCAGCTTCAAACAACCGAATGGCTGAATCAATATAGTAACACTAAGATGGATCGTTATGCGGCACAGCGGTTAATGCAGATGCCGTCAGCTAAATCCGATCACATTGTCTATGCTGCATTAGAGCGGGTTGCGAAGGGTCAGCAGATGACGCCAAACCAGAAGCGCTACCTTGGCCTCCGGCAGAACTTTTTGAAGTCCGAAGATAACTTCTTCTCGGGGATCAACTTACCGAACGGCAACTTAAAGAAGGTTGATCAACAGGAAAAGAAACTTCCCGCTCAATATTCTTTTTCTAAAATCAATCAATTGGCAACTGACCTTGGTAAAAAGGAAACCGATAATAACCGGTTCCAAATTAGCAATAGCTTTTATAATCACGGGTTAAAGCAGGAAGTGAAGCATCTGAAGGGATTCCAAGAGAACCTTTCCTACCTGCAATCTCCCGAGTACAGTGATTTTGAACTTTGCTTAGATCAGTTTGCAAGACTGCATACAAACGTGTTGTTTATCATTCCGCCAGTTAACCAAAAGTGGGCTGATTACACCGGGTTATCACAGTCAATGCTCAAACAGTTTGATCAAAAGATTCGCTATCAGCTTCAATCGCAAGGTTTTAATAATATCGTCGATTTATCGGATAAGGGTGACGTGCCCTACTTTATGACGGACACCATTCACTTGGGATGGAAGGGTTGGCTGGCTGTGGATCAGCGGGTTGATCCGTTCCTCACCAAGAAGCAAAAGACCCCGACCTACCACATTAATGATGATTTTTATTCTAATCAGTGGCAGCAAACGACAACGGTGACTAACTAAAACTTTGATAACGGATAAAGGGTCGTGCGCATGGCGTACGGCTTTTTTCGTTTTAGTGCGAATATGAACGGAAAGTTGTGTCCGGTTCCGTTCGTTGGTATAATTTAGACATTGGATTTTTACGAAATGGGGAACAATAATGGATCTTGAACAAATGCAACAGCATCAAAAATACATCCGGAATTTTTCCATTGTTGCGCATATCGATCACGGTAAGTCGACGATTGCGGACCGAATCTTAGAATTGACGGATACCGTTTCAAAACGGGACATGCAAGATCAAGTTCTAGATGATATGGATTTAGAGCGGGAACGTGGAATTACCATTAAATTAAATGCAGTCGAGCTTAAGTACCACGCCAAGGATGGCGAAACGTATGAATTTCACCTCATTGACACCCCTGGACACGTCGATTTTTCCTATGAGGTTTCCCGGAGTTTAGCGGCCTGTGAGGGAGCGGTACTTGTAGTGGACGCTGCGCAGGGGGTTCAGGCGCAGACGTTGGCCAACGTTTATTTAGCCATTGATGACGACCTGGCAATTATCCCGGATATTAATAAGGTGGACTTGCCCTCTGCGGAACCCGAAAAGGTGCAGGAGGAAATTGAGGAAGTGATCGGCCTAGATGCTTCCAATGCAATCATGACGAGTGCCAAGACGGGACTTGGAATTGAGGATTTGTTAGAAGCCATTGTCAATGAAATCCCAGCCCCACAAGGCGACTTAACCGCACCGTTACGGGCGTTAATCTTTGACTCTGTCTACGATGATTACCGCGGAGTCGTTTTATCCGTCCGGGTGTTTGAAGGGACGGTTAAACCCGGCGATAAAATTCGGTTGATGAATAGTGGGACCGAATATGAGGTGAACGAAGTTGGGGTGAACTCCCCTAAACCCATTAAGCGGGACTATTTAATGGCGGGTGAAGTTGGGTACATCACGGCTAGTATTAAGGATATTACGGAAACTCGGGTGGGGGATACGGTCACCAATGCCGCGGCCCCAGCCGAAGAACCATTGCCCGGCTACCGGGAAATGAACCCCATGGTCTACGCAGGTTTATATCCGACTGATAATGCCAAGTACGTTGATTTGCGGGAGGCCTTAGAAAAGTTAAAGCTAAACGATGCCTCCCTTGAATTTGAACCAGAAACGTCACAGGCGTTAGGTCACGGTTTTCGGGTGGGCTTTTTAGGGATGCTTCATATGGACGTTATCCAGGAACGGCTAGAACGTGAGTTTAACCTGGATTTAATTACTACGGCCCCCTCAGTAACCTACCATGCGGAGTTAACGGATGGGAGCGAAAAGGACGTTGATAATCCCGCTGAAATGCCCGATTCTTCTGAATTAAGCAAGATTGAGGAACCCTATGTCAAGGCAACGATTATGGTCCCAAACGACTATGTTGGTGCCGTGATGGAACTCTGTCAAAGCCGACGGGGTGAATTTTTAACGATGGATTACCTGGATAAGTACCGGGTGAACATCCTATACAATATGCCCCTATCAGAAATTATTTTTGATTTCTTCGATAAACTGAAGTCAAGCACCCGGGGATTTGGGTCGCTGGATTATGATGTTTCCGGTTATCAAACGAGTGACTTAGTTAAGATCGATATTTTATTAAACGGTGAAAAAGTGGATGCGTTAAGCTTCATTGCCCACAGAACCTTTGCTGAGCGCCGCGGTCGCGAGATCGCAACGCGCCTAAAGAATATTATTCCGCGGCAAAACTTCGAAATTGCCATTCAAGCAGCTATTGGCGGCAAGATCATCGCCAGAACGACCGTTAAGCCGTACCGTAAGGATGTGACGGCCAAGCTATATGGCGGCGATCGAACAAGACGGATGAAGCTGTTAGAAAAGCAAAAGGCGGGTAAGAAACGGATGAAGGCCGTAGGAAAGGTTGATATTCCGCAGGAAGCCTTCATGGCCGTTTTGAAAACCGACGAAGATGATGAATAATTAATTTATGAACGCAATAAACCCACCCGCCTAGATTTAAATTAGCGGGTGGGTTTATTTGTGTTTTTGGTAAAATTGAGTCAAATTCATGGTATAGTAATAAGAAAGATCGCGCTATGAAGGGTAAACCGGTTGCCTTTTAGGGCTAAAAATCGTATGATATAAAGCGGTATAGTCTTATAGTTGGTTTTAATAACCTAGGAAAAGAAACACAGGCGGTAAGGAGGTGGTTACCACATGCTTAGTCGAACCAAGCAGTTTTTGAAGCAGAATCATTATCGTTACGAAAAGTCCTATATTCGGCCGTTGATGACGCCGGAAAGTGTATATGTCTTTAAGTTTGGGCGTGATTCACTCAATAATCGGGTAATCATTAGGTATACGCATACGTGGACTGGCCGTCAGCGGATTAATGAAATTGATTTACGGCTCCACAAACAGAAGCATCCACGGGTCTTTCAGAGTGAAGCAGACATGTTGGATTACCTGGAGTCCCATTTAGTTGAACATGACGAACAACTTTCCAAGATGAAGCAGGCGGATGACTCATCGGAATCGGAAAAAAACTAATCGTCAATCTTGTTACCACAGCAGGGGCCATGCCAAAAGATTATTTTGGCACCGCCCCTGTTTTATTTTAAGGAGGGCTTATGAACTCAGGCATAGTGGACAACCTTAGAGAACAACCAACCCCGGTTTCAGCTCGGACTCTGTTAGGTCAATACCTGGTGTTTTACTTAAACGATCGGTTGATGAGTGGCTGGATTGTTGAGACGGAGGCGTACGTGGGCATTAACGACCGGGCATGCCACGCTTTTGGGGACCGTCATACTAAGGCGAACGCCCCGCTTTATGAGGAGGCGGGCACCCTATACACCCCCCAGATGCGGGGCTTGACCATGCTAAACATTATTACTCAGCCGGCTGGGGAACCCCAAGGGATTCTTATTCGCGCGGTCGAACCGGATCAGGGGATTAATTGGATGCTTGAACGGCGACCTAAGGAAGGCCCGGAGTTAACCAATGGCCCGGCCAAGTTTACTCAGGCGTTTGGAATTACCAAGCAAATGCAGAATCAAATTCTGGGCGAGACTAATTTACGGGTGGATCAATCAATGGCCCGTCAACCAGCGGTGATAACATCTGGCCCCCGGGTGGGCATTCCTAACAAGGGCGACTGGACGACCGCTAATTTGCGGTACACGGTTGCCGGAAATCCTTACGTCTCAAAGCAGCGTAAACGGGATATGAATTGGACAACGTACGGATGGTTGAATAAAGAGTTGGAGGCAGAAAAATGAAGTGGACGGAATTAACCGTTAAAACAAGCAGTGAAGCCGTTGAGGCGGTAGCAAACCTATTGATGGAAGCTGGTGCCACCGGGGTACAAATTGATGACTCAGCTGACTATTCGAAATTAAAACCGGGTCGGTACGGCGAGCACGGGGAAATTGTTAACCCCTCTGAGTTGCAGCACGTGGGCTCGGGGGCGACTGTCAGTGCTTACTACCCAGCCGACGTGAACATGGCTGAATTGGCCCCAACCCTATCCGAGAAAATTACGGGTTTAAAGCAATTTGGTCTCAATCCCGGGGAAGTGACCGTGACGACAAATGAGGTTGCGGATGAGGATTGGGCGACCACGTGGGAACGCTACTACCATCCCGTGCGGGTTACCCGCTACATAACCATTGTCCCGGAGTGGGAAGACTATGTTGCCAGCGACCAGCGGGAAATTGTTATTCGGTTGAATCCGGGTCAGGCGTTTGGTACGGGAACCCACGAGACCACTCAACTATGCTTAATTGCCCTTGAAATGGTTGTTAGGGGTCACGAGCGAATGTATGACGTTGGAACGGGGTCGGGCGTCCTGAGCATTGCCGCTAAGCTGCTTGGGGTGGACCAAATTACCGCCTTCGATGTGGATGAAGTAGCAGTTGCATCAGCGAAGCAAAACTTGGCGCTAAATCCCGTGGCGGCTGAGATTCCAGTGCTTGCCAATGACTTATTGTCCGGGATTACGGCGCCCGTAGATATTGTGATGGGAAACCTGTTGGCGGACATTGTGATTCCATTAGTTCCGCAGGCGTGGGCCGTACTGGAACCCGGGGGATTACTCATTACTTCTGGAATTATTGATGATAAACTGGATGGGGTGTTAGCTGCCACTAAGAATCAAGGATTTATCGTAGATTCAGTGTTAACCATGAACGAATGGCGGGCAGTGATTGCGCACAAACCCACGGAGGATGATTAATGCAGCGTTACTTTGTTGAAGAAAGTTTAGCAATTGGGCAATCGATGCCACTACCTGAGAACGTTTATCACCACTGGGTAAAGGTGTTGCGAGCCGAAATTGGTTCTGACGCTGAGTTTGTGGATGCAAATGAACACCTCTACGTTGGGACCTTGACGAAGTTGAATGAAGACGGCGCGGTCATGACCGTTCAGAGTCAACTTGCGGTTAACGTTGAACTGCCGGTAAGGGTGACGATTGCGAGTGGTTTGCCAAAGGGCGAGAAGGCCGAGTGGATCACACAAAAGGCGACTGAATTAGGGGCCGACGACATTGTTTTTTTTGCGGCCGCATGGTCGATTGCCAAATGGAACGATAATAAGGTTGAAAAAAAGGTTGCCCGCCTCCAAAAGATTGCCGACGGGGCGGCCGAACAGGCACATCGAACCCATCGCCCACGGGTTCGCTACGTTAAACGACTGACTGAAATTTTAAATGAACCCGCCGATCTGCGGATAATTGCGTACGAAGAATCCGCTAAGCAGGGCGAAACGACCAAGTTGGCCCAAGCCTTAGCACAATTAACGGCAGGTGATCGGGTGACCGCCGTTTTTGGCCCGGAAGGCGGGTTAACACCTGAAGAGGTTCAGGAGGCCACCCAAAACGGCGCCGTCAGCGTGGGGTTAGGTCCCCGAATTTTAAGAACGGAAACGGCACCGTTATACTTCTTGGCGGCCGTTTCAACCGTGATTGAGTTGCAGGCCTAAATATTTCTGCGGTAACGGCACAAAAAATGCTAAAATAGGGCCTATTAAGATGACTAAAGGAATTGATGAGAGTGAAACAAGAGATAATAAACCGGATTGGCTGGCCATACTGGTTAGTTGGCGTTGGATTAGGCATTGTGGTTCCCTGGGTGTTAGTCACGGCAGGTATGGCACCCTGGCTAATTTTTTGCCTGCTATTAAGTATCGTCAATACGATGACATCAATCATCATTGGGCGGGTCATTCAACGCCGAAATGGATCCTGGGCCTGGATGTTAATTTGGCCCCTGTGCTTTGCAATTGGAGCTGAGCTCTTTTTGAAGCCCTATATGATTGTGTTTGCCATTGTTTATTTATGTTTGTCATACATGTCGTACGGATTATCAGCAACCGCTTAAGGGAGTGAGAGAATGCCTAAGGAACGGATTTGGACGGCTCAGGATGTCTTTGATGCCTGCGCTGAATACATGAACATCGAGCACGTGATGATGGTCAAGAAGGCCTATCAGTTAGCCGCAACGGCGCACCAAGACCAAACTCGAGTTTCTGGTGAGCCCTATATTATGCATCCAACGCAGGTGGCCGGTATTTTGGCCAGCCTTAGAATGGATCCCGAATCCGTTTCAGCTGGGTTCCTCCATGACGTTGTCGAGGATACAGGCATTACGCTTGGGGATGTGCGCGAACTGTTTGGGGATGACGTGGCGCTAATCGTGGATGGTGTCACTAAACTAGGAAAAATTCGGTACAAGTCGAATAAGGAACAGTTGGCTGAAAACCACCGTAAGCTGCTTTTAGCGATGTCAAAGGATATTCGGGTCATGATCGTTAAGTTGGCGGATCGGCTGCATAATATGCGGACCCTTCAACACCTGAAGCCCGAAAAACAACGGCGGATTGCAAATGAAACCCTGGAAATTTACGCCCCCTTAGCGGATCGTTTGGGGATTAGTACGATTAAGTGGGAGTTAGAAGATGTCTCCCTGCGGTACTTAAATCCGCAGCAATATTACCGAATCGTTCATTTAATGAATTCAAAGCGGGATCAACGGGTGTCCTACATTAACGCCGCCATTCAAGAAATTGAGGGGGCGGTAGCGGATCTTCACCTTACCCACCAGGAAATCTACGGGCGGCCGAAGCACATCTACTCGGTTTACCGGAAAATGAAGGATCAACACAAGCAGTTTGATCAGATCTATGACTTACTAGCGATTCGAGTGGTCGTCGATTCAGTTCGGGATTGCTATGCGGTTTTGGGCGCCATTCACTCGAAGTGGAAACCCATGCCGGGCCGGTTTAAGGATTACATTGCCATGCCAAAGGCCAATATGTATCAGTCGCTGCACACGACGGTAATTGGACCAGAGGGCAAGCCCTTAGAAATTCAAATTCGGACCTTTGAAATGCACCAAGTTGCTGAGTACGGGGTTGCTGCCCACTGGGCCTATAAGGAGGGCCAGACGGAAGAGGTCCAAGAAACGTCGACGGGGGATAAATTAAACCTGTTCAAACACATTATTGAAATTCAGGAGGAAACGGACAACGCTTCTGAATTTATGGACAGTGTGAAGGGTGAACTGTTCGGGGACCACGTCTACGCCTTTACCCCCAAGGGTGACGTTCTGGAGCTACCACAGGGGGCTGGCCCCTTAGACATGGCCTATATTATTCATACGGAAGTTGGCAATCATACGACGGGGGCAAAAATTAACGGCAAGATCGTTCCGCTAGACACCGAAATAAAAACCGGTGATATCGTGGATATTTTGACGTCGACTAATTCAGCTGGCCCTAGTCGGGACTGGTTGAACCTAGTCCGGACGCGCCGGGCCCGGCATAAGATCAAACAGTACTTCCGCCAAAACGATCGGGAAGCCAATATCGAAACGGGTCAAGATACCTTGGAAGCTCAGTTGGCAGATGCCGGCTTTGACCCCAACGTGATTATGACGAAGGAAAATCTGCAGAAAGTCGCCGAACAACAGCACTTTTTACAGATTGATGATCTCTTTGCCGCCATCGGCTTTGGTGACGTTCCCACCGGTGGCGTGCTTAACCGGTTAACGGCAGACGTCCGCCATGCAGCAGAGGAAGAGCAAAAACGGCAGGAGGAACACGAACTCTTAGAGGAACATCAGACCATTACGAATGACGATGCAAACGCAAATAAGCCGTCGGAAGGCGTACTGATCGAGGGTGTTGATAACCTGCTGATTCGGTTGAGCCACTGTTGCACCCCAGTTCCAGGTGATCAAATCTTAGGTTATATTACTAAGGGCCGGGGGGTGTCCGTTCACAGAGAAGACTGTCCTAACGTTAAAAAGGCCGTTGAAAACGGTGAACGGATTGTTGACGTTAACTGGGCCAACGCTGCTGGTGACGGTGAAAATTACGCAGCGGACTTTGAAGTTCAGGGCTATAACCGAAACGGATTAATTAATGACGTTCTGCGGACCATTAATAATACGACCAAGAAGCTGAATTCAATTAATGCCAAGGTCGATCATAATCGAATTGTAACCATTTCGATTTCCATTGGGGTCCGAAACGCAGAGATTTTACAACGAATTTTAGCGAACATTAAAAATGTACCGGATGTTTACGTGGTTAACCGAGCTTACCATTAAATTTCAAGGAGGAAGCTAGGGATGCGAATTGTTTTGCAGCGGGTTAAACGGGCATCGGTTAGGGTTGAGGACCATGTTCTCGGCCAAATTAACCGGGGCTTTTTGCTGTTAGTGGGGGTAGAAGATAATGATACGGACGAGGATGTCGATTATCTCGTCTCAAAAATCAGCCGGCTCCGAATTTTTTCTGATCCTAACGGTAAGATGAACTTAGCTTTAGGGGATGTAGGGGGTGCCGTGCTATCTGTTTCCCAGTTCACGTTATTTGCAAGTACCAAAAAGGGGAACCGACCTAGCTTTACGGGTGCCGGAAACCCTGAACATGCGAAAAAGATGTATCATACATTTAATGACCGATTAGCGGCAACTGGAATTACGGTCCAGACGGGACAGTTTGGGGCGGACATGGAGGTTGCCTTAGTGAATGATGGGCCGGTCACCATTCTGTTTGATACAAAGAAAAAGGAATAAGGACAATGGAGGCGCTTAGTGTGCGTTATTCGCAAATTTTTTGGGACTTTGACGGAACGATAATGAATACGTACCCTTCAATGGTAGAGGCCGTTGTTAAGGCACTGACACAGATGGGAATTTCTGAGTTTGAAATTGATGACGGTGAAATCTATGAAGCGATGCGACAGTCAGATTTGGAGACAGCTTTAACGCAGGCGAGTGCCATGTATAACTTAGATAAGGCAGCCTTGAAGGACCGTTATGAAGCAAATGAGAAATCAATGGTGAAGACTGCGAAGCCCTTTTTGGGAGTCCCCGAAATTTTGCAATTTGTGGTGGACAACGGCGGCCGGAATTTTTTATTAACTCACCGGGATCAAAGTGCCCTAAAAGGGTTAGAGGCCGAGAGATTAGCATCGTTCTTTACGGGAACCGTAACTAAGGACCAGCCATTTCCTAGAAAACCGAACCCGGCGTCGTTAGAGTCATTAATGACGACTTACGTGGTAGATAAGGATGCTGCGATGATGGTTGGGGATCGTAACTTAGACGTGGAAGCAGGCCATAACGCAGGAATTGCCGGGGCCCTGTTTGATCCGGACCATTTGATCCGGGTCTATTCCAATCCGGAAATTCGGGTCAGCCAAATGCCAGAACTAGAAGAGTGGTTAGAACACTAGCTTTAAAATAAGCGACCCGAGACTAAACCGAACCATATATAAATAAAGCAGGATGACCCGGTTTACGGGTCATCCTGCTTTATTTATAGTGAAAATTTCTAAAATCCGTCAATGACAGGTAACTCGTTAACAGATTTGGTTACCCAATGTTTTCATTTGGGCTTCACGATCTTCCCTTGTGAGGGGTTGCTTGTCACGGTAGTCGTTAATGGACACGGCACTGTCGAGAATTCCGCCATCATCAGAAAGAACTAAGTTATTGCCCCGGAAGTTCAGGGTTAACCCGTTGTCAAAGTAGGTGGTCTCACCGGTTGAAGTCCATAGGTTTAGACCGGCGTTGTTTTCAACCTCGATGGGATAATCAGGATCCCGTTGATTGAGAATAACCAACTGGAACTTATCACCGATTGCACACGATCCTCCGACAGTGGAATACTTATTGGAACCATCATCGACTGATAGTAAGACGACACTACCAGCCGGAATTTTAGTGGCCAACCGCTCTTGAGCTGCATCTTTAATGTTTAACTTCATTTTGTCCGCCTCCAAAAATAGATTGTACACAATACATTTTGGTTCATGAACACTATAGGACTTTTTCATTAAAGTTGCAACTAGGAAGCTTAAGCGTTAAACAGAATTTGGTCAACGGCTGTCCCGTAAGTTTCACCAAATAGGTTCAAGTGGACAAGTAAGTAGTAGAGCTGATACCAGGGAAGCCGGTCTTCGTAGCCGGCGCTTAACGGGTAGGTATCCGTATATCCCTGATAAAACCCGGCACTAAACCCACCAAAAATAGTCGTCATGGCAAGGTCAAATTCTCGGTCCCCGTACAAAACGTCTGGATCAATCAGTGCGGGTGTGCCGTCAGCCGTGAACATATAGTTGCCCGACCATAAATCACCATGTAGCAGGGATGGCTTAATGGTTCGGTGCTTGGTGTAGGATAAAAAGTCCGCTCGGAGCTGCTGGTATGCTGCTTCCCGCTTCTCCGACCAGTAACCGTTTTGCTTGGCTAGTAAAACGAGGGGATCCAAGCGCTGTTGGGTGTAAAAGGTTCCCCAGTCTGACTGCCAAGTATTAATCTTGGGAATTCGAGCGTCCAGTTCATCATGATCAAACCCAAAGTAGCTGTTGTGAACCTGGTGGATATGGGCGACCGTTTGGCCTAACCGGTATTGGCTACCCGAGCCACTAGCCAGCCACTCCAAAATCAGAAAGGCATTGCCATTGATTTCTCCGGTTGCAACAACGCCGGGCACTAAGGCGACCTTACCGATTAGATTAAGGCCATCGACTTCGTGCTGGTAAAAGGCTTGGGGCTTACCCGGTTGGACTAACAAAAAGTAGTCGTGTTGGTTAGCCACCAGGTGAAACGCTAAGTTGATATCGCCACCCTTAACCGGTTCGATGGTGGTGACATCGGATAAGGGAAGTTTGGTAAACCATTCGTTTGAAAGGGTCATTCATATCGCATCCTATTCATTAAAGTAATGTTTTAAGCCAGCCGTAACATCTTTTGCGACCAACCGTTGGTATTCGGGGTCTTCAATGGATTTGAAGTCGTGCTTGTTGTTAATGTAACCCATCTCTAACAAAATTGCGGGTCGTGAGTTGTCCCGAATCACCTCAAAGTTACCAAATTTAATCCCCCGGTTACTTAGGCCGACGTTCGTTAATTGATCAGAAATATCGGTTGCTAGGGCCATGGAGGTCTTTTTATGGTAGTAATAGGTCGTATGACCAGAGGCAGAATTATTCGTTGGGGATGAATCAAAGTGGAAGCTAATAAAGGCGTCGGCGTTTAGATCATCGGCCAATTGCGGTCGGGCGGCTAACCCCACGTATTGATCGGTATCCCGGGTAAGAACAACGCGAGCCCCAGCCGCCCGTAACTGTTTGGCCGTTGCCTGAACCATTTTTAGGGTGTACGTTTTTTCATCGTGCTTATGGTTGGCAGTGAGGGCGCCCGAATCACTGCCGCCGTGACCAGCGTCTAATACAATGGTGGCTTCGGATAGGTTAGTTGCCTTTTTCACCGTTGCGTTAGGGCCAACTAGCCAGCTGGCTACCCAGCCAAAGTGGTTTTGACTATCCCGGACGTGGTACCAGTTGTCCTTTCGGTTGAGAATGGTGAGCCGGGAATTCTTTTTGACCTGGGTGGTTGTCCGGTAGGTTAAGCCAGGACCAGTCCGTAGGTTGAGGTCGCTTACCGAAGCGACGACGGAGTTTTGCCGGAGCAGGCCGAATAACAAGCCTAAAAAAACGGCGATTAAGATAAGGCATACGGTTAGGCCGCGCCACCGAAACGATTTAACAGACATGATCAAACTCCTTTGGTTAAGTTATCAGCTATTATAACACGTGGGAAAGCCCGTCAAACCAAAGATTTAGTCTTGACAATTAAGAAACGATTTTGTAAGCTAACATATAGTTAAATAGACCGCCACAGAGAAAGACCAGTAGCGTGAAACGGCCCACAGAGAAACCCCGGTAGGTGCAAGGGGCTGGCTAAGTTGAACGCCAAGACACTTTTGAGGCTAATGGCCAACCGCCATTCGTTTGCAACGTTATCCTGCAAGAAAAGAATTACTTAAAGGTGGTACCGTGCAAATTGCGCCCTTGTCAGTGGACAGGGGTGCTTTTTATTTGGTTTGTGGTAGTTAAAAGAAAGAGGGAACCTTCATGCGTTATCAACGTCCAAAGGGAACGGCCGATATTTTACCCGGCGATTCCGAACTCTGGCAATTTGTTGAATCCACGGCTCGGGCAATTTTTAGAACCTATCGGTATCAAGAAATCCGGACCCCAATGTTTGAAAGCTACGACGTTTTCTCCCGGACTTCCGGGGATACTTCGGATATTGTTACTAAAGAAATGTACGATTTTATGGATAAGGGGGATCGACACCTCGCGCTTAGACCAGAAGGGACTGCAGGTGTTGTGCGGGCCTTTATCGAAAATAAGCTTTACGGTCCAGAAACCCAGAAACCCTATAAAGTCTATTACATGGGACCGATGTTTCGGTATGAACGGCCTCAATCCGGTCGGCAGCGGCAGTTTCATCAAATTGGGGTGGAAGCCTTTGGCAGTGATGATCCAGCCCTAGACGTTGAAGTCATTGCGATGGGGATGCAACTGTTAAATGAACTGGGCCTTCATGACCTAAAGCTAGTCATCAACACCCTTGGGGATGCGGATACCCGGGAAAATTACCGTCAAGCCCTCATTAACTTCCTGGAACCCCACTTTGATGAATTAAGCGAGGATTCACAGAATCGGTTACACAAGAATCCGTTACGGGTTCTTGACAGTAAGGATCCAAAGGACCAGGAGTTTGTGGCGGATGCGCCATCCATTTTAGACTTCTTAACGTCGGAAGCCCGGTCGCATTTTGATCAGGTTGAAGCAACTCTGACAGCATTAGGAATTGACTTTACCGTTGACCCTGATATGGTTCGGGGATTAGATTATTATAACCATACTATCTTTGAAATTATGTCCAACTCAAAATCCCTCGGTGAGGGATATACCACCGTTTTAGCGGGCGGTCGTTATAACGGTTTGGTTGAGGAACTCGGCGGCCCAGAGATGGCCGGCGTTGGGTTTGGAATGGGAATTGAACGGGTTGTGCTTCTGATGAAAGACGCCGGGGTTACCCTCCCAGAGTTAGACCAGCTGGATGTTTACGTGGTTGGAATTACTGAAGATACAAGTGCAATGACGCTTCAACTGACGGAAGCGGTTCGGCAGGCTGGGATGACGGCTGACAGAGATTACCTCGGTCGAAAGGCCAAAGCCCAGTTTAAAACGGCGAATAAGCAGAACGCTCGGTACACGATGACCGTTGGGGACGTTGAACTGGAAAATCGCACGGTGAACCTTAAGTTAATGGCAACCGGTGAAGAAATTATTGTGCCAGTCGACGCCGTCTTTGCCGATTTCAACCGGGTTTTAAGCGACTTTGCGGACGAAGAATAGAGGAGGAAGAACATGGAACGCACAACTTATTGTGGGTTGGTTACCGAAGATTATTTAGATCAGGAAGTAACCTTAAAGGGCTGGGTCCAGAAACGCCGGGACTTAGGCAGCTTAATTTTTATTGATTTACGGGACCGGGCTGGCATTGTTCAGTTAGTCTTTAGCGAGGAATTTGATCGGCGGGCGTTAGAAGTCGCCGAAAAGCTAAGAAACGAATACGTCATTGAGGTTAAGGGGACGGTCGTTGCCCGATCAGAACGTGAAGTTAATCCCGACATGAAAACGGGAAAGATTGAGGTTCGGGTCAATGAGGTTCACCTGCTCAACAAATCAAAGACAACTCCGTTTGCGATTCAGGACAACGTTGATGTTTCCGATGAACTTCGGCTGAAGTATCGGTACCTCGATTTACGACGGCCAGAAATGCAGCGAAATATTCAACTCAGGAGCCGAATTACCCACTCCGTTCATAGTTACTTTGACGAACAAGGGTTTATCGACATTGAAACTCCGGATCTAACTAAGTCAACGCCGGAAGGGGCACGGGACTACTTGGTTCCATCCCGGATTTACCCGGGTCACTTTTATGCGCTTCCCCAGTCCCCCCAGTTATTTAAACAACTATTGATGGGGGCGGGGTTTGACCGTTACTATCAATTAGCCCGTTGTTTCCGGGACGAGGACTTGCGGGGAGACCGGCAGCCCGAATTTACCCAGATTGATATGGAAACGTCATTTCTTACCGCTGAAGAAATTCAGGAAATTACCGAAGGCTTAATTGCTAAGGTGATGAAGGATACGGTGGACGTTGACGTTACCCTGCCGTTTAAACGGATGGACTGGGATGAATCAATGGCCCGATTTGGTACGGATCAACCGGATACGCGGTTTGGTATGGAACTGAAGGATCTTTCTGACCTTATGACCCAGTCAGACTTTAAGGTTTTCCGGGAGGCCTTATCGGATGGTGGAGAGGTCAAAGCCATTGCCGTACCAGGTGGCGCAGACTTATACAGCCGGAAAGCCATTGATAAATACGCCGACTACGTTAAACGGTTTGGAGCCAAAGGGTTAGCCTGGATGAAGGTAACGGATGACGGCTTTAGCGGTCCCGTTGCTAAGTTCTTTAACGAGGGCGACTGGTTCCAACAAATTACCGAACGAACGGGAGCCAAAAGCGGTGATTTATTACTGTTTGCTGCCGATTCCAAACGGGTGGTTGCGGGGACGTTGGGTTACCTGCGGACGGCCATTGCTAAGGAACAAGGCATGATTGATCAATCCAAGTGGAACTTCCTTTGGATCGTTAACTGGCCGTTATTCGATTACGATGTTGACCTTGAACGCTGGGTGCCAGCTCATCATCCGTTTACCATGCCTAAGGAAGAGGACGTTCACTACTTAGATGACGGAGAAGATCCCCATAAGGCCTACGCCCAAAGTTATGATATTATCCTAAACGGGTTGGAACTCGGGGGCGGATCAATTCGGATTCATACCCGTGAATTACAAGAAAAAATGTTTAAGGCCTTGGGCTTTACGAAGGAACGGGCGGAGGATCAATTCGGGTTCTTCCTAAATGCGTTAGATTACGGTTTTCCTCCTCACGGTGGGTTAGCCATCGGGTTGGACCGGTTTGCCCGGCTATTAGCCCACGCTGAGAACATTCGGGATGTTATTGCCTTCCCGAAGAACTCGAAGGCAGCGGAACCAATGACCAATGCGCCAGCCCCAGTATCAAATAAGCAGCTCGAAGATTTGCACATTAAGGTTGTTGAACCAGAAAAAACGGCCGATAAAGACGAGTAACCTAACAAACGGGGTGGTACCGGCGGTTTATACCGAACGGTTCACCCCGTTTTTGTGGTTTCAAACCGCGTGAAATGTTATACTAAACTGCGAATTTAAAACAAATGAAATAAGGAGCAAGCTTGTTCATGGAAACTATTCGTCAAATGAGAAGACGCAACGATTATTTATCTAAGGTATCCGCGGCCTTGCTCTATGCCGTTTGTGTGTCAATTGCGGTGAACTTTTTTTGGACCCCGGGCCATATTTACTCATCGGGGATTACGGGGTTAGCGCAATTAGTCGACACGATTTCAAACCGGGTCGGACCGGTACATATCCCGGTCGCCGCGGGGCTATTTATTTTCAACGTGCCGATGTTTATCATCGGCTGGCGTCGAATTGGCCACACCTTTACGGTATTTACGTTTATTTCGGTTCTGTTTGCGTCCATTGGAATTCGGCTGCTGCACCCGGTTTCGGTGATTCATGATCCGTTAATCTGTGCCATTTTTGGTAGTGCGTTGAACGGCTTTGGAACGGGATTTGCGTTAAGAAGCGGGATCTCCACTGGGGGTCTTGATATCTTAGGGATTGTGATTCAACGCAAAACGGGCCATAGCATCGGACGGATTAATTTGACGTTTAATATCTTTATTATTATCGCTGCCGGATTTGCCTATGGCTGGCCGTATGCGCTTTATTCAGCGTTAGGGTTAGTGGTCAACTCCCGGGTGATGAATTTAACTTATACGCGACAGCAGCGGCTCCAAGTAATGATTATTACTAGCCGCCCTAAAACCGTTATTGATAGCGTTCAAAATCACCTTCGCCGGGGAATTACCATCATCCACGACGCGGAGGGAGCTTATAAGCACGACTCAAAAACCATTCTTATTACAGCCATTTCGCGTTACGAAATGGGCGCCCTAGAAGAAGCAATGGATGAAGCGGATCCGCATGCCTTTGTTAGCATGACGCCCATTACTAAAATTTTAGGGCACTTCTACGAACCTAAGCTCTGATTTAAACTAGAATAACTGATTGATTTTGGAATCTCTGACGACTTATCACGGGGTTCCTTTTATTTTTATTAAGGTCCCAGAAAGTTTTTGAAAGAGCTGGCGTGACTGGTCTGATGTGGTATAATTTTGTCGTTGTGTTTTAAAAATAAATGATTTGTTTGGTGGTCAAACGTGAAGAGGATATACTTATGGCTTGTTCGATTGGTCTCAAGCCTTAATCGCTTCAAGAAAAAGAAAAATATGGTCTACTTGATGAGCTTTGGCAATAATTTGGGGTTGATTAAAGCCTTTCAAGATCAAATGCCGGAGGGCAGTGAACTGATCGTTTTTTACCGGCCTAATACCGAGGCGGAAGCAACCGAATTAGCCGCATACGGGGTTCGAACCATTCCGTTTCGGGATAATATGAACTTTGTCTTAAATGGGTTGCCGTTATTAATGACGGCTCGGGTACTGTTTTGTGATAACTACTACGCCTTTTTGGGCGGGCTGGCCCATCCGCATAAGATGCGAATTGTTCAGTTATGGCATGCCAACGGGGCCATTAAGCAGTTCGGCTGGGAAGATCCGGCAACGTCAACGCGTTCTTCTGCTGATCAACGGCGGTTCCAAGCGGTTTATGACCAGTTTGACGAGTACGTTGTGGCCTCTAAAATGATGGCCCGGGTCTTCGAAAACAGTTACCACGTGCCGGCAAGCCGGATGGAATATTTGGGGTACCCCCGGTCAGATCGATTATTTAACGCGAAATGGCGTAAACGGGCTCAAAAACGGGTTTACCGGTTAGCGCCAGAACTGAAGGGCCGTCGGGTGCTTCTCTATGCGCCAACCTACCGAGAGGGAATTACATACCATGCCCCTAAGGGGATGCGCGAAGCCTTGCTGGCCGATCCCAATGCCATTGCGGTGGTTAAGCTACACCCGCTCTTAACCTCGTCACAAGCGCAATTAACGTATGAATTTGGGAGCCGGGTTAAATTTTACGACCAGTTAACGACGACTGATTTATTAACGGTTGCCGAAACCGTTGTCACGGACTATTCTTCCGTTGCGTTTGATTACAGTTTGTTACCCAATGCTCATTCGCTGCTGTTTTTCATGTTTGATTTGGATGACTACCAAAATAATCCGGGAATTCAAAAGGATTTACTGGACTGGCTGCCAAGTGAACCGCTAAAGACGGTTGATGATTTGGAGCACGCCGTCGTCTTAGACTCGGCGACGGATTTTAAAGATTTTAATCAAAATTGGAACACCTATAACGATGGACACGCCACCAAACGTGTGACTGCCCGCTACTTAGCGTTGCTTCAATCTTAAAGGAGTGCATGTTTTGAAAGAGGTTAAAACTCTATTTAAAGAGCAATTTGAAAATTTAGGGATTATTTTTCGGATTTCACGCTATTCGGATAAGTCCCAGTACCAGAGCCACTACTTGGGATTGGTATGGCAATACCTGTACCCCTTAATTCAAATTGCCATTTACTGGTTGGTTTTTGGGATCGGTCTGAAGAGCGGGAACAACATGAACGGGATTTCTTACCTCCCGTGGATGGTGATCGGGTATACCGTTTGGTTTTACATGAACCGTGTGACCCTGGATGGATCTAAGAGTATTACCAGCCGGGTCGGGATGGTTTCTAAGATGAAATTCCCGATGTCGGTTCTGCCAACGATTAAGCTGGTTAGTAATTTAAGCTCATTTTGGACCATGTTGGTTTTCTCGATTTTTGTTGGATTATTGAATGGGATCTACCCATCCTTGATGTGGATTCAATGGATTTATTACTTTGTTGCCATGCTCATTTTCCTACTTGCCTTGGGGATCTTTAACTCGGCGGTTACCATTTTAATTCGGGATTGGCACATTATGCTGCAATCACTCATGCGGGTCCTTTTCTACATGTCCGGGGTGCTATTTAACTTTGAAACGACGGCTTTTCCCGCACCATTCGTCCGTCTGTTGCAGCTAAATCCGTTTTATTACATTATCTCGGGATTCCGGGAGTCCTTCCTGAACGAAACTTGGTTCTGGGATCGCCCCGTGTTAACCCTTGAATTCTGGGCCTTCACCCTGTTCTTTTTACTGGTGGGGTCCCACCTGCACTATAAATTCAGATCCCGGTTTATGGATCTTATCTAATCAAGCGAAGGGAGTGGTTTGGTTGTGACGAGTCTTAAGGAAAAACTTGTCCAATCAATTAAACTCATCATTCGCGGTGGGCTCATCGTGCTAAACGATGGGCTTATTTTATTCCCCGTAAAAAAACGGCGCATCGTGTTTGAGAGTTTTAACGGTAAGGACATTAACGATAATCCGGCGGCAATTTATCGCCAACTGGTTAATTCGAATTCCCAGTACCGGGAGACGGCATACTTTAGCGTTAAGCCAAGTGTTTATGCGGACCTCGTGCGACAGTATCCGGAGATAAAGATTGTGAAACGGTTTCACCTGAAGTGGGTGTTTTTAATGGCCCGAAGCGAGTTTTGGGTGTTTAATTCCCGACTTCCTGGCTGGTGGAAAAAGAACCGGGACACCCGCTACCTCCAAACGTGGCATGGTACCCCCCTGAAGAAACTAGCGGGAGACATCGCAACCGTTGCAATTCCTGGCACGACCACGCAACAGTACCACCAAGACTTTGCCACCGAGGCCAACCGGTGGGACTACTTAATTGCCCCAAACCCGTACTCGGAAACGATTTTTCGGCGGGCATTTAAATTTCATAATGAAATTCTGGAAATTGGTTACCCGAGAAACGATGTCCTCATTACGCAGGATCGGCCGGATCGGGTCGGAGAATTAAAGTTGAAATTAGTGGGGAACGACCAGGCGACCGTTATTTTATACGCGCCGACTTGGCGGGACGACGAGGCCATTAGCGAGGGCCGATACCAGTTCGACTTACCGTTTGACCTGGCCCGGTTTTTTGACCACGTTAGTGAGGACACGGTCTTAGTGATTCGGCCGCACTACTTAGTTCGTGATCGTATTGATATTTCGGGGTATGAAGATCGAGTCAAAGTATTGGCAGATGAAGACATCTCTGACCTCTATCTGATTGCCGACCTGTTAATCACGGATTATTCCTCCGTGATGTTTGATTACGCGAATTTAAAGCGGCCAATGCTATTTTACGCGTACGACCTAGAGCACTACCGTGATGAACTGCGGGGCTTTTACTTTGATTATGAGGAACATGTTCCGGGTCCGTTAGTTACGGCTGAACCCGCGTTGTTGAAGGCTCTTGATGAATTTACCGCAACCGGTAACTTTAAGGCGTACCGTTCCAAACAGCGGGCGTTTTACGAGCAATTCTGCTGCTGGGAAAAGGGAATGGCCAGCCAAGCAGTAGTTGATTTAATCCACGATAAGGAGAGGGAAAATGACTGAATTATTAATTGGATCCCACGTTAGTATGAAGGGTAAGCCGATGCTGCTAGGTTCAGCAGAGGAAGCCGAATCGTTTGATGAATCCACCTTTATGGTTTATACGGGGGCTCCGCAAAATACAAGACGAAAACCCATTTCAGAATTAAATGCGGCCGCCGGGCAAGATTACATGAAGGAACACGGAATTGAGTCCGTCGTGGTTCACGCTCCCTACGTCGTCAACTTAGGGAATACCTATAAACCCGAAAACTTTAAGTTTGCGATTCAATTTTTAACGGAGGAGGTCCAGCGGGCTCAAGCGATTGGAGCCCAACAAATCGTCCTCCACCCGGGTGCTCACGTGGGGGCCGGAGATGAGGCCGCCCTAGATAAAATTATTGAGGGGTTAAACCGAATTCTTACCCCAAATCAAACCGCACAGATTGCACTAGAGACCATGGCTGGCAAGGGAACTGAAGTGGGGCGGACCTTTGAACAATTAGCCACAATCATTGCCGGCGTGAGCGAAAATGATAAACTGAGTGTGTGCTTTGATACTTGCCATACGAGTGATGCTGGTTATCCAATTAAGGATGATTTTGACGGGGTGCTGAATGAATTTGACCACGTCGTTGGATTGGATCGGTTAAAGGTCATCCACCTTAACGATTCCAAAAATGACCAGGGAAGTCATAAGGACCGGCACGAAAACATTGGGTACGGGACCATCGGATTTGATACTTTAAACCAAATTGCCCACCATCCCCAACTTCGCGCCGTCCCTAAGTTAATGGAAACACCGCTAATCGTTACGGACGCCGACAAGAAAACGAAGGTAAATCCCCACGGCTATGAAGTGGCCATGCTAAGAAACGGTCGCTTTAACGCTGATTTAAGGTCAGATGTTGCAGCGGGGGTTCCCGTAGAGGCTTACTTAAACCGCTAGACTAAATAAGCAGCGCAGCCTAATCCGATCGTTTGATCGCATCAGGCTGCGCTGCTTATTTTTGTTAGGAAAGGTCACTAGTGGTCAATATCGTTTGATTACCGGTCGAATTCATGGGAAATGAGCTTTGGATCGAGGCTTTCCATAATAATCGTAGCGGTTTCTTCAATTGATTTATTTGAAACGTCAATCACTAAGCAGCCAATCTTTTTATAGATTTGATCCGCGTAGTCCAGTTCCTCTTGGATTTTGTGGGTGTCTGAATAGGCACTTTCCACGGGGAGACCGTAAGAAATCATGCGTTCCTGCCGGATCTTTCTCAGGAGTTCCGGCCGGTTGGTTAACCCAAAGATTCGGTTGGGGTTCACCTCCCAAAGCTCCTTTGGAACTTGGGTCTGGGGCGCAAGCGGTAAGTTAGCGACTTTGAGGTTGCGGTTAGCTAAGAAGAGGGAGAGGGGCGTCTTCGAAGTTCGGGAAACCCCAAGAATGACAATGTCCGCCTTTAATAAACCAGCCGGATCCTTGCCGTCATCGTACGCCACCGCGAATTCCATGGCCGCAATCCGGTCAAAGTAGGTGTCGGTGAGGTTATGGACCAAACCTGGGACGCTTTCGGGGACTTCGCCGGTCAAGGCTTGAATGGTATGCATGGCGGGTTGAAGACAATCAACTTCGGCTAAATGATGCTCCCTGGCAAAGGTAATGACCAGGTTACTTAAGGCCGGATCGACTAAGGTGTGAAATATCAGTGCCTGCTTTTGGCCTGCCAGTTTTAAAATACCGTTTAGAATGGACGTTGTCTGAATAAACGGAAACCGTTGAAAGTTGACTTTTAGGCTCGGAAATTGAGATAGGGCCGTCTGGGCGACGGTTAAGGCGGTTTCGCCACTAGAGTCTGAGATAACAAAGAGATCCAACTGTTTCATGGGGCACACCTCCGTAGGATAATGACTTAATTCTAACCCGATCATGAAGTTCATTCAAATTTATTTGGCGGGATTGTTGACGAAAAAAACGGCTTTATGTATAATTAAAAAGAACCGCTACGCAAGACGTATAAAAATAACTTGTCTTGCGTACAACTTGAGCTCGGAGGGAGGGAATGTAACATGGCAAAGACAGTCGTTCGTAAAAACGAATCTCTTGACGACGCTCTTCGGCGCTTCAAACGTACGGTTTCAAAAAGTGGGACATTGCAAGAATACCGCAAACGCGAATTCTATGAAAAACCAAGTGTAAAACGTAAGTTAAAATCAGAAGCTGCTAGAAAACGTAAGAACAAGCGTCGCTTCTAATTAAGGAAAGCTCCTGTTTACAGGGGCTTTTTGTTTTAATCAATTAAATAGTGGGGTGCAGTGATGAGTCAATTACAGGATCAATTAACGGCGGATTTAAAAACGGCCATGAAGGCACACGATAAGATGTCGTTGAACGTCATTCGGATGATTAAAGCGGCCATTCAAAACGAACAGGTTAAGGTCGGCCACGATCTGACCGAAGACGAAGAAATTGCAATTTTAAACCACGAGGTTAAGACCCGGCAGGAGTCAATCAATGAATTTCAGGCCGGCAACCGACAGGATTTAGTTGACGCCACCAACGCAGAACTTGAAATTGTTAACCGGTATGCGCCAGCGTTAATGACGGCGGATGAAGTTAACCAGGTGGTAGCTGAAACGATTGCCCAAGTAGGTGCAACTGGCAAGGGTGATTTTGGCAAGGTTATGGGTGCCGTAATGGGTAAAGTGAAGGGCCGTGCAGATGGCAACATGGTGAAGTCTGCCGTTCAAGCACAGTTAGTGTAAGGATTAGAAAGGGAGTTCAGTCTAACCAGAAGTGGTGGGCTGAACTCCCTTTGGTTTAAGCCCGTTAGATGACTGCTTAGCCGTGATATTACTGTCTTAAACGGGAAAGTTATGCTAAAATTAAATGGAATAAAATCTATTTAAGCAAAGGAGTCAAACGTATTTGACTGAAGCAATGATCGAAAAAGAATATGTTTTGAATCACCCTGCGGATGAGGCTAAACTTCTTGGGGTTCAGGATCAGTACGTTAAGTTACTGGAAGACGGATTGAACGTCAGTATTCATGCGTTTGGCAATTCGATTAAGGTGGCGGGAACGGCACCGGCAGTTAACCAAACCATTCAGATTTTTACGAGTATGAATCGGCTTCTGCAACGGGATGTCCACGTTAGCGCTGCCGACGTAATTTCAGCCGTTAAAATGGCTCAAAAGGGAACCTTAGACTACTTTGAGGACCTTTATTCCGAGACGTTAATTCGGGATAATAAGGGGAATTCCGTTCGGGTAAAGACGGCCGGTCAACGGGAATACGTCGCGGCGATCAAGAAGAATGATATCACGTTTGGAATCGGGCCTGCCGGAACGGGAAAAACCTACTTAGCGGTGGTCATGGCGGTGGCTTCCTTAAAACGGGGCGACGTTGAAAAGATTATTATCACCCGGCCAGCAGTTGAAGCTGGTGAAAGCCTGGGCTTTTTGCCGGGTGATTTAAAGGATAAGGTTGACCCCTATTTAAGGCCCATTTACGATGCGCTGTACGCCATTCTAGGGGCGGAACACACGAAGCGGCTGATGGAGCGCAACGTCATTGAAATTGCGCCGTTAGCTTATATGCGGGGTCGTACACTCGACAACGCCTTTGTTATTCTGGATGAAGCCCAGAATACAACTAACATGCAGATGAAAATGTTTCTCACCCGGTTGGGATTCGGCTCAAAAATGATTGTGAACGGTGACGTTTCACAGATTGATCTGCCCAAAAGCCAACGTTCTGGGTTAATCCAGGCCGAACGAATCTTACAGAATTTAGCTAAAATTGCATTTGTGAACTTTAGCTCAGATGATGTTGTTCGGCATCCGGTAGTTGCCCGAATTATTAATGCTTATGAACGATACGATGAGAACCAGCAAAAGGAGTCCCACTAAGGTATGGAGTTAGAAATTTTTGATCAAACTGAGCAAACGGTCCCCAGCGAGCAGCTGGACCTGGTCCAAAACATCCTTCAGTACGCTGCTCAAGTGTTAGATCTGAAGGGAGACACCGAAATGTCCGTAACGTTTATGAACAATGCGGCAATTCAGGTTCTGAACCGTGATTATCGCGGAGTCGATCGGGCAACTGACGTCATGAGTTTCCCGATGGATGAGGAGGATGACGGCGAAATGCCCATTCTAATGGATGAGGAGCTAGCCGATGCCTTACCCGTCAACCTCGGGGATATCTTTGTGTCCATTGATAAGGTCGGGGAACAGGCCGACTATTTGGGGCATTCCTACGACCGCGAACTGGGTTTTTTAGTGGTACATGGCTTTTTACACCTGAATGGATACGATCACATTCAGCCCGAAGACGAACAAGAGATGTTTAAACTGCAAAAGGACATTTTAGATAATTATGGACTCAAACGAGAAGAAAACCCAAACAACTAAAAATCATACGTTTTGGCAATCCTTTTGCCATGCCAAAGATGGCCTAGTTGCGTTATACCAGACGGAACGCAATTTTCGTAAGCATACCCTGGCCGCTATTCTTGCTATTGGGATCGGTGTTTGGTTACACTTAACGATGAACCAATGGTTATGGCTGCTTCTGGCCATTTTTTTAGTCTTCATTTCAGAAGCGGTCAATACGATTGTGGAATCTATTGTTGACCTACTCGTGGGCCATCAGTTTGACGGCCTAGCTAAAAAAGCCAAGGATGTTGCAGCCGCTGGTGTTTTGATGGCCGCAGCATTTGCGGTAGTTGTGGGCCTGCTGATTCTTGCACCATCCATTTGGAACCTGCTGCAAAAGTAGAAAGGGGAGTATCAATATGCAAAATCCAGATAATCCAGAGTACAAATCCGGTTTCGTCGCTTTAATCGGGCGGCCTAACGTTGGTAAATCGACCTTCTTGAACCGGGTAGTGGGCCAAAAGGTTGCGATCATGTCGGATAAGCCGCAAACCACGCGGAATAAGATTCAGGGCATTTATACTACGGACGACGCCCAAATTGTATTCATTGATACACCAGGAATCCACAAGCCCGATAATAAATTGGGGGACTTCATGGAAAAGTCTGCACTCTCAGCTCTTCAAGAGGTGGACGCCGTTTTATACATGGTCAACGCCACGGAACGCCGGGGGGCTGGTGATAATTTCATCATTGACCGGTTAAAAAAGGTCACCCAGCCAATCTATCTCATTATTAATAAGATTGATGAAATTCATCCCGATGAGTTATTGAACGTGATTGACCAGTATAAGGATGCCCTGCCATTTAAGGATATTGTGCCAATTTCAGCCCTGCAGGGGAATAACGTCGAGGATCTGTTGCAAACGATTATCGCGGGACTGCCAAACGGGCCCCAGTACTACCCGGATGATCAAGTAACGGACCATCCTGAACGGTTTATTATTCAGGAATTGATTCGGGAAAAAATCTTTCAGTTAACCCGGCAAGAAATCCCGCATTCTGTGGCCGTGTACGTCGAACACATGGAACATAAGGATGAAACACACTTGGATATTGAGGCCACAATTATTGTGGAACGTCCCGGTCAAAAGGGAATTATTATCGGGAAGGGTGGGAGTATGCTGAAAAAAATTGGCACACTCGCCCGGCAAGATATTGAAAACCTTTTGGGTGACCATGTTTACTTGAAACTATGGGTAAAAGTGGTACCCAATTGGCGGGATAAAGCTTCGCTGCTATCGAGTTACGGGTATAAAAAGGATAACTATTAATGGCGTAAAGGGGGCGCTTTTGTGGCAATTTTTCACAACGAGGCCTTCCACGGGATTCTGATGCTTCGCCGGGATTATGCCGAACGTGACTATCTCATTAAGTTTTTAACGGCGGAATTTGGGAAAAAAATGTTTCTCGTCCGGGGAGCTAAAAAACGGGGCTATAAGATGGCGGCAGATATTTTACCGTTCACCATTGGCGAATACGTTGGCGACATCAGCGATGACGGACTTTCTTATATTCGGTCGGCTCGGGATACCACCCAGTTTTTAGGAATTTCGACGGATATTTTTAAGAATGCCTACGCAACGTACATTATGTCGTTGATTGACCTCGCGTTTCCAGATGGTCAGCCCGTTGGCCAGTGGTATGAACTGGTTGCCCGGGCCCTTGAATTAATTGATCAGGATCAAAATCCAGCGATTATTACGAACGTTATCGAACTCCAGCTTTTACCAACCTTTGGTGTCGCTCAGGAATGGCGGCAATGTGCGGTGTGTGGCCGCACAGACCTGCCGTTTGACTACTCAGAAAGTTACGGGGGATTGCTGTGCCAGGCCCATTGGTCATTAGATCCACATCGCCTTCATTTAGATGCCCGAACCATTTTCTTTTTGCGCCAACTTTCGGCCGTCAATTTGAACCAGGTCGGACATATTGATATTAAGCCGGCAACCCAGAAAAATTTACGGCGGGTTTTAGACTTGATTTATAACAATGCCGTTGGGGTTCACCCAAAGGCCAAACGGTTTATTGACCAGATGGCTTCCTGGGAGGGCCGCTTAAAGAAAAAGTAGTCCGCCCATTGACAATCCGGGGCGGGATGCTATGATTATAAAGGTAATTAAATATAAACGACGTAGATGAATGATAACCAGTTCAGGGTATCCTTTAGCGAGCCTGGAATAGTGAAAGCCGGGTAGGAACTGAACTGGGTGGCGCATTCGGAGTCTGTGTGAACTAAGCAAGCTGCTGATGAAAGTCAGAAGCAGGGTGGAACCGCGAATTTAACTTCGTCCCTGCACGAGAGGTGGAAACTAATCTCGTGTCAGGGACTTTTTTGTGATTAAAGGAGGAAATTAGTTTGGCTAATAAATTATCCGTTCAAGACATTATTATGACGCTGCAGAAGTATTGGGCAGCCCAAGGTTGTATGATTATGAACGCCTACGATACGGAAAAGGGAGCTGGTACAATGAGTCCCTATACGTTCCTACGGGCAGTTGGACCAGAACCTTGGAATGCGGCATACGTGGAACCTTCCCGGCGGCCAGCGGATGGCCGGTACGGTGAAAATCCCAACCGGTTATACCAGCACCACCAGTTCCAAGTTGTGATGAAACCATCACCAGACAACATTCAGGAACTCTATTTAAGCAGCCTGGAAGAATTAGGTATCAACCTCGCCGATCATGACGTTCGGTTTGTTGAGGATAACTGGGAAAACCCATCCATGGGGTGTGCCGGTGTTGGTTGGGAAGTTTGGCTCGATGGAATGGAAATTACGCAGTTTACCTACTTCCAGCAGGTTGGTGGGTTAACGATGGATCCTGTCATGTCTGAAATTACCTACGGGCTAGAACGACTCTGTTCATACGTGCAGGATGTCAATTCCGTATACGACTTAGAGTGGGCTGATGGCGTTTTATACAGTGATATCTTTCGGGAACCTGAGTTTGAACAGTCGAAGTACAGCTTTGAAACGAGTACGCAGGACATGTTGCTTCGTCATTTTGATGATTATGAGGCTGAAGCCAAGAAACAAATCGCGGCCGGCCTTGTGCACCCGGCTTACGATTACACCCTCAAGTGCAGCCATACGTTTAACCTCTTAGATGCACGTGGGGCCGTATCGGTTACGGAACGGGCTGGATACATGTCCCGAATTCGGACGTTAGCCCATTTAGTTGCTCAGGGCTTTGTTAAGGCACGGAAAGAACAAGGTTTTCCACTAGTTAAGGACCCTGCCATTCGAGCCCAGCTACTTGCTGATGATGAAAAGGAGGCCGCTAAATAATGGCACATACATTTTTACTTGAAATTGGTTTAGAAGAAGTTCCCGCCCACGTTGTGACGCCTTCCATTAAGCAATTAGTAAAACGGGCTGGTGACTTTTTGAAGGATCAACGGTTAGCGTATGAAACGATTAAGCCGTTTTCAACGCCCCGTCGGTTAGCGATTGAAGTAACTGGGTTAGCGGATAAACAGGAGGATATTTCTGAATCCGTTAAGGGCCCGGCAAAGAAAATTGCTCAGGATGCTGACGGTAATTGGACCAAGGCGGCAATCGGGTTTACTAAGGGCCAGGGACTTAGCGTCGATGACATTACCTTTAAGGAAGTTAAGGGCACTGAATATGTTTACGTGGATAAGTTCACGGCCGGTAAAACAGCGGGTGAAGTTCTTGAAGGAATGAAAGAAGTCGTCACCAGCATGACCTTCCCAACTATGATGAAGTGGGGAGTGAACCATTTTGATTACATTCGGCCCATTCGTTGGCTAGTAGCAATGTTAGACGGTACGATCATTCCATTTAACATACTGGACGTCCAGACGGGGAATACAACCCGTGGTCACCGATTCTTAGGCCATGAAGCCATTCTTAAAACGGCAACCGACTATGAGGATGCGCTGATGTCCGAGTATGTCGTCGTCGATGCCGCTAAGCGGAAACAGATTATTATGGACCAAATTAACCAAATTGCTAGTGACAATGCGTGGTTGGTTAACCCCGATCAGAGTTTGCTGGAAGAAGTTAACAACCTCGTGGAATGGCCAACGGCATTTGCCGGGGCCTTCGACAAGAAGTACCTGACCATCCCGGAAGAGGTGTTAATCACTTCAATGCGGGATCACCAACGATTCTTCTACGCTCGAAACCAGGCGGGCGAGTTAATGCCAAACTTTATTTCCGTTCGAAACGGAACGGACCACATGATTGAAAACGTGGTGGCTGGAAACGAAAAGGTATTAACGGCGCGGTTAGAAGACGCGATGTTTTTCTATCAGGAAGACCAAAAGAAGACCATTGATGACTACGTTAACCGGTTGGACGGTGTGAGCTTCCACGATAAGATCAGTAGTATGTACGATAAGATGATGCGAACTAAGGCAATTGCGAATGTTCTCGCCGATAAGTTTGGCTTGAGTGAGCAGGAACGAGCAGACGTTAACCGGGCGGCTGACATCTATAAATTCGACTTAGTTACCGGGATGGTCGGTGAATTTGCTGAGTTGCAGGGAGTAATGGGTGAAAAATATGCTTTGCTGCAGGGTGAAACCACTGCGGTTGCCCAAGCCGTTCGTGAACACTACCTCCCCATTTCGGCCGATGGTGATTTGCCAGAGTCAACGGTGGGGGCGGTTTTAGCCGTTGCGGATAAATTTGATAGCATCCTTGCGTTCTTTGGTGCAAACATGATTCCGAGTGGGTCAAACGATCCCTATGCACTTCGGCGTCAGGCAACCGGGATTATTCGGATCGCCCGCGAGCATCACTGGCACTTGCCAATCAACACGTTACTTCCGGAGCTGGTTAGTGCGGAGGACGCCGCAGAGGTAAACTTGACGTACGATCAATTGGATGAAGTTCCCGCAATTTTGGACTTCTTCCGGGACCGGGTGGCTAAGATGCTGAAAAATGACGGGGTCCGCCATGATATTATTGATGCCGTTACCGCGGGATCCAACTCAGATATTTTAGACCTGTTTGAGGACGCCCGGATTTTGACTGCCCACCAGGACGATGCTAACTTTAAGGCGGTAATTGAAGCTTTAACGCGGGTCATCCGAATTTCAAAGAAGGCCGATCAACGGGTAGCAGAGCAACGGGTTAATCCCGAGTTGTTCGAAAACGAGGCTGAAGCAGCCCTCCATGACGCCGTTCAGACGTTACCTAAGGCGGCCGAAAATGGGTTATCTACCCTCTACGAGGCATTAGCAGCCCTTCAACCAATAATTGATCACTACTTTGACGATACGATGGTGATGGCAGAGGATGAGGCGGTTCGGAATAATCGGTTAGCGGAATTATCTCAGCTAGCAGTATGGACTTATCCGTTAGGCGACCTCGATCTTTTAATCGTTAAGTAATCGTTACTAAAAGGTTGGACTTTTCAACCGAACGTGTTATTATATATAGTGTATTTTTACGCAGTTAACTAAAAGTCGCACTTTCGTATCCGGGGTGCGGCTTTTAAAGACTTATGGATAGAACCAGGAACTAAGGGGGTGACGCAATGGCACGATTACCCGAAACCGTAATTGAGGATGTTCGTCAGGCAACCAACATTGCAGATTATATTGGTCAATACGTCCAACTGAGAAAACAGGGTCAGAATTTATTCGGTTTGTGTCCCTTTCACGAGGAGCGGACACCGTCATTTTCTGTTTCAGAGGATAAGCAAATTTTTCATTGCTTTAGCTGTGGCCGGGGCGGAAACGTCTTTAAGTTCGTTATGGAACTTGACCACCTTAGTTTTCCGGAGGCCGTTTTAAAGGTCGCCGATTTTAGTCATGTCACGTTAGACGAAAGTTATCGACCTAAGGAAACGGGCCCAAGCGCTTCAAGTGAAACGGGCCAGTTAATGGCACTTCACGAGGATGCGACTAAGCTATACCACCATGTTTTAATGAACACGGAGGCGGGCCAATCCGCCCTGGACTACCTGCACGGCCGGGGGCTGACGGATGAAACAATTGAGACGTATCAACTGGGGTTTGCCCCGGCAGAACGCCTGTTAAAACCGTTTGTTGATCAGCGGCAACTGGACTACCAACTCTTACGCAAATCCGGTCTCTTTATTGAGAGCCAAACGGGTGACCTGCGGGATCGGTTCGCTGATCGGCTGATGTTTCCCATCCGTAATAGTAGTGGCCGGGTAATTGCCTTTTCCGGGCGGTTATTAGAATTAATGGATGGCCAACCGAAGTATTTGAATAGTCCCGAAACCGAACTCTTTAGCAAGCGCAAAACGGTGTTTAATTTTGACCTTGCCCGTCCTGAAATTAGAAAAATGGGTGCGGTCATTCTCTTTGAAGGGTTCATGGATGTTATTTCAGCCCATCAAGCCGGTGTATTAAACGGGATTGCTTCCATGGGGACGAGCCTGACTAAGGAACAAATCTATACGCTTGAGCGAGTAACGGATCAATTATTAATTTGCTACGATGGCGATATGCCCGGTCAGAAGGCGACTTCTAGGGCATTACAGTTGATTGGTCAGCAAAGTCAACTCAAACTCGGTGTCATTCAAATGCCCGATGGATTGGATCCCGATGAATACCGGCAAAAGTACGGGGCTGACAAGTTTCAGGCCGTAATGACTTCGGCGAAGGAAACACCCGTCGCCTTTCAAATGCGGTACATGAGGCATGAGCACGCCCTCAATACGGAAGCTGATAAGTTAGCGTATTTAAATGAAATGACGGATGTGTTAACCACCGTTAAGTCACCCGTAGAATTAGATTTATACTTGAATCAATTAGCAACGGAGTTTCACGTTTCTCCCAGTGATCTACGAACTCAGGTGGAACAAAGCCGGCGCAAAAAGAGTGCGGCGGGTGAACGGCAACGCCCAAACCAGCCCGTCAGTCCGGTCCCGCCTGAACCGCCCGCAGATCCGGCTCCGGTAACCGTTCATCAGCAAAATCGGCCGTTGAATGCCCTGGAACGAGCGGAAAAATCACTCCTATACTGGATGCTGCACGAGAACCGGGTGTGGCTTAAGGTGACCACCGTCAATGGATTCTGCTTTGTGCACGAAGATTACCAGTTGATTTTTACCCTGGCAGAGGGGTACTTTCAAACGCACGGGCATGACGCTTATCAGCCCTCACAGTTTACGGATTACCTGCATGATGATAGTCTTTCCCGGTTGGTAATTGGGTTAGAACTGATGGATATGCCGACAGCCGTAACGGATGAGGAAGTTGATGATTATGTTGCTGAACTAATGAATCGAGCACCATTGAGTCAGCGGTTGAAACAAAAGAAAGCCGAGTTAGCGGAGGCCAACCGAGTTGGTGATACTGAACGTCAAACGGGCTTAGTAATGGATATTATTAAATTAGAACAGCAACGCCAACAGCGACAACAAGCTTGATCTAGGGGGTATTTTAATGGCAACAAAAAAGACCACAAAGACTGCAGCACAAAAGACGGAAGATAAAAAGGTTTACAATAAGGCGTTACGGAAGTTTATCAAGGACCATAAAAAAGCGGGGTCCACAACTTACGATGAATTAAGTACGACGCTCGCCATTCCATTTTCACTTTCTTCAGCTGACGTTGATAAACTCCTTCAAAAAGTTCAGGATGATGGAATTTCTGTTTTAGATGAAAACGGCGATCCAGATCCCCGGGCGTTAAAGGCCACCGAAAAGGTCACCAAGAAGGAACTGAAGAATGCTTCTTCGGCCTCCGGTGTTAAGATTAATGATCCGGTTCGGATGTATCTGAAGGAAATTGGCCGGGTAGATTTGTTAACGGCCGATGAAGAAGTTGCGTTAGCCCTTAAAATTGAACAGGGTGACGAAGAGGCAAAACAACAGTTGGCGGAAGCGAACCTTCGGCTGGTTGTTTCAATTGCTAAGCGGTACGTTGGCCGGGGCATGAGCTTCCTCGATCTAATTCAAGAGGGAAACATGGGGCTGATGAAGGCCGTTGAAAAGTTCGACTACCGAAAGGGATTTAAGTTCTCAACGTACGCAACCTGGTGGATTCGGCAGGCCATTACCCGGGCGATTGCGGATCAAGCCCGGACCATTCGGATTCCGGTTCACATGGTTGAAACCATTAATAAACTCATTCGGATTCAGCGGCAGCTCCTCCAAGACCTAGGTCGGGAACCGACTCCTGAAGAAATTGGGGCCGAAATGGATATGACGACCGAAAAGGTTCGTGATATCTTGAAGATTGCTCAGGAACCCGTTTCCCTTGAAACGCCAATTGGTGAAGAGGATGATTCCCACCTGGGTGATTTCATTGAGGATACGGATGCCACGAGCCCCGCAGATCACGCCGCATACGAACTCCTGAAGGAACAGCTGGAAAGCGTTCTGGACACGTTAACGGATCGGGAAGAAAATGTTTTACGACTTCGGTTTGGGCTAGATGATGGTCGAACCCGGACGCTTGAAGAAGTCGGAAAAGTCTTTGGGGTTACCCGTGAACGGATTCGTCAAATTGAGGCGAAGGCCCTGCGGAAGTTACGGCATCCATCACGAAGTAAGCAATTAAAGGACTTCTTGGAATAGAAGACTAACTTAGATGAATAAAGGCGTTTAACCTACGGAGACGCAGACCAAAATTCGGTGAATCTGAATCGAATTTTGGTCTGCGTCTTTTTGATTGCTCATAATATTGAATTAAACTCTGATGGGTTTTCAATGGGAACTTAAAATTTCATCGCGGATGAAAGCTTTAGTCATCTGATGGGTGCCCCGGTCGAGAAACGGTATTGCGGTTCGTTAAGGGTTTAATGAGAGTTTACTAAAAAAATGCTCATATGTGTCTGAAAACGTTTACACTAAAGCTTTAATCACGTATACTGAACTTAACGAGAAGAATACGGATAACTGGAGGAATGGCTTATGTATAAACGAATTTTAGTTCCACTTGATGGTTCGCATAACGCAGAATTAGCATTGAAGGACGGAATTGCATTGGCCTCGAAGTTTTCAGCCAAGCTATTTTTGTTGGCGGTAGCGGATACTCCCCGGATTGTCGCTTATGGGGTTGGACTAGGGCCTAAGTCAAACTTATTTGATGACGTGACTGATCGGGCCCAAAACCTGTTAGATGCTGCACAAAAACAGGCGGCCCAGAGCGGCGTCGATGCTAAAACCATTTTGCGGGACGGCAACCCTAAGTCCGTCATTGCACATGATGTTCCCGAGGAAGAAAAGATTGATCTCATTATGATTGGTAAATCAGGTCGGGATGCACTTGAACGATTCTTAGTGGGTTCAACGACGGATTACGTGGTCCGCCACGCTAAATGTGATATCCAGATCATCCGGGATCGCGATTAATTGTGATTAAAATGCGAAGATTATAAACAAAAACAGTGAATTTGTACATTTATGTGGGAAAATCGGTTATACTATCTGTGTTGAATAAGTAAACGCTCACAGACAGGAGGAACTAATGATGTATGATAAGATTTTAGTACCTTTAGACCAGTCTCATAACGCTGACTTAGCTTTAAGGCATGCCATTGGGCTAGCTAAGAAGTTTGATTCCAAACTGTACCTGATTAACGTGGTGGACACGGAACGCATTGCCATGTACGGGACGGGAATGGGATACGTTGATTTAACCCAGGATTTACGCAAACAAGCAAAGGAATTACTCGCAAACCGGATGGAGGAAGTCAAATCAGCCGGGGTTGCCGGTGAAGCCATCCTTGAAAGTGGAAATCCAAAGGCAACCATTGCAAAGACCGCACCAGCCCGTTACGATATTGACTTGATCGTCATGGGGAAGTCTGGTACCGACGCTCTGGAACGGATCTTTATCGGATCCACCACCGCATACGTGGTTCGGCATACCGATACCAACGTATTAGTCATCGCTGATGACGGCGAGGATGAGTAGGTGGGCAAGCCGGATTCCAATTAACTGCGAGTAATTGAATCAATTTTCCGAAGCGGGCTGGAAAGCCCGCTTTTTTGGTGACAAAAAGGGATCAACTGGCCATCCGCTTGAGACAGGCAGTTGATCCCGAATTGTGTTTTTAACGGGTTTCGGCAATGGGGGTAAAAAAGAACTGATTCCCCAGTTGATAGAGGCTATAGTAAACATTTTGGTGGTCGATTCGGGACTGACTGGATTGATACTGAGGCTGGTGGAGATCCTTAAGGGTGATTTGGTATTTTTTTGGCCCCGTTTGATTAATCCGTTTGAAACCAAGGCCAGAAATCTTTTGGCCCGTATAAAAGTAACGGGTGTTGCTCACCCGTTTGGTCCGGTTAATTTTCACTGAGTCAGAGGGTTTTTGATACATGTCCGGGTGGTTAATTTCATGATCAGAACTGTTATGAACCTCTATGTAACCGTCTGACGTAATCTGAATGGTGTACGGGGAACGAATTAGGTTGGAGTTAACTTTCTTAATGGCACTTTTCTGACCGAGATAGAGATCACCGCGACTCCAAGTGGGTAAGTAATCCGGGGTCTTAACCCTGCGAAACGCCTTTTTATTGGTTGTGGTCGCTTGAATAACGGTTTCTCCCCGGTCTAACGGGGCCTTTAGAACGGAGTAACTGAGGGTGTACCCTGTTAACCGAAGCACGGAAGTTGAACTGCTGGGTTCTTTCTTTTGGGCCGCCAGAATGGTCCCCTTAGGGAGGCTAAGTCGTTTAACTACGGCGTGACCAAAAAAGTCAAAGGAGTAGTAGGTCGCCTTAACGGTCACTTTTTGGGTCGTTTGGTAGTAGACTTCGGTGTTTAAATCCGTTTGATTGACGGAGGTCTGATTAATTTTGACACGAGTTTGGGCACCGGCTGATACCGGTGAAGTAAAAAACGGTGTTATAGTGGTGGCGATGAGTAGGATGAGGGTCAGGCCCTTTTTGAACATAGTCTTAAATCCTTTCGGGTGACTCATTTGAATTTTATATCGTACATAGTATAACATGTTGAGATCAGAAAATTAGCTAATTTAAAATAAACCCCCGTTCCAGACCACTAATTATTGGCCTGGAACGGGGGTTAACTTTTTTAGAGTGAAATTAAGGGGTGGGATTAAATCTTAGTACCAACCATTGGATTCCCAGAAGGATTTAGCGTTGGACCATGATCCGTAACGGGAAGTCACGTAGCTATTTGCAACCTTTTCTTGGTTTGAAGCGGAGTAGTCGCCGTTTAAGTAGGACGAGCTTAATTGGTATTTCCCAATGTATTGTCCGTTGGTTGCGGTGTATGAACCACCAGATTCCTTGTTGGCAATCCAGGCCTTGGCCGATTCCTCGGATGAACTTGAGGTCGAAGTACTTGTTGCCGTTGAAGAAGTAGTTGCAGTGGTACTCTTAGCCGTGGTAGTGGCAGCAGAGCTCGAAGCAGCTGAGGAAGTTGTTGTGGCAGTCGAAGTTGCAGCGGCTGAACTTACAGGAGCAGAACTAGTGGCCGTGGAATTAACCGCAGAACTAGTTGAATTGGAACTCACTGCTGGCGTTGCTGCTGAACTCGAAGCGGTTGTCGACTGCTTGCTAGTTTGACTGACGGCTGACACCGGAGCAGAACTAGCTTGTGTTGTCGTTGCAGCTGATTGCGTTGTTGATACGGTGCTAGTGGTTGCAGCGGCATCACTAGTTGGGACTTGAAGCTGTTGACCAACGTAGATAAGGTCATTCGTTAAGTTGTTGGCTTTTTCAATTCCAGTAATGGTTGAGTGGTAGGTTGTCGCAATTTCTGAAACGGTATCACCGGACTTAACGGTTACCGTTGTATCGGCACTGGCTGAACTAGTTCCAATAAATAGAGTTGCGCCTAATACGGCAGCGGTTCCTAATGTTGATGCAATGACTTTGTTCATCTTCATAAAAATAGTTCCTCCTAATTGGTCGACTTCGGTTTGAATTGCTTAACTTGATGGTTTAAAGAATACACGGCCAATGTTACTAAGTAATTGACGTTGTGTTGCAAACAGATTAAAAACGAAGCCGGTTTATGACAGTTTGTCACAGTGAATCAGCCAAGTGGGAACGTCAAGCGATTTTTGGGCTAAAACAAGTGGGTCCGATAATCAAGCAGCTTTAGCTTGACCGTCGGACCCACTCGGTTTGGTTAATTGGACTGATTTAAATCGGTTGATTCATATTGATTAGGGGTCTTCATAGCTTGAACAAAGACGGTACTAATGACTAATAGGGTACCAAGAATTTCGACTCCGTCCATGTGGACACCTAAGAAGAGAACCCCAAGAATAGCAGCTGAAACGGGTTCAAATGCATCTAGCAACGACATGGTCGTTGGTGACACGTACTTCAAGCTCTGCATGAAGATCAGGTAGGCGAACATCGTCCCAAATAGGATAATAAAGGCAACCTTGAGATCGACAGCAAGCGTGAAGCGGGGCTGACCCACCCAGACGGGGTGATAGAGGTTAAACCCAACGCCACCGATTAACATACACCAGCTTGTGGTTGCGAGCGACCCAAACTGGAGAACCAAGGAAACGGGTAGAATCGCATAAACAACCCCGGACAAAGCGGTTAAAATTCCCCAGATGAGGCCACCCTTTGAAATTGCTAGGGACCCAAACTGACCGTGAGTTGTAATTAAAAACGTTCCGATGGTGGCTAAGACGACCGATACGGCATCGGCTCGCCCCGGCCAGCGGCGGTTAACGATCGCAAAGTAAATGATGATTAGTGTGGGCGCTAAAAACTGCATGACCGTAGCCGTTCCGGCGTTACTGTGGGCGATTGCTTCAAAGTAGGTTAATTGATTCCCTAACATCCCGAAAATGGCAAGGCAGACGAGTAGCAGCGCCGTTCGCCAGTTTTTCCAAACGTCAAATAGCTGGGATCCCAGACGAAAATAACTAAATAGAATCATCAGGATCCCTGAACCGAGTAGTCGAACGCTCACTAACCAGGGCGCAGTGACCCCTGAATTTTGAAACAGAGATTGTGCGACGGTCCCCGAAATTCCGAAGAGTAGTGGTCCCGTCATGGCACATAGGATTCCCTTTGCTTTATCACTCATCTTTTTTCCTCCCAAAAAACATTAACTCTACTATAATATCCCAGCTTTAATGGGATTACCATAAAGTTTTAGGCATTTCTCCGTAAAAGGGCCTGTGAATCTGGGCTAACTCTTCGTATAATAGACAGAGAAGAATAAGGGAGGGATTTTAATGGCCGACTACATTAAGTCAATTCGTAAGTTAGTGGGGCACCAACCAATCATTTTAAATACCGCCACGGGTGCCGTTTTTAATGACGATCACCAGATCCTGCTTCAGGAGCGAGCAGATACTGGTGGGTGGGGCTTACCCGGTGGGTTTCTCGAGTTTGGCGAATCCTTTGAACAAGCTTGTCAACGGGAAATTAAAGAGGATACCGGGCTCGAGGTAGTTCCCGTACGGAATTTAGGGATTTTTGATCAGTATTTTTATACTTACCCTAACGGTGATGAACTTCAAAACATTAGCGTCCTATTTCTGTGCCGGATTACGGGTGGCCGACTATTAGAGCATGCCACGGCTGAAACCAGCTCACTGCAGTTCTTTGACCTGTCAAAAACCCCAACTTTATTCATGCAGCAAAGTCAAGACATGTTGGAGATCCTCATTTCACTTAGTGAACGGGCTCCATTAGATGAACAGTCAAAAAAGTAAGGGAGCGACGATTAGTGGATGCAGATCACCTGTCTGATCGATTACAAACAGTAGCAAGGTACATTCAGCCGGGAGCCCGTTTGGCTGATATTGGTTCGGATCACGCCTATTTACCGGTTCACCTCTTAAAACGGGGGTTGATTGCCGGAGGAATTGCCGGGGAAGTGGTTCGGGGACCGTATGAAAATGCTAAACGCGAGATTGAACGCGAGGGGTTATCCGGGCAGTTACAACCACGGTTAGCCGATGGCCTCTTTGCCATTCACCCGGGGGATCAAATTGATACGATTGCCATTGCTGGGATGGGGGGCAACCTCATTTCAACCATTTTAAATGCTAAGCCAGATGCGCTAGATGGGGTTAACCGACTCGTTTTACAGCCCAATGTGGGTGAAGAAGGTCTGCGCAACTGGTTAATGACACACCAATGGCAAATTATCGCGGAGGAAATCTTGGAAGAGGATGGTCACCGGTATGAAGTGATTGTGGCAGAACGTGCTAATACCCCAGTCACCTACACATCCGCTGAACTCCAATTCGGGCCCTTCTTATTACGGGAAAAGTCGCCGGTTTTCATCCGGAAGTGGCAGCGTGAAATCGTTCGGGAAACCGAAGTGTTGGATCAAATTGAACGGGCGGCCCGCGTTCCGGCCGAAAAGGTCAACCGATTGAAACAGCGAATTAGCGCCATGAAGGAGGTCCTATCAAGTGAAGGCTAGCCAGTTAGTGCAGCGGTTTGAGCAATTTGCACCCCGCCAAATTGCTGAAAAAAACGATCCCGTTGGGTTACAAATCGGGGATTTAGCTGCGGAGATTCATAAGGTAATGGTGACCTTGGATGTTCGGCCCGAAGTCGTGGACGAGGCAATTGCCCAGGGGGCGGACTTTATCTTTTCTCACCATCCCGTTATGTTTCGACCCGCAAAGAACTTGGATTTAAGCGACCCGCAGAATGCGATGTACGCTAAGCTCATTCAGCATCGGATCACCGTTTATTCGGCACATACCAACCTAGATTCGGCCGATGGTGGGATGAACGATTGGCTGGCAGAGGCCCTTGACTTACATGAAACGGTGGGTCTATGGGACGGGGTAGTTGAACCCGAATACTTGTTGTGCGTCCACGTTCCCACGATCTATGCGGATGCCATCCGGCTGGCCCTGGTAAAGGCTGGAACGGGTGAAACCTCCAGTTATACCGGGGGTAGTTACACGTCCCACGGCCGAAGCTTTTTTACGTTGAACGAAGGGGCAAATCCCGCTATGGGTGAGGTGGGCGAGCAAAACGAGGTGGATGAAGTTGCCATTGAGGTGCGGGTTAGTGAATCTCAAGTCACAAACGTTGTTGACATCATTAATCAGGTTCACCCCTTTGATACACCAGCCTACACCCTAACGCCGCTGGCACGGGCCGGTCATCAGTACAGCATGGGGCGGGTTGGCAACTTGGCTAGCCCAACAACCGTTCGGGAGTTTGCGGAGCGGTGCAAGAAAATTTTTCAAGTGAACGGTCTACGATTAATTTCACATCATCCCGACCAGATCGTCAATCGGGTTGCCGTTTTGGGTGGGGACGGGGGAAAATTTTACCGGTTGGCTCAGCAAAAGGGTGCCGACGTCTATGTAACGGGAGACGTTTACTACCACACGGGTCATGATATGCTGGCGGCTGGAATGAACGCAATTGATCCCGGCCACCATATTGAAGCGATTTGCATTCCGAAGCTCGTCACCCTGTTTACCCGGTGGTCGGCTCAATATGATTGGAATTTAGAAGTTTCGGCTTCAAGTTTAAACACCGATCCCTTTACCTTTCTCTAGTTTTATCCGCCGTTTAATTTAAATAAGGAGTGGTCATTATGGCAAAGTACGCCAACTTAATTCCCCGATTTTTAGACTATGTTCAAATCAATACGCGATCCGATGGAAACTCTGAAACCATTCCGTCGACGCCCCGACTCACTGAATTTGCCAACCGGTTAGTTGCTGACTTAAACGCAATTGGTGTGAGCCACGTTCGGATTAACTCACAATCCGCTTACGTCCTGGGGACAATTCCGGCTAACGTTTCCGCTCCCGTTAAGTCCGTTGGCTTTATTGCCCATTTCGATACCGCTGACTTTAATTCGGTCGGGGTTAAGCCGCAGATTCATGAAAACTATGATGGTCAATCTAAAATTCAATTGGATCAGGCGGGTGAGTACGTGCTTGACCCGGCCGTTTTTCCAAATCTAAAAAAGTATGCGGGTCAGACCCTAATTACAACGGATGGAACCACCCTTTTAGGGGCTGATGATAAGGCGGGGGTAGTCGAAATCATGGCCCTGGCCGAAATGTTATTGGCCCATCCCGAAATCAAACACGGGGATGTTCAAATCGCATTGGGACCGGATGAAGAAATTGGAACGGGGGCTGACCATTTTGATGTGGCAGACTTTGGGGCCGATATTGCCTACACTGTTGATGGTGGTCCGCTGGGTGAATTAGAATATGAAACATTTAACGCGGCCGATGCCCAGGTTGAATTTACGGGAACCAACGTCCACCCTGGATCGGCGAAGGGCATTATGGTGAACGCCAACCAGTTAGCGATGGACTACCATGCCGCTTTGCCGAGTCATGATCGGCCCGAGTTAACGTCGGGACGGGAAGGCTTCTTTCACCTGTACGAGATGAACGGGACGCCGGAAGCAGCCCATTTAGGTTATATCATCCGGGATCACGACCGCGAAAAATTTGAGAACCGCAAACGTCTTATGAGTCAGCTAGCTGCGCAAATGAACGAAAAATTAGGTGGCGATCGGGTTAAGCTGGTTCTTCACGATGAATACTATAATATGCGTGAAGTGATTGAAACCGATATGGCGGTTGTTAACCTAGCCGAAGAGGCGATGAAGGAACTCAACATCCAACCCGATATTTTTCCGGTTCGGGGTGGCACAGACGGTTCAAAAATTTCATTTATGGGCCTTCCAACGCCGAATCTATTTGCCGGAGCGGAGAATATGCACGGGCGTTACGAGTTTGTCTCCGAAGAAACGATGGTAAAAGCCGTGGATGTGTTGGTTCGAATCGTGGAATTAAACGCAGAAAAACGGGTTTAAACGGTTCATGCAACAAACAATGGGGCGGCTGTGACATTAGTCATCTAAGCCTGGCAAAATAGGGATCATCCCGTAATACGAATTCTTTGTTCGTGTTTGGGGATGATCCCTATTTTGATTTGGCTCGACTAATGTCACGTAACTACTGGCACGATTTGTGTTTTTGAGCGAAGCGAACTTATCTCATAACCCTTTTTATTTACATAAGTTCAATATATCTATTTACAAGTGTAAAGATATTTAGTATTATGAAAGCGTATTCAAAGAAGAAGAGGAGTTGCTATCATGAACTTAAATAAATATATTGACCATACGATTCTCAACCCGGACGCCACGGAAGCTGACGTAGATAAAATTATTTCGGAAGCTAAGCAATATGACTTTGCCTCCGTTTGTGTTAATCCTTATTGGGTCGCCCGCTCCCATGAAAAATTAGCAGATTCGGACGTTGAAGTTTGTACAGTTATTGGCTTTCCGTTGGGGGCGACGACGACGGCAAGTAAGGTTTTTGAGGCTCAGGATGCCATTCAAAATGGTGCAGACGAGTTAGATATGGTCTTAAACATTGGTGAGTTAAAGGCCGGCCACGACGAAGCCGTTTACGATGATATTAAAGCGGTTACGGAGACGGGACACGCAGCAAATAAACTGGTCAAAGTGATCCTAGAGACCAGTTTCCTATCGGATGAAGAAATTGTAAGGGCTTCCGAATTAACGGAAAAGGCCGGTGCTGATTTTGTTAAAACCTCAACCGGTTTTTCTAGTGCGGGTGCCAAAGTCCATGACGTGGCTTTAATGCGGGGAACCGTTGGTGACCGATTAGGAGTAAAGGCCTCGGGTGGTATTCATACAAAGGAAGAGGCATTGGCTCTCATCGACGCTGGGGCGACCCGATTAGGTGCCAGTGCTGGCGTCAAAATCATGAACAGTTAGGAAGGAGAGCCAACAATGGTCTACAAACGAGTTTTTACCATTGTATTAGATTCAGTCGGAATTGGGGAAGCCAGTGACGCAGATCAATTTAACGATGTTGGTGCGGACACGCTGGGACACATTGGTGAGTACTACCAGGGAAAATTACAGTTGCCAAACCTTGAAAAACTCGGGTTGGCCAATATTCGACCTGACGCACCAATCACTGGGGTTGCGGTAGTTGACCAACCTCAGGGAGCCTACGGAAAAATGCACGAAGTCTCGGTTGGCAAGGACAGCATGGATGGGCACTGGGAAATGATGGGGTTGCCGGTCAAGGAACCCTTAGGCTTTTTTCCCAACGGATTCCCGGAGGAGCTGATTCAACAAATCGAACGATTTAGCGGTCGCAAGGTGATTGTCAATACCCCTTACTCCGGAACGGATGTGATCCATGACTACGGGGAACATCAAATGCAGACGGGCGATTTGATCGTGTATACCTCGGGCGACTCAGTTCTTCAGATTGCTGCTCATGAAGACGTTATTCCGTTGGAGGAACTGTACCGGATTTGTGACTACACCCGCTCCATTACGATTGATCAACCGTACCGCATTGGCCGAATAATTGCGCGGCCCTACGTGGGTCCTGATAAGGATCATTTTACTAGAACGGCTAACCGGCATGACTTTACGCTCGCTCCAACGGGGCAAACCGATATGGATTTACTTAAGGCGGCCGGGTTGGATGTTTTAGCCGTTGGCAAGATTAACGACATTTTTTCAGGTCAGGGTATCACGGCCGGGGTTCATACGGAGAGCAATCACGATGGGATGGTTGAAACCATCAAAAATGCGCGGCAGAATTTTTCGGGGTTGAGCTTTACTAACCTGGTCGACTTTGACGCCATGTACGGTCATCGGCGTAACCCAGCCGGATATGGTGAAGCCCTAATGGCGTTTGACGAACAGTTAGGCGAGCTGCTTCAGGAATTAAACCCGGATGATTTATTGTTGATTACGGCTGACCATGGTAACGATCCCGGGTATGAAGGGACCGACCATACGAGAGAATACGTGCCACTGTTAGCTTACTCACCATCATTTACCGGCGGAAAGTCACTGGGAACTCGGGCCACCTTTGCGGATTTAGGGGCAACCATCCTAGATAATTTTGCCATTCAAGCTAATCAACCCGGGTCGAGCTTTTTGGCCGACCTGAATGATTAAAGGGGGAAAACGCATGAGTACACATTTAGAGGCAAAACAAGGAGAAATTGCGGACATTGTTTTACTACCTGGTGATCCACTCCGGGCCAAGCACATTGCTGAAACGTTTTTAGATCATCCCGTTCAGTATAACGGGGTTCGTAACGCACTTGGATTTACGGGGACCTATAAGGGCACCCGAATTTCCGTTCAGGGCACAGGAATGGGAATTCCCTCGATTTCAATTTATACCAATGAACTCATCCGGTTTTACGGTGCCAAAAAATTAATTCGGGTGGGTACCTGTGGCGGACTCGGTAAGGATGTGAAGCTGCGTGACGTTTTAATTGCTCAATCGGCTAGTACGGATTCCGGCTTTCTACGTTCGATCTTTGGGGATACGGTAAATTATGCGCCGACAGCGGATTTCAACTTACTGCTGAACGCCTATGAGGCTGCAGAGAAAAATCAGGTTCCGGTTAAGGTCGGCAATATCCTGTCGGAAGATCAGTTTTATAACGATGAAATTAACCTGGAAAAGCTCCGGGACTATCAAATCCTGGGTGCCGAGATGGAAGCGGCGGCCCTATATACCATTGCGGCCAAGGCCAACGTTGCTGCATTAGCCGTTCTAACGGTCAGCGACCTGATGCTCACCGGTGAATCTACGAGCGCAAAAGAACGTGAAGAATCCTTTAACGATATGATTACGGTGGCCCTTGAGGGTGCAATCAAAACAAATTAAATTAAAATGGTCAAACGAAGAAAGTCTTGCCTAATATAGTGTTAGGTGGGACTTTTTTTGTTTAGTCAAATTACTTTGAGTTTGCGGTTTAATCGGGTACACTCAGTTTGAAAATAATTGTGAAATGTGGTGAATTAATGAATCCAGAACAAATGACAGAAGCAGTAACGGCGGCCCTGGCCGAGGCACAGAAAATTACTCAAACCCGGCATCAACAAAACATTGGGATTGCCCAACTCTTTAAGTTTTTAATTCAACCGGGAGAACTTGCCCGCCAGCTATTTTCTCAGGCCGGGGTAGAGCTCACCGCGTTAGAGAACGAGTTAAACCAGGAGCTAGATGGCATTGCCGTGGTAGATGGATCTGGCGTTCAATACGGGCAAACGGTCTCGCCCCAGTTGGCAGAGCTGTTTCAAAGGGCGGATGGCGTCCGTCAGACGCTGGATGACGACTACGTGGCTGTTGATACCCTGGTGATTGCTTTAATGCAGCTATCTGGAAATCGACTCACGGACTACCTGCAATCACAGGGGGTCAACGAAGAAAGAATGACCGAAATTGTTATGAAGAATCGGGATGGTGAAAAAGTGACATCGAAAACGCAAGAATCACAATTTAAAGCGTTAGAAAAGTATGGATCGGATCTGACGAAAGCAGCGCGGTCAGGAAAGATGGATCCCATCATTGGCCGGGATGAAGAAATTCTATCCGTTATTCGAATTTTGTCCCGTAAGACGAAAAATAACGCAATTTTAATTGGTGAACCCGGGGTGGGAAAAACAGCCATCGTTGAGGGATTAGCCCAACGAATCGTTCGGGGCGACGTGCCCGAAAACTTAAAGAATAAGACCATTTATTCGTTAGATATGGGATCGCTGATTGCGGGGGCCAAGTACCGGGGCGAGTTTGAGGAACGGTTAAAGGCGGTCCTTAAGGCCGTGAAAAAAAGTGACGGTCAAATTATTATGTTTATTGATGAAATTCATACGATTGTTGGGGCCGGAAAGACCGAAGGCAGTATGGACGCCGGTAACCTCCTAAAACCAATGCTGGCCCGCGGGGAACTCCATTTAATTGGGGCCACGACCCTGGATGAATACCGGGAAAACCTCGAAAAGGATAAGGCGCTCGATCGCCGGTTCCAGCGGGTCTTAGTCAGCGAACCCTCCGTTTCAGACACCATTACCATTCTCCGGGGACTCCGGGAGGGGTTTGAAATCCACCACGGGGTTCGAATTCACGATAACGCTCTAGTTGCGGCAGCTAAACTCTCCGATCGGTATATCACGGATCGCTATTTACCCGATAAAGCCATTGATTTAGTGGATGAAGCATCCGCCACTATTCGGGTTGAGATGAATTCGGCGCCGACAGAGTTAGATCAGGCTGAGCGGCAGCAAATGCGGCTAGAGGTGGAAAAAACGGCCCTTGAAGCGGAAACTGATGCCGCTTCTAAAAAGCGGTTAGTTGAATTGCAAAAGCAACTCGCTGACGTTTCTGAACGGGTTCATGAATTATCCGCCCGCTGGACGGCAGAAAAAGATGCGATTTCAGTCTTAGGTCAAAAGAAGGCCGAGTTAGATCAAGCCAAACACGACTTAGAAACGGCCGAACAAAATTACGATCTCAACGCCGCAGCCGTTTTACAGCACGGAACCATCCCGAACCTAGAAGCAGAATTAGCGCAGTTAGAACAAACGGATCATTCGGATGATTGGTTGGTCTCAGAGTCCGTAACGGAGGGCGATATTGCCAATGTGGTCAGCCGAATGACCGGAATTCCGGTGGCCAAACTAGTGGCTGGGGAACGAGAAAAGCTGCTGCATTTGGCTGATCACCTCCACGAGCGGGTAGTGGGTCAGGATCAAGCCGTTACGGCCGTTGCCGATGCGGTTATCCGCTCCCGGGCCGGTTTGCAGGACCCCCAAAAGCCCCTGGGATCCTTCCTCTTTCTGGGCCCGACTGGAGTGGGAAAGACCGAGTTGGCTAAGGCTTTGGCCGAGGACCTGTTCGATTCGGAAAACCACATGGTTCGGATTGATATGTCAGAATACATGGAAAAGGAGTCGGTTTCGCGGCTAATTGGGGCGGCACCTGGGTACATTGGCTACGAACAGGGCGGCCAATTAACTGAGGCGGTTCGCCGAAACCCCTATTCGATCGTACTATTTGATGAAATTGAAAAGGCTAATCCGGACGTTTTTAATGTCTTGCTTCAGGTTTTGGATGATGGGCGCTTAACGGATGGGCAGGGTCGAACGGTCGACTTTAAAAATACGATTTTGATTATGACATCGAACCTGGGTTCAGACGTTATCCTTGAGGGGACTGACGAGCAAGGGGTGATTAGTCAATCGGCAAGGGAGGACGTTGCCAACCTGCTAAAGCAGTCGTTTCGCCCCGAGTTTTTAAACCGAATTGATGACGTCATTATGTTTACCCCGCTGAACCTTAAGGATGTTGAACAGATTGTCGTTAAAATGGTTCAGGCGCTCTCTGATCGGTTAGCGGATCAAGATATTCAGCTAGTGATTAGCGACGAAGCAAAGAAGTGGTTGGCCCAAAATGGGTACGTGCCTGCATTTGGGGCCCGGCCACTCGCCCGGTACATTACAAATGCCGTGGAAACTCCGTTGGCGCGAGAAATTGTGGCGGGACAGGTTGCACCGCATAGCCGCGTCACAATCAGTCTGGCAGATAACCAGTTGAACTTTACGACGACCCCGAGTCACCCCGAAGATGCTGATCTTTAATGGCTGACGGGGTGTGCCGAATGGATCGGATACTCGAATTTTAATGGATCGTCAGTTAAACTCGGTTGCTTTTGGGGGCGGGTTTAACTGACGATCCAGTTTCGTTATCGGGTGACCGGTATTCGAATACCTATTAGATGGCTGCGAACGTGCGTTCAGTTTTGCTTTCGCCGAGCCTCAGGGTCTGATATAATAGAAGCAATTATTTTTCGGAAGGAAGGATCAGCTATGCGCGTGGCACCACTCCAAGTGATGAGTTCGTTTAGTCTGCTTCAAAGTCCAACCCGGCTTAATGATCTGGTTCAAGCGGCCAAGGACCGGGGCTACCAAACGATTGCGTTAACGGATCGAAACGTCTTGTATGGCACCGTGGCGTTTTATCATGCCTGCCAGTCTGCGGGGGTTACTCCCATTATCGGACTGACGTTAACGACCGCCGGGATAATCGATGAAACAACGTTAACGGATTGGGTCTTTCTGGCTAAGGATTTCGTGGGATACCAGCACCTGATGAAGCTGTCAACCGCCTATCAAACGCGGGAAGATGAGACACCGCTTAAACTAAGCGAATTGACGGCACTTTTAGGGCATTTAATGGTGCTCACGCCGGCTGATAGTGAAGTCACGCGTCAAATTAACGTGGGTCAGCGACAGGCCGTCACCCATGCGCTCCAGTGGTTAGCGGAAGCGGCGGATGAAGCCAGCGTCTATCTTGGGACTTCGATTGATCAGTCTCAAGCTTTGCGGGACGTCTTAAAGCAGGTTGCAGCAGACACTAACACCCGGGTTACGGCGCTAGACCCCGTGGACTATTTGGATGCGGATGATGCCTTTAGTACCACTGTTTTACGGGCCATTGACCGGGGAGAAGTTATTGCTAATCTAGGTCAGGCGAGCGATGTCACGGGCGGCCACTGGTTGCGTTCGGTTACGGAACTCAGTCGGCGCTATGACGAGCTAAACGAACAGGAATTATTAGCTCAGACGGGTGACATTGCGGATCAGTGCCACGTGGAACTGCAGTTTAAGTCGCCACAATTACCCCAATATCAAACTCCGGGAAAAACGACATCGGCAGAATACTTGCGGGATCAATGCTTACAGGGACTCCGAACCCGGTTAGCTCACCTAGACGTAGACTCTCAGGCATACGTGGATCGGTTGAACCATGAATTAGAGGTCATTCACCGAATGGGGTTTGACGATTACTTCTTAATTGTTTGGGACGTCATGAATTTTGCCCATCGGTCAGGAATTACAACTGGCCCGGGCCGGGGATCAGCTGCAGGTTCATTAGTTGCCTACGTTCTTAGAATTACCGATGTGGATCCCATTGCTTACGGACTACTATTTGAGCGGTTCCTCAACGAAGAGCGTGCGCAGATGCCGGATATCGATTTGGACATTCCGGATAACCGGCGGGAGGAAGTTTTAGCGTACGTGCACCAAAAGTATGGGCATGAACGGGTCGCTCAGATTATTACGTTTGGGACCTTAGCGGCCAAGCAGGCGCTCAGAGATGTTGGCCGCACGTTTGGGCTGGCCCCCTATCAACAAGATCAGTGGAGCAAAGCCATCCCGAACGTGTTACACATTACTCTCCGGGAGGCATACGCTCAGTCGCAACCCCTCAAGAACTTAGTGGCGGATAGCCAGTTGAACCGGTTATTGTTTGAAACGGCCGTCAAGCTGGAGGGATTGCCTAGGCACTACTCGACACACGCTGCCGGGATTGTTCTGAGTGAACTTCCCCTAATTGAAACGGTGCCGTTACAAACTGGGTCAGAAGAGCTCTTAATGACGCAGTACACCAAGGACGCAGTTGAAGAAGTCGGACTGCTGAAAATGGATTTTTTGGGGTTGCGAAATTTAAGTATCATGGCGAATACTTTACGGATGATTAAACAAGAAACCGGGCGGGAACTCGATTTAAGCAACGTTGACTTGAATGATCCGCAGACGTTAACCCTGTTTCAACGGGGGGAGACCAACGGGGTTTTCCAGTTTGAATCTAGTGGAATTAAAAGTGTCCTGCGTCAGTTAAAACCCGATTCCTTTGAACTGGTTGCGGCAGTTAACGCGCTTTATCGGCCCGGTCCCATGCAGAACATCGAAACCTTTATTAAGCGGAAGGCCGGTCAGGAAGTCGTTTCGTATCCCGATCCATCGTTAGCCCCAATTTTGGGACCGACCTACGGAATTTTAGTCTACCAGGAACAGGTTATGCAGGTGGCGTCCGTTATGGGCGGGTTTACCCTGGGTCAAGCCGATTTGCTGCGGAGGGCAATGTCCAAGAAGAAAAAGGGAACCATGGACGCCATGCAAAAGCAGTTTTTAGCGGGGGCCAAACGGAAGGGGTACCCGGATGGGGTGGCCCGGCAAACCTACGACTATATCGAACGGTTTGCTAACTACGGCTTTAACCGGTCCCATGCGATTGCCTATAGTAAAATGGCGTTTGAAATGGCCTACCTAAAGGCCCACTTTCCGGGGCCGTTCTATGCGGCACTGTTAAATTCAGTGCTAAACAATCCCACCAAAACCAAAACTTACCTCACGGAGGCGAAGCACCATGGGGTTCAAGTTCTACCACCTGACATCAATCGCAGTCAGGCCTACTTCAGTTTAGCTGACGGGCAGCTGCTCTTTGGGCTGAGCTCCGTTAGGGGGGTGCGGCGGGATTTCTTGCGGGATGTCCTCAAGCAGCGACAGCAGAATGGGCCGTTTAAGGATTTGCGGGATTTTATTACCCGGATTGCGGATAAGTGGCGGAAGCCAGAATTAATTGCCGGATTAATTTACGCCGGGGCCTTTGACCAATTTGGGGCCAACCGGGCAGAATTGATTGCGGTACTCCCGGAGCTCATTAGTAGTATTGAACTCAGTGGGAATGACGTTGAACTTTTTGCTTCCTTAGCCCCCAAAATTAAATCGGTTCCGGATTTCCCCCTGATCGAAAAGCTGGCAAAGGAAAACGAGTATTTAGGGGCTTATCTGTCAGGTCATCCGGTTGAACAGTACGACTCCCTCCGGACTAAGTATCAGTTAAATCCGGTTAGTGAACTAACGCCAAACAGCCAGGTCAGTTTATTGGTCTACGTGGTTAAAATTCGGGTGATTAGAACTAAAAAGGGGGATCAAATGGCCTTCTTGACGGCAAATGATGAGTCCGGGGATATTAGTATTACCCTCTTTCCCCGGACCTATAACCGGGTTGCCTCCTGGCTGCAGAGTGAGATGGTGATTTTAGTCCGGGGCCGAGTTGAGCAACGAAAGGGCTTGGCTGTCATTGCAGACCAGCTGGAGAATGCGGCGGACCTCATGCCCGCACCGTTGTCAGATGGGGACCGGTGGTTTTTACGGTTGGATGCTGAACATGAGCGTGCGGTCGTGATGCCGAAAATTCAACAAATTATTAGGACCAATCCAGGGTCGACCCCGGTCATTCTCTTTGAACCGACTACCGACCGCAAATGGGTTTTAAACGCCAGCCACTCACTTAGCAATGACCCGAAAGTTAAGACCCAGTTGCAAGCTATTTTAGGTGAAGCGAACGTTGTTTACCAAGAAGCACTGGCACCCAACAATCACTGAAATTATGATTGAACTATAAATAATAATTAATGGTTAGAATTTAAAACGGGTAATAAAAATCCGTTAAAATAAGGAAACCGCTTACTTTACAAAAAAAGGGCGGGATTAGGAGAAAACTTGTTGGAAGTAACTGACACCAGTTTTTTAAAGTGCTAGAATATTCGTGGAGCCAAATTTGAGCCAAACAAATTCTGGACATTTGCTCAGCAAGTGCCAGAGGTTTGTGCCATTATCAAAGGAGAGATATTTCTTATGAAGAAAACCAAGATCGTAAGTACGCTTGGTCCTGCCAGTACGGATGTTGACACAATTGTTAAATTAATCCAAGCCGGCGCAAACATTTTCCGTTTCAACTTTTCCCACGGTGATCACGAAGAACATTTAGGTCGGATGACTAACGTGCACGAAGCTGAAAAAATTACCGGAAAGACCGTTGGTATTATGTTAGATACTAAGGGTGCTGAAATTCGGACAACCGTTGAAAAGGAAGGTAAAATCCAATTCAACACCGGCGACCAGTTCCGGATTTCGATGGATGCTTCTATCGAAGGTGACCATGACAAGATTGCTGTCACTTACCCAGGCCTTTTTGACGATGTTCACGAAGGCGGTCACGTTTTGTTTGATGATGGTTTGCTTGATACCGTTGTTGATCAAAAGGATGACGCAACTAAGGAATTAGTTGTTACTGCCCAAAACAACGGGGTTTTAGGCTCACGTAAAGGGGTTAACGCTCCTGGTGTTTCCATTAACTTACCTGGGATTACCGAAAAGGATACGGATGACATTAACTTTGGTTTAGACCAAGGCATTAACTTCATTGCGGCATCTTTTGTTCGTAAGCCACAAGATGTTTTAGACATTCGGGCCTTACTTGAAGCTAAAAACATGGAAGACGTTCAAATCTTCCCTAAGATCGAATCTCAAGAAGGAATCAACAACTTTGATGACATCATCAAGGTATCAGACGGTTTAATGATTGCTCGTGGTGACATGGGTGTTGAAATTCCAACTGAAAACGTACCGTTGGTTCAAAAGACTTTAATCCGGAAGTGTAACGAATTAGGCAAGCCAGTTATCACAGCAACCCAAATGCTTGATTCCATGGAGGAAAACCCACGTCCAACGCGTGCCGAAGCTTCTGACGTTGCTAACGCCGTCTTTGATGGTACGGATGCAACCATGCTTTCAGGTGAAAGTGCCAACGGGGATTACCCAGTTGAAGCCGTTCAAACCATGGCTCGAATTGATCAAAAGGCTGAATCTGCTTTACCTGATTTCGGTCGTGATAACCCTAACTTTGCTACCGGTGATGTGACTGAATCATTAGGTGCTTCAGTTGCCAAGGTTGCTGATGAATTAGGAATCAAGACCATTGTGGCAGCCACTAAGTCAGGTTACACTGCCCGGATGATTTCTAAGTACCGGCCAAATGCTGATATCTTAGCTATCACATTCGACGATCGTGTTCGTCGCGGGTTGATGGTTAACTGGGGAGTTTACCCAATCGTTGCTGACCAACCAGCTAACACGGATGACATGTTTGACTTAGCTGCTTCTAAGGCCGTTGAAACTGGATTAGCCAAGGAAGGCGATTTAATCTTAATCACCGCAGGGGTTCCCGTTAACGAAACTGGGACAACTAACTTGATGAAGGTTCAATTAATCGGTTCAAAGCTGGTTCAAGGTCAAGGCGTTGGCGATGAAACCGTTATTGGCAAAGCCGTCATTGCACACAATGCTGACGAAGCCAACCAAAAGGCCGTTGAAGGTGGCGTATTAGTTACTTCTACAACGGACAAGGCTTACTTACCAGCCATTGAAAAATCCAGTGCTTTAATTGTTGAAAATGGTGGTTTAACTTCTCACGCTGCTGTTGTTGGAATTTCTATGGGAATTCCAGTAATTGTTGGTGCGACAGGCGCAACCGAAAAAATTTCCGATGGTGAAGTGATCACCGTTGATTCACGCCGTGGGATGGTTTACCATGGTGCATCAAACGCACTTTAAGTTGAAGAAATTCATCAAGCCCATGTGGTAAGGTGGTAAAAGGGTGTCCCATTACGGGGCACCCTTTTATTGTCTTTTGAGTCTGCAGCAATGATTTTATGGGATTAAGGTCGAACTTTCGGGTAAAACCGTGTAAAATGAAGAGTAAATCTAAGATGAACGGAAGAACGATAAATGCAAATAAGTGAAATGCTTGGTCGGATTGTAACGGGCAAGGTTACCGATGAAAACGATCAAAATTACTTTGTTCAAGTGGATGGAGCGACCTTTCTGCTGAATAAAACGGAAATTCAGAAGCCGTTAAAATTGGGCAGTCAGTTTAAGGGCTTCGCCTACGAAAATGAAACGCACCACATGCAGTTGACTCGGAATGCGCCTAAGGTTCAGGTTGATCATTATGCTTTTGGGACGGTAGTGAGGACACAACATAACCTCGGTGTGTTTGTGAATATTGGGCTCCCCAACAAGGATATCGTGGTGAGCGTTGATGATTTACCGACCATTGCTGAAATTTGGCCTCAAACTGGGGATCAACTGATGATTGCCATTCGAGTTGATAGTAAGCACCGGATGTGGGGCGTGCTGGCCGATGAAGAAATCTTTCAGGCCATTGCCCAACCGGGTAATAAACACATGATGAACCGGGATGTGGAAGTGATTCCTTACCGGTTAAAGATGGCGGGAACCCGGGTTATCTCCAAGGGGTATCAACTCGGGTTTGTTCACCCGTCGGAACGGGAAAGGGAGCCCCGGTTAGGCGAACCCTTAAAGGCCCGTGTAATTGGTATTCATCAGGACGGGTCCCTCAACCTTTCGCTAAAACCCCGGGCCTATCAAGCAATTGATGATGACTCAGCGATGTTGTACGCTGCCTTGCAGCACTCCCAAACGGGTTCGTTACCCTTTACGGATAAATCGAACCCCGATGAAATTAAAGCCTATTTTGGGTTAAGCAAGGGTGCGTTTAAGCGGGCCGTTGGACATTTACTAAAGGATCGCCAAATCGTTCAGAAGGATGGTCAGATTTCATTAGTTGAAGCAGCTGTGAATGACCAAGAACATCCTGAGGATTAGCCAATGGATCATAAACGGGAAAAAATTGAAAATTATTTGCAGGATCTGCGAGTTTCCCAGGGATTGAGCGACAATACGTGTCAAAGCTACCGGTTAGACTTAAAACAATTTAACCGATATTTAGATCAGCAGTATATCTTGCGGTTTAGTGACGTCACTGAAGACGAGATTACCGGCTTTTTAGAGGAACAACATCAGATTGGAAAGTCACGGAATTCCGTTATTCGGATGGTTTCCTCCCTCCGAAAGTTTTTTAAATACCTGGTGGTTTTTGACCAGCTGGAGACTGACCCCATGACGAATGTGCAGGCGCCTAAGCAGGCTAGTCACTTACCCGCGGTCCTGACTCCGGCCGAAGTGGACCGGTTACTGGCAGCGCCAGACCCCAGTAAAAAGTTAGAATTGCGTGACCGGGCCATTTTGGAAGTTATGTATGCGACCGGCCTACGGGTAAGCGAATTGGTTCACCTTAAACTGGACGACCTACACTTAGAAATGGGTTTAATCCAAACCCTGGGTAAGGGGGATAAGGAACGGATCGTTCCAATTGGGGACGTCGCAATTGACTGGATCAACCGATACTTAACGGATTGTCGGCCGCAGCTGGCCCGGGAAAATCGAAGCCCCTACCTTTTCTTAAACGCCCACGGGAGTGGATTAAGCCGACAGGCCATATGGCAAAAGATAAAGCACTACGTTACCATTGCGGGGATTAAGAAGGACGTCACTCCCCACACGCTGCGGCACTCGTTTGCAACCCACATTCTGGAAAATGGTGCGGATCTAAGGATCGTCCAGGAATTGTTGGGGCATTCGGATATTTCAACCACCCAGCTTTATACTCATTTATCTCAAAAACGGTTAACTGAGGTCTATGACCATTCTCATCCCCGGGCATAAAACGAACTATAAGTTCTAACTAAGAAAGGCAGGTCGTTAGGGTGCTAGTTAAATATCGAACTGAATATCAAAAGCTTGCAATGGGTTTTTTATCCCTCCAACCGGACCTAAAGAGTTTACCATTAGTTCAATCAGAACTGAGTTGGTATACCGAAAGTCATGAACGGGCACTCTTTTTGTGGCGTGATAACCACGATAATTATAACGGGGTCATTGGAGTCGAACTAAGTACCGATTTTGTCGTGGTAAACGAAATGAGTTTAACGCCAGCGGCTAATAATGAGACGGATATCAATACGATTCTAGATGAATTAGACCGGGAGTATCCGGATCAACGGGTGATGTGTACGCTGCCCTACGCCAACGAGGTAATGAGGTGGGAACAAGCACATGAGTGAAACCTTTAACCAGCCGACCTTACACCTGGATGATTTTGACGGCCCGCTAGACTTATTACTGCACTTGATTAAGGCTTCAGAAATGGATGTTTATGATATTCAAATTTCAACCATCACGGAACAGTACGTCGGGTACCTAAATTCGATGCAGGATCATCAGCTCGATGTTGCGGGAGAATACTTTGTGATGGCGGCGACGTTGATGGCGATAAAAGCCAAGATGCTGCTGCCAAAGACCCCCGTACTTGCTGATCAAGAAGATGAGTATGAAGGCGATCCCCGTGAGGAATTAGTGACCCAATTACTGGAATACAAACGGTTTCAGGAAGCCGCCCATACCTTACAAGAACGGGAACGAGATCGGCAGCAACAGTTTACCCGGCCGGAAATGGCCGTGCCCAAGGGCCTAAACTTGCATTCGGTTCGACCGGGATTAACGTTGGCGCGATTACAAACGGCATTTTTGGACATGGCCACCCGGGTTAAGGCGGAACAACCGATGACCCGAACGATTAACGGTGAACAATTTACGGTTGCGGGGCAAATGACGACAATTTTAACGCGGCTTAAAGAACGACCACAAACCCCCGTTGCGTTTAAACACTTATTTTCCAACCATCCTCAAATGGAGGAAGTGGTGACCACCTTTATTGCCCTGTTAGAATTGACCCGGCAGCATCAATTGATGTTGCAGCAAAAAACGGATGGGGCCCCTTTAGAATTAATGTACGTAGAGAGTGAGACATAGGATGACAAACCTAGAACAAATTGAGGCCCTGCTATTTATTAGCGGGGATGAAGGGATTACGTTAGATCAACTCGTTCGGGCAACCGGATTTATGCGGCCGGCCGTTCATGATCTTTTGGAAACCCTATCCCAAAAATATGCGGTTAACCCGGATTCAGCCATCGAAGTTTTAATTTCGGAGGACCATTATCGGTTAGCCACCAAGGCGGAATTAAGCGATCTAGTCAAAAAATACTTTGAGACGCCGCTGTCCACGAGTTTATCACCAGCTTCGCTGGAAGTTTTAGCGATTGTCGCTTACCAGCAACCCATTACACGAATTGAAATTGATGAGATTCGGGGAGTTCAAAGCAGCTCCACCGTGCAAAAATTAGTGCTTCGCCGGTTAATTGATGCATCCGGGCGGTTAGATGAACCAGGGCGGCCCAAGGTTTATCAGACTACGCCGACCTTTTTAGACTACTTTGGGTTAAAGTCAATCGATGAGTTACCGCCACTGCCAGATCAATCGGAGCCAGCAGAAGCTGACAGTAGTGAACTATTCCTAACGGCGTTTAACCAGCAGTTAGAAAGCTCGAGCGAAGATGAAGAATTAGGAGAAGAGTAATGGAACGTTTACAAAAGGTACTTGCCCACGCGGGTGTTGCTTCAAGGCGCCAGTCCGAACAATTAATCGCCAGCGGTCACGTTAAGGTTAACGGTCAGGTTGTGACTGAACTTGGCGTCAAGGTTGGACTTCACGACGAGATTGCAGTGGATAATATTCCCATTGCGGCGGAAGAACCCATTTATATTTTACTAAACAAACCCCGCGGAGTGGTTTCTACGGCTAACGACGAGAAGGGGCGCAAAACGGTTTTGGATTGTATTGAGGGTGTTAGCCAGCGGATCTATCCGGTTGGTCGCTTAGATTATGATACGTCCGGGCTGCTATTATTAACCAACGACGGTCAGTTAGCTAATGAACTGACCCACCCTAAATACGGGGTGGAGAAGGACTACGTGGCAAAGGTAGAAGGGATTCCCAGCAACGATGATATGAAAGCCTTACGTCAAGGGGTCGTCGTGGAGGGGAAACAAACGGCCCCCGCTAAGGCCAAACTCAGATCAAGTGATAAAGAAAAGAAGACGGCAATCGTTTCACTAACGTTGCACGAAGGGCGTAACCATCAGGTTAAGAACATGTTGGCTGCCGTTGGTCACCCGGTGGTTAAACTGACCCGGGAAAAATACGCGTTTTTAACGTTAGCGGGAGTTCAATCGGGCGATTTTCGCCGGTTGAATCCAAAGGAAGTTCAAGAGTTAAAGCGGATTGTGGCGCCAAAGAAATAAGCAGTTGACATTTAGTAAGGATCTTTTATAATAGTTAGTAAATAATTTAACATGATCATCTTCAGGGCAGGGTGCAATTCCCGACCGGCGGTAATAGTCCGCGACCCGCGTGAGCGGTTGATTCGGTGCAACTCCGAAACCGACAGTAAAGTCTGGTAGGCAGAAGATGGAACTGCGTCGACCACTGAATGAGTTCTGCCTACGTGTAGAACTCTTTTTGTGTCTCTGAAGGTGAGTTTCTAAGGAGGAACTCTAATGGTTAACGGAACTCATCACACTCGATTTAGTGTTCGAACCATGGTTCAGGTGGCATTGTTTGCCTGTTGTGCGTATATCTTAATGTTTTTATCGTTCCCAATCATTCCGTTTGTCAGTTACATGAAATTAGACTTTAGTGAAGTGGTGATCTTACTTGCAATGGTCATCTTAGGACCTACCGAGGCCATTTTAGTAAGCGCCATTGAAGCACTGCTATATTTTGTGACAACCGGGGTTGATATTCCTAACCTGATTGGTGTTGGGACCGCCTTTATTGCGGCCCTCGCCTTTATGCTCCCTATCTACTGGACGGCTAAGGCGTTAAAGAATCAGACCTTTTTAAGACGTGCAATCGTCTCGGTCCTGGTTGGAACCTTAACGTTAACAGTGGTCATGGCATTAGCTAACTGGTTGGTGATCACACCACTGTATCTGAACGTTCTGCACATGTCGATTGGGATGCCGTTAAGCAAGCTGGTTCTGTTAGGGGTAATCCCGTTTAACTTGCTTAAGGGTGTGATTATTGGGATCGTGTTTATCTTTATGATGCAGCGAATGAACGGCTGGATTGCGACCCACCGGAATCAATTTTAAAAGATCCCTTAAAATCCGGTAATTAACCGGATTTTTTAGTATGGTAAACTAATGGAGAAGGGGGGCAATGAACGTGACACATTCGATCCTATGGTTATTTGATCAGCATCAGGCCCGCCGGATTCGGGTAATTGAAAATACGTTTGCGGGTAAGAAAACAGTTTCTACGCTATTTTGGGGCCTGCGTTACGGTTTATTGCCCCTGTTGGGAAGTCAAAAAAATCTGAACCGTCATCAATTGGAACGGGAAGTCCAAACTGAAATCGATGCGGGCCACGCGATTCGGACGAATCAGCAAATCCTGCTTACACCCACTGGTCAACAGCTGAAGACCGCAGGGTTGACCGAGGCCTATCATCCGCAATTTTATTCTGGCTGGCTTAACGTGGACCTAGGACGCACCATGCAGCGGCTGCTACTGGCGGGCCAGGTTGTGTCAGAATATCGGGTGCACCAATCTCGGTATTTTCCGTATGAAACGGATTTTGAAACGATGGGGCAGGTTAAACAGTGGTTTAGGCGGAATAAGTCGGATTCACTGGGCCAGAAGTTTTATCAGGAATTAGAACGGGTATTGAACGGGGTTTCGGTACAGACGGCGGACGACTTTGTTCGTCAGTTAATTGGTCATGATCAACCGGGCGAAACTTTAAGCCAAATTAGCCAGGCGAGTAAAATGCCGGTTGCAAGCATCCTAGCAGAACGCTTTGATGTTCTCACCCGGATGGCGCAACTTGGATCCGCCGGGGAGCTTCCACTAATCCAGGATCTTGTCGGCGACCTAGTACGGTTTCCGCTCAGTCGGGGAGCCATGACAACGTTTAATCAGTTTCAAAGGGGCCGGACGTTAGGCGAAATTGCCCAACAGTATGGTCTGAAAATTGGTACGGTGCGAGAACACCTTTTAGAGGCGGCGATTATCTTGCCCCTGGCACAATTTCCCTATGCCGCGCTGTTAGGAAGCCGAACGGATCAACTCCGGCAGCTCTATCCGGATGAGGCCCAGATGGATGATTGGCAGTTTCAAGACATAATGGAAGCTGGATTAGACTGGGACTTTTTTTGGTTTCGGCTGTACCAGGTATGGAGGACGAAGGAAACATGAGTGAACAATTGGAATCCCAACTTTACGAGGCGTTAGACCGGGAGTTTGGGTTTAAAACCTTTCGAACGGGACAGCTAGAAAGCCTAGCTTCGTTAATGCAGGGGCGCGATACGTTGGCAGTTCTGCCAACCGGAGCGGGGAAAACCTTAATCTACGAGTTATATGCCACGATCAAATCGGGAACGGTCCTCGTGATATCGCCCTTGCTGTCGCTCATGCAGGACCAGGTCGGCCGGCTACAAGCAGCAGGGCGACGAAAGACCGTTGCGTTAACGTCATTAACCGATTTAGCCGAACGACGAAGCCAAATTCAGCGGTTAGATCAGTATCGGATCGTTTTTTTATCTCCCGAAATGTTAGTTCGAACGGAAATTCAGGAGCGACTGCGGCAGATGAACATCAGTTTGTTCGTGGTCGATGAGGCCCACTGCATTACCCAGTGGGGTCCCGATTTCCGCCCAGAATACCTCTTGCTCGGTCAGGCCAGAAAGATGCTAAACCAGCCCCTGACCTTAATGCTAACGGCCACCGCCTCTTCAAAAACTCAGGAGCAAATTATCCAACGGTTGGGGGTTCCAAATGCCAACCGGATCATGACGTCCGTGAACCGGGCAAATATCTTTTTGGCCGTTGAAACGGTTAGTTCTGATCGGGAAAAGGGTCAACGGCTAGCGGACTTAGTTCGGAGTTTGCCCAAGCCTGGCGTCGTTTACTTTTCTAGTAAGCGGGCGGCAAACCAAGTGGCGGCGAACTTAAATGAGCTGGAAAATGTTGAGGCGTCCCCGTACCACGCAGATTTAGACGGGGAACAGCGGTATAAAATTCAACAGCAATTTATGGCTGGTCAGCTTAACGTTATTTGTGCAACTAGTGCGTTTGGCATGGGGATTGATAAAGCTGATATTCGGTTCGTCATCCATTATCATCTGCCGACCGACTTAGAAAATTATTCCCAAGAAATTGGCCGGGCCGGCCGCGATGGTCAGCCCAGTCTTGCGATTCTGCTTTACCAACCCGGGGACGAACAATTTGCTTGGAGCCTAAGCCAAGCGAGTATCCCGGACGAAGCACTGATTCAACGGTTTTATCAGCACCCATCTCAATTTCATGGTCAAGATGAACAGGTCGATCTCCTTAAATTTTACCAAGCTCATGGGGTTAACGAGTTGGCAGCCCAGCAACTCTTTAGTGACCGAATGAAGGCCCGGCGAACCGCAATTCAGGAAATGATGACGTTTGTCACCACCCAGGGATGTCGGCGGGAGATTTTACTGCAAAAGTTTCAACCGGCACCCTATCCGACACATAATGCCGAGTGCTGTAACGGAGAGGACACGCCGGTGCCAACGCTGCTCGGTTCACAAACCGAGCAAAAACCAACCCAGACGGTTAAAGGCAACTGGCAGAGCCGGTTGGCCAGCTTATTTTTATAAAAGTATTAACAAAAGGAATAGCGTTTTCATTTTGTTCGTATGGTACAATAGCGAGTGTAAGTTTTAGGGAGGTTGAACGATGAATCAGAAACATGATGAACAAAATACGGATAAACCGTGGGATCAGACGTTTGCTGATGACCGTGACGATCAAGGTAACCTGTCTCGGACCCGCATCCACAAACAAAATCATAACAATGCCTTGGTAACAACCATTCTAGTTGCCATTATCGTGCTCATTGCACTAGTATCACTCGTATACGGCCTAGCCCGTCAGAGTGCTGCTAACCGACCCGCAAATGACGATCAGGTAGCGGCAACGGCCACTAAAAAAAGTTCGGCCAGCGAATCGGCAGCGGATAAAAAGAAGGCAGCTTCAATGTCTGCGGCTTCTTCTAAGAAGTCCGAATCTGAAAAGGCAGCGTCGGAAAAAGAGGCCAGCGAGAGGCAAAAATCTTCAACGGAATCGAGTAGTAAAGCCTCGAGTTCGACTTCAAGTAGTCAGGAAAGCGAAACGACCACTTCCAGTTCAACGGCAGAGAACAGCTCGTCTACCACACAATCTTCGGATACCCAATACGCTACCGTTCAAGCAGGTCAAGGAGTTTATCGGGTAGCAGCCAACGCCGGTATTTCAGAAGAAAAACTATTGGCTTTGAACGGGTTAAGTTCAGCGTCACAAATTCACCCTGGTCAAAAACTACGCGTTCGGTAGTGGTATTGGTCAGGAATTTTTATGTTTAGGAGCGCTTTAAAGTGGAGAAACAGGGATTACAAGTTGCAATAGATGGGCCAGCGTCAGCTGGAAAAAGTACGGTTGCCAAACAGGTTGCTAAACGATTCCATTACGTTTACTGCGATACCGGGGCAATGTACCGGGCAACCACTCTCAAAGCTATGAGTACCAACGTTCCGTTAGATGACGATGACGCCGTGAGCGCCATGTTAGAAGAAACGACCATCACTTTTCGGCCGGCTGATCCGGTTCAACGAGTACTTTTGGATGGGGAAGATGTTACAATGGCCATTCGGTCTGAAGCCGTCACAAATAACGTTTCCACCGTTTCGATGTTAAGCAACGTGCGAGCTGAGTTGACTGAGCGGATGAGAGAAATTGCGCAGGCCGGCGGAATTGTGATGGATGGCCGGGATATTGGCACATCGGTACTACCCAATGCGGACGTCAAGATTTTCATGGTTGCCAGCGTTGACGAACGGGCTGAACGGCGGTTTAAGGATAACGCTGAAAAGGGGATCCATACACCGCTAGACGTTTTAAAGACGGAAATCGAAACTCGGGACCACAAAGATTCAACCCGGAAGGTATCACCGTTAACCCAGGCTGAGGATGCTGTGCGGCTGGATACGACGTCGATGAGCATTGACGCGGTTGTCAATCGGGTATGTGAAATCATTGAACAAACAATTAAACAAAAAGAATCTGAAGAGAACTAACTTAGGACTAGCTTTTATCACCATTTTCAGCTAAAATGGTTATTAGAGTTGTCGCAAGGAGGAAATTTCGCATGAGTGAAAATGGTACGAGCAATGAAAGCAATGACATGCTCAACGCTTTAAACAGCGTTGAAGAAGTCAAGATTGGTGATGTTGTTAAGGGTGAAATCTTAGCAATTGACGAAGACCAACAATTAATCGTCGGAATCGGCGAAACGGGCATCGAAGGTGTCGTTCCTAAAAAAGAAATCATGGCTGATAACGATCAACCATTTAAAGTCGGTGACGTCTTAGATCTTGTTGTTGTTTCCAAGATTGGAAACGATAAGGAAGGCGGAAGTTACCTGTTATCACAACGTCGGCTTGCACAACGTCAGGTTTGGGATGATATTCAAAAGGCATTCGAAGCTGGCGAAACAATCACAGCCCCAGTAACCCAAGTGGTTAAGGGTGGACTTGTTGTTGACGCTGGCGTTCGTGGTTTTGTACCTGCATCAATGGTTTCGGATCACTTTGTTGAAGATTTAAACCAATTCAAGGGTCAAAACCTTGAATTTAAGATCATTGAAGTGAACCCAGCCGAAAACCGGTTGATCTTAAGTCACCGGGCAATCGTACAGGCTGAACGTGAAGAAAAGAAGCAAGAATTGATGGCAACCTTGGCTGCCGGCGATGTTGTTGAAGGAACCGTAGCTCGCTTAACTAACTTCGGGGCCTTCGTTGACCTCGGTGGTGTTGATGGGTTAGTTCACGTTTCTGAAATTTCATACGACCGGGTTAACAAGCCAACTGACGTCTTAAAGACTGGTGAAAAGGTCACCGTTAAGGTTCTTTCCATCGATCCAGATCGGGACCGGATCTCATTATCAATCAAGCAAACACTCCCATCTCCATGGGATGGAATTGAAGACAAGGCTGCCGTTGGTACTGTTCTTGAAGGAACGGTTAAACGCTTAGTTGACTTTGGGGCCTTCGTTGAAGTCTTCCCAGGTGTCGAAGGTCTGGTTCATATTTCCCAGATTTCACACAAACACATTGATAACCCATCTGACGTGTTATCAGTTGGCGATAAGGTGCAAGTTAAGGTCTTAGACGTACGTCCTGAAGATCACCGACTTGGCTTATCCATGAAGGCTTTGGAAGAAGCTCCTGAAGGGGCTGATGAAGAAGAAAGCCACAGCAACAATAACAGTAATCGCAGTGAAAGCCACCGGAACAGTGGACGGTCTAACAACCGTCGCAGCAACAACAACCGGTCACGTTCACGTGAAACTTCAATTGCTAACGCTCCAGAAGAATCAACCGGATTTACTTTGGGTGATTTGATTGGTGACGCATTGAAGAACGATGATGACGATAACGACAACGACTAATTCGATTTAGTTATTGTGTGAATCGCATATGATATGATGAAAGGGAGGACAAACGCTTTCGCGTGTGCCTCCCTTTCGTTAGTTTACGACTAAATATCAACGATAAACAGAAAGTGAGGGGAAAAGTATGGCAGATCCAATTGTAGCAATTGTTGGCCGACCAAACGTTGGTAAGTCAACGTTATTTAACCGGATTGCTGGTGATCGGATTTCGATTGTTGAAGATACGCCGGGGGTTACCCGTGACCGGATTTATACCCATGCTAATTGGCTGGGACATGACTTTCGAATGATTGATACCGGTGGAATTGAAATTGGCGATGAACCCTTTGTGACTCAAATTCAGGCGCAGGCCGAAGTCGCCATCGATGAAGCAGATGTCATCGTCTTCGTTGTCAGTGCCCGTGAAGGACTAACGGACGCTGATGAAAAGGTTGCTAAAATTCTCTACCGGTCGGATAAACCTGTGGTGTTAGCCGTTAATAAAGCGGATAACCTTGAAATGCGGGAGGATATTTATGACTTTTATTCGCTTGGATTCGGGGACCCGTATCCCATTTCCAGTGTCCACGGAACCGGGGTTGGGGATCTTTTAGATGCTGTTATTGATGGATTTCCTGACGAAGAAAAACAGGAAGAGGATCACTCGATTCGGTTTAGCCTTATTGGTCGTCCCAACGTCGGTAAATCATCGTTAGTCAATAAGATGCTTGGTGAGGATCGGGTGATTGTGTCAAACATCGCTGGGACCACCAGGGACGCCATTGACACTAAGTTTACGGCTGACGGTAGTGAATTTACCATGGTGGATACCGCTGGGATTCGGAAGCGGGGGAAGGTTTACGAAAATACTGAACGTTACTCCGTGATGCGGGCCATGAAGGCGATTGATGAATCCGATGTCGTCTTAGTTGTTTTAAACGCAGAGGAAGGCATTCGGGAGCAGGATAAGAAGGTCGCGGGTTATGCTCACGAAGCGGGCCGGGGAATTATTATCGTTGTGAACAAGTGGGATGCCTTAAAGAAGGATACGCATACGATCGATGATTTTGAAGCCTTTATACGGCAGCAGTTTGAGTATCTAAGCTACGCACCGATCGTCTTCGTTTCGGCAAAAACCGGGCAGCGGTTGGATCGGTTGCCAGCGATGATTAAACGCGTCTCCGAGAACCATAATAAACGGGTTCAGTCATCAACGCTGAATGACGTGATTATGGACGCCATTGCCCTGAACCCAACGCCGTCCGTCAACGGCAAACGACTGCGGGTATACTATGCCACCCAAGTTGCAGTTGGGCCGCCAACCTTTATTGTGTTCGTGAACGATCCCGAAATGATGCATTTTTCGTACGAACGGTTCCTGGAAAATCAGATTCGGGCCCACTTCGATTTTGAGGGTACGCCAATTCACCTGATTGAGCGCGCCCGAAAGTAGGCGTTATGACGCGTAAGCCGGCGGTTTTAGTTGAAATTACGGCCAAATTAGTTAAAATGTGGTCAAATTCACTGACTTTTTGATAAAAACCGCTAAAACCCTTGATAGAATAGGCTTCGTGTGCTATCTTTGATTAAGAAATGATACGACAGGTCGTTATTATTTCATCGCTTTCAACAGGGTTGAAGGTGATCCTAAGATTGGTGATTCGTCATCACTCTTCACTGGGAGGTGAATTTGACATGGCAAACAAGGCACAATTAGTTAACGATGTTGCAACTGCAACTGGTTTAACCAAGAAGGATGCAACTGCTGCAGTTGATGCAGTGTTTGATTCTATCCAAGCTACTTTAGCTGAAGGCGAAAAGGTACAACTTATCGGCTTTGGTAACTTCGAAGTACGTGAACGCGCCGCTCGTAAGGGCCGCAACCCACAAACTGGAGAAGAAATTCAAATTCCTGCAAGCAAAGTCCCTGCATTTAAGCCAGGTAAGGCTTTGAAGGATGCTGTTAAATAAAGTTCTCTTTATTGACAGTTGTGGCCAGTGCGGCGTAATGTCGGGCTGGCTTTTTGTATCCATAAAACAATCAAGGGGGAATGGCAGATGAGCTATGCCGAACAGGCCCTAGATCAACTGGAAAAGGGGCAACTTGACGACTTTAAAAAGGCTTACAATTCAGCACTTCGTCATGATGATGATGAAACGCTGTTTAGTTTGGCCGAAGAACTATATGGACTGGGATTTTTAAACCAGTCCCGGCGAATTTATGAAAAATTGCTCAAACAGTACCCTGACGAAGATGAACTGCGGACTAACTTGGCTGACATTGCCATTGATGAAGATAAAACGGACGTAGCGCTTGATTACCTTAATCAAATTAAGCCAGAGTCAACGGCGTACGTCCAGGCGCTGCTAGTCTCTGCCGATTTGTACCAAACTCAGGGACTATTTGAGGTCAGTCAGCAAAAGCTCTTAGAAGCGCAGGATATAGCTCCTGAAGAGCCCGTTATTACGTTTGCCTTAGCCGAACTTTACTTTAACATGCGGGAATTTAATCGGGCCGTTCCCCTATACCTCGACCTCATCAAATCCGGCGTAACCAACCTGTCGCGGGTGAATCTCGTCGAACGGCTGGGGGTTTCGTATGCCGAGGCGGGCCGATTTGAACAGGCCATCGGATATTTGGAGCAAATTCACGAGGGGGATATGACTCCCGACGTGCAGTTTGAACTTGGGTTTACCTACCTCCAACTAGAGGATTTTGAGCGGGCTGCTAAGGTGTTAGGTGCCCTGCAAGAAAGCGACAGTCAGTACTCGTCCCTATATCCGTACTTGGGGATGGCACTGGAACAGTTAAATCAACTAGATGAAGCCTTAAAAATGGTTCAAGTCGGTTTAGGTGTCGACCAATATAACGAGAAGCTGTGGCGGCAGGCTGCCCACTTAGCGACCCGGGTGAGTGATGAAAGCCTAGCTGAAACATACCTTAAGAAGGCCACGGAACTTGATCCAGATGACCTCACAGCGGCACTAGAGTTAAGCAACCTCTACGTGAAGCAGGGTCGGTGGCAAGAAACCATTGACCTATTGTTAGCGGATACCGCGTCGGACGACTTAGATCCCCAGTTTTTCTGGAACCTAGCGACCGCCTATACGCATGAAGAACAATATGAACAGGCAGCTAAGTACTATGATGAGGCCCGACCATACTTTATGGACCAGCCCGACTTCTTAAAGCCAGCCATTTATTTCTACCGTGAGATGGGGCAGACTGACGTTGTTCGCGAACTGCTGTCGCGTTATGTTCAGCTGGTTCCTGACGATGAAGAAATGCAGTATATGTGGGAAGCCTACGAAAACTAACGTTGGAACGGGAAACCATACTAAAAGGATCAATGAAATCTGAATGATTTCATTGATCCTTTTAGTATGGTTAGTCCATTTTTGCTAACAACTGTTGGTAATAGGTTAGGGAGGTCGGGTCCAGCCGCAATTGATCGGCTAGCGCCATGTTGCTCAATGTCCGGTGGGTCCGAAGAAAATTAAGCACGTAACTTCGGTATAACTTACTGGGCGCCAATGAAAAACCAACGTATGCTTCGTCTGATTTTAGGTATTTATGCAGGCCAGGGAGAGTGAGATGGGGATCAGCACTAAACCGTTGCTTTAAAAACCAGTCGTCGGATTGCTGCTTGACTTGGATGGGAGCCAAAAACTGATTAAATTGGTTGAAAAAAGGCTGGTTAACTTTCATCCATGGATCATTTTGGTGGGTTGCAGCAAATCCCGGTGTTAGAAATTCGTCACTCGTAAAACCCTGACTAGATAGCAGCAGGGTTAGTCGCGTATACCAGGCTAATTGGTCGTCCCTGAGCAGGGCGTCCAACTGATATAGCCAAGTAATGGTTGCCGCTAAATTAGTTTCTAAGGGTTGATGAGCCAGTGTCAGGGTGGGTAAGTGGGGCGTTTTACCGTTAAGAAATAGGAACTTAAAGTAGGTAGTTAACTGGGAACGAATCCGGTTATAGGTGGAGTTTTCAATGTGACGTTTGGTTTGAAGCATCATCAGGTAGTCCTCGAGGTCACGATCTAGCAGGGTGGCAACCCGATGGTCACTTTGGTAGCCCGTGTTGAATTCGGAAAGGTAATGAAATAAATCGGCTAGGGTGGCACTGTAATCACGAATTGTAATTTCTTTTCGGCCCCGCCGCATTAATTCGGCTTCAAACGAATCTTGGTAGGGATAATGAGTGGTCATGAAATCCGCCTCCAATGTTTAAAAGTTCATTCTTACTTTAACTTAAATTATAACACAAAAAAGGTGACCGCAAACCCCGCGGTCACCAAACCCCTAAAGAACTTAACTATTTTTATGCTTAAATAACCGACGTTGGGGAACTTGATAGGAAAAACCTTCACCAATGGCTTGGTGAACGTCGTTAATTGTAACGAAGGCCTGCTCATCATACCGAGCAATGATTAACCGCAGCGTATGAAGTTCGTTTGGCGCAATCACAACGTAAATCATTTTTCGCTCAGCGTGCGAATACCCACCTTCAGCTTCGATTAAACTCACGCCACGTTCCAACTCATCCATAATTGCATTTGTAATTTCCTGATAGTTTTTACTGACAATGTAGATCCCCTTAGCGGAATAAGCGCCATCTTGGATGACATCAACTAGGTGAGCAAAAATATAGGAATAAATTAGAGTGTACGCCATGTGAAAAATATCAATATAAACAAGTGACAGGAGTAAAACGAGCACATCAACGGCCAGTAGGGTGCGACCCATGGGAATTCCCCTAAACCGTTCTAAAAGCCGGGCAATGATATCAGTTCCACCCGTTGTCCCCCCGTAACGATACACAACCCCGCTCCCTAATCCTCCGATTAGACCGGCCCCTAAAGCGGCTAATAAGAGGTCGTTATGTAAGTCAATTTGGATGGGAATCCGCTGCCAAATCCATAACCAAGCCGCCAACATTGCGGTTCCGTAGACGGTATAAATGAGGGATCGCCGTCCGAGGTAGCGGTAACCAATCCATATAAGGGGCAAGTTAATGATTAACGTTGAGTAGGCGGGATCAATATGCCAAAGAGAGCGTAAAATCAACGTAATCCCGGTAACGCCGCCATCCGCTAAGTGGTTAGCAATATTAAAGTAAACGAGCCCGAAAGCATACATTGCGGTCCCAATTCCAATCATTAGGAAATCAAGGGACCGGACGGACTCCTCCTTTTTCTTTTCTTTAATTGTTTGTGACATAAAATACCTCCCGGCAAGATGATTGATAGTCCCATCATAGCACAGCTTCAATGGTGATCCTATTTTGGAATTCGATTTCCATGATAATCGAGAATCTGTTAAGATAAAAGGGAAAATAAGTTAGTTTGTTTGTTAGTTTGGCGAGATAAAAGAGGGTGAAGATAGGATGAAATTAGAAGAGTTGCCAATTGAATTTGAACAGGCCCGGCCTGTGTTACAAACCCTTGAATCAGCTGGCTTTGAAGCCTACTTCGTGGGCGGGTGTGTCCGAGATACCATTTTAGGCAAACCGCTGCATGACGTGGATATCGCCACCAGTGCCTATCCAGAAGAGGTTAAACGGTTATTTAGCCGGACGGTGGATACTGGAATCGATCATGGAACCGTCATGATTTTAGACCATGGCACAGGATACGAAACGACGACGTTTCGGTCTGAGTCAACGTACACCGATTTTCGACGGCCGGATGAGGTCACCTTTGTCCGTGATTTAGCGGAAGATTTAAAGCGACGGGATTTTACGATCAATGCATTGGCCATGAAGGAAGACGGCACCGTTATTGACTTGTTTAATGGTCTAGCCGACTTGGAACACCACGTCATCCGGGCCGTGGGCAACCCAGAGGAACGCTTTCACGAAGATGCATTACGCATGATGAGGGCGGTCCGGTTTGCGTCCCAATTAGCCTTTAACATCGAGCCAGAAACTCAGCAGGCTATTAAGGATAATGCAGCATTACTAACTAAAATTGCTGTCGAACGAATTCAAGTCGAACTCATTAAACTCTTAACGGGAAAGGCTCCCCAAATGGGATGGAGCCCCTTTATGCAAACGAATCTGGCGACTTATTGTCCAACCTTTGCTGCGTATCCCGCCGGCCTTTCCCGAATTTCCAACCGGTTGACCCAAGCCTGTCCCGATGAATTATCAGCTTGGACCTTACTTGCGACGGCTTTTCAATTAACTAGTACGGAAACGGCCGGTTTTATGCGGACTTGGAAGACGTCTAACGTGTTAAACCAGGCCGTAGTGCTGGCTACGAAGGCTGCCGAAACCTTACTTCAAGAATCACTAGCGACGACAATGCTGTACCGGACGGGGCGGGCGAACCTTCTTGCGGCTAACTTTGTTGCACACGAATTAGGTGCCCCAGACCGTCAACCTGAACTCGAACAAGCCTATGACGAGCTTCCGATTAAAACCAAAAAAGAATTAGCAATTACGGGACGCGACCTCATTCAGACCGGAATTCAACCGGGTCCGCAGCTGGGACAGATCTTAGCCAACCTAGAGCAGCAGGTCGTTTTGGGACAGATAGCCAACGATCCAACCCAGCTATTAGCTGCCGCTAAACAAACTGATTAATAAGAGAGTGAATTTATGCAAACATTGCGCGCTAACCATCTTCACCGAACCTATGGTGAAAAAACACTATTTGAAGATTTAAACTTTATCATTAACGAAAACGACCGAATTGGGTTAATCGGGGTCAACGGCACGGGAAAAACGTCCCTGCTTAACACCTTAGCCGACGAGGTTCTGGATCAGTCTGGCGACATTGAGACCCCTAAGGATTATTCCATCGGTTATCTCAAACAGGTCCCTGAATTAGACCCTAACCTTTCAGTTATGGATGCTGTTTTTGCGGGATCCCAATCTGTTTTCAAAACCATTCGCTACTACCAGAAGGTTTTGGCCGATTACGGAAATCATCCGGATGATCCAAAGCTGCAGCAAAAATACGCGGATGCTGAAGCCCGGATGAATGAAGAAGATGCCTGGACCGCTGAAAGTGACGTTAAAACTATTCTAACGCAGCTTAAAATTACGAACCTAGATCAAAAGGTTGGCACACTTTCCGGGGGCCAGCTTAAACGGGTCGGATTAGCGCAGGTGCTCATCCAAGCCCCCGATTTACTATTGTTAGATGAACCGACGAACCACTTGGATTTTGATTCCATTGATTGGTTAGAAAGCTACTTAGCTACCTATAAGGGTGCATTGCTAGTGGTTACTCATGACCGTTACTTCTTAGACCAAATTGCCAATCAAATATGGGAATTGTCGTTTGGAAGCTTATACACGTACGCAGGAAACTATCAGGATTACGTCAGTGAAAAGGCCAGTCGGTTGGATTTAGAAGAGGCTGCGGAACGAAAACAACAGAAATTATATAAGCAGGAACTCGCTTGGATGAAGGCCGGGGCTAAAGCTCGGTCTACCAAACAGAACGCGCGGATTAACCGGTTTAACGAAATCGAAGGCAGTCTGGGAACCCGACAGGTAGACCATGACGTCGCCATCAATCTAGGTCAACAGCGACTCGGTAAAAAAGTAATTGAGTTAAAAAATGCTAACCTGATGTTTGATAATAAAGTCATTTTGAATGATTTTAGTGAGTTAATTCAGGGTGGCGAACGAATTGGAATTAGCGGTGAAAATGGGGCCGGTAAATCCAGCTTACTCAACGTAATTGCGGGTAATCTCACCTTGGATTCAGGGACGATTGAGATTGGTGAAACCGTTAAGATGGCGTACTATACCCAGCAAATTGAGGAAATTCCCGGGGATAAACGCATGATTAACTACTTGAATGATGTTGCGGATCATGTGACGAATAAAAACGGTGAAACGGTCAGTGCGGCCGAACTTCTGGAACAGTTCTTATTCCCTCGATTTATGCATGGAACTCTCATACGAAAGCTATCCGGGGGTGAAAAACGGCGGCTTTACCTCCTCAAATTATTGATGGGGCAACCCAACGTCCTGTTACTGGATGAACCGACCAATGACCTTGATATTAGTACGTTAACCGTATTGGAAAACTACGTCCAAAATTTCAACGGAACCGTCATCACAGTTTCCCATGATCGTTACTTTCTCGATAAAGTTGCTGACCGAATTTTAATGTTTGACGGCAACGGTAAAATTGACCGGTATAGTGGTCAATTTACGGATTTACTAACTAAGCGGGCTCAAAAACCAGCCGCGGATGACAGTAAGACCGAAAAGAAAGCGAAGGGAAAGCCTAAGGCCAAGCCAGCGGAAAAGGTGAAATTAACCTATGCCGAACAGCAGGAATGGGACGGGATCGAATCAGTCATTGACCAGCTTGAAACTAAGAAGGCCGAAATTGAAGCTGACATGAGCCAAAATGGCATGAATTACGATAAGTTGGCTGATTTACAACAGCAGTTAGAACAAGTGGATGCCGACATTGACGATAAGATGGCTCGCTGGGATTATTTAAGTCAGTACGTCAATTAGAAGGGTGGTTTTACCGTGTTAGAAGACGCCTATTTACAGTTAGAAGAAGATGTTTTAACCCGGGGGCATCAGAAGGGTGATCGGACAGGGACGGGAACGTTAAGCCTATTCGGTTACCAAATGCGCTTCGATCTTAGTCAAGGATTTCCATTATTGACGACCAAAAAAGTGCCGTTCGGACTAATCAAAAGCGAATTACTTTGGTTTTTGAAGGGTGATACCAACATTCGATTTTTATTAGAGCACCACAACCATATTTGGGATGAGTGGGCCTTCGAAAAATGGGTGACTTCTGATGAATATACCGGTCCAGATATGACGGACTTTGGGCACCGCCATTTGACGGATGCGGTCTTTAATGAACAATATCAAACGCAAAAACAACTCTTTTGCGATCAAATTTTAGCTGACGACCATTTTTCCGCTAAATACGGCGATTTAGGGCTGGTTTACGGCAGCCAATGGCGGGCGTGGAAAACCAGTCGGGGAGAGACCATCGATCAATTAGGGAATGTGATTGAAACCATTAAGAATAATCCGGATTCCCGGCGGATGATTGTCTCTGCATGGAATCCAGAAGATGTCCCAACCATGGCGCTGCCACCGTGTCACACCTTATTCCAGTTTTACGTTAACGATGGTAAACTGAGCTGTCAGCTTTATCAGCGGAGTGCGGACATCTTTTTAGGGGTCCCCTTTAACATTGCCAGCTACGCCCTTTTGACCTCACTCATTGCGAAGGAATGTGGGTTAATGCCCGGTGAGTTTGTCCATACGTTAGGGGATGCCCACATTTATTCCAACCACATTGAACAGGTGAAGACTCAACTGCAACGGACACCGCACGCCGCACCGACCCTCTGGTTAAATCCCGATAAGGAAAGTATTTTTGACTATGATATGACGGACATTAAAATTCAAAATTACGACGCTTACCCCGCCATTAAGGCACCGGTAGCGGTATAGGGAGGACTGACATGTTAGCATTTTTATGGGCCGAGGATGCGGAAGGCGGAATTGGCAAGGACGGACAACTCCCATGGAGTTTAAGCGACGATATGGCTTTTTTTAAGCAAACTACGGTGGGCAATACCATTGTTGCGGGCACTAAAACCTACGCCAGTTTTCACCGACCACTTCCCAACCGAACAAACATTGTTTTAACCCATCAATCCGACGACCAATTTCCAGACGGAGTCATCGTCTGTCATACCGTACCGGAGTTATTAAAGGTCACTGAGGCCAGTGAAACACCCGTGTACGTCGTTGGCGGGGCGGACATTTTTTCCCAGTTGATGCCGTATGCGACGGATCTGCTTCGGACCAAAATTGAAGCCACCTATGGTAGTGATACTTTCATGTCGCCCATTAACTATGAAGACTTTGACCTATTAGCGAGTCAAACGGTTGCTGCCACCGAGAGTGACCCAGAGCATACGTTTGAGCATTGGCGCCGGCGCTAGTAAGATTGAATGAAATCCAGTATAAAGTCTGTTATACTGGTCATATCCTGTTGATCGGATCGATTAATAGAAATTCGCTTGATAAGCGATTTACAATAAGCCAGAAAGAGTGGTAATTGAACCGATGTCTAGAATTAAAATTGTGACAGATTCTTCCGCCGGCTTAACGGATGAAGAAGTAAAAGAAAATAACATCACGATTGTTCCCCTGACCGTTATGGTTGATGGGACCATCTACGTTGAACGTGAATCAATTACAAACGATGAATTTATAACAAAAATGGAAACGGCTAAAGCACTACCCAAAACCAGTCAACCCTCACTGGGGGCCTTTGTTGAAACGTTTGATCGGCTTGGCGAAGATGGCAGCAGTGTCATCTGTATTGACATGTTAGAAGCCATCAGTGGAACTGTTCATGCGGCTGAGCAAGCAGCAACCCTATCAAAGACAGACGTAACCGTAATTGATAGTCAGACCACCGACCGAGCACTGGCCTTTCAAGTTCTTGAAGCCGCAAAGTTAGCCAATGAAGGGGCAGACAAACAAACTATTATTGATGCCGTTGCTAAGGTACGGGACCATACCAAGCTTTACATGGGGATCGTTAACTTAGATAACATCGTTAAGGGGGGCCGTTTAAGTAAGGCTGCCGGGGCTATCACTTCACTTTTGAACATTAAAATTGTGCTGGAAGTAACTGATGGTGAACTCAAAATTCGTTCTAAGGGCCGGGGAATGAAGAACATCAAGAAATACTTTGATAAGGTGATTGATCAAATGGCCCATACCCCCAATATCCGTCAAATTGGGATTTCTCACGCGGATGGGCTGGATTCGGCTAACAAACTGGCTGAACGATTGGCACCGTTATTCCCAAACGTTAATATTTTAGTTCGGGAAACGGTTCCTATTATTGCCACCTACGCTGGGGTGGGTGCCTTCGCGTTAATGTATGAAACTGACCCAACTGCATAAGTACGCAGTTAAAAAGCTACGGGTAACCACATTCATGATGGTAACCCATAGCTTTTTTAATTTTTTGTTTTGTTTGATTCGTTTTTTTACACTTCGAAAGCGGACTGGGTTAAAGTGAGTGGTAAATTGAAACCCTTAGATAAGGAGCGAACAAGATGCGATTTAAAGAGAATTTTGCGATTGCGGGAATCTTTGTCGCAGTGATAGGAGTCGTATTTGGGGCCTTACTGGTTTTTCATCCCGGACGAACAACTAATCAGGTAACTTCCAAGACGGAACCGACTCACGTCCAAGCGGCAACGCTAACGGCACTCGGTGATTCTTTAACCTATGGGACCGGGGATCCAACTAATGCTGGCGGCTATGTCAGTCGCATTAAAACGAAGGAACAAAAGGCCCATCAGATTAAGCTGACAACGCATAACGAAGGTAAAGCGGGGGACCGGAGCGATCAGATCGACACCCGGCTACTTCAAACACCAAGTATCCAAAAAAACGTTAGGACAGCGAATGTGATTACCTTAACGGTTGGCGGAAATGATCTTTTGCAAACGTTGATGGCCCATTCAAGTATGTCTGCCGATTCAGACGTTACCCAGACCATTGCTAAAAATCGCCAGCAGTACCAAACCCGGTTAACTAAGTTAATGCGGGATATCCGGCACTATAATCCCAATGCGCCCATATTTGTATTTAGTATCTATAATCCGTTGTACGTTTATTTTGCAAACGTATCCGCAATTTCTACTGCGGTCTCAGAATGGAATTCAACGACGCAAGCGGTACTTAACCAGCAGTCGAATACCCACTTTGTATCCATTGACCGGCAATTGTCCCACGGGCAGTACCAAACAACCAGTGAACAGCAAAAGCTTGTGGCGCAGGATAAACGGGAAAATAGCGGCACCGTTAACTTAAGTGAAGTCGAAGCGGCTGCCCAAAAGAATCAAAATACTGAACGTAATACGTACTTATCGACCACCGATCACTTTCACCCGAATTCTAAGGGCTACGATGTGATGGCCAACCAGTTATTCCAAGCAATGTCCAAGCACGACGCCTGGTCAATTAAGAAATAGGGGGATTGAATCTAATGAGAACTACGCCCACCCGTAATCGGTGGAAGCTGGCCTTTTTTACACTGTTAGGGGTCATTGTGGCTGTCATCCTATACTTGGGGTTGGTGGTCTTTTCCCCGGTTAATCAGCCGACTCCAGACCGGCAGACCCAAACGGAAAAAACGTCCTTTGACGTCTCACTGACCAAACAGCAGTTGAATGGACTGTCCACTTACTACCTGAACAAGCTACAAAAAGACCAGGACATGAAATATCATTTTAAAGTTACTGATCAGGCCGTTGTAACGGGGACGACAAAAATTCTGGGTGCAAACGTTAACTTTGTTTTAGTGATGACCCCAACCGTTCTACCGAATGGTAATATTCAATTAAAGGCCAAATCACTTTCGGCAGGATCACTACCAATTCCAATTAAACTGGTAATGACTTATATTTCCCATAACTATACCCTACCAAAGTGGGTAGCGTTAAATAGTCATGAAAAAACCATTACGCTTGATCTATCCCGGGTTGGTGGTAAAAACGGGGTTAATTACTCAGCTGAAAAAATTGATTTAAATGGTAAAGGACAGTTAGACTTTAAGGTAATTGTACCTAAGTAAGGAGGCCATTTATGGGCAGCATGACGTTTTATCAGTTCTTAATGACACAACGGAATCCTAATACTCAAGATGAGGTGGGGCAATTTGCCAATAACGCCTTTTATGATACGGAGTTTCCGAAGCAATCAACTGATTTTGATGAAGTTTCAAAATATTTAGAAGAAAATGCTCCTTATTTACCCTCAATGACCATTTTTGATGATGCCTGGCAATCCTATCAGGTGGTTCTTCAATAGGGGGGATTTTAAAAAGGCGACCGGCGAAATGAATTAACTCGCCAGCCGCCTTTTTAAAACCCAGTCATTATTTAGGTGCTGAAAAGGGAGTTGAATTTAATTTTCGGTATTCCTTTGGCGTTTGATGCATGTGCTCCTTAAATGTTTTACTAAAATAGGCGCTATTGTTGAATCCGGTCTGAAACGCAATATCAGTAATGGCGTCGGACGACTCCCGCAATAAGCGTTTAGCTTGCTCGAGACGGTAGGTCATTAAACAATCCATAGGGGTTTGATGACAAACAGTTTTAAAAATTCGGGTCGTTTCCCGTGGACTCAGTTGAATACAATCTGCAAGTTTTGAAAGTGTAATTTTCTCGGGGTAGTGACTGTAAATAAAGTTTAGAACCTGTTTGACCCGTTTATAAGGATAGTCATTTACCGAAGTCTGTTGGTTCTGAGATTGAACAATTTGCATTAATAATAACCAGGCTTGGGATAGTAAATCCCGAATTTCCATTTCCATATCTGGTTGTTCGTTCATGGACGTTAACCGTTTTAATAGCGCAATGAAGGCGTTATTCAGATCATTAACCGGCTTAATTACAATAACGTCAATATCATGATTTTTAAGGATCGGATCTAGATACTTCGTTTCAAAAATACTTCGATAATAGCCAGCTAAAAGGATCGGATGAAAGAGATGAGCGTGTTCAATTGCCTCCCCAGCTTCCGTTAGTCGGCCTTTCTTAGTCATCACATTAGTATTAATAAAGTAGGCCTCGCCCTGATTAATGTGATAGGTCCGTTTAGCCGTTTCGATTTTAATGCTCCCCCGGTAGGCGTAGTCAAGTTCCAATTCTTCATGCCAATGCCACGGAATAACGGTGTCGGTTAGGTGGCGTTCATGCATGGTATACGGAAACTCATAGGTAATCCCTTGAACCTTTTCCACTCCGTTCTTATCCTGTTCAAAGGCCAATGTCATTTTATAATCCCTCTCCTTAAATATAATAATTTCCCTAAAAGTGTCTTAATTATTATAGTCTATCGTCATAAAAATGATAGTCCATCAAAATTAATTTTGCTATGCTAGACCCACTGAATATTAGTAGGAGGACAAAAAATGAATAATTTAGAACTAAACAATGGCCAAACAATCCCGCAATTGGGGTTAGGCGTTTTTCTGGTGGAAAACGAAAGCGACCTTAAACAATCGATTTCTAACGCCCTAAATGACGGTTACCAGCATTTTGATACAGCTGCCATTTACCACAATGAAGCTGGGGTAGGCGAAGCACTTGCTGGAAGCGACATTCACCGGGACGACTTATTTATTACGTCGAAGGTTTGGAACCAACATACTACTTATGATGAAACAATTGCAGCGTTTCATGAATCCCTGAGAAAGCTCCAAACGGATTACCTTGATTTGTATCTCATTCACTGGCCAAGCGAAGGTTATCTTGAGAAGTGGCGGGCATTAGAAGATCTCTACCAAGACGGACTAGTGAAGTCCATCGGAGTATCCAACTTTGAAAAACCACATCTCGATAAGTTGTTAGCCTCAGCAAGGGTTAAGCCGGCCGTAGATCAAATTGAAACCCATCCGTACTTCCAACAAACGGAGCTACACGAGTACCTGACTAAATTGGGGATTGCACATGAAGCGTGGGGTCCCCTCGGACAGGGTAAAAGCGGGGTGATGTCGGATCCCGTGCTAACTACCATTGCGGCCCAGCATGGAAAGAGCGTTGCTCAAGTTATTTTACGTTGGCACTTACAGCGAAACACCATTGTGATTCCTAAGTCCATCCATGCCAAGCGAATTGCCGAAAACATTGATGTCTTTAATTTTAGCTTAACTCCCGGTGAAATGGAGCAGATTGCGCATTTAGATAAAAACCAGCGGGGGTCCGAAGATCCGAATAACGAAGTTTGGTTAACCAATTCTTTAACAATGAGCTAATCAAAGAATTCAAGAAGTCATCATTAAGATGACCAGAATTACAAAAAATAGAGAGAACGACTGGGTTCGATGTTTTTAATCGAATTTTGGTCGCTCTCTTTGTTTGGTTATCGGCCGCCTCGTTTTTCGGACTAATAGTTAGATTTTATGGGTTCAAACAATTTTTCTTTTGAACGATTGCGGCCAGCAGAGGGCCAATAAACATGTTAAAATGGAACGGACGTTAAGATAACGGGAAGTTAAAGGAGTTTACAAACTTATGGCAACAATTCAATGGTTCCCCGGTCACATGGCAAAGGCCATCCGGCAGGTAGAGGAAAATTTAAAACTGGTCGACATCGTGTTTGAGCTCGTGGATGCTCGGATTCCCGCATCATCTCGGAATCCAGAAATTGAACGGCTAATTAAGGATAAACCCCACTTGATTATTATGACTAAGATGGATTTAGCTGATCCGAGGGAAACTTCGGCGTGGTTGAGTTACTTTAAGTCCATTGGCCAACCCGCTATTGCGGTAGACTCACGAGCCAATATTACGGCAAAGCAAATCACTAAGATTACTGAGGGGATTTTAGCCGAAAAAATGGCCAACGAGCAACAAAAGGGGTTAAAGGAACGGCCAATGAGGGCCATGACCGTTGGGATTCCCAACGTCGGGAAGTCGACCCTACTTAACCACATCGTTAAAAAGAAGGTTGCCCCGGTTGGGGATCGTCCCGGGGTAACGAAGGGTCAGCAGTGGTTACGGTCAACTAAAAAGCTGGAACTTTTAGATACCCCCGGTATTTTATGGCCAAAATTTGATGATCAGATTATTGGCCAAAAATTGGCGTTGACGGGGGCCATTAAGGACAGCATTTATGCTAAGGATGACGTAGCATTATATGCGGTTCACTACTTCCGGCAGGCTCATCCCGCTGAATTTATGGCACGGTATAAGTTGTCGTCAGCGGATATGGATCAGTCTGACGTTGATTTACTCCTAACCCTAACTAAAAACATTGGGATGAAGGACGATTATTTGCGTTCCAGTGAACGGGTCATATTAGATGCTCGCCGTAGTAAAATTGCACCCTTTACCCTAGATCCTGTTCCAGAAGGTGAAATTAGTGAGTCAAAAACAACCAACAATTAATGAGGTCAAGCAGCAATTATTAGCCGTTATAAGCCTTGATGACCCGATTTTGACCAACTATGCAGCTGATGAACGAAAGGGCGTCCAGAGGGCCTTAAAACAGACTCAACAGCGCATTCAAACCGCACTGGACGCTGAGAAGGCCTTTCAAGCACGCCTCCGGTTTGAGCGCCGGTTTTGGTCCCGCCATGAAGTCGTAGCCGGTGTCGATGAGGTTGGTAGGGGCCCCTTAGCCGGGCCTGTGATTACAGCTGCGGTAATCTTACCCCATAACTTTGATGTACCGCTGGTGAATGATTCTAAGCAGCTAACCGAAAAAACGCGTGAGGCCTTGTACCCACAAATTCTGGCGCAGGCGGAAGCCGTTAGTATTGGAGTGGGTAGCAGCCAGTTAATTGACCAAATTAATATTTATGAGGCAACCCGGGTAGCCATGAAGCGGGCGGTAGATGGTCTAGCCATTCAGCCGACGCAACTCATTGTGGATGCCATGAACATCCCCATTGACATTGACCAGACCCGCTTAATTAAGGGGGATGCCAAAAGCGCTAGCGTTTCAGCGGCCAGTATTGTTGCGAAGGTATACCGGGATCACCTCATGGCCACCTATGATCAGATTTACCCCGGCTATGGGTTTGCCAGTAACGCAGGTTACGGTACGAAGACTCATTTATTAGGTTTAGCCAATTATGGGGTTACTCCAATTCACCGAAAGACATTTGAACCAGTTAAGAAACATTTACATGTGGGTAAATAAAAGGCGCCTCAGTATTGCTGGGCGCCTTTTTCCTATGCAAGTTTAACTTTTGGATTAACGTAATGATTTCCGGTAGCCCGCTGCTTGTGCTTCGGCCTCGGTATTAAAATAAATGGCGTTGGAGGCCTTCATATGATAATCAGCCTGTGAGTAAGCATGATAAATCTTGCTATTCTTATTACCCACAAAGTGTGGGGCATCAGCTGTATTCACATCCCCAGTTTCCTGGTAGGATCGGTTTGTCGTTTTGCTTGTTTGTGTCTCCTGGGCCCTTGTGGTTGATGCAGATGCGACTTCTTGCGCAGTCTTACGCGAGGCTGATCTTGAAGCGGCCATTAGACTGCTTGACTCGGATCGGCTTTCAGATTGACTGACGGACTCAGCCTTTTCTGAGGCTGCCTTAGCCTTGCTTTCAGATTCAGCTTGAGCCTTCTTTTCAGAACTTGCTTCAGCTGCCCGCCGGCTTTCAGAAGTGGAGCTGGCCTTTTTTGCCGCAGCCTTTTTCTTACTTTCACTCTCAGCTTGAGCCTTTTCCTGCGACTCTTTTTTAGCTTCAGCAGCTTTCTTAGCCACCGCAGCTTTTGTTGCTGCCTTCTTCTTCGATTCGGCGGCAGCATGACGCGATTCCGAGTTAGAAGAAGCCACTTCTTCCTGTTTATCGTTAGCTAATTGCGCCTTCGTTTCAGTATGGGGTGCGGCGACACCGAGCAGCATAACAGCAATAAAACCCGTTCCAATTTTCTTCCAGCTAAACCATTTTGACGCCGGCCGTTTAAATACTTTTTTAAACGGTAAAACGAAAATCCCAATAAGAACGTATAAAAATAACATCACACAAAAAAACATTAAAAAATTATAAACCAAAATAACCTCCTGTGATCCCCCAGATCAGCCGTTTTAATAATTTCCCAATACCAACTTTTAGTGTCATTCGGGTCTGGACAATTGTTTTAAAAACGTATAAATGCCTATCTTGAGATTATTTCACAATCTTTCAATTCCCGCAAGAATAGATTAAAAGAAATAAATAAAAGTCGAAAAAATGACGGACTTATGGGTAAAACAATGGGGGGATTTAGATGAGACAACGTGATTTTTGGGTTCGGCTAAAATTGGCAGACGGCATTGGGATAACGGGTGAGGCCAAAGTATGGCGTGCACTAGCTCCCGACGGTCAATTAGCAACTGATTGGGATCAGCCGGCTGAAAAGCTGGCGGAATGGGCGGAACTAACTGGGCGTTCAAAGTTACGTTTTATCCAGAGTTGGACCGGACCAGCACTGGAACAGCAGGCCGCCATAAACCTAACCCGTAACCGGGTTTGTACGATTGATGATGTTAATTATCCGCAGTGGCTGCGAGAAATTTATGCCCCACCGGTAGCCCTATTTTACAGGGGGGATTTTACACTCTTACGTCAGCCGTTGTTAGCGGTAGTTGGTTCCCGAAAGCATTCTTTCTATGCACTTGATGTTCTCCGTCAGCTTCTTCCTGACGTGATGGCGGCTGGAGTGGTTATTGTCTCTGGTCTGGCCCAGGGAGTCGACACCCTCAGTCACCAGGCAGCCTTAGCTTACCAGGGGAAAACGGTGGCGGTTATCGGAACCGGGCTAGATCGCTGCTATCCAGCCGGTAACCAGGCACTAATGACCGAACTCATGACGAATCATTTAGTGATGAGTGAGTACCCCTTAGGCAGTCGGGGCCTGCCGTACCACTACCCGGAGCGTGATCGTATTCTGGCGGGGCTTTGTCAGACGGTCTTGGTGGTAGAGGCGGCCGAACATTCTGGAAGTCTGATTACGGCTAACAGTGCCCTGGCCGAAAATCGAAACGTCTTAGCGGTTCCGGGGGCAATTAACGCTCCGTTTTCGGCTGGAACGAATGCCTTGATTGCGGCGGGGGCAAAGCCTGTATTGACGAGTCAGGATATTTTAGATGACCTGCAACTAGGCTGATTTTTTAGTCGTTAGCCATATAATAGTAGAATTTTTTAGTTGTTATTTTGAGAAGTTAGCCTATAGTTAAGAGGTACAACCAATTTAGCTTCCGTCATACCAACGTTTTGACGGCTTCATTCGCTTGATTTTGAGGCCTAGAAATGATGATTTGGTTGACAAACTGGGCGCAAGTGAAATACACTGACGTAGATTTACCACAAACTAATCATAATAATAAACAATTAAATGAAACCGCTAGCCAAACGATTTTTTAGTTGACTAGCATATGAAGGAGTAATTGGATGGCTACGACAAAATCCAAAACCACAGCAACCACTAAACCAAAAGCAAAACGAAAAAAGCCACGGAAAAAGCTAGTTATTGTAGAATCCCCCGCTAAGGCTAAGACCATTGAGAAGTACCTTGGCCGAACCTACAAAGTTGTCCCAAGCTTAGGGCACGTTCGGGACCTCCCAAAAAGTTCAATGGGGGTAGACGTTGAGAATAATTACGATCCCCACTATATTTCCATCCGGGGTAAGGGTGACGTCATTAAAGAACTGCGCGCCGATGCAAAAAAAGCGTCGAAAGTGTACCTGGCATCTGATCCGGATCGGGAGGGAGAATCAATTGCTTGGCATCTCTCACACGTTCTTAATTTAGATATTGAGGATCAAAACCGGGTAACGTTTAATGAAATTACGAAGGATGCCGTCAAGGAAGCTTTCAAAACTCCCCGAACCATTGACATGGATCTAGTTGATTCTCAGCAGGCCCGTCGGATTTTAGACCGTTTGGTTGGCTACTCGATCTCTCCATTACTTTGGAAAAAGGTTAAGAAGGGGTTATCTGCCGGGCGGGTTCAGTCAATTGCCTTAGCGCTCATTATTAAGCGGGAAGAAGAAATCAAAACCTTCAAACCCCAAGAATACTGGACAATCGAATCTAAGTTTAAAAAGGGCCGTCAGACCTTTACCGCCAACTTTTACGGGTTAGCAGGTAAGAAGATGGATCTTCCCAATAACGAATCCGTTCAAAAAGTGTTGCAGCAAATCGATCCCAAAGGTGATTTTGATATTACGAAGGTCATCCGAAAGGAACGTAAGCGGTCACCACAGCCGCCGTACACGACAAGTACTATGCAGCAGGATGCTAACCGGCGCTTAAACTTTCGGTCACGAAAGACCATGATGGCTGCTCAACAGCTGTATGAGGGAATCAACTTGGGCAAGGATGGTAACCAGGGGTTAATTACCTATATGCGGACCGATTCTACGCGGATTTCCTCCCTGGCTAAGCATGAGGCCTCCACGTTCCTGCACGACCGGTACGGGGCAGAATATGCGGCAACCAAACCGATTAAGGGAAAGTTACCCGAAGGGGCACAGGATGCCCACGAAGCGATTCGGCCAACTTCGGTTACCCGGACGCCAGAAAGCGTGAAGGATTTCCTAACGAAGGATCAGTACCGACTGTACTCCTTAATCTGGACTCGCTTTTTAGCTAGTCAAATGACGAACGCAATTATGGATACTATGACGGTCACCATTGAACAAAACGGGGTAACCTTCCGGGCCAACGGTTCCAAACTCAAATTTGATGGATTTTTAAAGGTCTTTAAGGATAGCAAGGAGAAAGATAACGTTCTGCCCGACCTTGAAGAAGGGGAAACCGTTAAGTTAGCAAATACTAACCCGGCCCAGCATTTTACCCAGCCGCCCGCACGATACTCTGAAGCCAACCTAATTAAGGCCTTGGAAGAAAATGGGGTCGGCCGGCCGTCAACCTATGCGCCAACGTTGGATACCATTCAAAAACGGTACTACGTTAAATTGGTTGGTCGCCGGTTTGAACCAACCGAGCTTGGCGAAATCGTGAATGAAATTATTCAGGATTACTTCCCAGACATTGTAAACGTTGGGTTTACCGCCGAACTCGAAACGGAACTCGATGAGATCGAAGAGGGGAAGGAAGACTGGGTCAAGGTCATTGATGACTTTTACCGGCCGTTTGCTAACGAAGTTTCCACGGCCGAAGAATCACTGGATAAAATTCAGATTAAGGACGAGCCCGCCGGCTTTAATTGTGACATCTGTGGGGCCCCAATGGTCATTAAAATGGGCCGTTACGGAAAGTTCTATGCTTGTTCCCGGTTCCCGGAGTGCCGCAACACCAAACCCATCGTGAAAGAGATTGGGGTTGTTTGTCCAAAATGCGGCAAAGGTCAGGTCATTGAACGCAAGTCCAAGAAAAACCGGGTCTTCTATGGCTGCAGCCGCTATCCCGACTGTGACTTTGTTTCATGGGATAAACCGGTTGGGCGTAATTGTCCCGTTGATAAACACTTCTTGGTCGAAAAGAAGGTTAAGGGTGGCGTTCAAGTTGTCTGTCCAAACGGGGATTACGAGGAACCCGTTCAAAAATAAACCGTTTCTTTGCGAAACCACAAGGTTGGTTTCGCTTTTTTTGCCGGTTAATGTAAGCGAAACCATTTTTTTCGATCAGTGCTTGTATTTTGAAAACGGGTTTGCTAAAGTTGATTTTAAGGGGGATGGCATACCGTGGATTTAAAAACCAGTCAGCAGGATCAGGCTGACGCCTATTTACGTTATTTAATGGCTGAAAGACAGTATTCCGATAAGACGGTGACGGCCTACCAACAAGATATTCATCACTTTTTTAAGTGGTTGGATGATTCTGGCGGCCGAATCCCCTTTGATCAGATTGATCATGGAACCGTAGATGCCTACCTGAATTCCCTTTATGACCACAACTATGCTCGAACCACGGTCGCTAGGCGAATTTCTAGTTTGCGTTCGTTTTTCAACTATCTAACCAGACAGCACGTTGTGGATAAAGATCCCTTCGCCTACGTCCGGCTTAAAAAGCACCAGGATCACTTGCCCCGATTCTTTTACGAGCAGGAAATGGATGCCCTATTTAAAGCGGCCGCTACCGGCTCAGAAGACCCGCTCCTTAATCAACGTAACTCTGCTATCTTAGAGGTTCTTTACGGAACGGGGATTCGGGTTGGGGAACTCTGCCTTCTGACCCTACCCGATGTGGATCTCCAGATGCGGAGTATGCTCATTCACGGTAAGGGGAATAAAGAACGGCTAGTTCCGTTTGGCCAGTCCGCTAAACGAGCGTTAGAAAGTTATCTAACCCAAGCCCGGCCAAAATTAATGGCAAAAAAGCATCTCGAACACCCCACAGTTTTTGTCAACGATCTTGGCGGTCCCTTAACCGAGGCGGGGGTGGAATACATTCTTAATCAGGTGATTAAACAAAGCAGTTTAACGGCTAATATTCACCCCCATATGCTTCGGCATACGTTTGCCACTCACATGTTAGAACACGGCGCCGATTTACGGAGTGTTCAGGAACTATTGGGACATAGTAGTTTATCAACAACTCAAATTTATACTCACGTTACCCGGGATAATCTGCAAAAATCATACCGGCAGTTTTTCCCCAGGGCCAAGTCGACTTCAGAGCAGTCACGAAAGGATGACCTCAATTGATAATATTACACGATGATTTTTTAACGGTTCAAATTGATCAGATGGGCGCTGAGTTAATCAGCGTTAAGGATAATGAGTCTCAAATTGAATATATGTGGCAGGCTGATTCCACTTTTTGGGGCCGCCATGCCCCGATTTTGTTCCCCATCGTTGGCCGCTTACACGACGATCAGTACCAGTTACAGGATCAAACTTACGGGTTAACCCAACACGGGTTTGCTCGGGATCGGGACTTCACCGTGGTGAGTCAAACGCCAACTAAAGTGATATTAGAGCAGCGAGCGGACGCAGAGACAAAGCAGAAGTATCCGTTTGACTATCAGTTAACGGTGACGTTTGAATTAAAGGCTCACGAGCTGCAGGTGGCCATGACCGTTATGAACCCGAATCAGCAAGAATTACCATTCTCAATCGGTGCCCACCCCGGGTTTAACGTTCCCTTAGACACCGCCGGGGGAAGTTTTACCGATTATCAGGTAACCGTGGCCCCAAAGCGGGTTTACGATCGAATTCCGCTGAGCGGTCCTTACAGTGAGGTTAATCAGCAGGTTACCGATGACTTTCGCCAGCCAAAGGGATTGAATCACCAAGCCTTTGACCAGGACGCCAAAATTTTAGCCCTGAACGGTGAAGAAACTACCGTAATGTTAAGCTCAACAAAAGACGACCATGGAGTTGCCTTACACGTCGGCGGTGCCCCATACGTCGGAATTTGGTCGCCGTACCCTAAGGAAGCCCCGTTTGTCTGTATTGAACCTTGGTGGGGAATTGCAGATCCGGTTGACCATGACGGTAATTTTTTGACTAAGCCAGGATTAAACCGGTTAGCAGCCAACCAGCAGTTTACCGCCGCTTACAGTATTTCATACTTTTAAACAAAAAATCCCGATGCCAGAGCACCGGGATTTTATGGCTATTTAGACCGTTGTTTTTCACGTCGTTCGTGAAGGGCCCAACCAAGCCCAAAGTGGACCTGATTTTCGGTCCCGTCTTTTAGTCGGACAATGTTGCTTCGGTGTTTATAGAATATGAACACCGTCAAGACTAACGCTAACGCAGTTAATAACCAGTCATGGTAAAACAGGGTTGCGATGGTTGTTAGGGTAAAGGCAATCATACTCGCAACGCTAACGATGCTGGTAATTAAGATTAACAAAACCCAACAACCAGCCGCAAATAAGAATAGGGTTGGGCTATAGGCAAGGAGCATCCCTGCAGACGTGGCTACCGCTTTGCCCCCCTTAAAGCCATCAAAAATAGAAAAAGTGTGGCCTAAAATCGCCGCAAGTCCAAAAATTAACGGACTAACTGTTGTGACATGGAAAAAGGTCGGTAAAAGGGTCGCTAAGGTTCCCTTAGAAATATCTAAAATCATCACGATGGAACCAGCAACCGGGCCTAAGACCCGAAAGGTGTTCGTTGTACCAATGTTACCGGAACCTGATTGACGAATATCCACATGAAAGAAAATTTTTCCAATCCAAACCCCACTTGGAATGGACCCCATTAAGTACGCAAGTATTAATAACCCAAAGATCTTCACCTTGTAGCCTCCATTTATTGATTCATCAGGGAATTAACCCAGCTGCAGTTTCCGTTACTTGTGAAAACGGAAGGTCGCTAATAGTTTATCATTTTTTAGTCGGGACAACCAAACTTTCTGAGATCAATAAGAAGATAGCTCCCATTTTCAAATCGCTGTGGTATGATGATAAAGTTGCGAAGTTAGGCTTTCCGTGGTTAAACCGGGATGATAATCAGCAATCTGAACGTACGTTCGATTTTTACTTGAAAAATGACGTTAAGTCTGTAAAAATAAGTAAATTAATTCTATTATGAAAGGCAGATCGGTGAAGTGGCAAAAAACAAGCAAGAATATGATGACTCCTCCATCCAGGTGCTTCATGGCCTTGAAGCGGTTCGAAAACGGCCGGGGATGTACATTGGCTCGACTGACGCGCGTGGTCTCCACCACCTCGTTTACGAAATTGTCGACAATGCCATTGACGAAGCCCTTGCTGGTTACGGAAAAGAAATTAACGTCGTGATTCACGCGGATAATAGTATCACCGTTGTGGACCATGGCCGAGGAATGCCTACTGGGATGCATGCATCGGGTATTCCAACCATTGAAGTTATTTTAACGGTCCTTCATGCCGGGGGAAAGTTTGGTCAGAGTGACGGCTATAAAACTTCCGGTGGCCTGCACGGTGTCGGCTCCAGCGTCGTGAACGCACTCTCTACCTCATTGACGGTTACCGTTGTCCGGGACGGAGTACGCTACGAAGAAAAGTTTAAGGATGGCGGCCACCCCGTTGGAACCTTAAAGAAGCTAGGGAAGACCCGGGCAGGTTCCGGAACTACCCTGACGTTTAAGCCGGACCCCAGTGTCTTTACAACGACGGTCTATAACTTTAATACCTTAGCAGAACGGTTACGGGAATCTGCCTTCTTGCTCCGGGGGGTCAAAATTACCTTAACGGACGAACGAGAAGGGCAGGAGCGGACCGAAGAGTATTTGTTCAACGAAGGAATTAAACAGTTCGTTGAATTCCTTAATGAAGATAAGGATACCCTTGGCAACGTGATGTACTTTGATGGCAGCAAGGAGGGCATTGAGGTCGAAGTCGCCGCTCAGTATAATGACGGTTACTCTGAAAACCTCCTGTCCTTTGTCAACAATGTCCGAACTAAGGACGGTGGAACCCATGAAGTGGGCTTCAGAAGTGCTTGGACTAAAGCCTTTAATGATTACGGCCGAAAAGTGGGCCTGTTAAAGGAAAAGGATAAGAATTTAGAGGGTTCCGATGTTCGTGAAGGACTCTCAGCGGTGCTTTCGCTTCGGGTACCAGAGGAGCTGCTTGAATTTGAGGGCCAGACGAAGGAAAAACTCGGAACCCCAGAAGCCCGGTCAATCGTTGATAACGTCGTCTTTGAGAAGTTAGGTTACTACCTCATGGAAAACGGCGAATTTGCTCAGAATATGATTCATAAGGCATTGCGCGCTAGGACTGCCCGGGTAGCTGCCAGAAAGGCCCGGGATGAGAGCCGAAACGGTAAAAAGCATAAAAAGAAGGAACGTTTGCTATCGGGTAAGCTCACCCCTGCTCAATCTAAGGACGCTAAAAAGAATGAATTATTCTTAGTCGAAGGGGATTCCGCGGGTGGCTCTGCCAAGCAGGGCCGGAACCGGAAGTTTCAAGCAATCCTGCCGCTCCGGGGAAAGGTATTAAATACCGAACGGGCCAAGCTCGATGACATCATGAAAAACGAAGAAATCAGCACCATGATCTATACTATCGGCGCTGGGGTCGGAGCCGAATTTAACATCGACGACGCAAATTACGACAAGGTTATCATTATGACCGATGCGGATGATGACGGCGCCCACATTCAAATCCTACTGCTGACGTTCTTCTACGAGTATATGCGGCCGTTAATTGATGCTGGTCGTGTATACATTGCGATGCCACCGCTGTACCGGATTCAAAAAAAGGTGGGGAAGCAAAATAAAATTGCCTACGCTTGGACTAACGAAGAATTAAACCAAAAAACCAAGCAGATTGGTAAGGGATACCACCTCCAACGCTACAAGGGGTTAGGTGAAATGGATGCCGAACAACTCTGGGAAACCACTATGGACCCGGATTACCGGACCCTGATTCAGGTCAAAATTGACGATCCAGCCCTCGCAGAACGGCGCGTAACGACCCTGATGGGAAATAAAGTCGAACCCCGGCGAAAATGGATTGAAGAAAACATTGAGTTTAACCAGGAAGATGATGGAAGTATCCTGGATGATACCATGCTGAATGAAACTCACAGTATTGATCCCATTCAGGTTAACTCAGATGCAGAATAAGGATGAAAGGAGATTAGCCAATGAGTGAGGCAAACGAACCTACCGGCCAAAAAATTGAAGATCTCACCCTCGAAGATATTATGGGGGATCGATTTGGCCGTTATTCAAAGTCCATTATTCAAGAACGGGCCTTACCGGATATCCGGGACGGTTTAAAACCGGTTCAACGTCGGATTCTGTTCTCGATGAACAAAGACGGCAATACGTATGAAAAAGCCTTTCGGAAATCGGCCAAGGCAGTCGGAAACGTCATGGGAAATTTTCACCCACACGGTGACAGTTCAATTTATGAGGCCTTAAACCGGATGAGCCAAGATTGGAAGGTCAGAGAGCCCTTAATTGAAATGCACGGGAATAATGGATCGATGGACGGTGATCCGCCTGCTGCCATGCGGTACACGGAAGCTCGGTTAAGCAAAATTGCGAGTGAAATGTTGCAAGACATCGATAAAGACACCGTAGACATGGTGTTAAACTTTGATGATACTGAATATGAACCCACGGTCTTACCGGCTCGGTTCCCAAACTTATTAATTAACGGGGCCACTGGAATTTCAGCGGGGTACGCCACTAACATTCCACCGCATAACCTGGGCGAAGTCCTAGATGCGTTAGACTACCTTATCATGCACCCAAACGCTTCATTAGACAGCCTCATGCAGTTTGTTCCTGGACCAGATTTTCCAACGGGTGGGATCGCCCAAGGTAAGGATGGTATTCGGAAGGCCTATGAAACGGGTAAGGGAAAGATTGTCGTCCGGTCAAAGACTCGAATTGACGATCTACGCGGAAATAAACAGCAAATTACCGTGACTGAAGTTCCCTATGAGGTCAATAAGGCCCAGTTAGTTAAAAAGATCGATGAGATTCGCCTGTTAAAGAAGGTCGAGGGCATCTCTGAAGTCCGGGATGAAACGGATCGTAACGGGCTACAGATTGCCATTGAACTAAAACGGGATGCGGATGCCAACGGGATCTTGAACTACCTGTTTAAGAACACGGAACTCCAAGTGAACTATTCGTTTAACATGGTGGCAATTAACCACATGCGGCCAGAGCACGTGGGGTTAAAGACTATTTTAACGTCCTACCTTGAACATCAAAGCGACGTTGTCACCCGGCGGACCAAGTACGACCTTAAGAAGGCATTGGACCGACAGCACATTGTGGAAGGGCTAATTAAGGCGCTATCCATTTTGGACCAAGTGATCAAAACGATTCGAGCCAGTAAAAATCGCCGGGATGCACGGGATAACTTAGTTGCTCAGTATGAGTTCTCCGAACGACAAGCAGACGCTATCGTGGCCCTGCAACTTTATCGCTTAACGAATACTGACGTGACTGAATTACAACGTGAGCATGATTCATTGGCTAAGCAAATCGAGGAGGATCAACGAATTCTGGAGGATCCCAAGGAATTGCGGAAGGTTTTACGCCGTGAATTAAAGGCGATTGCAAAAGAATACCGCAATCCACGCCGGACTGAAATCCAAGACGAAATTGCGGAAATTCAAATTAAAACGACGGTCACCGTTCCTGACGAACAAGTGGTCGTTATGGTTAGTCGGGACGGCTACCTTAAACGGTCTGGTGTGCGATCCTATAACGCATCGGATCCAGAAGATAACGGTTTAAAGGACGAAGACTTCTCGATTTTTACCGCAGAGTTAAGCACGCTAGACCACTTGTTTATGTTTACCAACAAGGGGAATTTAATCTACCGACCGATTCACGAAATTGCTGATGCAAAGTGGAAGGAAACGGGTGAACATATTTCCCAGATGATTGGGTTGGCCGGGGATGAACGAATTTTAAAGACGTTCGCCTTCAAATCCCTGAATGAAACGGGAGCCTTTGTCATCGCCACAAATGACGGTTACATCAAACAAACTAGTTTTGCCGACCTTACCCCCGGCCGATCTTACCGGTCGAAGGCCATGACCTACGAAAAGTTAAAGTCCGATGGGGCTGAAGTTGTCGCAATTGATTACGTCACAGCCGATCAGGAAACAACTGAACAAGTATTGCTGATGTCTTACGACGGATTAGCTTTGCGTTACCCACTAGAAGAAGTTTCAACGAGTGGCGCTCGATCGACTGGGGTCAAGTCCATGAACCTAGGGGACGAAGATTACGTGGTCAACATGCAATTGGTTCACGACGATGATACCGTAGCCTTAATGACTCAGCGCGGAGCATTTAAACGGATGGCCGTTTCAGAAATTCCGGAAACGAGCCGTGCAAGAAAGGGCGTTATTGTTCTTCGGGAACTCAAACGTGATCCGCACCGGATTGTTGACTTTATTCGGTTAGTTGGTAATTCTCCCGTCGAAGTCCTAACTTCCCGGAAGAAAACCCATGATATTTTGCCAACTGATCATTCTGAAAGCAGCCGCTATTCTAACGGAAGCTTCGTCATTGATGTGGATACCGAGGGAACCCCCGTTAGTCTCCGAATCAAACCCATTGATTTAGTATTAAGTTAAGGTTAATAATAACAATTCATTGCATTTCGTCCTGTTTAATCTTATGATATCTTTGAGGATATGGTTATATAAATGATTAGTTATTTTGAAAACATCATGACCATAGCGAGTTAAGGGGCGAAAGAAATGAAAACAAAACAGGAAACGATCTTTTCATCGAAAACATTGACCTATTTTTTGCAACTTGCTGAAACAATGAATTACACTCAGGCTGCACAAATCTTAGGGATTACCCAACCAGCTTTAACCCAGCAAATTAAGAAATTAGAGCGAACAGTGGGGGCACCCCTCTTTTATTCCGTAGGAAAAAAGCTACGGTTATCTGATGCAGGCTATACCATGCTGGATGCCACCCACCAAATTTACGGGATTTTGAACCAGGCAACGGATGAAATTCAACGTTCAACCAGTGCTACACAAGGCGAAATTAGCATTGGATTACTAGCCTCCATTGAAGATTCCGTTTTTGAAGATTTTGCCATTCAAGCCTATCGGAACACACCGGACATTAAGATTAGTTTCCATATGCTGACGCGGAAGGAAATTTGGGAGAACCTAGAAAATAACCGAATTGACTTAGCCGTCATGTATTTGCCCGATGGGTCCATTAAAAATTGGAAGCCGTATGAGTCAAGCAAGATTATTTCGGACGATTTGCTTTATATTCACCATGACGCCCATTTTGCCGGTCGGAAACGTATTAAGCTGAAGGACACAAACCAAGCACCTTGGGTAATGTATCCAGCGGATTACTACCTCAACTTGGTCCTTCGGGAAGCTTATAAGAACCACCTCGAGGATTTACCCAAAACGGTTGCGAGTTTTACGACTCCCAATCAACTATTGAAATTCTCGATGGAGACGGGGACGGCAACAGCCTTGCCAAACTCTTTCATGGTTGGTAGAACAAATCTACCGAATACCTGGACCGCTAAGTTTGATCCGAACATTCACTTTGACTTAGCGTTTGTCTACCGTAAGGAAAAGGCGGAAATTCCCCGAATAAATCGGTTCTTACTGCAATTTGATCATTATTTGGCGGAAAAAGACTATATTTCACGGTTACAACTTTTAAATCAACCTAAATAAAGGAGAGGTTACTTATGAGTAAAGAATTAGTTTTTGGTCACCAAAAACCAGATACTGATGCGATTGTCGCTGCGAAGGCATTTGCATACCTACAAAATAAATTAGGCAAGGACGTTGAGGCAGTTGCCTTGGGAGAACCTAATGCCGAAACGGTTTTTGCATTAAACCATTTTGCTGAACCAATGCCAAGAATTATTAAAGCTGCTAAACCAGAAGTTGATGAAGTGATGTTAGTGGACCATAACGAACCCCAACAAAGTGTGAGCGATTTAGCCGACGTTACGGTAACGGACGTCGTGGATCACCACCGGATTAACGGATTTAATACGGCTCAGCCCTTAAATTACCGGGCCGAAGCTATTGGTTGTACCAGTACCATCATTACCGAAATGTTTATTGAGGAGAAAATTGATATTCCGGTTCAATTAGCCGGTTTAATGCTTTCAGCCATCATTTCGGATACCTTACTTTTGAAGTCCCCAACAACGACGGATAAGGATCGGGAAATTGCCCGGTTCTTAGCTCAAATTGCGGACATTGATATGGAAAGTTACGGAATTGATTTATTGAAGGCTGGGACTGACCTAGCTTCTAAGTCTGATAAAGAGTTAATTGATACGGATGCTAAGTCTTATGATTTAAACGGGACTAACACCCGCATTGCACAAATCAATACCGTTGACTTAAACGATGTTTTATCCCGCGAAGACGGGATAAAACAAGCGATGAGTGACGAAATGGCTAGTGATAATTATCAATTGTTCCTCGTGTTAGCCACTAACGTACTTGATAGTAATTCAGAATTAATTGTTGTTGGTGATCACCAAGACCTAGTTGAAAAAGCATTCAATACGAAGCTTAATAACGGCCAAGCTAATCTTCCAGGAGTTGTTTCACGGAAGAAACAATTAGTTCCACCATTAACTGAAACTTTTAACGCCTAACTAAGCGTTTTAAGACGGCAAAGCAATGTATTCCGGCGTTTGGAGGAATACATTGCTTTTTAGTTGCTTTTTTTCATCAAATGATTAAACTTAGGAGAAACCAGCTAGGGGCTGGTTTGGGTTAGTATGATGAGGAGGAGAGTTATATGGCAGAAAAGCATAATGAGACAGATGAAGAGTTACGTGAACGTTTAACTCCAGAGGAATATGAAGTTACTCAGCATGCCGCTACGGAACGACCATTTAGTGGTAAATATGATGACTTCTATAAGCCAGGAATCTACGTTGATGTTGTCAGTGGTCAACCATTATTTAGTTCTACCGACAAATATGATGCAGGTTGTGGTTGGCCATCGTTTACTCATCCTATTAATCAGGGTAATGTTGAGACAGATACGGATACGTCACATGGAATGGTCCGTGAAGAAGTTCGGAGTCAAGAAGCCAACTCTCACCTGGGTCACGTTTTTAATGATGGCCCTAAAGACGACGGGGGCCTGCGGTACTGTATTAACTCCGCTGCACTCCGGTTTATCCCTAAGGATCAGCTTGAAGCCCAAGGGTACGGTCAATATTTGAAGCTTTTTAACTAAGGGGGAACTTAAAATGTCTGAAACTGCAATTTTTGCGGGTGGTTGTTTTTGGTGCATGGTTAAGCCGTTTGATCAAATGCCTGGGATTGAAAAGGTCGTCTCAGGTTATACCGGAGGCCACGTTCCTAATCCCACTTACCAACAAGTAGCGAGCCATAAGACGGGGCACACTGAGGCCGTTGAAATTACGTTTGACCCTAAAATCATTAGTTATAACGATCTGCTCAACATCTATTGGCACCAAACGGACCCAACTGATGCAAGCGGCCAGTTCCAAGACCGGGGTGACAGCTACCGGCCCGTCATTTTTGTGAACAGCCCGGAACAACGTAAGGAAGCTGAAGCCTCTAAGAAAGCGTTACAGGCCAGTGGCGAATTTGACGCTCCGATTGTGACCCAAATCGAAGATTCTCAGCCGTTTTATCCGGCCGAAGAAGAACACCAAGACTTCTACAAAAAAAATCCACTTCGCTACCAGATTGAAGAAATGGGTGGCCGTGAACAATTCTTGAAGCAGCACTGGCAAAAGGATCAGCAAAAATAGATGTGTTGCTTAAAAGCTTGAGATCTAATATCTCAAGCTTTTTTATTTGGATCCGACTGCGTTATACTAACTGAATTAGATGATCTAGGGGGCTTTAAGTTATGGTACTGGTACAAACTAAAATTGTTTTTCACGTTGATGAGCTCAACAAATGGCCCGAAGTTTTAAGCAATGTAACTAACGTTTTAATGGATTTGGCACAGCATGATGATCATCACATTCAAATGGTGGTAGTGGCCAACGGCGATGGAATCATGGGATATTTAATTCCATCAATTAATGATCAAATTAGCGAGTTGGCCAAAACCGTAGAATTCCACGCATGTCACAATTCGATGGTTAGCCACGGGTTAAATAGCGCTCGGATTCCATCAGGCGTTCATATTGTCCCAGTTGGCGTCATTGACTTGGCGAGTCTTCAAGACAATGGTTATCGGTATCTGAAACCTTAATGTGAATCAGCTGCCAAAGACGCGAAACCAAAACACTGAAATTGATGCACCAATTAATAGGATGACGAGGATCAATTTAAGCCATTTTGTTAACATTAAAAAACTTCCTTTGAATGAATTAGAGAACTCTAGTTACAACAATTATAACGAGAGATGCCAATAAAGTGTAAAAAAAGCAAAGTATTGGCAAATTTTGTTTTTGCCTATTCTTTTAATAATATATATTATGTAAAGTAGAATTTATAGTTTAAATATTATCGTCTGAACCTTGCTCCCCCTTATTAGTCAATTTCCCAAACCGGTAAATTCAACTGACGATCACCAATGATCCAAGTCATGGTTTACCAGACCTTGAGTGCTGTACTTTGATCACAGCTTTTTAACGAGCTAATTCTTAAATTTATTTTACTAATCTGAACATGCACTGAGGTTTAAACCGATCCAGCGACATTAATATATCTAATTCGAGCTGGCTTTATTTATGGTTCCAACCCAGTTATTTTGATCGAACGACTTAATCTGCTTGAGAAATGCATTCTGATGTCGTTTAAAGATGTTTAGTGATCAACTACTAATAAAAACGTTGAGTTTACGGTTAACCAGTCAGTCAAGCACCGTTCAATTAAACTAAAATTAAGCTGATTAGTAACTTAATTGAGACGTTATTTTGATGTCAGTTAATCACTTAAATGCCGTTGTGACGGCTTTTAGAGCTTATTTCAACCCAATTTCACTATTAACCATTAGGTATTTTTCAGAGATCGCAATGAATTGAACCAATCTTTTATAAGTTTGGAATTTATCATTAAGTGGTTGATTACCAAATCAAAGGCCCTAAGATCATTGATGCCAATTTATGTTAGTGGAAATGAAAATAAATGGACTACTTTCATTAAAACACTAATTTTAATGAAAGATGAATGGAAACAAATGCGGGGGACTTTCTTATAGCTTCGTAACGTTGGTTAAGCTTCCTTTAATTCCCGATCGGATGTCTGCCCAATGACGTTGATATCCGTTACAGTGGGAATAATCAATTTTAAAAGGAGCTGATTGGATGATGCGTTGGAGTGTTGTTCTTGTGACCTGGTTTATTCTCGGCCTTGCTATCGTCGCGGTTCTAACGACGGCAAAATCACACCGAATCGTGAAGTTACTTAGTTTAGGTTACCTGATGACAGGTGTTTTTCTTCTCTTCTCCCCGCTTTCCATTACTGGAATGCAGATTTCCGTCATGCCATGGGGTCTCGGTCGGACGAATTTGACTAATATTCAAACCACGATGTCCCTCTCCTACTTTGAAAATATCTTACTAACGATTCCGTTGGGCCTATTAATTGCCCGATTTTTCCCCCGGATGTCGCTTGTTGGTAAAATTGGGGTCGGGCTGTTTGTTGGGGCTAGCATTGAAATTACCCAGCACTATCTCTCCCATGAAATCTTCATTAACCGGAGCTCAGATATCAATGATGTCTTGGCTAACGGATTAGGTATTGTTATTGGAATGGTTTTCTTCAGTTTGATGGCTTACGTTATCCTTCACAAAAAGCAGTCCCCAGTTAAAGCGTAGCGTTGGGGCGTAAAACGCGTTTAGATCCATAAAAATAGGGCGACTGGCCGGTTCGATTATACGTTAATCGGACTTGGTCAGTCGCCCTATTTGATTAAAGTTTGCTTATCTTGAGTCAGATGTTTCCGGTTAATCTAAGAGTCCCTCACGTTTACCTAAAAAAATCGTGATAATTAAAAGGTCCGCTGACCCTCCCAGGCTCAACTTTTTCTGATCAAAAGTCTGACAAATCTGCTGCATTTTATGCCGTCCCTCTGTCGTTTGACTGGCCCCTAAGTTGAAATATTCCTGAAATTGCTGGTGGGCCCATGGCAAAATGGCAGCCGTCCCCGCCCTCTTAATCAGGTTACTATCTTCAGAGTTTAAGGCAATCATCATTAAGGTATCTAGTAAGCAGGCGTTAGTTGTTCCCTGAGCTTGCCGTAAGTAGGGTAAACTAACGGTCGAAACAACCGGAAACCCAGCCTCAGCCTCACCTCGGCTACCGGTCTTGCCGTACTTTAAGTATTGGCGTTCACCAGCCGTTAAACGGGCGGGATCCTTCTCATTTAGATGGGCAAAATCATGGGCCACGAGACCTGTAAGCATCGCCTGGACGACCCGTATCACCTCAGATGTTTGGGCCTCATCGCCAGCATAGGCCGAAGCCGTCACTAAAATTCCGAGCGCAAAGATGGCACCCTTATGGGTATTGACCCCATTAGTTGCTGCAAACATGGTTTGCTCCGCCTGAATCCCGGCAGGACGAATCGCCGCAAAAAGCTTTGGGCTGGCCGCTTCCTTGTAGTTACGGCCAATGGTTTCGCAAGTTTCAAAGTATGGAACCAAACTGGTTGCACTATTAATGAAGGTAAAGACGTCCATATCCGGGTGTGGGCCCTGAGATACAGGGTCCACAAGGCCGGGTTTAGGCGTGACACTCACTTCTGCTAATAGCGATTGAACAGCCATTTGGGCGAGATTTAGGTGTGCCATTAAACTTTACCCCCTCCTTGGATCGTCGACCAATATAACGCGCTAATGGCCGCTTGAAGGTCAGCGATAGAGTGAGTTCGGCTCCTAGCGCACTCCTTAGCTGGCTTTTGGCACAGAAAGCACTGCCGAACGGGTAAGTGTAAATCGCGTCGGGACAATGTCTGACCATTGGACATGATGTCAACGTCAAAGAGCCGCCCAAGTGAAGCTCGATCCTCAAAGTGAACCCCCAGCGTTTTGGCCTCCCTTAGGGTTCCTTTCGTTAGCCGAATAAAGGCCTCCTTGCCAGTTGGTCGATCCCAAATTGCAATTTTAACGGGGTTGAGCCTAGCCAAGTCGCTTAAGAGGTCCCCCAAGCCTTGATCAAATAATCGGCTTAGCTCGACATTATTTTTTATGGGTCCTGGAACGTTTAATTTAACCGCAATGATAACGTTCGACGGGTAACAGGTCATAAGAGAGCCTTGATAGGCCGCCCGGGCATCCTTATTTGTCAAAACCTGGGTAATCTCTTGGGGTTTACCCCTGATAAAAATTGATTTCATATTTTTCTCACCTTTTTTGAATGCCACCATCATCTACGTTTTTTAAAATAAGGGAAAGCCCCCAAACGATCTGCCAAGGCAGCGGTTTGGGGGCAATCACTTAATCCTTTACTTCTTTGATTTGATCAATAATTGTACCGTCGCGGTACTCAACTAATGCGACAGTCCGATCGGTATATTCAAGGGGTTTAGGTTCCCCCACAATTTTTTCTGCCTCAGCTTGTAAATCAGCAATTGACACCAATTTCATACCGGGAACTTGGTTAAACCGATCAATGAGGTCCTGCCGTTTAGGGTTAACTGCAATCCCTCGTTCGGTAACGACAACGTCAACGGAATCACCTGGGGTAACAACCGTTGCGACATCCTTAACCACGGTGGCATTCCGTCCCCGGACCAACGGGGAACAGATAATGGTGAGTTTGGCGGTCGCCGCATCTTGGTGGCCTCCGACTGCGCCACGAATGACACCATCTGACCCTGTCATCACGTTCACGTTGAAGTTCGTATCAACTTCAAGGGCACTTAGGATAACGACATCTAACTGATCAACCATGGCCCCTTTATTATCGGGATCAGCGTACCAAGAAGCATCAATTTCCTGTTGATTTTTATTATCCGCCATTGATGAGGCCGCGCCTTTATCGAAGTCTTGGACGTCCATTACCTTATCCACTAGGCCTTCCTTTAACAGATCAATCATTGGTGAGGTAATCCCGCCTAAGGTGAAGGAAGCCTTGATATGATTTTCAACCATGGATTCCTTTAAGTAACGGGTTACCGCTAACGCTGCCCCACCCGAACCGGTTTGAAACGAGAAACCATCCTGAAAGTACTGGGAATTAGTAATCACACTGTTAACCATTTCGGCAATTTTAAGTTCCTTTGGATCCTTAGTGAACCGAGTTGCACCCGAACCAATTTTATCGGGATCCCCAACTTTGTCAACCTCAACAACGTAGTCAACCTGAGTCTGCTTAATGGAGGCTGGGGTATTAGGATAGCTAACGAGGTTATCCGTTAATAAAACAACCTTATTCGCATATTGCGCATCCATTAGGGCGTAACCGAGTGACCCGAATACTGCGTCCCCATACATCCCGTTAGCATTTCCTAGCCGATCGGCGTTCGGAACCCCTAAGAAGGCGACGTCAATCTTAATGTCACCATTTTCAATGGCCCGAGCTCGTCCACCGTGGGAACGGAAGATGACGGGAGCCTTTAGGGCACCGTGAGAAACGGCATCCCCAAGACTGCCTCGCATCCCTGAACTGGTAATGTGAGTTACCGTTCCGCTATTGATGGCCTTAACGACCGTATCATTCATCACGTTTGTTAAGGATGAAGGCGCTAAGGTAAGATCCTTAATTCCTAAGTCCATAATAATGCCCATTACCCGGTTAAAGACAAAGTCGCCTTCCCGGAAGTGGTGGTGAAACGAAATGGTCATTCCATCGTGAACGTTATTTTTTACGACGGCTTCTAAATCATCGGTCACCTTGTCATTTCCGGTTGTTACCCGGACAACGGGTGCCGTCCGTTGGATTTCCGGGTGGCCAATCTCAGTTGATTCAAACGGCCGATAATTTAAGTCGGACATAATCTGATCGGGTAGTTCCCGGTTTAAACTATTTTTCAATGTAGTTTCCCTCCTGATCCACTAAATGTGAAGCCTTGGCTAACCGCATCACGCGTTCGGCCCGTAATACAACCGGCCGATCAACCATCTGACCGTTCATGGAGATAACGCCAGACCCCTTTTGATGGGCGGCCTCAATGGCAGCAATCACGTTTTGGGCGTCCTTGATCTCCTTTTTGCTTGGTGCATAAATGGCGTTAACCATCGGAATCTGTCGTGGATTAACTAAGGATTTCCCATCATAGCCTAACTGGTGGATGTATTCCGTTTCACGCTTAAACCCATCAACGTCATCCATATTAGTAAATACCGTATCAAAGGCAGCAATTCCCGCTGCTCGGGCGGCGTGCAGGACCATATTCCGGGCAAATTCAAGTTCACGCCCGTCCTTGTAACGGTGGGTCTTCATATCCGTCGTATAGTCTTCCGCTGATAGAGCAATTCCAATCATGCGGTCGGATGCGGCAGCAATTTCCGGCGCGTTTAAAACACCCTTGGCACTTTCAATGGCGGCCATCAAGTGCGTTGACCCTACTGGAAGGTTAAATTGTTCTTCGGCCTTGACAACTTCAGCCTCTAATTGCTGAATCATCTCAGCTGACTCCGTCTTAGGCAGCCGAATAACATCAATCCCAGCCTTGACCATGGCCTTAATGTCATTTTGATAGTACGGGGTATCGAGTCCGTTAATTCGGACAACCAGTTCGGCATCCCCGTAGTCAACGGTGTGGAGCGCCTCAAAAACCAGATCCCGAGCCGCATCCTTTTCCGTCATGGAGACCGCATCCTCTAAGTCAAACATGATGGAATCCGCCCCGTAAATTCCGGCGTCCTTTACCATGCCGGGGTTATTACCCGGAACAAACATCATTGTACGGCGTAATCGTTCCTTACTTTCCGTCATTATAGAACCTCCCATGCTGGCTCGTTGACCGTATCTAGGGCGCGTTGGGCTGCGGCAATTGTTCGCGCCTTAATGACACAGTCTAGAGCGCCCTTATCAACGGCCTTAACGTTAACATCGGTAATGTTGAAATCCGTTAAAACGGTCGTAATGACCCGGCGAATGTCATCACCAAAACTTTTGGCTACTTCTGAATCAAGGTCAATTTGAATGCCATTTGTTCCCTTACTGAGCATAATTTGAATGTCTGAGGATTCTAACGTTCCGGCGAGTGCCGTTTTTTTAATTTCCATCAATCTTCATTCCTTTCTTAATTCGTTTCTGAAGGTCGGTTAAATGCTCCTGAATGTACTTGGCAGTGGTATCTGGAACCAATACCGCGAGGTGGGTTAAATCGTCAGCCGCAATCATTTCACGAACGGTTCGGGCGGAAATAACATCATGGTTAGCGCTACGTCGTTCGATAACCTTTACTGCTACTTCCGGTGGGAGTTCCCGCTGCAAAACGGAATTGTAGATAGCGGTCGTCCGGGATCGTGGTTCACTACCAACGTACCGGGTAGTAATGTGCCGTTCCTTTGCAACCCAGTTCTTAAAGATTCGGGCATCTAAAGTTGTTTGATAAGTAATCTCTTTTTCGGGACTGGTTAAGAAGTACGCCGGGAAGGTGGCGTAACTCACCATGTAATCCCCCCCGCTGACCACTAGCACGTTGTTAAGGTCAGCCAATCCCGCAGTTACGAGTCCCACCCGCTCTTCGGTGGTAAATAGCGAGGAATCCGTATTGACCACAAAGACGTAAACGGCGTCTGCTTCTTCGGCCGCCCGTTCAACGAGGTACCGGTGCCCCCGCGTAAATGGATTGGCATTCATGACAATCCCAGCAATGCTTTGACCCGGTAGTTGGGGAATGGTATCTAAGTATGTCTGAATCGTGACGTCCCCTGTTTCGAGTAGGGCGCCGTCAGCTGATTGGGCCAACTCAGAAAATCCAAGGTGTTGAAAGCTCTGCGAATATTGGGGCTTAGTGAAGACAAAAACATGAAAGATTCCCCGTTGAGCTAATCGCGCGAGTAGTTCGGTGACAATCATATTAAAGTAGGTTCCCTGCGTTTGGTTTTGATTGCAGACCCCAATATACTTTAGAACGTTATTAGAAACCGATCCGGTCGCCACTAACCGATCCCCATCAAAAATTCCGACCGTTTCATCAATAACGCTGGTCTCCGTAGTTGAAAAATTTGAAATCCCTAAGGATTGTAGGAAGGTTTGCCATTCATTAAAGGTCCCCTCCTGATTTAAATATAGATCGACAACTTGACCGGCCACCGTTAGTCACCCCACTTTCGTACAAACTTGTACCTTTATTCACGAATCGTTTTGCACCGTTGATTATAGCGCTATTTTTTAAAATTGTAAAATTAAAGTTATATTTTTAATATTGTCGATTAATATTTTTGATTTTTCAAAAATAAAGTTACTATTTTTAAACATTATAAAAAATCCAGCTTATGCTATAATTAAAGGCAACATCAAACAATGGAGGTTCCCATGGAGAATATTGAACAGCGTAAGCAGCAGGCGCTAATCGCCCAGGATTTTTATCTATCCCATATGTCAATTGCGGATCTCTCAAAGAAGTATCACCTAAGCCGCTATTTAATTACCAAGGGGTTAGATGAAGCAATGGAAACGGGCTTGGTTGACATTAAAATTAATGCCCCCCTTGCCCGGAACTATGAATTAGAGGCTTCGCTTAAAAAACAGTTTCCGGTCCCTAATATTTACATCTTAAAGGATGCTGACAATCCAAATCATAACGCCGAAAACGTGATTCAATTTGCGGCGGGACAGGCCCAACTCCTGATTGAAGAAAGCCATATCGTTGGTTTGGCTTGGGGCGCAACCGTTTTTGATATGATTGATCACTGCCGAAGTACCGTTCGGGATGATCTCACTTTTACGCAGTTTATGGGTGAAAACATGCGGTATAACTCATTAGCGGGTTCCATGCGAATGGTTGAGAAGGCCGCTTCAAAGTTTAACGCCCACTACGTGACTATGGTTGGGCCCCTCTATATGGTTAATGATGAGGGTCGCCAACTCCTCCAGCAGGAACCCGCAGTTGCCCCGACGTTTAGTGTGGCCTCCCGAATGGATTGTATTCTAACGGGGATTGGAACACTTGCTTCGGTTGACTCCATCAGCGCATGGCGCAATAATAAGTCAGCAATTTTTCCGGGTATCGATCCGAATGAAATCGTGGGAATGCTCTATGGACGGCCATATGATATTAACGGCACGCTTCTGAATCAAAATGACGATAAGGTGTTAGGCGTAGACATGAATACCATTATGGCGGTCCCACGTCGACTAGGAGTCATTAAGAGCAAGTTTAAGAGTCGTGCCGCTCTGGGAGCGTTACGTGGCGGCCTGCTAACGGATGCCATTATGGATGAGGCCGTAGCCAATCGAATTCTAATGGAAGCCAACCAGACCGAATAAAAACCGCTCAGTATTAGGAAATTCCTAATCTGAACGGTTTTTTATTTGGCCCTTTCAAATCTTCTTGGGATGATTTATCATTTTAAATCCCAGCCTTGCATTATCAATGATTAATTCGATATGATATACCTATCGTCAACCAAGGGAGTAGCTACCCAAGCATGGCGAGAGCGAGTTTATTAAACGGTTTAGCCTTCCCAATCGCGAATAAGGGGGCGAGAACATGTTTAATAAAAGAGGTGAATGGGCATTTACCTAGCATGGACATTGCTAGTATTGTCGCGCGCCGCAATTGGCTTTGCCAAAGCTTACGCGATAATAAAAAAAGCTAACCACAACGGTTAGCCACCCAATAACCGAAACTCGCGACGGAACGGAGCCAGTGCAATGGCTTCGTTCTTTTAATTTCGATTACGGTTATTATAGCATGGTAGATTACTCATGACAAGAAGTGACGTCTTGACGCCAGTTGGCCAACCTCCCCTAAAAATGACTACCGAAATAATTATAAGTATTGAACAGCCACAATCTTTCCGGATAGCTAGACTAACAAACTCCCCCACCCGAGTCATCGAGTGAGGGAGTTTGTTTAGTGAAGCGAACCTTTAAGTTTTACCACATTCCGATCAGTTTCATCCATAGACCACCAATTCCGATCCAAATGATCAGGTAAACGGGGCCTAAAATGGCGTTCATTCGCCACCAATCCGATTGTTTGACGTAACCGGCCGCAAATAATACGCTGGCCGGGCCATTAGCGTAGTGGGTAGTTGATGCAAAGATACTTCCCGTAAAAGCTAACGCCATTGCGGCTAAAGATCCGGGAGTTCCGGCAGATAGTAAAATAGCGAGCAAGGCTGGGTACATGGCCGTCACGTGAGCTGTTCCGCTCGCAAATAAGTAGTGACTGTAGAAGTAGAAGAGGATAACAATCACGAACACAATAGCCCAGTTATACCCCTTCAAGGCACTCCCCATTGCGTTAGATAACCATGTAATTAAGCCTAATTTATTTAATTCGTTTGCCATAAAAATTAGCACTGAAAACCAAATCAACGTACTCCACGCTCCGGTCTCGTGTAAAATATCACTTACATCCAGAACACCCGTTACGAGTAACGCCGAAACCGCTAAGAAAGCGACTAAGGTGGCATCCATTCCCGTTAGACTGGAGGTCATCCACAGGACGAGGGCGACCACAAAGACCCCAGCCATGATTTTTTCGGCCGTACTCATTTTTCCCTGTGTCTTTAACTGATCCTCGGCCCAAGCCTTAGCGTTGGGCGTCTCCTTAATTTCTGGTGGATACATCTTGTAGATTAACCACGGAATAACAATAATACTAATGATTGCTGGAACAATTGCGGCGATTAACCATTCCATCCATGAAATATGAATTCCCCGTTGGCCCGCCATCGAAACGGCTAACACATTGGGAGCCATAGCCGTCATAAAGGTGGCTGCCGCAATAATATCACTATGAAAGGCAATAAAAGAGAGGTAGGCGCCTAGTTTACGTGAGGACGCCTGATCATTTGGGTGAGAATCAAAGGCGTTAGCTAAGGATTCCATGATGGGGAAAACGATTCCCCCAACCCGGGCGGTACTACTTGGCGTTGCAGGAGCGGTCACAAAGTCAACTGCCATTAATGAATAGGCTAAGCCCGTTGTTTTCCGGCCAAACCATTTAATGAAAAGGTAAGCAATCCGACTGCCCAGTCCCGTTTTAATAAATCCTCGGGACATAAAGTACGCGGCCACAATCATCCAAACGGTATTATTACCAAAGGCTTCCGCCCCTTCGTCCATGGTCGTAATACCAGCTAAGACCATTAGCGAGAAACCAACAATGGTTACCCCCGCGATGGGTAGCGGCTGCGTAATACAACCTACAATTGTTGCAACGAAAATTGCCAGCATGTACCAAGCGTTTAAAGCAATCCCTTCCGGTCGGATTGGGGTACACGCCCAAATAATGAGCCCAATTAAAATTGGCCAGGCCCATTTTTTCCATTGAAATTTTGCAAGAGTCATGATGTTCTCTCCCTACTTTAGATAGCGGCCTGCTCAACAATTTGTTTGAGCATTGCCGCTGAGTTCTGCATTTTCTCTAATTCTGAATCCGAAAGTGGCATCGTTAAGGTGGTAGCCCCATTTCGGTTAATGATAGCTGGCGACCCACAGTAGACCCCGGAAATCCCGTATTCACCGTCGAGTGCAGTGCCTACGGAAAGGACCAAGTTCTCATTATTAAAAATGGCCTTAGTTAACGTGGCTAAGCTGGTGGCAACCCCATAGAAAGTGGCCCCCTTTTGACTAATGATTTGGCCGCCCTTGGTCCGCACGTCAGCTTCAATTTGATCTAGATCAGCATTAGTGATCCCGTGATCCACCGCATACTTTCGAAGCGGTTGGTCCTTAACGGTTGCTTCATCATACGCAGCAAATTCACTATCACCATGTTCGCCAAGCACGTAGGCGTTCACCTCTAGGACGCTTACCCCTAACGTATGGGCCAGCGCAACTTGCAATCTGGCACTATCCAGTGAGGTTCCCGTTCCGATAATTCGATTCTTTGGAAACCCAGAAAGTTTGGCCGTGGCAGTCGTTAAGACGTCAACCGGGTTGGCCGATACTAAAAAGATCCCGTGAAAACCACTCTGAACGATTGGTTCAACAATCGCCTTGAGAATCGTCATATTTTTATTAACCAGGTCTAACCGGCTTTCCCCGGGTTTACGTGGGACACCCGCGGTGATTACCGCAATATCTGCGTCGCTTGCCTCGGAATATGATCCACCGTGTACATCAACGTTACCGTTAAAGGCGGTCACGTCTTCAAGATCCAATGAATCGCCGTTACTCTTACCAGGCTTTGTGTCAACGATCACGAGTTCATCGACCAGGTGTTGTTGAATCGCCGAAAACGCGAAACTGGAACCAACCGCGCCATCGCCGGCTAAAATTACCTTTTTATGTGTCATTTAGGTACCTCCAATATTTTCTATTTTAACGAGCGCTAAAACCGACCCGATATGTTTCTCATTTCACAAAAAGTATAGGCTACTTCATCCACTTTTTCAATATTTTTTAAAATTTGGCGTCTATTTTGCATTATTTTAAAATGATGTTTATAAACATTGCAAATTTAACCCTATTTTTACAATAGTTTCGACTTAAAAAATATTTTACTAATGAGTCATTATTTTTTACTTCAATCCCAAATCGGATTATACTATGAATCATCTTATAGCTGTTCAACCGAATGTTATTCGTTTGATTCTAAGGGAGGTAATTAGATATGGCAGAAAACAAGAAGATGTCTCGTCAAGAAGCAGGTCACAAGGGTGGAGAAGTTACATCACAACGTCACGGTAAGGAATTTTACCAGGACATTGGTCACGAAGGCGGCGAAACTACCGCCCAAACTCATGGATCAGAATTTTACCATGAAATTGGTGAAAAAGGTGGCCACGAGAGTCACAAACGTTCTTAATTGATTCCATCACTAAGCAACTGACTTTAATTACAGCTATAAGATGCTAATTACAGCAAAAAATCGCTGCGTTTACTAAAAAATAGTAAACGCAGCGACTTTTTTTATTTTTATCATTCATTAGCCAGTTGAGCCAAAAAGTCTAGGAGCACCTGGTTAAATTGTTCAGGCTGTTCGGCCATCACCAAGTGGCCCGCCTCGGGAATCACAACCGACGAACCATGTTCTGCTAACCTCGCCGTCACTTCGGCAAAATCGGAATCGTAGTACGGCGATTGACCACCGGCGACCACTAACAACGGTATCTGCAGCTCGCTAATAATGTCACGCCAGTCTTGAAAGGCGTGGTCAACCAGCAAATCATAGTTCGTGTCTGGATTATAGGGATTTTCAGCCGCCTGCTGCTTCATTCCGGCAAATAAAGTGGAATTGATTTGATGTGCCGTTGCCTTCCCTAGCGGAAACCTCAAGTAACCGGGAAAACTATCCCAGCCCAACTCTTTAAACCCAAATGGCCACGATTGATCAGCTATCATTTTAGGCGTTTGATCAATATCAACAACTCCCCGAACGTGAGCTTGGCCAACGAGACTAATTAGGGCAAAAATCGTTGAGGCCCCCATGGAATTACCGATTAGGACGGGACGGTCTAGTTTGAGCGCCGTCATTAACTCTTGAACGTCTAGGGCGTGCCGACTCATGCGCTGCCCCCTCCCCGTTCGCTGCGACTCCCCCTGATTACGCGCATCGATGTTAATAACCCGGTATCCAGCGGCCGTTAATGCCTGAACGGTAGGTGAAAAGACAACTCGATTTGCCCCAATCCCCGACAACAAAACGATGGGGCTTCCCGTTCGTTCCCCTAGGTCATCGTATTTGATCATGACGTGATCACTTGTTTTAAACTGCATGGTTAACCTCCCGACTTTTTCCTTAATTATACACGTTATTCTAAAAATCCTAGTCTTGTTTTTCTGGGCTAAAGTCGGTAAAATAAAGGAAGCAAACATATGTTTGGAGGATGATGAGTTGCAAAAAAGCGACTACTTAAACTTAATTGACCGGGAGCTCGTGTCTTCCCCCTGGTATATTCAGGAATACTATCAGGCTAAGGCCACCGTTCCATTATCTCCAGCAACGCTTTACCAGTATTTAACGGAATACCGTCGCTTCTTTGAATGGTTAATCCAGGAGGGTGTCACCCCTGTCAAAAAATATTGCGATGTTACCTTAGAAACGCTTGAACACTTAAAAAAAGAAGATATTGAGTTATATAAATCGTACTTATTGAACCGAACCAAGGAAAATGGTCGATCCCTATCGCGTCGATCCATTAACCGATCCCTAAATGCACTTTCCTCTCTCTTTAAGTACCTCACGGAGGATACCGAAAACTCGGACGGCGAACCCTATTTTTACCGTAATGTGATGCGCAAGGTTCATTTAGTTCGGGATAACGAAACTTACGCAACCCGGGCAGCCAATATCAAATCCGAACTCATGCTGGGGACAGATGACCATGACTATTTGGACTATATTGATCGGACGTATGAAACGACCCTGTCACCAACCCAAATGCGTTATTTTAAACGTGATAAACTCCGCGATTTAGCGATTAACGCCCTTTTACTAGGGAGTGGAATCCGGGTATCCGAAGCAGCGAACGCCAATGTTGACCAGCTAAATCTTAAGGTTGCAACCCTTGGTGTCACACGAAAAGGTGGGATGCGCGATACCGTTCCAATTGCTCCTTGGACGCTCCCCTTCATTCAAGCGTATATGGAGCAACGGGAGACCTTATACCACCCCCAATCAACCGAAAAAGCTTTATTTCTAACAACCTACCGGGGAAAGGGATCCCGAATGACCTCCAGCTCCATTGAAAAAATGGTTAGTAAATATTCGGCTGCCTTTAAGGTTCGGGTGACACCCCACAAACTCCGGCACACCCTAGCCTCTAAGCTATATCTAGCAACTAAGAATGAGCAATTGGTCGCTACCCAGCTTGGGCAGAATACGACAACTGCCACAGGACTCTACACCCATATTATTGACGACGAACAACGCAAGGGTCTGGATAAAATGTAACACTAAATAACGGGATGCCTTCCACATAGGAGGCATCCCGTTATTTAGTAGTGGAATGATTTGGTTTTTACCCGTAGCATCTTAACGACTAAACCAGGTTTACATGACGGCAAGAAGTGCTAAATTGACTATTACACGCATCCCCCATACCGCCCAAAAGTTATTTTGGGTTCTAGCATATAACAAGCTAAAGAGGATGACGGGACTTAATGTCCAAAAAGCGCCGGCCGAAAACATAGGTAATTCAGGGTGCCAGCTTAAATAAGTCATGTATAACAAGGTCGTTAACCCAATACAACTGACTAGGCAGGCGTGTCGTGAAAGGCCAAGCTTAGTAAAGAAGTACGGAAAAAGGCGGCCCTGTAGATAATAATGGAACAGCACGGTTTCAAAGAAGGGATTAATTAAAATACCAAAAACTAAAAGTAACCCCATCTGCCATCCGTGCTGGGGCGTCAAAATCACGGGACTAACGAATCCAGACCGGAATAACCCCGCCGTGACGGCGATAAAGGCAGCCGCAAATAATAATAATTGAGTGAGGTCCCGCACGCCAAAGTGTTCAGCACTTTCGGAGAGGTAAATACTTAGCATGCCGATAAAGATTGGAACGCTAATACATTCCAAAACCATTTGCCACCAAGCAAATTGAGCAACCGCAATCGAACCCATCCCGCATATTAAAATAAGGGTCGTCCAAGGTCCCCAAATACAATAGCATTCCGCTTGCAGTGAATGGGCCGATTTGACGTAGTGTGGGTTATGAATCACGGTTGCCGCCTCCTGATAGATTTGAGTTGATTATAACCGCTTTTTCAAAAAAATCCTAAGAATCCGTCAACGACTTACTTTTTAATGGTTTCCGTCTCCTTAAAAATTAACCACTTACTAAAGACGTAGTTAGCAACGACGATGATAATCTGATCAATTAACTTAACGACCAATGAATTTCCGTCCAATACGGAAATCCCAACCCACATGATGAAATCATCAAGGATTAACGTTAGGCCCCGGTAAAAGAAGAACTTAGCCGCCTCAACTAAAAGTGCTCTGGGGGTCGTGTAGTGGGAACCAAAGACCCAAACCTTATTCGTTAAATAGGCCACTAAAACGGATAAGAACCAAGCAATGGTATTAGCCACCTGATAGTTCCAGTGAAGACCCGAGTGCAGGCCAACAAAAGCCACAATATCAACTAGCGTCGTTACCCCACCCCAGAACAAGTAAAGGATAATCGTTTCGTATTTATGATACAAATCAATCAGTTTCTGCATAAGTGACACACAACTTTCAGTAAATTTCGTCATAAAAAAACGTCAGCGGCCTTTGCTGCTGACGGTAAAAACTTAAAGACGATTTTTTAGCGATTGAACAATTTGATTATTCAGCAAGAGGTAAATCAAAATAATTTGAATGGGGGTCATCAGAATTTCCTTAAGCAGTCGGGTTGGCAAAATGGCCCAAATTGGTGTTTGGTACATTAAATACAACCAAAGCGTGTTCAACCCCGCGTTAACAAAAACGGCAATCACTAATTGGGCAACAATGATCCGGCTCCAACCAACATGGTTCCGCCCGTAGAAGGCAACCCCATAAATAAGCGCCGCAACAACGGCTGAGATGGTAAACCCAATGAAATACTGGCCGCCCATCATGACGGTACCAATAATATCAACCAGGCCAGCCGCAATTGCCGCCCAAAACGGGCCAAACCACTCGGCCATTAGTGCAACCACTAGAAAGGTAAAACTGAACCGTAAATACTGGTTGCCAATTGTTAGCCGGCTCAATATTAATTGGGCAGCCATTAAGATCCCTAATGTGACTACCTGTAGCGTTGACAGCTTGCGTGGTCCAAATGCAAGTGTTTTCATAAGACAACATCTCCTAAATGGAGTTGTCCACATTCCTGCGGCCAATGCGAACGTAAAATCGCGGAAAAATCCTTCGTCTGGCGTTCACATTGCGTTCCACCAGCACTTAACGCTTTACGTTCTACTCCGTAAATTTTATTACATCGATCATTCTAACATAAATCCTTAGTTTTGCGGCCAAAAATCCAGATTAACAGCCATTATTAACCAGATCCTAATTTTTCCAGATTGACCTTAAATTCCTCAAAGAATAACCTAGGTAGTTTTACTAATTTAAATAAACCGTAATCAAATTATAAATACATATGGTAATCTTATATAGTTAGCGCTATGATTGAATAGTCACAATTTATAATTAATATTAAGATGAATTGGATTTATTTTTATAAACGTTATTGGTTTACCGTTTCTTACGTCCAAACCTGACGACGATAAAAGCTGAAAACGATATTTGGGAGGAACGCCGTACCATGATGATTAATATGAAAAACCCCGTTACTAACCAGGTTAAGCAATGTAAAGTTGGCTTTTCATGGACAACCTTTTTCTGGGGCTTTTGGCCAGCCGTTTTTCGGGGCGACTGGAAGTGGTTTGCGATTATTTTAATTACTGATTTAGTTTTAGGAGTCTGGAGCTTTGGGATTGGATCAGGCTTTATCAATCTTATTTTTGCTTTTATTTACAACAAATTATATATCAATGATCTTATCTCTAGCGGATGGCAACCTGCCGATACTGCTTCCCGTGATATTCTAATCAGTCGCGGTTTTATTACACCTAGTAACACCGCCCTTTAAAATAAAGCCAGGTGCCATATAAAACGGTTCCTGGTTAGGAAGTAACGCAATCCCACGTCTGGTGACCCCATAGCAGTTCGATTCTGCTGGTGGGAATTGAAACATATTACATATTCATTGGAGAGAAGACATGCAAGAAAATAGCAAGGTAACACCACAAGAAATTAAGGGATGGAACTGGGGCGCCTTTATGTTTAGTTGGATTTGGGGAATTGGAAATAAAACGTATCTTCCATTACTCAATCTAATTCCTGTTTTTAACATCGTTTGGATTTTTGTCACCGGCTTTAAAGGTAACGAATGGGCTTGGCAAAAGGGTAACTACGATAGCATCGATACTTTTAAACAAGTTCAAGCTACCTGGAGTCGTGCTGGATTAGTTAAATTTCTATTAGTCATTGTTGGGATTATTCTATACTTCATCTTTGTTGCCGGTATGGTCGCAACTTTTTTAAACAACTACTAAAGTCTCCCACTCTAACAGCAACTTACGGATTGACTTTATTTGAGAGGTTAATTTTGTACCCCAAAAGCAGTCCTTTCTAGCAATTATATAACCATACAAAAAGACTCAAACGTGATTTGATCGCGTTTGAGTCTTTTTCAGCCTGACTGAATCGATATCAATCATTCAAGATGATGGCCTTTCAGAGCTAGTATAAGTCGTTTCTCGGGTTAAGAAACCCTTTTTATACTTAAAATCTAGAATTTGACTAGCCTGGGGTGCAGTTACTTAATGCGGAACGGCCTACTATTTGGTGGTTTTTGTTTGCCTCTGCTTTACGCTTATAAAGGAAATAAGTTGCAAAAGAAATGCAATCTTAACCCCTTTATATCAGGCTTTAAGTATACTTTATTGTACGTGAAAACCCACAGATGAACTAGATGAATTTCAGACACTACTAGATATTCGCAAGGCCCAACTTAGTGCCTATAAATAGCACGTAAAAAATCCCAATTCGAGAATCTCTGACGTTATATCCTTCACCCCTTCTGACATTGTAACCAATAACCGGATAACGTTTCGATGCAGAAAATCAATGGTTTCACCTGTAATACTGAACCGCTGATGGTTACATATATCATAAGACATAATTAACATCTTACCTGTACGCACTGAACCGTCAGAGATTAGCGCAAGGAAGGTATCACCACTGGGTTTCACAAATGTATTTGCTTGATGCCACTTAATGGGATTATCATCAGTGTCCAGAAGGCGTCCTTTCTTCATCGGTCAGTACCTCTTCATAAACTTTGTAATCTAAAACATCCCCAAAGGACGCGGTGGCTTGCTTTACGTACTCTTTGAGGATATCATTGGTATCTAGATATAGATCAGCAGTCTGCTGTTGTTTGAGTGCATCGAGTTCCTCTTTCACTTCAACATTTCTTAGCAAGCGGTTCTCAGCTATCTCAGCCGTTCGTTGGTCAACTTGACAAGCCTTTTGGTAAGCCCAGGTAGCATTGAAACGTTGTAAGTAATATAAACAAAAGAGTTTTTGCTTTTCCGTAAGCGTCGAGTCTTCAAGTTCTTGGATAACATTTGGGGGTGCACCCTTTCAATAGGTGCGCCCCTTGCCTTCAGTTGCGTCTTTTTCTTAGAACCACGTTGCCAATCATAGCAACGCATCCAAGATTTTAATGTGTTAAGTGGAATATTATACTTAGTGGAAATATCCTTGTACTTCATCCCCGCTATATAATCTCGTTCATCCCGTCCGACTACTTTTTTCATTACATATCACCTACACCTCCAATTGGGCAAAATAAAAAGACGCCTAAGCGTCTGATCTTATGAATAAATTTTCTAAATCATTAACTTTTTTGTTATCTTGTCGAATCATAGTATCAGATCCATAGGCCTTCGTTAAGGCATCCCCCTGGATAAAATAATAGGTCAATTTTTCCAATAATCCCTCACCATTCGTAAAGAATGAATCACTATTAATTGCTTCTGCAAAGCCTGTTTCGCCTTTATCCGTAGTAAACTTCAAGACAATCCTAGAATAATAAGTATTATCCATGTCTTTGCCATTCCCAACGTTAATTCCATTATTATTTTTTAGATACGTTGTTGGGGGAGCAATATATAAATCCTGACCTTTCTTTAACGGACCTAATATAAATTTTTTATGATGCTGTTCTTCAGATTCCGGCGTCCAAAACATATCAGGGAATGTCTCAGATTTGGTTACCAAACAATATTCGCAGTAAAACGATAAATCAATTATCGGTTTGCCCAGAACGTCTGTGACACTAATAAAAGAAGTTCCGACAGGATCATTTTTAATTTTTTTCGATAGGGTTTCGTCCTCGTTATTTTCCATAATCGGAATCCAATAATTAGTTAAATTAGCATCACCCTTTAATGTTACAATATTGAGTTTCAAATGAGGTCGATGATCTTCGATTTCTCGTGCCCGTGTTAATTCATTTTGATGTCGCAGCGTTTCCTCTGATTCTTTAACTTGCCAAACAACCAATAATAAAGCAATAACTGTACCAATCGATCCGATCCATGTTCCTAGATCTCCAATACCATTGGCCTTTTTATATGTCACATAATGTGTAATCGTCAGTCCAATTCCTACTAATATTCCAAGTGTTAATACGCTTACTAGTTCTCCTCGGTCTCGTTTCAATATCTCTAACCTCCGTAAAATCAATACTTCGATTATACAGATTAGCAGTCTTTTTCGTGGACTCTTTTTTCTTTTTATCCTTTAGCCACTTCTCCAACCGTGCATCCGCGTTAACGAACGCTCTTGGTTCATAGCCAAACTTACTGTAAATCATATCCTTTGGGCACCCCTCCCAATATTATTTTTTGTGCACATGCCAATGACGCAAAAAGCCATGGTGAAGTTGCTAACAGCCAACGGTTGGATAAAAACAACCGGAGGCAAGGGGATCCTATATCAAAATGGAAAAGCCCGGCGAGCGACCCATTACTGTGCCACACGGTGAACTTAACAAATACACCGAACGTGGTATCAGAAAAGAAGCTGGACTGTTATAGTCAAGCTTCTTTGGCATATCAAAGGAGGAATGAACCATGCTTGTTAGTTATCCTGCCATGTTCTACTACGACGCTAGTGAATCAGTTCCCTACTTCGTCCATTTTCCTGATTTTAAAAACTCAGCCACTCAAGGTGATAGTATCTCGGACGCCATGTTTATGGCTTCTGACTGGTTAGGTGGAATGGTTGCCAGTTATATTGAAGATGACCAAGATATCCCAACGCCAACTTCCATCAATGACTTATCACTGGAAGGTAACAATCCCTTTAAGGATGATCCTGACTTCCAATTGACTTATGATAAGGATAAATCATTCATTTCGATGGTCACCGTTAACGTAACCAACTATATCGACGATCAGAAAACAGTGAAAAAAACTCTAACTATTCCCGAGTTGGCCGATAAAGCTGGTAAGAAAATGAAGCTTAATTTCTCAAAAACTTTAACGGAAGACATCGCGGAAAAGAAATTGCGTCAAAACTAAGCGGAGCAATTATGCTGCGCTTTTATTTTGCGTACAAAAATAGCCCAATCGCATAAACGATTGAGCATCTACCTATCGAATTGTCGCGCTCTATTTTGGATCTACAATATTTGGTGTTGATGAAGAAATTCATCAACACCCTTTTTGCGCATAACAATCGGATTCAGATTGAATTTATGCTACGCCCAGAAAAAAGAAAACAGTTCAAAAATGAACTGTTTTTCTAAATTAACTTTCATTAACACTATTTGATTTAGAGCCATTTATATTCTGTCGATATCAATCATCCAAGCCAGCGCCAATGCTTTTTCCCCTAAATGTGTTCCAATTACGGGACCAAACTCGCCCTGTTCAATGGGTAAATCAGGATACATTGCGGAAATTTTCTTAGTCCACTGGGCTCCCCCATCAGGATCATTAGCATTAATTACAATGGCACGGAGCGGATAATCAACGTTTTTAACCACCTCAGAAAAGAGAGTTTCCACGCGTAATAGAGCTTTTTTGCGGGACCGGACCTTTTCAAAGGCCACGATTTCGTGGGAGGTATCATCAAACGTTAAAAGCGGCTTGATTTTCAGGACACTCCCAATAAAAGCGGATGCGTTTGATAACCGGCCACCCCGAACGAGGTTTTGCAAATCATCGACAATGAAATATTCACCGATGGTTTTACGAATTTCGTCTAACCGGGTCATAATTTCTTCTGGCGTATAGGTCCCTGCCTTTGCCATTCTAGCAGCGGCAATAACTAAGTAGCCCATTAATTTAACGGTAATTTGTGAATCATATGGATACACCTTAATGCCATCGATTGACCCAGCGATGTTATTTAGTGAATTAACAAAACCAGAAATGGTACTAGCTAAATGAATGCTGATGACCGCTTCATAGCCCTCATCCGAAAGGCGTTGGTAAAGTTCAATCATCTCACCTAGTGGTGGCTGAGACGTACTTGGAAATGACTTAGAGTGACGGAGCTTATCATAAAATTCTTCATTAGTAATATCGACGCCTTCGTTATAGGAACGCCCGTCAATGACGACGGGAATCGGAACGACACTAATATTATTTTGTTTGACTTCATCGTCCGACAAATAGCTGGTACTGTCGGTGACAACAGCTATCTTCATTAACTTACACCTGCTTTGTAAAAAATAAGAATCACATAATTTTCCAATATTAAAAAGAATACCATATTTACTTTAAGAGCTCCAGCCGTCTCCCGGAGTTACGGTTTAAAAACGCCGTCCAAGGGATGACCAGGCAGCGTATGCGAAAGCCGAAGACCTAGGAGCCTAGCAAATGTTGGCGCTTCATCAATTAAATCAGCGTTAGCAAATTGACGGTTGGGAATAATTGCTGGCCCGTTTAACACCATCGTTGTGGCGTAGTTGGCCTTATCAGGTGAGTAGCCATGGACGGCTCGGTATCGGTCTGGCTGACCGATACTGGAGTCATCCACGGATAATACAATTTCAGATCCCTTGGCCTCATCCGTAAAGTAATAGCCTCGGTCAGCTTCAACCATAAAGGTACAATCCGGGTCAGCTCCCATGCTTACGGCCTCTTGCTTCGTATAAACGTGAGCAACCCCCGGAACATTTGTGATTAGTGCCTGCAAATTCTTAATGTCAGCAAACTGATGGGTATAAACGTAAGTTGAACCATCACATGATTTAGCCCAAACGTGCCAGTCATGTTTAACGGCTCCGTCCCGTCGCGCCCTTAACCATCCCGCCTGACGAAAAGCAACATTAAGGCGAATCATCTTGGTGACGTCAATTTGGTCGTGATCCCCTAATAACACAATATTAGTATCATCGGCTAATCCGGCGGATTGGACGGCCTGGATAATTTGACCAACGTGTTCATCCTGTCGTTGAAGAGCGGCGTTAGCTTCTTTGGATTGAACCCCGAATCGATGACGCATACTATCAAGACCAACTAAATGAATCATCGTTAAATTAGGCTGCTTAGTTTTAATCGTATCAATGGCGCACGCCGTAATAAAATTATCCAGTTCGGGCTGGTGAATTCCGTTTCTCAAGTGACCAAACTTATGGTTCATCTGCCAAAGGAAATAGGATGAACTTCCATGCAGAGACACTAAGGTTTGACTAGTCCAAATCCGGTTAGGGAAAATTTCCGCTAGGTTATAGTCAATTTCGCTTCCTGCGGTTACCGGCCATAAAAATGATGCGGTGGAATATCCGACGTCATGGGCTAATCCGTAAAGGGTCTTCGTCTGAATTGATTTTTGGTACCAAAACCAATCGGGCGAACGCCGGTTGGGCTGACGTTTGGTATTGTTAACAATCCCATGCTCACTCGGGTACCGGCCCGTCATAATTGTTGTGTGTGAGGGATAAGTTAACGATGGATAGATTCCATCGATTGCTTTCACCCAGGTTCCCGTCTTGATGAGTTGATTAATATTTGGTAAGTCATTTCTGCTTGTGGCGAGGTCGCGGGCTGCCAATGCATCAACAGAAATAACGATTAGGTGCTGATTCCCCTTCATGTTATCGAGATCCTTCTCTCACTTGACTATTGGTCGCTACTAACTCGCGTAAGGCTTTTATCGAGTCGGTTTAGCAAAATTTGGAGTAAGTTCCGTTCATCTTCAGGCCAATGATCAAATACGGAATCCGAAAGGGTTTCAAACTGTCCGTTAACTTGAGTTAACGCTTCTGCTCCCCTTGCCGTCATTGAATAAATCAGTTGCCGTTTATCTCGGCCAACCGCGGTCTTAGTTACAAATTCTTTCTTCAATAGCCCCTTTAACTGACGACTTAGGGTTGAAGTATCTAACGAAGTAACTTCCGATAATTTTTCCTGGGTGGTAATCCCTTCGTTAATATGCCCTAATAAAATCCATTCAGAAACGGTAATATGATTTTTTTTAGTTAATTGTTGTAGTAAATGCTGGTGGGCTTTGCTAACGTCTAATAGTGCCAATAAGTTTGATTTCATCTTTATCCCTCCATAATTGTATTGTACAATAACTTATTTGCTTAATACAAGCTCAATTTGAGTTGAAAACCAGGAATTCTTTGCACCGACTGTCTTTTGCCGGTATACTTAGTGTAATTATTCTATATAGAAAAGAAGTGGCTCCTATGTCGTTTGATGGTGCTTTTACGCATGCCATGGTTCATGAATTAGATACCACGCTTTCAACGGGCCGCATTACTAAAATTAACCAGCCCTACGATAACGAGGTTGTGGTAACGGTTCGGGCAAACGGACACAATTACCCCTTGTTATTATCCGCTAATCCAACCTATGCGCGGATTCAAATTACGACGATTCCCTATGTAAATCCTCCGGTCCCAACTAACTTTACCATGATGATGCGTAAGTATCTGAGTGGTGGAATTATTCAATCTGTCACTCAAATGGCTAATGACCGGGTCGTTCGAATTAATTTAACGAGTCGAAACGAATTAGGCGACCAACAAAATCTCATCCTGATCATTGAAATTATGGCACGCCATAGTAATGTAATCTTAGTCGATGCGGCTTCAATGAAGATTTTAGATGCTATTAAACACGTTGGCTCAGATCAAAATCGGTACCGGTTACTTCTCCCGGGTGCCCAATATATTGAACCCCCAAAACAGGAACTCACAGATCCCTTTGGTGGACCACTAGCCAACTTAGCAGAAACGGTTGCTAACTACCCCAATGTTGAAGTTTTGGCTAAGGAACTTCAGCATCAGTATCAGGGATTGGGTAAGGATACGGCCATTGCACTAGCCGATGACCTTCACCAACCGGGGGATTTAGTGGATCTGTTTAATCATTTCTTCACTCGTTTCAACGATCCCCAACCAACCTTAACCATTTACAGTAACAACAAAACAAGTTTTTCGGCCTTTCCTTATCCGGCTCCTGAAGATAGTCAACGGGACGAGGATTCAACGTTAAGCGAACTTTTAGACCATTACTACTCTGATAAAGCTGAACGGGACCGCGTTCAGCAGCAGGGATCCGTCTTAATCCATGTGGTACGCAATGAATTAAAGAAGAACCGAACCAAACTCAAGAAATTGCAGCAGACCCTCTCACAGTCGGATTCAGCCGATGAGTACCGCATCCGTGGGGAAATTTTAACCACTTATCTAAGTCAGCTTAACCGGGGAATGACCAGTATTGAGCTTCCGAATTTCTACGATGAAATGAAGCCGATTCAAATCACCCTTTCAAACCAACTGACCCCTAGCCAGAACGCCCAGAAATACTTCAAGAAGTACCAAAAACTCAAGAATGCTGTTGCTTACGTTAACGAACAAATCACGCTAACGGAAGCCAACATTAACTACTTTGATAGCATTGAATCGCAGATTGAACTGGCGGCGCCTAAAGACTTAACTGATATTCGACTTGAGTTAGAGCAAGGCGGTTACCTGAGGGATCACGATCATAATAAAAAGAAGAATAAACGAAAAGCAAAAGTATCGGCTCCCGAAACGTTTACTTCGACCGATGGCGTTAAAATCAGCGTCGGTAAAAATAACCTGCAAAATGATAAACTGACGCTCCATACGGCAAAAAAGACGGATATTTGGCTCCACGTCCAGAAAATGCCAGGGTCACACGTTATCATTCATGATTCTCACCCCTCTGATGCCACCATTAAAGAAGCGGCAGAATTAGCGGCCTATTTCTCAAAGGGACGCCAGTCAAGCAACGTTCCCGTAGATTATGTCCAAGTTAAACGCGTTCATAAGCCAAACGGTGCTAAACCAGGCTTCGTTATTTTTACGGGACAAAAGACCATATATGTTACACTGGACGCAGAAATTGTTAATCAATTAAAATAATCTAAATAAAGCCCATCGATTTTTGATCGATGGGCTTTTGTATATCACAAAAAGGATTTAATCCACATAATAATAAGTACTTGTATCTAACAACCTATTAACTTTTTCCGGCAAATTGCTCACGGCAAGTTGGACATGTAATTTCAATTTTTCCGTGGCCCCGGGGAATCCGAATTCGCTGATGACATGCGGGGCAATGGAAAAATTTATAGTGCCGGGATTGAATAACTCGACGTTTAAGTCGGCTAAAGGGGCGAGTTAAAGGCAGCCACACCCGTTCAAAGCCCCGGTTTAATCGTACCTGTAAGTATATTTTTTTGGAAAATAGGTGCCAGTAAGCAAACCCAATTAAGATTAACGCCCCCCAATTTAACCAACCTAGCCGGCTGACCCAACTAACGATAATTAAAATGAAGGCTACCGCCATACTCACCTTATAGAGCGAGTCATTCTGGCCGTATCGGCCAATGAGCCATTTCTGGGCTTGGGCTATCCGATCCGCCCTTGTTTTCGTTCGCACATGATTACCTCCCATTATTAATCAATAAAACTACTGTACCGAAAGCAATTTTTGATTTCAAATAGTTTCACAAAAAACGTCGAGGTAACCGGTTAGAGTTATCTCGACGTTTTGACAGATAAATAATACCCTGTCTACCTTAAATCGTTGGATTCATAAGTGACTTAAACGCATCCGCATCAGCTAGGATATCTTGACCGAGACGGTCAGCCGAGCCAAAGATTAGGGCTGCCCCCGCCTCTTGTGCGGACGTCCCGGGGCGATTGATCGTCCTTAACTGTCTAAACGGAAATTCTCCCGCCATTAGGGCAATTCGGTCTGGATGAAGGTTGACCTTAATGCGGGCGAGTTCCTTCTCGTTAATTGACCCTACGTGCAACCGGGTCAGCATTCGAACCCAGTTAATTCCGGTTGCCTTGCTCAAAAAGGCAATTTCAGTTAACCGAGTTGGTCGAATCCCCACGGCCTCAAAGCCCTCTGCGGTTTTCTTAAACAGAACTTGAACCATGCCGCGTAAATGATGCGTTCTTGCCATCGCTTGGGCCAGACTAACTAAGTGATCATCCGCTCCCTGAGTTTGTGCTGGCAGCCGGAGGACAGTGACGTGGGCTGTACCATGTTGATCCCCCGGGGTTAGCATATCGATTACCCCCACGGGAATCACCTGGTGATCTGTAACAAACAGGGCAACGCTGACATCCACTTCACTGGGTTTCACCAACCCCGTTTCCTGGTCGGGCGGCAACACGTGAATGTTAGTCATTCTTTTCTTTAATTCACGGGTTAAAAAGTGTCGGTTACCTGGGACAATAACCATTTTCGGCTGTTCAAGGTCAATAATATTCAATACGTCCCCCAGCTGAATGGGATCGAGATACTGCTTGTCCGAAAATTCCGGAACCATACTCAACGAATTGGGATTCGTATTGACCATAATGGTCCGATAGCCCGATCGTTTCAGCTGCTTTAACATTTCGGTGGTGAAATAGTCGGCCGCCGTATTGGGGCCCAACTGATTACCGCCCCGACCGAGAACCAGAACGGTTTCGCTGCCTAACCGTTCTGATTCATTTTCGTATTCGAACGTACTGTAAAAACTGGTGGTATGCTCATCAAATTCACCAGCGGTTGGTTCAATCATTTTATACGTTGGGTGCATGCCGCCCTCAACGGCTAATTGGCGTACGGCTTCAGTTTCTACGTTCCACATTCCGGCAATCATCCCATCCCCAAACCCATAATAACGTGCAACGTTCAGGGTTTCTAAGTCCATGGGATGATCCTGAATTCGCTTTTCAATTTCTAACAGGTGCTTTAGCTTATAGAAATAAAACCCGTCAACCCGGGTAATTTCGGCTAATTCATCAACCGAATACCCCCGCCGCAGGGCCTCAATTAAGACTAACACCCGGTTAGCTAACGGGTGAATTAATTGGCTAATCAGTTCGTTATCATCAATTCCACTAACACTTGGTAAAACATCCCGGGGTGAGAATTGTGAGCTCCGCACCCCCTTAAGAATGGCCTCTTCTAAGGATCGGCCGACTCCAACCGTTCCCCCGACTGATTTCATCACGGTATCTAGGTGTTCATCGGCATCGGGAACATCCTGAAACGGCCAAAGTGGTAACCGAACGACGATATGATCAGGGGTTGGTTCCATTAAAGCCGTCTGTTTAGCGTAATTCTGCGGCAGTTTAATGTCTGGAAGTGTCACACCCATGATGAGGTTTGCGGCGACTAACGCCACGGGATAACCCGTAGTTCTTGCAGCCAACGCCATTCCCCGGTTATTGTAGGGAGAAATTTTCGTAATAAAATAGTTTTCAACTTGCGGCTCTAAGGCAAACTGAACGTGTAATGCTCCCTCAATATTTAATGCTTGTGCAATTTTGAAGGTAGCATCCCGCAACCGTTGATACTCCCGATCCGTTAAGGTTTGGGCCGGCGAAACCAAGATGGAATCCCCTGAATGGATGCCAATCGAATCCACGTTTTCAATACTGTCAATAAGCACCCGGGTATTGGCCGAATCCCGGACCGCAACCATTTCAACCTCTTTATACCCAACAATGGATTTCTCTAGGCTGCACTGATGAAACCGGGACTGAGAAAAGCCCAGCTGCACCGCTTCATATAAATCCTCAGGCGAATCACAAATGACCCGATTCGCATCATAGTGGGAGGCAATGGGCTTGACAATCAGCGGGTAGCCAATCTGCATTCCAATGGTCAACGCATCGTCACTGGTGCTCACCACTTCCGTTTCGATGTGAGGTTCATTTAAACGGGTTAACGTTTCATTCATTAACGTGGGATTATTGATCTGATTAAGCGTGGTTTTTGGCATCCCCAGTAGTTGAACCTGATTATCCGCCAGTACCCCATTTTCTAAGAGTTCCTGGGTAATTCGTATGGCTAGAATCCCGCCCAGACTGGGAATGAGGGCCTCTGGCTGTTCTCGCTCAATGATGTGCTGGACATTATCCGTCGTGACCGGTTGAATAAATCGATTACTGGGCTGCGTTTCTTCCAGCGCAACGGAAAAGGGATTGTTATCAATCAGTAGCACTTGAATTCCCATCTTTTTTAAAACGGTCAACGTTTGAACGGTCGCATCGTCCAACTCCGTTTCATGACCGATATTTGTGGGACCCGCCCCGATAATTAACACTTTATGAATCGTTGTTAGGTCAATTGCCATGGTTTATCCCTCCCGAGAGCCCATAATTTCCATAAATTCATCAAATAGATCGCGATTATCGTCGGGACCTGGCCCGCCATCGGGGAAAAACTGAACGGAAAATGCCGGAAAGTCACGGTGCCGTAAACCCTGCACGGTGCCGTTAATTAAATCAACGTACGTCGTAATTAATCGTTCCCGGTTGATGGACTTTGCTTCAACAGCATAGCCTTGGCCCTGAGAAGCAAAGACAATATCATTTGTAATGATTCGGCGAATGGGATGGCTGCTTCCGTGGTATTCAGCGTCTAACGGGACCACATTTGCTCCGTTGGCTAAGCCAAATAATTCGTGCCCTAACCCAATAGCAAATAGCGGAATTCGTTCCTCCACCACTTGAATCATCTCCAAGACCGACTGGGGCAAATCCATTGGCGATCCCGGCCCAGATGACAAAATCACGCCGTCTGGATCCAGGTTTAAAATATTTTCCGCAGTCGTATCCCATGGGACTACGGTCACGTTACACCGCCGTTCCGACAGCTGACGTAAGAGTCCGTTTTTAAGGCCAAAATCAATAACCACAACGTTATAACCCGTCCCTGGATTAGGATACGGTTTGGGTGTCGCTACGGCGGCTACCTGCCGGTTGGTTAAAACGGTTGCATGTAATTGATCAAATGCGTGGGCATCATCCACGGCAACGATACTACCGTTCATGGGACCAGCATCACGCAATTTACGAATTAAATGCCGGGTATCAATCCCACTAATTCCGGGAATATTATGCTGCTTTAAGTAAGTATCTAGCGTTAATCGGCGCGAACGATCCACCGAAAAATTCGTGACATCTCGAACGACCATTCCCTTGGCGGTCGGTAAAATGGATTCATAGGCATCATGACTAATTCCAGTGTTGCCGATTGATGGCTGGCTAAAAATGATAATTTGATTATGATAAATTTGATTGGTTACCACCTCTTGGTAACCCGTCAGGTTCGTATTATAGATAAGTTCACCCGTAGTTGTCGCTTCGGCGCCGAACCCTTCACCCCGGTAAGATGAACCATCCTCTAAGATTAGATAGCGTTCTGCCATATCAACAGGACTCCTTTGATGAAGTCAAATTCTACTTTCGGTCTGATTTGTGGACGATTTCAACGTCGTCGTGACCATCAATTTCACTGACTGAGACTTTAATGCGTTCACTTTGTGCACTGGGGATATTTTTACCAACGAAGTCGGCCCGAATAGGAAGTTCACGGTGGCCACGGTCAACTAATACGGCTAAACTTATGGACTTCGGTCGACCAAGGTCCATGACAGCACTCATTGCTGCTCGAATAGTTCGGCCCGTGTAGAGGACGTCATCCACTAAAACGACCTTTTTATTTTCAATTGTGAAGCCACTCTCCGCACTAATAACGCCGGCCGATAGCTCTTTCGCCCGATCTTCGGCACTAATGTCATCCCGGTACGCAGTAACATCTAACTCGCCAACGGGGACGACGACGTTTTCTAGTTGTTGAAGCCGGTTAGCAATTCGCTGAGCTAGGTAAACGCCACGGGTTTTAATGCCCAAAATGACGACGTTTTCGACCCCTTTATTTCGTTCGATAATCTCATAGGTAATCCGAGTTAAAGCCCGCTGCATGGCCATTGCGTCCACTACTACCTTAGACATTTCAGTTCCCCCTTCAGTTTTATCATTTGGTTGCTAGTTGCAAAACCGGCGGGTCTTCCCACTAAATCGGGAAAACTCGCCGTAAGTTCAGTTTGTTTTTTCCTATTTTTAGGATAGGAAATCTATACCAGTTTGTCAACAACTAATCCGGCCCGTTGTCGCAACTTCGCAACCGTTTTCTGAAAGAGTTCAGGAGCATTGACCCGAAAAACCAGCTGTTCTTTGGTTACCGGATGATAAAAACCCAGTTCTTCAGCATGGAGAAATTGCCCGTGGCCTGGCAACGTCTGCTTTGGACCGTATAACGGATCGCCCGCTAAGGGATGGCCAATGTACGCAAAGTGCACCCGGATTTGGTGGGTTCGTCCCGTTTCTAACCGGCAGCTAATTAACGTGTATTCGCCGTACCGTTCCAAAACCTGAAAGTGCGTCACTGCACGCCGACCATCGGCAACAATTGCCTGCTTTTTCCGGTCCTTAGGCGACCGGCCGAGGGGCGCATCAATGGTACCCGTCTCTTCCTTAATGTTGCCGTGCACTAGTGCAACGTATTCTCTCAGCGACGTTTTATCCTTTAACTGGGCTGATAGACTTCGATGAGCCCGGTCATTTTTAGCCACCATCAGCAGTCCGGAGGTATCCTTATCAATTCGATGCACGATCCCCGGCCGGAATTCACCGTTAATGGTTGATAAAGGACTATGAAAGAGCAGCGCATTCACTAACGTCTGATCTGGGTGGCCGGGCGCAGGGTGAACAACCATTCCCTGTGGTTTATTCACCACAAGCACATCGTCATCCTCAAAGATAATATCCAGTGGAATATCCTGAGGTTCAAGTGACAAAGAGGTCGGTTCTGGGATTTCAATGGTAATTTGATCACCAGGCTGGACTTGATACTTTGCTTTTTCCCCGTGACCGTTGACGAGCAACCGGTTTTCATCAATGGCCGTTTTAACCTGTGATCGACTAAGATCAACAATTTGGTCGCTAACGACCTTGTCTAACCGGCCGGTTTCATCATGAATTTGAACTTCGTAGTTTGGCACACTGCCCGCCCCCAATTCTAAAATTTTTCTGCCTGATCATCACGAATAATGGTGATTAGAATAATAATGACGCCAACGGTTAAACAAAGGTCAGCAAAATTAAAAATCGGAAAATTAATAAAATCTAATTGAAACATGTCAATCACGTATCCGTTGTGGACCCGATCAATAAAATTGCCAAATGTTCCTGCTAACATAAAGGCCAACCCAATTTCATAGCCCCGGTTGTCTCGATCATTCCGATACCGCCAAAAAAAGTAGCCTAAGGTACCAATTGCAATAATCGTTACCAGGGTAAAAAACCATTGCTGACCCTCTAAAATACTCCAGGCGGCCCCCGAGTTTCGCAGATTAGTCAATGAAATAACGTTTGGAATTAGTTCGTGAGTTGCACCTAGCGGAATGGATGCGGCAACCCACAACTTAATCAGTTGATCTGCCAAGATTAACAAACAAATGGCAACGATTAGAATAATAAACAAGAAATTGAACCTCTCTTTCCGATTTCGGGTTATAAACGAGTATATCACACCCTAAATTAGGCGGTGACGCACATTTTATAGGCTAAAAAAGGATAACGGCCAAATCCATCTGGTCATTATCCTTTTTTGGTACAGCCTAAAAGTCTCGGGCGCTAGACGGCTAACTTTTAAATTAGAACAGGCCCGTAATTTTACCCGTTTCATCAATATCCATATCTAGTGCCGCTGGATGCTTAGGTAGCCCAGGCATCGTTAACACGTTGCCCGTTAACGCCACAATAAACCCGGCTCCCAGCCGTGGAGCGAACTCCCGGACGTGGATGGTAAAGCCCGTGGGTGCCCCCAATAGCTTGGGATCATCAGATAGTGAGTACTGGGTCTTAGCCATGCAAACGGGTAGGTTATCCCAACCGTTTTGGGCAAAGGTCCTTAACTGACGACTGGCCTTAGCTGACAGTTCAACGCCTTGGCCCCCATAAATTTCGGTGACGATTTTAGTCATTTTTTCCGTCAAACTATCCTGGTTATTATACAGTGGCACAAACTGGCTCGATTCTTCAGTTGCTTCCACAACCGCATCAGCCAAATCAATGGCACCAGCGCCACCATCAGCCCAAACCGTCGTGACGTACCCCGTCACCCCGAGTTCCTGAATATAGGCCAACAGCGCGCTAATTTCGCTATCCGTATCGCTGGAAAACCGGTTAATTGCGACGATAACGGGAACCCCATAGCGTTGCATCCCGCGAACGTGTCGTTCTAAATTGGGAGCGCCCTTTAATAATGCAGCAACGTTTTCCTGGGTAAGGTCGCCCTTAGCTACGCCGCCGTTGTATTTCAATGCCCGAACGGTTGCAACCACTACCACGGCGTCTGGCGTTTTCCCTAGTGCAGGCACCGTAATATCCATAAACTTTTCGCCACCTAAATCGGCCCCAAAGCCAGCTTCAGTCACGGTATAATCCGCCAGCTGCATTGCGGTATGGGTAGCCAAAATAGAATTACACCCGTGGGCAATGTTGGCAAATGGTCCACCATGAATAATGGCAGGCGTATGTTCTAGCGTTTGAACCAGGTTTGGCATCAAAGCGTCCTTCAGTAGCAGCGTAATGGCTCCGCCAACCTTTAAGTCGCGGACATAGACCGGTTGCCGATCGTAGGTATACCCAATTAAAATTTGATTTACCCGGTGTTTAAGGTCGGGTAAATCTTTGCTCAAACACAAGACAGCCATGAGCTCGCTTGCCACCGTAATATCAAACCCGTCTTGGCGGGGTTCGCCTGAAGTCCGGCCACCTAATCCGACGACGATATTTCGTAATTCACGGTCATTAATATCGAGTACCCGTTTCCACACAATTTGGCGGGGGTCAAGGTTAAGTTCATTTCCCTGCTGAATATGATTATCAATTAGAGCAGCTAACGTATCGTGGGCTTCAGTCAATGCGTGCATATCCCCGGTAAAATGGAGGTTAATATCCTCCATTGGGACAACTTGTGCGTGGCCGCCTCCCGTTGCCCCCCCTTTAAGTCCCATTACCGGACCCAAAGAAGGCTCACGCAGAGCAATAATGGTTCGTTTTCCCTGTCGGGTTAACGCATCGCCCAAACCAACCGTTACCGTTGATTTTCCTTCACCCGCTGGTGTTGGATTAATCGACGTCACTAACACTAATTTTTGCTTGGTTGGTCGATCAACGGTCACTGGTAAATGAATCTTAGCCTTGGTGTGCCCGTATGGATCAATGTCAGTCGCCGATAAACCAATCCGCTCGGCAATCTGCTTGATTGGCAACAACGGGGTATTTTGTGAGATTTCAATGTCAGTTTCTGTCATAAATAGAGGCCCTCTTTCTAACGGTGGGCAGTTTGATCAATAATTTCCTTTAATTCAAGAACCGAGTTATGGGGCAAAAGGAACTGATAAATCCGCCCGTGAACAATGATCGCAAGCCGATAGCGACTCGCTGTAACACTTTCAATATCATCTAAGGGGATCGTTAACCAGTGGTGATTTAAGATTCGGCTGACCTGCAACCGGTTATCCTTGAGGGTTACATTCCGATAATGAACTTCGGCCCAACATAAGACGGCGAACACTAGAAAAATACTAAAGGTCGCCCACTGAAACTTAGTGGCTTCAAGCCAAATAATAATGCCGAGCCACGCAACGGAAAATGTCCAAGACCAATTAATAATCGTGCTTAATGGCCCTGGCTGATACAAAAAGCGACGTTCCTGGTTAAGCAAAAAATCACTCCTTAGTTGATTAAACAAAAAAACTTTAAATTAGTTTGTCCCGCCCAGAACGGAGCAGCTAAACTGCCAGTTACTAACGACGCGCTAGGCCGATAGTCCTGTTGTTATTAACCTGTATTCTAGCATACATCGTCCCATAACCGACCCGAATCGGAGAAGATCAGTAGCAAACTAACGATTTCTTAATCTTAACTAGTTAGAACCCGCAGAAGACTTCGTACCCAGGCGACATCAGCGAGCTCATGGGTTTGACGTAGTAAATTGGCGTACCCAATCATGACCGCCCAAATTCGTTGAGTGAGGACTGGCACGGTAACCTCCAAGTCGTTTTGCGCAATTAGGAGGGTTGCAATCGTTGATAAACTCTTTTGTCCCGGTAATTTTTTATCGGTTGGTAACTCATACGGACTACTGAATAAAAATCGAAACGCTTCCGTTCGCTCCGTAGAAAACGTTAAACAGTTCATCACCATCTGAGTTAACATCTGGCTAGCCTCTGGTGAATTAAGCACCTGGGCGTGTAGTTGATCATCGAACTCTTGTGAAATCTTAATCAAAAGATTGCTCATTAAAGAACTTTTATCAGGAAAATGACGGTAAACGGCTGCTGGTGTTACCTCTAAGTCCCGGGCGATTTCTCTGAGAGAAACGTTTTCGTATCCTTGTTCCTCGAGTTTTTCTTCTCCAAGGGTTAAGATGTCTTGGCCTAAATTCTTGTGGTGGTATTGATCAGTCTTGCTTTTTTCTGCCATTGATTTGTCCCTCCCCTTAACTCATGGTCTTCTACATTTATAATACCACCCGTTTTTTAATATGTAAACAATGTAAACATATTGTAACAACGCTGTTTGGGCACCGCCATTATTCTCCCCTTCTCACTTTTTTGAGAAGTTTTTATTCCACATGTTATTCTTTAGAATATAAAAATAAATACTGATCTGTGTTATATATTCTTAAGAATAACAAATACAATAAAAAAGCTAGCAGGCGGAAGTGCCCTCCGCTGCTAGCTAAATTATATTATCAAATGGTTATGACGCTTCTTGCTGCTTCTTTTGCTGCCACTGATCGTAAACGCGATCAATGCTGTAACTCAGTACGCCAACTACGGCTACCCCGATTGTCCAGGCCATAACACCAAAGCTTGATTCTAAGAATACTAGCAGTCCACTAAGAAAAACTGCTAGCACAACCGCAACTAAGATTATTGGCCAAACTGTGTTTTTCATCGTTAACGCCCCCCAAGCGAAATTGATAAATTAATCATTATTGGTACACGGTTAATTTATCAATTTTTACAGATAAACTCAAGAATTTTTACTTCTTTAATTACCCTTTGGGCCGGGAAGCATTTTGCGAATTCCACCCTGGGGATCCTTTACATCCCCACTATACCTTGGACTTAAATAAATGTGAGCATGCATAACGGTCTGACCGGTATCGAGGTCCACGTTAATTCCGATACTATACCCATCAGGCAAATACATTTCATCTAATATCAATTTAGCTTGATTCATCAGATCGTCCTCAGATCGTCCATAGCCGCCCGATAAACTCGGGGCACGTCAAAGTGGGTCGAAAAATGACTTTCCGGAACAATCAACAGGTTGCCCTTTCTAACGGGGTGAGTATCATAAAACGCCTTTACCAGCTCGTTTTCAATTAAAACGTCTTCCTTTTTTTGCAAAACAGGCACCCCTGTTCCTTCATCACTAGCTATCCTTCCCCTTAGTGAACTTTTGGGACCGTTCCTTCGCCCAGTACTGGAAGTAATCCGTACGAAGGGCCCCGTTATAAAGCTTTCGTTTCTTAGTGGCCTTTTCGCCGTAGTATTCTTCGAATTCCAAATCCGCAGTCAAGAAGTAGGCGGAACTAGTTCGCATCGGTCGAAAAACATGGCCCATTTGACGGTAAAGCTTATGGACACTCTCACGGTCACTCATCCGTTCACCATAGGGCGGATTAGAAATAATCACCCCATCATCGAGCTCTAGCTTTAGGTCAGCTACTGCAACCTGTTTAAATTGAATGTCATGCAGAACGCCCGCTTCTTGGGCGTTCACCCGAGAAATATCAATCATACTTCCATCGATATCTGAACCATAAATCTCTAATTCCGCGTCGTAATCCGCTAAGCTATCTGCCTCTGCCCGTAAATCCTTACTGATTTGAGCATCCACCCAATCCCATGATTCGCAAACAAAGTCCCGGTTAAAGCCGGGGGCAATGTTTCTACCAATCAATGCAGCTTCAATTGGTAAGGTCCCTGAACCACAAGTAGGGTCTAAAAACGGCATTGTCTTAGGGTGCCACGTCGTAATATCAATTAATGCGGCGGCCATGTTTTCTTTAAGGGGCGCCGTTCCTTTGTCCAAACGGTAACCCCGCTTAAATAAACTGGCTCCCGTCGTATCCAAGGTCAGTAAAACATGATCCTTATTGATAGCGACTTCAAGCGGATAAAGCTGGCCAGTTTCAGGCAATCGCGTTCGGCGGTGATAAACGTCAGATAGCTTGTTGACGATCGCCTTTTTAACGATGGCTTGAACGTTCGGAACACTATGCAGCTGTGATTTTTGGGATCGGCCCTCTACCGGAAATCTCGCGTCCATTGGTAAAAGTTGGTCCCATGGATAAGCCTTAGTTTTTTCGAATAGTTCATCAAAAGTGCGGGCGTCAAACTCTGCCACAATGATTTTAATCCGATCAGCCGTTCTTAACCATAAATTCGTCCGAATAGCATCCGCAATCGTCCCATCAAACCTAACGCGGCCGTTTTCCACTTTCGTCTCATAACCTAGATCACGAAGTTCGCGACCTGCTAACGCCTCAATTCCACTAGCAGTCGCCGCGTACATATGAAAATTTTGCATATTTTCCTCCTTGGGAGTACGTTATTCATTCGGTTGATTAACCGTACCCATTAACCAACTAACCAAAAATAGGCACAAAAAAAGTGGGAGCAAGCTCCCACCCGTCGCCTGAAACAGAGTGCAAATCCCTGTAAGCCATGTTTTGTACCAAATCAGGATTCAGGCTCACTGACTTGGTGGTAATCATCTATCTCGAGAACAATAACTTGTTCTCCCCCCACATTTAGTTCATTTCCAGATGTGAAGCTCCCCTACCATAAGTTTGGGTTTCCCGCTCGAGGGGTTTACCGCGTTCCACCAACACAGTTTCCCATGTTGTATCGTCACTGTGGCACTTTTCAGGAATACTCGGACATAGCCGAAGCCTTAGTCGTTTTTTCCGCCGTAACGCCAATTAAGACGTCCGCCAGCTTATTTTTTCGCTGACCACGAACACTACAAGCATCTCAGCTTGTGCGAGAATGGACTTTCCTCAGCCGACAATTGCCGACCGCAATTACCCAGGATTTGCACTCAGTAAATTATCACAAACGATGCGATTCGTTTGGATCATTATCAAATTGTGGGCCGTACACCTTACGTTCTAACATCGATAACCGTTTGAGAATATCCATATTAGATGTACTTGCCGTTTGCTGGCTGCTGCTGGAAGGCGCTTGGCTCCTAACAGACAGCTGCTTATCAAGTTCATCTACCTTATTACGCAAGCGCTCATTTTCATCTTGTAACGTCTGCGTTTCCTTAGAGAACGTATCATAATCTTTAATGACGCTATCCAAAAATTCATCAACGTCTGCAGGATCGTATCCCCGCATCTTTTGGCGAAACTCCTTCTGCAGGATATCTTTTGGAGTAAAATTAATATTTTGCATCGATCATTACACCTCGTCATTTGTATAAACCAGCATAAATTATGTTAGCATACTTTTTTAAAATTGGGAATCCCTTTTTAAATTTTCTTGTTCGGCATACTCAGAAGCACTTTCTTGCAGCCAGTCCATATCGATTAATACGACTGGGTAGTTATGTTCCTCGGAAAACCGGTGGGCAGCGTCATAATCGTACTTCGGTTTCCCCGGCATATCTAAATCATAAACTAACGCAGCTTCGTCCGTATGGCTTAACATAAATTCTTGATAATTTCTTAACTGTTGGGGTGACTGATAGGGTGCATTAGTCACTGAATCAGTAAAATCAACCCGACTTTCTAAGGTGGCCAGAGCGGCCTGTTTATCTTCCTTCCAGTTACTTCCAAACTGAGCAAACGGCAGCATCATGGCAACCTGAAGTTCAGGATACTCCGCTTTAAGTTCCAGCCCCACCTCGATGCTCCACTGCTCAGTTCCTAGTTGTCCCCCGCTAATCAGCCAGTCTACCCCATCCTCAATTCGTGAAATTAAATAGTTTTTTAGGGCAAACTTGATGACCTTTAATTTTTTATCATCGTTTCCCCAAATTCCTAATTCATAACTCCGGTAACCCGTTAGCCAAAGTCGACTCATCCGATTCACCTTACTTTTTTATACTTATAATTTACCGCAAATTTATCGGTTCGAACAGGTTAAAGTTGGTCTAAGACTGTTTTTCTTGATTTTGATTGGTATAATACAAATAGCTGAATTTTAATAATGGCCATATTGTCGGTTAATGACCCTATTTAGAAAGGTGATGAGAAGGTGACCATTCGTTATCCAAACGGCACGGTGTTTCATGCTAACGCCACTTCTACCCGTCCCAAGCTAGTTCAACGCACAACCACCTATGGGAAACGCGGAATGGCGTTAGAAGATGAGATTAACGCGTCAAATACTTATTATTTGGAGCATCAAGTTGCCGTCATTCATAAAAAACCGACCCCGATTAACATTGTTAAGGTGGACTATCCCAAGCGTAGTTCAGCGGTAATCCGCGAAGCCTACTTTTCAGAGGCTTCCACCACGGATTATAACGGAATCTACCGTGGCCGCTACATTGACTTTGACGCTAAGGAGACCCGAAATAAAACCGCATTTCCCCTCAAAAATTTTCACCAACATCAAGTCGAACACCTGCGTCGATGTGTCGCTCAGGGAGGGATCTGTTTTGCTTTAATTAAGTTTAAAGTCGTTGACCGAGTTTTCCTATTAAAGGCTTCTGACTTATTCAACTACTGGGATTCCGCTGAACAATCATCGGGTCGCAAATCAATCCCCTTTACCGACGTAGAACAGATTGGCTACGAGGTTCGCTATAAAATGCAGCCTCTCATCCCCTACTTGGACGCCGTTGATAATTTGATTGATGATAACCTGAACTCTGAAAAATTTGACGTTAAAGGAGATTAACATGTCGAGCAATAATCCAAACTCCCGGGTCGCCCGTAATAAACAAAATTATCAAAAGGGGCCTCGCCGGGGCTTAAAAATTTTCCGCCGGATTTTATTTGTGATCGTCGCCGTAATTGTGTTTGCTGTGGTTGCCGGTGCCGGGCTATTTTTCTTCTACGCCCAAGGCGCACCGCACATTAGTGAGGCACAGCTGTCAAGCGATAACTCAACTAAGATCTACGATGCGAACGGTACGGTTATTTCACGGTTAGGAGCTCAGAACCGGGACTACGTGAGTTCCAAGGATATTCCAGACACCCTCAAAAAGGCCGTTGTATCCATCGAAGATCGCCGGTTTTACAAAAACAAGGGGGTTGACCCCATCCGGATCGCTGGGGCTGCCGTTGCGGATTTGACCGGATCATCGACCCTCGGGATGCAGGGTGGAAGTACCCTGACCCAACAACTGGTTAAACTATCCGTTTTTTCAACTAACGCTTCTGATCAAACCCTAAAGCGGAAGTCCCAGGAAGCTTGGTTGGCTATCAAGGTGAACCAAAAGTATTCCAAAGATAAGATCCTTGAGTTCTATATTAATAAGGTTTATATGGGGAACGGGGTCTACGGGATGCAGACCGCTGCGCATTACTACTATGATAAATCCCTAGATGAGCTAACTCTCCCTCAACTCGCCCTGTTAGCCGGCATGCCACAGTCGCCAACCGGTTATGACCCAATCCGCTACCCACAATACGCAAAACAGCGACGGGATCAGGTCCTCACGGCGATGACAGAAAACCGAGAAATCACTGCCGGGGATGCCGCCAAAGCCAAGGCAGTAAGTGTTACTGACGGCCTGTCTAAAACGCATACCTCAACCTCTGTTAACGCGAAGACCAGTAAGGTTGCCGATGCCTACCTTAAACAAGTTTACGCTGAATTGAAGGGCAAGGGCTACAACCTCCAAACGGGTGGCCTAAAAGTTTACACTAACTTAGATATGGGCGCGCAGGAACACCTTTACAACATCGTCAATTCCGACGTCTATCTCAGCTACCCAAGCGATAAGTTCCAAGTCGGTGCTACGGTGACCGATCCGAACACGGGAAAGGTCACAGCAATGATTGGCGGCCGGAAAACCGGTAACGTCAGCCTTGGTCTGAACCGGGCCGTTCAAACTGATCGGTCCTCCGGGTCAACGGCTAAACCGTTAATGGATTACGGTCCGGCCATTCAGGATCTTTACTACCCGACTTACCAACCGGTCCAGGATACGGCCTTTACCTACCCGGGTACCAGCAAGACTCTGAACGACTTTGATAACAAACATGAGGGAACCATTACCATGCGAAAAGCGCTGGTTGAATCCCGGAATATTCCGGCAATTCGGACCTTGCAAAACGTAGGAATCTCACGGGCCACAACCTTCTTAAAGGGGTTAGGAATGACCTTTGATAACACCCTATCATTACAAAACGGAATTGGACTTTACGTCTCAACGGAACAGGAAGCAGCAGCTTACGGGGCCTTCGCGAATGGTGGAACCTACTACAAACCTTACCTGGTTAATAAGGTCGTTGATAAGTCTGGGGAAACAAACACCTACTCTTCGAACGGCAAACGGGCAATGTCACAAGCAACTGCCTTTATGATGACAGATATGCTTAAAGGTGTCATGACCAGTTCTAACGGATCAGGAACGGCGGCTAAGATCAGCGGTGTTTATCAGGCAGGTAAAACCGGGACGACCCAGTACCCCGACGATTTTAAGGACCAAGTTCCGAGTGATTCCGCCATGGACTCTTGGTTTACCGGGTACACCAAAAACCAGGCCGTCTCAGTTTGGACGGGGTATGACAAGCAGTATACGACTGGCCACTATCTGACTCAGGACCAAACGAAGATTGCCCAAGAGATCTATAAGTACGAAATGCAGTATCTGCAAATGAACAACCCAAGTAGTGACTGGACGCAGCCTAGCGATGTTGGAATGACCAAGAAGAACGGTGTCTCCGAATACTACGTTGTTGGCCATGATCAAGCCGTTGGAACCGCAGCAATTACTTCCAGTAATTCTAGTGTCACGGGAGCCTCCTCATCGGCTTCGTCCACTACTGGAAGTAACGCAAGCAACACCAACCGGTCATCGTCTTCAACATCTAAGTCATCTTCATCATCTAGTTCATCTAGTTCCTCATCCTCAACGACTTCCAAGGAGTCTTCATCCACAGAGGAACCGAGTGCCTCCTCATCGTCTAAGAGTAATTCCTCATCTGCTTCTAGTGAGAAAGCCTCGTCTGCAACAACTTCTTCAAAGTCAGATCGAGCAGCCACACCGGCAACGACTCAAACCGATAAATAAGCAGCAATAGATCGGCGATGAGCACCGACTTAATCTAACCAAAAGCAGCCTTACCAAATTCGATTGCAGGATAATCGAACTGGTAAGGCTGCTTTTTTATTATAAACCGTGTTATCGGCTATTGTTTTTATCCCAACACGAGTCCCTTAGGAATCCAGGTTTTTAAAATGATCGGGGTCAGTTAAGTTAAATAAAGGAATATGGGGAAGCTTTTGCTGGCCGGGCTGCTTGCCCGTCCCTTTATCCTGCTGACTTTCTAATTGGCGTTCCCGCTCCTTTTGAACCTGCTGTGCCGTCGTCAAGTTTTTACGTTCCCAATTCAATAGAATTTTATCCATATAGCGTAAGGAATAGGCTTGATTCAGCACGGCTTCCTTTAAGGCTAAAACAATCAAATTCGGTTCATAATGATCCTCGTCTAACCAGCCGTTGACCTCCTGCATTTCCATCGGCGAAAGTAACCGGCCAAATTCCTGTTGGATTTGTTCAAAAACTACTTTTCGCTCGAACTTCTTATTAGTGGCCGAAATGACATTCACCGTTTGCTGATCCAACATGGATAGTTTTTCGGCTAGTAGGCTAAAGTCATACTGATCGTGACTTAATCCATCAGCTTCACGTTTGGTATTAATCTGCATCAGCTTAGCCGAAATCATTTGGTGTAACACTGAATAAACCTCTTGAACGTCCCAGCCTAATGCTGACGCAATGTCATCTGCCTTAGGTGATTCATTGCCCCGGTCAAGCTGTCCCTTTAGCTGAAGATAAACTAAAAATTGATCGTTAGTCATCCCTAACTCATGGTAGTGACTTAATAGGTAATTTGAAAGACTTGTCTGCCCCGCCGCTAAATAATGCTTTGCAAAATTGTCCATGTGGATCTCCTTATCATTGTGATGATGCGGCTAAGGCCATACCAAATTTGTATGGTATGGCCTTAGCCTGAAACATTAATCTTAGATATTCATGATTTTTTGAAGGGTCTCACCCGTCTTAAAAGCGTAGGTAACGTAACATAACTTACCCGATTGATTCACGTAACTAACCTGCCAGGCAGGATCCCCGTTGAATAATCCGAGTGCCGCCTGCAATACCTTTTTAGGTTTTTGCTGACTCCAAACCTTTTTTAAAATATCGTTTCTGGTTAGCCCCGAATTCTGTTTAACGACGGTCGTTTTAAGTTGCTTGCTCTTTGGTACAATCGCGTAGACTGATTGCTTATTTTTAGTTCCCGGAACGGTATAGTACACATCGTTTAAATTCGTCCAGTAAAAGCCCGAGGTCGGTTTGACGCCTGACTGCTTAGCCTTTGATACGGCAGCTGACTGTGCGTGAACTAACGGGGAGGTGGCGTGGCCCACCAGATAGAGCCCACCAAAAATAATTAATATTATTACAATCAGTATCCCCCACAGCCATCGCAGTCGATGACTACGGGTCCGCTGATAATCACTTCTCATCATTGCTTAACAGCTCCCTTTATTCACTGTTGTTCAGTGTACCAAACTTTGAGGGTCTTAAATTAAATTCCGCTTGAGTTTTCAAAAAAATTAACGAGTCTCATTCGCAGCTGTTCCGTGGTTCCCGTAATCATGGGTAAATCAGCCGGCAAGGCATTCAGCATTGATTTTCCGTACGGCTTATCAATTAAGCGGCGATCAAGAATCACAATTGCCCCGGTGTCTTGATCCGTCCGAATCAAGCGGCCAACTCCCTGTCGAAGCCGCAGTGTAGCCTTTGGCAACGCCGCATTATAAAACGGACTTTTTCCCTCCGCGGTGAGGCGATTATACTCGGCTTTGACAAATACTTGGTCGGGCGATTCAAACGGCAGTCTCGTAATCAGTAATAACTCTAACTGTTCATTTGGTAGATCGACACCCTCCCAAAAGCTACCCGCACCGAGGAGAATGGCATCCGTGCCGTGACTAAACCGCTTGGCAATCCGTTCCCGCGATCCGGTTACCCCCTGAGCTAATATTTCACGATCTTGGAACACGGGTGATAGAGTTAACCAATCGTACACTTCCTGAATGAGACTTAACGAATTAAAAAGAACCATGGTCTGCTTATGGACGCTTCCCGCCAGATCCTCGATGGCACCCACTAAGTAAGAAACGTAATCCCGATTGCTAACCTGAGCAACATCAGGCCCATCTGTGGCTACCAAAAGTTCTGCTTGCTGACGGTAGTCAAAATTACTGTGCAACCGATGCGTTGCCACCTGTTCGCGGTCTAAATCATAACGGTCTAATAAGAATGTCGAACGTTTAGATGAAAATAGCGTCGCCCCGGTAAATAAGGGGGGCTGAAAGTACTGGTAAACGTGGCGACTTAAAAAGCCCTCGGTAGAAAGAAGTCCCCCGGATAGCTGCAGACTGTTTTGATCGCCTGCATGCCCCAGGGTCAGCCAAAATAGGTTTGCGGTGTCACTGACCATCGATTCGTCCACGATTGCCAACATTTGTGCGAGTAACTCATCCAACTGTCGAGCATACCGTTCAAACCTTGTAAACGCATAGTCATCGGCTTCTTCCCACTGTTCGGGATCACCCTCAAATTTTTGCCGCAGTTTTGCCAGTTCATCTAGTAAAATATCCCCTGCACTACGACAAACCTTAAGGGCGGCTTGAAGGTCGGCAAACTGGCGGCTTAACGCTTGCCGATCGACTAATTGCTCATAAGTCTGATCATTCTCAGGTCGACGATGTTGACCGATAAATTTGTGGTAAAGCGAATGGGTAATCGTCTGAATGGCATCATCCAACGTTAACAGCAAGTGGTCAATCCCAACGAGTTGGGTCGTCATCGCTGCGTCGGCCACAAAGGTATCCGTTAAGGACCGACCGTGCTCGCTTTTTACCGTCCGTTGAACGTGATGAATCGCATTAATAATTTGAGAAAACCGAATGGTCGATCGTCTTTGATGAATGGTACTTCGGACAAAATCCTGGGCTTCATCAATCACTAAATACGGTTGGTTCAATAACTCCCCGAGTGCTTGGGCGTGCTCCGCTAAATAGGCGTGGTTAACAATGACAAACTGAGCGGACTGAACCGCCCGATTACGGCGGCGTAAGAAATCATCCGCATAAAAGGGACTATCAACGGGTACCGATTCTACGGGGCCGTGGACAATCTCACTAAAATAAGGGGCAGAATACGTTGCCAGATGCAACTCATCTAAATCACCAGTAGTCGTTTGGGTCAGCCATACCAACAGCCTTAGCTTAAGTAACTGGGTCTGTTTGGAGGGTTCATCAATCGCAAGTGTCAAAGCAAATCGATTCAGATCAATATAGTGCCGGTTTCCTTTGACAATGACGGCCGATACGTTAAACGGCACAATGGCATTCAACGCCGGAATGGTGTCCGCCTTAAATTGTTCTTGCAATAGCGTCGTCGCCGTACTAACGACCGTTTGCCCCCCTACCTGGGTTAAATAGGCAAACGGTAGTCCATACCCTAGACTTTTACCGAGGCCGGTCGGTGCCTCAACTAGCAGCGTCTTAACGGGATGCTGATCGGTGTCGTGATAATTCTTATAAATCAAGTTCATCATTTTTGATTGCTCGGCTCGCCACGTTAAGTCGGCCGGCATTAACCTTAGCTTTTGCCGTTTAGTCTTGGGGTAGTCAACTGCTTCAGGCGTGAGTGGTTCTAATTCCATTGAAGGTGATTCCCGTAAGGCCAACCCATTTTTAATATAGGTTCCCTTTGGCAAGGGTTTAGGGCGATTCAAATTCAATTCTAGCGCTGACCCAAATAGATCAGCAGTATCACGAGGTAAATCGGCCCGTAAATCAACCATTTGTTGAAGGGTAACGATCGGTAATTGCCGGAGTCGGTGCAGCAGATGAATAAATAGTTGGGCCGTTGCGTCGGCATCACTATCTGCTGAATGCGGGTTACGATGTTCAATGGCAAGTGTCCGGCTAAGATCCCTAAGGCGAAAACTAGTCGCCGTAGGCATCAAAATTTGGCTGAGGGAAACCGTATCAACCGCTTCGATTTCAAGAATTGGGTAGCCAACCCGTTCAAACTCAGCGTTAATAAAGGGTAAATCAAAATTAACGTTATGGGCCACAAAGACCGTGTTGGTCAATAAACTATAGAGCGTCCCCGCAATATCATCAAATAACGGTGCCTTTTTAACCCGCTTGTTGGTGATACCTGTTAGCCGCTCAATGGCTGCCGGAATCGCCCGTTCGGGGTTAACGTCCGTGGCAAACCGATTAATAATTTTATGGTTTTGAATAAAAACGCAGCCGATTTGAATAATTCGGTCCCCATCCTTAACTGAGGTCCCGGTCGTTTCAATGTCAACTACTGCGTAAATTGTTTTATTATTCATAAGGATCTTAATCACCAAATTCTCTTGCTAAATTCTTACTCCAATCATACACCACTTACGGTAACAAGGCTACGGAGGAGTAAACCCGACCCTTGATTTTCATTTGATTTACTCGATCGGTCCCCGTTAAAATCACTATCAGTTGATTAAAAACCTATAAGCATTCTGGCGATTTTTTTAAAGTTAGGGTATGATAAAGGTTCGAGGTAATTCGAATGAAAGTGAGCGATAGTATGGTAAAAACGGCCATTGGTAAAAGTCACGCCAAAATCATCCTTATTGGGGAACATAGCGCAGTCTATGGCGAACCGGCCATTGTCCTTCCCCTCTCTTCAGTGGTCACTACCGTCACCATTAAATCTAACAGTAGTAACGGACAGTGGTTAGACTGTCGTTATTATTCTGGTCCAATTCAGCGGTTAAGCGATAATATGCAAGGGATCCGCACTTTGATTGAAACCCTGCTAACCCGGTTTGACGCCCAAACCACCAGCTTTAAAATGCACATTGAGAGTGAATTACCGGCTGAACGTGGCATGGGTTCTTCTGCTGCCACTGCGGTCGCCATTATTCGGGCAATGTACCAATATTTTGATCGGCCCCTAACGAGAAGTCAACTATTAGCGGATGCCGACATCGAAGAAACCATTACCCACGGAAACCCTAGCGGAATGGATGCCGCTACCACGAGTTCCGACGTCCCAATTTGGTTTGTCAACGACCGGCACCTGAAGGAAATCATTCAAATTCCAATCACCCTGTCCTCTTATTTAGTCATTGCTGACAGTGGGATCAAGGGAAAGACCGGTCAAGCTGTGAAACACGTGGCCGAACAGAAAATGACCAGTCCTGAAAAAACCGATCAACACCTGCAAAGGTTAGGCCAGTTAGCTAATGAGGCTAAGGAGGCAGTGGCTAGCGATAATTCCCGTGACTTAGGCCAAATGATGACTGAAGCCCAATGGGAGTTAAATCAATTAAATGTGAGTTCTCCCGAATTAGATCGGTTAATTACGACCGCTATGGCTACGGGAGCACTGGGGGCTAAACTGACGGGCGGCGGCTTAGGCGGCTGCATGATTGCACTCTGTGCCGATGAAGAAAAAGCCCTCCAGGTTTCGGACGCCCTGCTTGCAACTGGAGCTACCCGAACCTGGATTGAGTCCTTTAACTTTGAGGAGGAAAAAACACAATGACCCAGTTATTTTCAAAGAGTACGGCAAGGGCCCATACGAACATTGCGCTCGTAAAATACTGGGGGAAGGCTGATTCTGACTTGAAATTACCGATAACAGATAGCTTATCTCTGACGTTAGATGGGTTTTACACGGATACCAGTGTGGTTTTTGACGATTGCTTAACGGCCGATGAAGTCACCCTTAATTCCCACCGTTTGTCACTCGACGAAGCATCCCGGGTACATCAATTTTTAGATGTTGTGCGCGAGTGGAGTCACCTGACAACGTTTGCTCGGGTTCAGTCCGTTAACCATGTTCCGACGTCGGCGGGCCTCGCTTCATCCGCATCCGCTTTTGCCGCATTAGCTGGAAGTGCTAGCCGGGCGGCAGGGTTAAATCTTAGCCGTAAAGATCTATCACGACTCGCTCGACGGGGTTCAGGTTCTGCTAGCCGTTCGATTTATGGTGGATTTGTCCAGTGGCAAAAGGGAAACGACGAGACCTCCTACGCTTTTCCGGTCGAGGAAGATGTGACTTGGCCCATTAGTATGGTGGCATTAATCGTTGATGCCAACCAAAAGAAAGTTTCATCAACCCTTGGAATGCAAACCAGTGTGGCTAGTTCCCCCTTTTACGCCCAGTGGCCCACTATCGTGGCAAAGGATCTAGAGGAAATTAAGCCGGCCATTCTAAACCATGATCTGACACATGTCGGTCAGATCATGGAGGCAAATGCTATGCGGATGCACGCTCTAACCCTATCTGCTGCACCGAGTTTTACCTATTTTAATGGTGAAACTATTCGGGCCATGAACCTTGTTCAAAGCCTTCGACAAACTGGCGTTGAATGTTACTTTACTTTAGATGCTGGACCCAACCTAAAAATTCTTTGTGAATCTGAAAATGAAACCACTGTGGTAGCTGCCCTGGCAAGTGAATTTGGGGCAGATCATGTATTGGCCACACGCCCTGGTAAGGGGTTAACCTACCTCTCTGATTAATTGTTGCTGAAAGGACATGATGTTTTTGATTTCCGTGCAAGCTCCCGGAAAATTATATATTGCAGGCGAATATGCGGTGGTTGAATCTGGATACCCTGCAATTATTGTCGCTGTTGATCAATTTGTGACGGTTTCCGTTGAAAATAGTGAGGACGTGGGTAGTCTTATTTCTACCCAATATCAAGAAACCCCCATTGTATGGCGCCGAGAGGGAGACGAAATGGTTTTTGATGACCGTGATAATCCCTTTCAGTATATTTTATCGGCCATTCGACTGACCGAATCCTACGCCCGTGAAATTGGACGTAAGATGACCGTTTATCATATGAAAATCGATAGCGACTTAGATAGTCCGGACGGAAAAAAATACGGTCTTGGATCGTCAGCAGCTGTAACCGTTGCTACCATTAAAGCGCTCAATGAGTTTTACCAATTAGGCTTAAAAAAAGCTCAACTATTTAAATTAGCCGCCATCGCCCACTTAGATATTCAGGGTAATGGGTCTCTGGGAGATATTGCGGCCAGTGTATACGGTGGTTGGATGGCTTACCAATCGTTTGATCATGATTGGCTAGCTTCTGAACGCCACCTGAAGGGACTACCAGAACTAATTAATGAGGACTGGCCCGGGCTTTCCATCGAGTTGCTTACCCCACCCGATAAATTAGAGTTGTTAATTGGGTGGACGGGATCACCTGCTTCGACCTCCCATCTCGTCGACCGGGTGGCCGTCATGAAGGCGGAACAACCTGATCACTACCAGGCCTTTTTAAATCAGAGCAAGCAGTGCATTAACCGCCTTGTAACTGGATTTCGAACCAACCAATTACCGGTTATCCAAAGGGAAATCACAGTTAACCGGCGACTGCTTAAGAAACTAGCCGATTTTAGTCACGTGGTCATTGAAACCCCCGTTTTAACTAAAATGTGTGATATTGCTGAACGGTTTGGCGGTGCAGCTAAATCGTCCGGTGCGGGTGGTGGTGACTGTGGGATTGTCATTATTAACAAGGATCAGGACATTAATACGATGGTTAAAGAGTGGTCGGCAAACGGCATTAAACGGTTAAAAATGAACGTTCACCATGTCTTAGGTGAATGATGAAGGAGGATTTTCATGGCATCAAGTCATTCGCACCGCAAAGATGAACATGTTTCGCTTGCTGAAAAATTCTATCAACCGACAGCCACTTCCGGCTTTGATGACGTCCAATTTATCCACCAAAGTCTTCCAGAAATATCACTCAATGAAGTTTCTTATGCGACCCACTTAGGTCCCCTAAAACTGGAGATCCCCTTCTTTATCGAAGCCATGACCGGAGGCAGTCCTAAAACGGGCCAGTTAAACACCCGCTTAAGTAAAATTGCTGCGGCAACTGGACTAGCGATGGCAACGGGGTCAGAAAGCGTGGCCCTAAAGGAACCCGAATTAAAAGAGTCGTTTAGTGTCGTTCGCCAAACTAACCCCACTGGATTAGTTTTTGGTAACATTGGCGCTGGTCATAGTCTTGAGCAAGCCCAAAAGAGTGTTGATTTATTAAGGGCGGACGCATTAGAGATCCATCTGAATACCCCCCAAGAATTAGTGATGCCTGAAGGAGACCGGTCTTTTTTTTGGCAAGCTGAATTGCAACAAACCATTGCCTTGCTTCCGGTACCTGTCATTGTTAAGGAAGTCGGGTTTGGGATGTCCATGGAAACCCTAACCCAGTTAAAAACGCTCGGGGCAACCATTGTCGACTTAGGTGGCCGGGGAGGCACAAACTTTGCGGAAATCGAAAACTTTCGGCGCCCTAAAAAAGATCTAGCCTACCTTTCTGATTGGGGCTTAACTACAGTGCAATCCCTTATGGAGGCTCGAATGGTTTCTGGATTAGACGTGATTGCAACGGGTGGGATCCGGAACCCCCTCGATATTGTAAAGGCGTTAGCCCTTGGTGCAAACGCGGTTGGAATTGCCGGTGCCCTTCTCCACCTGTTAATTCATGAAGATGATGCCACTATCATTGCCACCCTTAATGATTGGAAGCAAGGGGTTAAAACGATTATGACCCTATTGGGGGTTAGAACCCTTGCGGAACTTCAGCAGGTAAAACTACTCGTTTCACCTAACATGGAAAGCTACTTAAGGCAACGCAAAATCCCCTATTAATTTTACGGGAATGTAAAACGGAAGGATAACCAAATTGGTTATCCTTCCGTTTTTAGTAAGTGCTAAATACCCTTTTGATCATATGCGAAGAATTAATCCCCCTAGGTGCGGGGTTGTGTTTAAGGTAATAAGTTAAAGTAAGAATTGACGTGTTACTTAATAAGATAAAAAGGTCTGCGGATTAAGATTATCCGCAGACCAATCATTTAGTCATAGACTTGGAACCGAAGTCCCTTAGGAAAGAAATTTTTAATCGTTTTACCGACTAATTTGCCATATGCAACTGGTTGATTGTCGCATACAAGAAGGTACCATCCCTTAGAATGTTCTTCATCAATCGTAATGGTCTCACCATGTACTACCTTCGCCCACTGTTCGTGATTAATCGTCAATTGATGCTGGGCCTGTTCCGGTTTTACCGCTAAGGCTAACGCGTAGGAAGGTTCAAACCGTTTTTTCTTAAACGTTCCAAGGTGTAATCCGGGCCGTTCAACCTTCAATTTTCCGAAGGCCGGCATCTCAGCCGGCACCGAGTAGAGTTGATCTCCAAATGTCAGCAAATGAGGAAAAGTTATCCCGATTAACTGATCGGCTGAAAACTCCGTCCACAGTTTTTGCTGTTCACGGGTAAGGCCAACTTGCTGTGGCTTGGCCGGTTTTGCACCTTGATTCCAATCGGCATCGGCCTGTAATTTAGCCACAAAATGCCCCTCGCCTAACATCTGATTGGGAAAAAGGCGGGCGGCCTTCTTTAATTCTGGATTGCCGTTAGCCCATTCCGGTCTAGCGTCCGAAATTCCGGCCGTTTTCTCAATTGGTATGAGGTGAAATTCAGGGTATTGGTCTAACAACCACGCGATAGTCTGTTCATCTTCCTCCGGTGCAAACGTACACGTTGAGTAGACTAGCTGTCCGCCAGGCCGTACCATCTTAACGGCCTCCGTCAGGATTTCCCTTTGCAGAGCGGCGCACTTTTGCGGGTAATCAGCGTCCCAATACGCCATTGCCTCTGGATCCTTCCGGAACATCCCTTCGCCCGAACAGGGAGCATCCACAACCACCTTATCAAAAAAGCCGGCAAACGGTCGCGTTAATCGTTCCGGACTTTCATTTAAAATTACCGTGTTATGGGGGCCAAATCGCTCAATATTTTCAGCCAGAACACCAACCCGTTTTTTCATAATTTCATTGGAAACTAAGAGGCCGGTATTATCTAAGTAACTCGCTAAGTGAGTTGATTTGCCACCCGGAGCCGCACAAAGATCGAGCACCCGGTCGCCGCGTTCAGGGTGTGCGGTAGCCCCGACAAACATGGCACTCGGTTCCTGACTGTAGATGGCCCCGCTCTGGTGAGCTACCGATCGACCGTGAACTTCACCGTAATACCCCCACTTAGCGTACGGCACCGGTTCAGATAAATCCAATCCGGTGGGGATCGATTGTTTTAATGGATTAATCCGAAATCCGTGCTTCACTGGTTCATCAAAGCTAGCAAAGAAGGCCTGCGCCTCAGGACCCATTAATTGCTGATATTTATCAATAAATGCTTGTGGTAACTTAGCCACACTTAATTCCTCCCTGATCCGATTTCTTTATTTCCTCATTATACTCGTCTAGCGGACCGCACGAAAGTCGACCTTTTTTCAACACTATGGTATATTGGGAACATCGTTTTAACTCTAAAGAAATCAGGTGACTTAATTGACTCAAAAACTGATCGCCCTTGATCTCGACGGCACAACCCTTAATAATGAATCAAAGCTTTCATCAAAAACTAAACGGGTCCTAACTTCGGCAGTTCAAGCAGGCCACATTGTCAGTATCGTAACGGGCCGGCCTTACCGGTTAAGTGCCGAGATCTACGATGACCTCCACTTAAACACGCCCCTCATCAACTTTAACGGGAGCCTTGGTCATATGCCCCATAACCAAAATTGGGATTTGGAATACCAATATACCATTGACCGCGGGATTGCGTTTGACCTGATGGCCCACCACTATGAATTCGGGATTAATTACCTCGCTGCAGAAGGTAAGTCGCTGTTCCTAGCGGCCCAGGATAATCCCATTCACCTCGGCTTTTTTCCAACGACCTTAGCCACTAATCAGATTCTAAGCCAAACCACCCTATCAGAAGACCCCACTAGCCTCACGATCGCACTCGACCGCGATAAACAGCCGGCCGTGATTCAATACCTTAACGATCACTTTGGCGATCAAGTGGACGTTGCTCCTTGGGGTGGCCCCGACTCCGTCCTCGAGATTGGTGCCAAGGGGATCCAAAAAGCTACTGGCGTTGAATTTATCGCCAATCAATATCAAATTGACCGGCAAAACATCATTGCGTTTGGTGACGAACACAATGATACCGCCATGATTGACTACGCCGGTTGGGGCGTCGTCATGCAAAACGGAACACCCCAACTTAAATCAATTGCCAATGATATTACGGAGGCCACAAACGAAGAGGACGGCGTTGCCAACTACCTCACAGACTACCTCGGTTTAGCAGAATAGGAATTCCACGGCACGCCAAGGGGCCCGGCAAATTCGGTGAACAACATCGAATTTGCCGGGCCCCTTTTAGGTTTTCTAACTAAATGATTAACCGGTGACTTGCTTAGATATCAAACTCTTCGTCATTGGTTTCTGGTAAGCCGTTTGATGGACGAACCTTCAACGCAATGAGTGCCAAACAAATCGTAAGCAACACTAGTGCGGCACTAATTCCTTGAGCAATGGTTAACGCACTAATTCCTGATCCCATAGCCTCGGATAGGCCCGCGTTTGAATACGTAATTGGCATGTACTTAGCCAACCCTGCGTACCCGGTCTTAACCGTTTGACTTGGGAAAATATTATTTGAAACACATAGTTGAATAAAGAGAAGTCCCGCAACAACCACCAGCCCAATTCGACCTAGGTAGAGTCGCAAGGTAACCTCAAAGAACATGACAGCCCAGGCTAAGAGAATTGCCACACTCATAAACCCGAATAAGTGAGCAGCGTGGGTCAATAAACCAAACGTCAAACTAAACAAGATTGCCTGGGCAGTAACAAGGCCCAGTAACTGTAAAATTTGACCTGGTGTTCTAAGTCGGCGTAAATGAGCGTAAATCCCAACTAGAACGGTAACTCCCGCGAACGTCATTAAGGAAACGATAAATGGTGTCATTGCGGCCCCAAAGGTTGGCATCGTACTTGTACTCTCGTGTGTTAACTTAGACGGACTCGCAAACATGTTCGCTGTCTTACTCGTGAGTGGTTGAGCCTGAACTTGATTGGCCCCGTCTTGAAGGGAACTAGCAAGTGTCCCGCCACCATTCTTTAACTGTTTAACCCCGTCCATTAACTTGGCTGAATTAGCATCCAGTTGAGAACCTCCGTCCACTAACTGGTTCACCCCGTTCATGAGGGCTGGCGTACTCCCATTTAACTGTTGCAGCCCGGCTGTCAGCTGGTTACTGCCATCAGCTAATCGAGTCACCCCAGATGTTAACGTTGGTACTTGCGCGTTAAGCGTATTTAATCCCGTTGATAGTTGACCCGAACCATTATACAGTTGGGCGACTCCCGACGTTAACGTCGGCACCTGAGCGTTTAACGTTCCGAGGCCGGTTGAAAGTTGACGGGATCCCGTATAAAGCTGGCTCACCCCACTCGTTAACGTTGGCACCTGACTATTTAATGATCCTAGTCCCGTTGATAGCTGGCTAGCACCCGTATAGAGTTGACTCACGCCGGAGGTCAACGCTGGAACTTTAGCGTTCACTTCGGTTAATCCGTTGGTAACCTGCTTCGAACCATCTAACAATTGGAAAACTCCTGAAGCAAGTATCGGAGTCTGGCCGTTCAAGGATGATAAGCCAGCGTTTAACTGTTGAGAACCATCGGCTAGTTTGGCCACTCCCGACGTTAACTCGGGTACCTGACCGTTTAGTTGGGTCAAGCCCGTTGAAACCTGACTTGAGCCGTTAAACAGCTGTGTAATTCCCGACGTCAAGGCTGGAACTTGGCCGTTAAGCTGAGCCGTTCCATCAGCTAGTTGACTGGTCCCAGAGAGGACAGCAGATCCGTTATCGCTTAACTGCTGAGTGCCATTCTTGAGTTCAGTCAACCCAGAAAGTTGACCCATAATACTATTCAGATCGACGTTTTGGAAACTCTTCTGTAACTGTTGCAACTGTGGAATTAAGGCCTCTAATTCAGGTTCCTTGGCCATTAAGGCTTGGAGCCCCTCAATCGTTTGCTGGTTACTTAATGCAGACAACAGCGGCTTTAAATCATTCATTGAGGTCTCTGTACTGGTGAGTTGCCCGGCTAGAATCGTTTGCAAGCTGGCTAACGTAGAGGCATTGGCCTTGGCTGCGGCCAACGCTTTAGCAGAGGTTGATGAAGTGGCCCCTGCAGTTGGCAGTGTCTCAAGGTTTTCACTAATGGCCGATGCCTGCTGACTAATTGCGTTCATGGCCGCCTGCTGATTCGTCTTCTGGTCTTGCAGTGAGGCAACGCTAGTTTGAAGCGAGCTAACCGAATTCTTAACGGCCGATAAATCAGTGCCACTCGTTGTTGAAGTTGACGTTGTCGAATTCTTAGATAACCCCGCCTTTAAACTAGCTAGATCACTCTTCAAGGCACTAGTATCCGGCGTTGAGGATGTGGTTTTAGTGGTTGAAGCCGACGACGATGATGTTCCCGCCCCGGATAAGGCACTCTTCATGGCTGCCGTTTGAGCACTCGTCATCTTTTGGGCACTGGCAACTGAATCCACTTTGGCGTTAATTTCAGCCTGCGTCATATGGCTACTTGAATCATTACTGGTCGAACTCGTCGTGGTGGATTGGTTAGTGAGTGCTGAAACATCGCTCTCTACCTTAGCCAATTGACTGGATACATTCGCCGAATTGGTTGATTGACTCGTTGTCGTGGTCTTGGTTGACGAAGCCGAATTGACCTCATCACTAAGGCTGGCCAATTGGCGTTGGACATCAGTCAGGTCGCTGTTCTTAGCCGATGTCGATAGGGTTGATGCAGACTGAGCCAAGCTATTGGCGGCCTGCGAAAGCTTCGAAGACGTCGTTGTCGACGTTGTTCCTCCATCAAGATCAATTTTATTAAGGTTGCTTTGAAGGGACGTTGTTTGGGACTTATACAGGGTTTGGAAAAGCTTCAAGTTCGACGTTACCTTTGATAACGACGCAATTTCACTCGACAATGTTTTCGCATCCATTTGACTTAACGCACTTAATGAACTCAGAGAACTTAAATTCAGTCCACTTACATCGGCGTTCTTTAGGGCGTCTAAGCTGCTAGTGTCAATGGCACTCGATAAATTCCCGTTGGCGTCTTCAGTCACTAACCCCGAGTTGGTGATGGCCGAATAAAGTTGTTGAACACCACCATTAACCTGGTAAACACCATTAACATATGTCACCATGTTATCATTTAAGGATTTGCTGCCGTCCGCTAATTTCTGGGTACCATCTGCCAGTTGTCCGGTCTTTCCGTTTAAGGTGCCCAGTCCCGCGGTAACTTGATTGGACCCCGTGGATAACTGAGAAACCCCGGATGCGAGCCGACTGGTACTGCCGTTTAAGGTGTTGATCCCGTTATTTAGACTCGTCGAACCCCCGTACAGCTTTGAAACCCCGGCCGATAACTCACCCGTTTTATCGTAAAGTGAGCCCAATCCGTTCGTGACCTGACCCGACCCCGTGGTTAGCTGACTAATTCCGGATGATAACGTTCCCGTACTACTATTCAGCGTTCCTAACCCGTTTGTTAGCTGGTTCGAACCGGCGTAGAGTTTGCTAACGCCGCTACCGAGGGCGCCCGTACTTCCGTTCAGGGTGCCCAGTCCACTAGTTAACTGATTTGAGCCCGTTGCCAACTGAGAAACACCAGATGCCAAGGCCCCGGTACTATCATTTAACGTCTTAAGGCCAGCTGTCTCCCTGTTCGCACCATTTGCCAGCTGGCTGACCCCATCGGCTAATGGACCGGTACTTTTCTTCAGAGTTCCCAGTCCCGCTGATAAGGTCTCAGACCCCGTGGTTAGTTTTTGAACCCCGGTTGGCAATGAGCTGACACTCGATTTTAAACTGAGCAGTCCATTGCTTAAAGTATGTACCCCAGTGGTGTAGGTGTTCATGCCATCCGTTAGGGTCACCGTGCCATCGCTTAACTGCTTAGCGCCGTTTGCGGCCTTCTGAAATCCGTCCCCCGCCGACTTAACCTGCTTGAAGGTGGCTAAGGCATAGGCCTTGGTGACCGCCGACTGAATCTGTGAGTTAAGTTTAGAGGCTGCCGTGTCACTAATGATTCGCCCAATGTAGTTAAAGGAATCATTGGTTTTATACGATAGCCGCATTTGCTTCGGTTTGGCGTCCGTCACGGTAGTCGCAGACTTCGAGAAATTCTTTGGGATTGTCACAACGGTGTAATACTTGTTGTGGGCTAATCCCGCTTGAGCCTGCTCGGCCGAGACGACCTTCCAACCAAGCTGGTGGTTCTTCTTAAGTTGATCCACCATGGTTTTTCCAACGGCCATTTTTTGGCCCTGGTAGTTCACCGGCTGGTCCAAATTGACAACCGCCACGGGTAACTGGCTGGTTTGTCCAAATGGATCCCAGATCGAGTGAACAAACAACGCGGCAGCGCCCACCGGAATCACAATGGCGGCCCCAATAGCTGCGCGTGTAGCTATTTTTTTGTCCATTTCACTAACTTCCCCAATTAATTAGTTAATGTCATGTCGTAGTTTAGTTAAAAATATGTAATGCCATTTATTAACCAAACTACTAAAGGTTCATGACATTACGTTTTTGAGTGTACACTTTTCCATTTTTTCAATCAATACTAAATTTTAAGGGTTAAACCTAGTGAAGTCCCTTTACTTGCGCTGGGCCTACATTCCGGTTAGGTTAGAAATAATGCAAAATATTTTATAGGGGGTTATTTTTATGCCAGCATACTTTGACTTTACGGCCGGTCGTGGTTACCAAGCAACCGATGAAACGGTCAAACAGCGTCAGCGTCATACGCAGTCGTTAACCTACCAACTAAGTCAGTTAGCACCCGCTGCCGAATCAGAACGAACTGCGGTTCTAAACCAGCTCTTCGGTGACTGGAACCCGTTAGTCTTCATCGGCCACAACTTTAACTGTGAGTTTGGCTTTAACATCCACTTCACGGGTCTCGCCCTGATCGATTTTAACGTCGTAATGATTGATACCGCACCCATTACCATTGGCAAATCCGTTTCCATCGGGGCGAATACCGTCCTCGCTTGTAACGAAGTTGACGTTACCATGACCGAAACTAACACGCGGGGGCAGTCGATTACCCTTGGTGATCACGTGGCCGTGGGGGCTAATTCAACCATTCTTGGCGGCGTCACAATTGGCGAAAAGTCGATAATTGGGGCCGGTTCTGTCGTTGTGCATGATTTACCCGCAAACGTCAAAGCAACCGGTAACCCATGCGAAGTCATCCACTAGGTTAGTCATAACCTTCTTTTAACCCATTAAATTAGGCGCATCCATCAAANNTTTGATGGATGCGCCTAATTTTACGTCCGCCACTTTGTCACAAAAATTTAGAGGTAGTCATCCTCTAACTGGTCAAGATCTAGCAGCGTTAAACGGCGACCCGACCGTCTAATGAGCTGATGACTCTCAAACCGGCGAAGTTGTCGCGATAGGGTTTCGGGGGTCGTTCCTAAAAACGTCGCGACGTCCTTTAATTTCATTGGTAAGTCGAAGGTTAACGAATCCTCACTTACCGAAAGGTCAACCAGAAATGTGGCTAGCCGTTCTTCAATTTTGGGCATGGTTAAAAATTGGGCCTGCCGTTCTAACTGGATTAATCGATGCGCCATCACCCTCATCAGCTTAAAGTTGAGGTCGGGATAAGTCCGTAACACCTGCTGAAAATCAGATTGGGTTAGCCGACAAACCACAGTGTTCGTCGTGGCGATCCCAAATCGGTTTTCATTAATTTCCCCGAAAAGCGCACTCTCACCTTCATACTCACCGGGGTGAACGATTGATATCAATTGTTCATGCCCCGTTGGCGTTAATTGGGTCACCTTCATCGCTCCGTTGGCCACAATAATGAGGGCGGCTTCTTGATCAGGAGCTAAAATTGTCTCATCCTTTTGCACGGACTGGTGGGTGACTAATGCATCAATTTGGGCCTGTTCGGTTTCATTCAATTGGTCAAACAACGGAACTATTCCGACACAGTGATGGACATCCATAACGTTAACCTCCCTTAATCTTCATCGTCTTCATCCATGGCTTCCTTAACGCTTTGACCCCGAATCTGCTGGTAAACCCGAATTTGATGTCGTAACCAGCCGTCAAGCTCCTTTAGGGTTAATTCTAGACAACTTTGGCCTTCCCGTTCAGCCAGTTTAATCGCCCGGGTTACGAATAGGGTTTGGGTCACCAGATCATTTACCACAACACTTAGCTGATTAGCCGTGGATTCAAACTTCAAGGCTCCATCTTCTTCTAACATGGTATAACATTGAAATTCTGCGGTGGTGGTTGGGATGGCTTCACCCATATCGCTCATCACCCGAGAAATTCGATTCACCCAGTCGTGTTCCGCCTGTTCCTGTTCTAAAAATAACATGGAAAGGGTTCGACTCTCAAGTCCTTTCACACTCCCGACCAGTTGACGTAATTTCTGACTGTGAATCGTTAAATTGGCTAAGACGTGGCCGGTCATTGCTCCTGCCGTTGGAACATGATGGTCGTGATCGACCTGACTTTGCTCTGCTTGCCACTGGTCGCTTGCTGTTAATGTCATCTGTTAGACCTCCCTTACTTTAACGGATAAGACTTCATAACCCTGATTTTTTACTGCATCGAAAAGTTGTTCCGAACTCGTTTGACCCTCATCAAAGTTAGCCTTCACTTTGCCAGCGTTAAACAAGACCTTTACAGAATCCACCCCAGGTTCAGCTTCAACCGCTCTTTGAATTTTTTGGAGACAAGACGGACAGCTTAATTCATCTAGTTGCATAATTATTTTTTTCATTTAGTTTTTCCTTCCTTTCAGCTCCGTTACCTTAGATTGTACGGGTAGTTGTCGTGATCTTCCTTGATAATCGTCAAGTTTAGTTTGATATTTTAATAATCGCATACTATTCAGAATTACGAGTAGAATACTTAGTTCATGAATAAACATCCCACTCGCCATGTTAACCACTCCAATCAACAGGCCCACCAACAGTAAACCGACTGTCCCGACCGCAATGCCAATATTTTCTGTTACATTGGCCATAGTTTTTTGGCTTAATCCATAAGCATGAACGAGACTATTAAAGTTTGCTGCCATCAATACAATACCTGACGTTTCAATGGCAACATCGGTTCCACTCCCAATGGCAATTCCGACATCTGCTCGGGCTAACGATGGACTATCGTTAATCCCATCCCCTACAAATGCCACGTGTTGGCCACTTTCTTGATACTGACTGACTAACCGTTCCTTATCCTCAGGCAGCAGCCCGGCGTGGACTTCCTCAATTCCCAGTTGATTTGCAATCGCTCCTGCAGTGGCTTGATTATCTCCCGTCATCATGACCAAGTTAGTTGCGCCAAGGCGCCGCAGTGCAGCTAAAGCTTGTGGAACATCCGGCCGGATTGGGTCAGTGATACCCATTAAGCCAGTTACTTGACCGTTTATAGCCACCCAAACGACCGTTTCCCCGTTTTTTTGCCAGTCCCGGCTTAAATCGATCTGACGTTGTGGTACCGTTATTTTCAACTGGGTCATTAACCTTTGATTACCTATGGCCACCTGCTCTGTGCCAACTTCGCCAGTAATTCCGGCTCCCTTAACAACGTTTACCTGATTGACCTCTTGATTTACAGGTTGAAAGGCCTCGATGAGTGCCTGGCCTAACGGATGGGTAGCCGTTTGTTCTAGGGTGGCCGCCAGTTTAAAGCCGTCATCGGCGTTGGGAACCAACCGGTCTACATTCACCACGCTAGGATGTCCCTCCGTGAGCGTCCCCGTTTTATCAAAAATAAACGTGGTGACCTGTCTAAACCGATCCATTTCCGCGCCACCCTTAACCAATATCCCATTTTTGGCACCATTTCCGATTCCAGCCACCATTGCAATTGGCACCCCGATGACTAATGCACCAGGACATCCTAATACTAAGATAGTAATAGCTAAGTTAAGATTTTTCGTGATCACTCCCACTAAAATTCCTAGAATGAGAACGGCCGGCGTGTAATAGGTCGCAAAGCGATCGATGAATTGCTGCTGATCAGATTGACCGTCCTGGGCCTCTTCGACAAGTTCAATGATTTTGCCAAACGTAGTTTCTTCTCCAACTCGGTTAGCTACAATGGTCAGTTGACCGTTATCTAGAGTAGTTCCCGCAAAGACTGAATCCCCTTGAGTCCGTTTAACCAGATCCGATTCTCCCGTCACCGCCGACTGATCTAATAATCCGGTTCCGGATGTTATTTCACCATCTACCGGTACTCGTTGCCCCGCCTTAACTAAGAGGAGGTCTCCAACCTCCACCTCCTCAATATCGACTTCGTGCTGTTCTTGATCCGTCAAAAGGATGGCCGTCTGCGGAGCTAATTCAGTCAGTTCCTTAATGGCCGCACGAGTTTTCCCTAAGGTGGCCTTTTCCAACCAACCTCCAAACAAAAACAGGAGGGTAACAATCGCTGCTTCGTGATATTCACCAATAATAAATGCCCCAATTACTGCAATACTTACTAGTAATTCAATACTAATGACCCGAACTCGTAATGCTTCGTATGCTGAAACGGCAATTGGGAGTTCTCCAATAATTCCTGCCGCAATGAGGCAAATGGCTGTCAGTTGTGACCAACCTGCAAGGTATCCGCTAAAACTAATCCCTAATAAAAATACTCCGCTGATCATTAGCTGAGTTTTATGTTGTGTTATCCACCGTAACATTTAATCGTCTCCCTTCAAGATAGACCTAGCATAACGAACCCCAATGAAAAAGGACTTGACCAACGTCAAGTCCTTAAAATTCTCTCAAAATTAATTTATACACGTTTTGAGACCGTTTTATTCAATTTTAATTCATTATTCATCCGTTTCAGCGGGGGTATGAAATGCCTGCGTTGCTGCAACCGCAGCCTGCCAGCCGGCATAGTGTCGGGCCCGGCTTTGGGGTGACATTTGGGCCTCAAAGGACTTGCCGGTGGTATGCAGCTTAGCGATTTCCTCTTGGCTATCCCAAAATCCGACGGCTAATCCCGCTAAGTAGGCGACCCCGAGGGCTGTCGTTTCCGAAATCGCCGATCGTTCAATGGTGGTATCCAAAATGTCCGCTTGGAATTGCAACAGAAAATCATTGTTCGAGGCCCCCCCATCCACGCTGAGCGACTGAATCTTCAGGTCTGTGTCAGCCTGCATGGTATCCACGACATCCCGAGTTTGATAAGCAATACTTTCTACGGTAGCCCGAACGAACTGTTCCCGGGTGGTTCCCCGGGTCAGCCCAAAGACGGCCCCTCGTGAATCCTGATCCCAGTAAGGGGCCCCTAATCCGGTGAAAGCAGGTACCACGTAAACGTTTCCCGTTGTTTCAGCGTCCACCGCCATTCGTTCGGAATCGGCCGCATGGTCAACGAGCCGCATCCCATCCCTCAGCCACTGAATAGCTGAGCCGGCAACGAAGATGGACCCTTCAAGGGCGTACGTTACCTTACCGTCTAATCCGTAAGCAATCGTCGTAAGAAGCCCCTTGGCGGACAAGGACGGTTGATCACCCGTATTCATCACAATGAAGGCTCCCGTCCCGTAAGTGTTCTTAACATCTCCCCGGTTAAATGCCGTTTGCCCAAACAGAGACGCCTGCTGGTCGCCCGCAATCCCAGCAATGGGAATGTGAACCCCGAGAAAGGTATAGCCCGCAGTATAACCGTATACGGAAGACGACTCCTTGACTTCTGGCAGCATCTGTCGCGGAATATGAAGGAGGTCTAAGATATCCTGATCCCAATCTAAATCCCCGATGTTAAACAGCATCGTCCGGCTGGCATTCGTATAGTCCGTTGCGTGAACTCGGCCACCCGTTAACTTCCATAGAATCCAAGTATCAATCGTTCCAAAAAGCAAGTCGCCCTGTTCGGCCCGTTCTCTGGCACCTGGGACGTGGTCCAAAATCCACATGATCTTGGTCGCTGAGAAATACGAATCAATTAGCAACCCCGTCTTTTCGTGAATCAGGTCTTCGTACCCCTGCCGTTTTAGGTCGTTGGCAATTTCATTGGTCTGTTTGGACTGCCAAACGACCGCGTGATAAATGGGTTCACCGGTCGTTTTATCCCAAATTACGGTGGTTTCCCGTTGGTTGGTAATTCCAATGCCCCGAATCTTGTAGGGTTGGATTTCACTATTAATTAAAACTTCGGAAACCACGGACTGCACCGCGTTCCAAATTTCATTGGCATCATGTTCGACCCAACCGGGTTGGGGAAAGTACTGGTGAAATTCCTTTTGTGCCTTACCAGCAATGTGCCCGTCACGATCAAACAGGATCGCTCTTGTGCTGGTCGTTCCTTCGTCAATGGCCATCATATATTGTTGATCATCCATGGGGATAGCTCCAATCTCACTCGTCCTAACTTCCGTGTTGCAGCGGTTAGGCCGTTTTCTACTCAAATCTGGTTCACCAATGGTTCCAGAAAATTCATTAAGCCTAGTATAACCGTTTCGGCGTAGTGAAAGCTACCCCTACAACAAACAAACCGTCATCAAAGCCTAATTTTTCGGCAATGATGACGGTTTAGTTTTTTATTAAAATTCGAGTTACTTTTCGTCGCTCTTCAGGATTCCAGCAACGGCATAACGGTCCTTTTGCATTTCATTCAGAATCACATGAACGTGTTCCTTGGGTGCATCAACGTCTTTAGACACCGCGTCAGTAACGTCCTTGACAAGGGCCTTGAGTTGTTCTTGAGACCGCCCCTCAATTAAATCAATGTGGACAATTGGCATTTTTTTCACCCCGCTTATTCAAACTATTCCTTATTATACGCAATTCAATTACCAACTGCAATTTTACATTTTTTAAATATTTATACGCAATTATTCATTTTAATAGTTGCGGTAAATCCGAGAAGTGATTATAATATCATTAACGCAAAATGATTTTTTAATGATAACTTTATCAGGGGTTCGGATTACTTTACGGTCTCCAGGTAATTGCACCAGACTATGTATAAAAAGGAAGGAATATACATGAACTATTCAGCCTGTACCAGCATCTTAATCGGCAAGGGCGCCACCGTTGACGGCTCCACCATTATCGGCCGCAATGAAGATTCACGTTCCGCCTGGCCCAAGCACATGGTGGTTCATCCCCACCGGACCTTTACTCAACCTCAAGAATTCCGGTCCAAGGATAACGGCTTTACCATGCCGTTGCCGCTTGAAGCGGCCAAATATACCGCTACGCCAGAGTGGACCGACCAATACGGCCTGTTTGAAGAGGACGGAATTAACGAATACGGCGTCGCAATGAGCGCTACCGAAAGTACCTACTCAAATGACCGGGTTCTCGGTGCAGATCCACTCGTCAAGGATGGCATCGGCGAGGAAGCAATGGTTACCGTGGTTCTTCCCTACGTTAAAACCGCTCGTGAAGGGGTGAAACGATTAGGCCAGTTAATTGAAACCTACGGGACTAACGAATCAAATGGGATTCTGTTCAGTGACCAAGACGAAGCGTGGTACTTAGAAACGGGTGCTGGGCACTACTGGGTTGCCCAGCGGATTCCAGACAATGGCTACGCCGTAATTTCAAACCAAATGGCAATCGAGCGCGTTAACTTTCAGGATTCGGATAATTTTATGTGGGCCACTCACCTTCAGGAATTCGTGACTGAAAATCATCTCGTTCGTCACCAGACGACTGATTTTAACTGGCGCGATACTTTCGGAACCCAAGACGCATCGGACCTCTACTATAATACGCCCCGGGTCTGGTACGGTCAGAAGTTATTTAACCCTCAGATCGATCAGGAACCCCAAAGCTTCAACTTACCGTTTATCCGCTACGCCGATCGACTCCTTTCGGTTGATGATGCACAATTTTACTTATCTTCCCACTACCAACAAACCCCTTATGATCCCGTTGGGACAGGTTCCGAAACTGATAAAAAGAAGTTTCGGCCCGTTAGTTTAGCCAAGACCCAAGAATCCCACGTCTTACAAATCCGACCTGAGTTTGAACCGGGACTGGCGGGAATTCATTGGCTAGCGATGGGGGTCGCCGCTGAAAGTACCTACGTCCCATTCTTTGCGGGAATCACAACTACTCCCGCCGAGTATCAGTTAGGCCAAAAAGATTACGATTCAAAATCAGCTTACTGGATCTTCAAGCACGCTTCCATCTTAGTGGATGCCCACTACAATACCTTCCTACCGGACTTAGAGGCCGTTCAAAAAGAACTGCGAATTGCCTTTAAGCAGGAAGTTAAGCACGTCGATGAGGTGGCTAAGCACCTGCACGGAACTGAATTAGCCGACTTTTTAACGGCGGAATCGGCCGCTGGCGCACTGGCAGCTCTTAAAGCTTACCAAAATTTAGCGGGGCTTCTCATCACTAAGGCCACCGACTTAAGCCCGCTAAACTATACCCAAGATATGAATCTTTAACCTAAATCAAATACGAGAGAAGTTTTTAATTTATGGAAAAGAAAGAAAAAATTGGCCTCGTTGGCCTAATCCTCATGATTTTCAGTGCCATTTTCGGGTTTGCTAACACCACCGTTGCGTACGATCAAATGGGGTACGCGGCCATCATGTGGTACGTCCTAGCCGCCCTCCTTTTTTTCTTCCCAAGTGCTATGATGCTGGCCGAATACGGGGCCTCCTTCAAGGAAGCTAAGGGTGGAATTTATTCCTGGTTAGCGGGCTCTATCAGTGAAAAATGGGCCTTTATCGGGACCTTTATCTGGTTGTCTTCCTGGATCGTTTGGATGGTTTCAACCGCTTCAAAAATTTGGATTCCATTTTCAACCACCATTTCTGGAACCGATAAGACGGGGACGTGGTCCATTTTTGGGCTTACATCGACGCAGACCGTCGGGTTACTGGGAATTATTTTATTCCTGATTATTACCTACTTTGCAACGCGGGGCATGGACTCCATTAAACGAATCGCATCCGTTGGGGGCGTGTTTACCATGCTTCTCTTCGCGGCCTTCATCCTAGCTAGCCTCGTCATTCTGTTTATTCACGGCGGCCGCTTAGCCGAACCCATCCAAGGGGCAAGCAGTTTTGTTCAATCACCTAACGGCGCCTTTTCCTCCCCCATTGCCGTCATGTCCTTTGTCGTATACGCAATCTTTGCGTATGCCGGGATGGAATCAATGGGGGGCGTGGTTGACAGCGTGGATAATCCCAGCAAAACCTTCCCCCGGGCGGTAATTATTGCGTCTCTCATCATGGCGGGTCTTTACAGTATTTCCATCTTTATGTGGGGAATTAGTACCAACTGGCATCAGATTCTCGGCGGAAACAACGTTAACCTAGGAAACATTACCTATGTTTTAATGAATAACTTGGGTTATGAACTGGGCAAGGGCCTAGGGTTAACCACCGCCGTTTCCATTCAATGCGGCATGTGGCTAGCTCGATTTACCGGGTTAAGTATGTTTCTCGGTTACTTAGGTTCCTTCTTCGTGCTAATCTACTCCCCGTTAAAATCATTTATTATGGGCTCTAACCCTAGCCTCTGGCCCAAGAAAATGACCAAGCTGAATAAAGCGGGAATGCCCGCCTACGCAATGTGGATTCAGGCCATCATCGTTTGCTTATTCGTCTTCTTCATTTCATTTGGGGGCGCAAACGCCCAAACGTTCTACCTGATCCTCACTGATATGGCCAATATCTGTACCTGTTTCCCCTACGTTTTCCTAATCGGTGGATTTCCGTTCTTCAAACACCGGACCGACTTAGAACGTCCCTTCGTCTTCTATAAAACGAAGGCGTCAACTTATATTGTCACCGGAATCTGCATGACAGTTCTGATCTTAGGGATGGGCTTTACCGCCCTGGAACCAATTCTTGAGGGTGACTACCAGACCGCTTTTTGGACCATCTTTGGCCCCGTTTTCTTTGGAATTGTTGCCTGGATCTTCTATAAGTGGTCGGGCCGCCACAGTGCCCACACTGTGATAGAAGTGAATGAAAAATAAATCTTTTCTCATTTTTAGGGAGCTAAATCTTCGGATTTAGTTCCTTTTTTTGGTGAAAAAGTTAAATTATGAGAAAACCTTCTCATGCAACTTTCTTAACACCTTGGTATAATTTTTTCTAAATAACGTTTTCTAAACGTTAATTAACTGACGGATTCTTCGTCAGTTGTTTCACCAAAATTTAATAGGGAAGAAGTTACTTCTATGGATACTAAGAAACAGATCACGTTAGCCGGCCTAGTCCTCATGATCTTTAGTACGATCTACGGCTTCGCTAACACGACGATTGCGTTCGACCAAATGGGTTATGCAAGTATCATTTGGTACGTATTTGCCGCCATCTTCTTCTTTCTTCCGGTTGCCATGATGTTTGCTGAGTATGGCTCAACCTTCAAGGAAGCAAAGGGAGGAATCTACACGTGGTTATCCGAGTCCATCAGTGAAAAATGGGCCTTCATTGGAACCTTTATCTGGTTGGCTTCTTGGATTGTCTGGATGGTGTCAACCTCTTCAAAGGTTTGGATTCCACTCTCAACCATGATCTTTGGTTCAGATAAAACCCAAACCTGGAGCTTGTTTGGTCTAAATTCCACCCAAACCATTGGGATTTTAGCCATTCTCTGGATCATTCTGGTGACCTTCTCCGTCACACGTGGGGTGGATTCTATCAAACGGGTTACCTCCGTCGGCGGAACGTTTGTGATGGCCCTAACGATTATCTTTTGGCTCTCAAGTCTCCTCCTACTGGTTCTTAACCACGGGGCGCTTCAGCAACCAATCAATGGCCTTAACAGCTTTATTCAATCGCCAAATCCCGGCTTCCAATCACCAATTGCCGTGATTTCCTTCGTGGTTTACGCCATTTTTGCCTACGCCGGGATGGAATCCATGGGGGGCGTCATTGACTCCATGAAGAACCCGGCCCGTGATTTTCCGCTGGGAATGTTAATCGCTACCGGGGTGATCACGGTGCTCTACTCCGTTTCCATCTTCTTTTGGGGGGTCAGCACCAATTGGCATCAGGTTTTGGGAGGCCACACCGTCAACCTCGGAAACATCACCTACGTCCTGATGAATAACCTAGGCTTTGAGGTTGGGCGAAGCATGGGTCTTTCCACTGCAGTAGCCGTTTCCATGGGTCAATGGATTGCCCGGTTTACTGGTTTAAGTATGTTTCTCGCTTACACCGGTTCGTTCTTCGTTCTGACTTACTCACCGCTGAAATCCTTCATCTTAGGAACCGATCCGAAACTCTGGCCGAAGAAAATGACCACCATCAATAAGAACGGGGTACCCGCATACGCAATGTGGCTCCAAGCCGTCGTTGTTGTTATCATCATCTTCTTTATCTCCTTCGGGGGATCTAACGCCCAAGGATTTTACCAGATCTTGACGGATATGGGAAACATCTCCACTTCCACTCCCTACTTATTCTTAGTGGGTGCCTTTCCGTTCTTTAAACGGCGGCAAGATTTGGAACGGCCGTTTGTTTTCTACAAAACCCGTGGCTTAACCAACTCAATTGTCGCGATCGTCATGACCATTCTGATTTTAGGAATTGGGTTTACCATTCTTCAACCCGTCCTGGTTGGCGATTGGAAGACTGCCTTTTGGACCGTCATTGGGCCCGTCTTCTTCGGGGCAGTTGCTTGGATCTTCTATAACTGGTCCGAACGCCGCCGAGGGTAATAATAGTTTCAAAGACTGGAACGTATGACGTTTCTATACCAATAAGGGAGACGCCCAAATTCGATTTTTGTCGGATTTGGGCGTCTCCCTTATTTTAGTGTGGTCGACCTATTCCCTATTTTACCGTCTGCACTTTCATTGACCCGATGGCTGACCTTCGCCATAATGTCACTACTCACACGGCCGAGACCACGTTTTTAGTTGACCCGATAGTCGTTGACCGGTCAGTCAACGATTGCTATACTCACGTTAATTACTAAAGGAGGTCTTGTCATTGACAGATCCGGTTGTTTCAATTCAACATTTACAGAAACGGTTTGGCCACACTCAAGCTTTAAGCGACGTTTCGTTTGACCTTTATCCCGGCGAAGTTTTCGGGTTTATTGGCCCAAACGGAGCGGGAAAATCAACGACGATTCGAATCCTGCTTGGGATGCTACGGGCATCTGGTGGAACAGCCACCGTTTTTAAAAAGAACGTTTGGCGCGACGACGTTGCCATCCATAAGCAGGTCGCCTACGTTCCGGGAGACGTCTTCTTATGGCCTAATCTAACCGGCGGTGAAATCATTGACTTCTTGTTACGCCTTAATCATCAAAGTCATTCAGCCCGAACGGACGACCTGATTAAACAGTTTAACTTAGATCCCAGAAAGAAAGCTCGTACCTATTCGAAGGGGAACCGCCAAAAAGTCGCTTTAATTGCTGCCTTTTCGCTGGACGTTGCCCTCTACATTTTTGATGAGCCGACATCGGGGCTAGACCCCTTAAACGAAGAGGTATTCCAACAAAATTTACTTCACCTAAAGCAGCAGGGTAAAACCGTCCTGCTATCAAGCCACATTTTATCCGAAGTGGAACGCGCGTGTGACCACGTGGGGGTCATTAAGGCGGGCCGGATTATTAAAACGGGAACGCTGGCTGATTTACGGCAGTTAACCTCAACTAAGGTCCAGGTTCAAACGGTTCAGCCACTCACGGACCTGGCTAACCAACCCGTTTCAAACCTCAAATTAAGCGGACATGATACTCAGGCTACCTTTACCGTGGCCACTAATCACTTAGGGACCGTTATGGACCAACTGGCCAATCATCAAATTGTCACCCTTGAAAGTACTCCCCCAACCCTTGAAGACCTTTTCCTTCACTACTACGACAACCCGGGAGATGATCAACATGCATGATCGACAGACTTGGCGGTTAACCCGTTTTAATCTTCGCCATGATTGGCAACTCATCATTTTGTGGTTACTCATGATCGTGGGACTGACCGGCGCCGCGGCTGGTAAATTTAACGGTTTATACGGTGATTCGGCCAGCATTACTAGTATCGTGAAGGTATTAAAAATGCCCGCCATGACTGCAATCCTTGGCCGGTTCTCTGGGCACAGTCCCTTTACGACGGCCGACATTTTTGCTAACGAAATGATGGTCTTTCTGGGGCTTTTTGTTGCCATGATGATGATTTTCTTTGCCGTTCGAAATAGCCGGCAGGAAGAAAGTAATGGCGAACTGGAATTAATCCGTTCCCGTTCCGTTAGCAGGGTCAGTCCCCTCCTAGCGGCCGCCCTAGAATTGCTGATTATTGCGATTACCTTAGGGGGACTCCTCTTCGTCAGCTTACAAGCTTCCGGCATGCATGGGATGACTCGCCAAGGTAATTTACTCATGAGTTTCAGCCTCGCGGGATTTGGTTGGGCGTTCGGGACGCTGGTACTCGTCCTGGCACAATTCAGCGAATCCCCGAAAACCGTTACCGGTTTAAGTTACCTGGTACTAGGAATCAGCTATCTTGTTCGTATGTTAACGGATATTAAGGCACCTAAACTGTCCCTTTATACCCCACTTGGCTGGTTAGAAAAGCTTTCGCCCTACCACCATAACTATTTTGGACCAGTTTGGGTAACCCTCGGGATTGGCCTCATCTGTTTGATTCTAGCCGTCCTTCTGGTTGGTCAACGAGATTTGGGTGCCGGTTTTATTAATCCCCACCTAGGTCGGGCAACTGCTTCGCCATTTCTTCGGGGACCATTTTCCTTACTGTGGCGGCTCACCAAGTTTAGTTCGGCCGCCTGGCTCATTGGGTTATTTATCCTGGGGATGGCCTATGGCTCCATTTTTAACTCCATTGGCAACCTCTTTAAATCCAACCCAGAATTAGCAAAAATTATGGGTCACGCTGCGGTTTCGGCTGCCAATCAAACGTTAATTTTACAATTTATCGCCCTGTTAATGATTGTCTTTGCCACCTTAGCCACGATTCCAGCCCTTCAGGTTCTCCTCCGTCTAAACACAGACGAAGCTAAGGGACAATTAGAACTCTTACACGCGACGGCAACTCCGCGGCGCCGGTTTTACCTCTCCGCCGTATTCATGAGCCTTTTAATTGGAACCTTCGTTTTAGTGGGTGCTCTCCTTGGGCTCGATACCGCAAATCTCATGGTACTGGCGCATCCCATCCACCAACATGACTTTATATGGGCTGTGATTGCCTACCTGCCACCGATTTATACGACCTTGGGGTTGAGCGCCCTCCTTGTCGGGCTACTTCCCCGGTGGCAATGGATAAGCTGGTTAATCCCAGCCTACGGATTCATTTCCCTGTATTTAGGCCGCCTCTTAGACTTACCGACCTGGGCCAAACGGTTGACTCCGTATGGTTGGATTAACGAGGTGCCCGTCAAGGAACCCCAGATAGCCACTCTTTTAGTTCTCTTGCTAATTGCTGGAGCGGCCTTTCTGATCGGAGGTCTGGCCTACTGTCACCGCGACCTCATCGAAAATTAAGGAGGCCGATATGACCCGCGAAAAAATTGACCCGAAAAAACAAACCCAAATGTTATTGAGCGCCCTTCACCAATTCGCACAGGTTAAATTTCACGATGCCAAAACGGAAGTCATTGCCAAAGAGGCGCACGTTTCAAAGGGGCTATTATTTCATTATTACCACAATAAGGCTGATCTCTATGCAGCCACCGTGCAATTTGCCATCAATAGGATTCAAACGGTTGCCGACTTTCAGGTATGGACCAGCGCCCATAGTTTGCACGAGATGATTGAACGAGCAGCTGCCTATAAAATCCAGCTCCAAATTCAGTACCCGGATGAATTTAAGGTTTTGTTGGATGCCTACGCCGAAATGACGAGTGCCCCACACGACTTACAGGTCCAAGTCAAGGCGGCCTTGACCTGCGTAACGGTTCCCACTATTGAACAACTATTAACCCCAGTTTTAGATCAGTTACCGATCAAGAAAACCGTTACCCGCCAGACCATTATGGGCCTAATGAACGGGATTATGCTTCAGGTTAGCCAAGAAACCCATAACTTTATGTTGAACCATCCCAACGCTACGATGGCTGATTTCCAACCCATCATTAACCAGGCTCGGCAATACGTTTTGATTATCGAAAACGGCTTTTTAGACTAAAAAAGACTTCCCGAAAACAGAGATTACTCTGCTTAGGGAAGTCTTTTTTAATCCTTTTAGTCGGCGCCTACTTACGAGGACGGCGGCTTTCTGGAATCCGAGCTGCCTTACCAGTAAGGTCACGGAGGTAGTACAGCTTAGCCCGACGGACACGACCATGACGAATAACGTCAATGGAAGCAACCCGTGGTGAGTTAACTGGGAAGGTCCGTTCAACCCCAACCCCGTTACTTACCTTACGAACAGTATAGGTAGCTTGAATACCGCTACCCTTACGACGAATAACAACCCCTTCGAAGAGTTGGATCCGTTCGCGAGTTCCTTCAACAACCTTGGCGTGGACACGAATTGTGTCACCGGCCCGGAAGTCAGGAATATCGGTCCGAATTTGATCTGCGTTAATCTTAGCAATTAATTCATTTTGTCTCATGAATTTTCATCCTTTCGCCAACATTCATCCCCGGTTCCGACAGCGGAATGTTGTTTATCCGGCTGATTTCAGCCAATAACTAGTGTAGCATACCTTTAACCTCAGTGTAAAGACTGACAAGCTTTTTTTCTTGACATTCGTACCGACTAGCTAAGTTTCAACGATTCCTTAACGTTGGATGGTAACTGTGTCACCGACGTATAGGTGGGCTGAGTAGCAACCCGGCTTTTTGAAATCTTAGCTTGAATCACAGCGTTGGGTTTAAGCGGCTTAGGCGTCTTGCCCATGAGCTCATAATCCATCGTTACTTTTTGACCGTTGGCCTTTACAAACTGTAGTTGGTACTGGTATGACTTGGAGTCTGCGACTGCCTTACCACTATCATCCTTGGTTTGCGTTCGGACTGGAACTTGTTTTGGAACCACGGCGTAGGCCGTTTGGGTTTGATAGGTATTTTGATAGTATTTGGTCCCTAAAACCCCTAATAAAATGACGACAACCCCGACACTCACTAAAATAATTTTTTTCATCGCTTGATTCCTCCCCTTGGTAAACGATTGCTGTATTATAGCACGCTACCACTGAAAAAAAGACCAAGCAACCAAGCATTTATTGAGTCCTTAAACATTTTAGAAATATATTAATTATTCCTCTTCAATCCGAACGTCGGCCAATAACCGTTTTTGTAAGTCCGTTAATTTCGAATGGTCAATCAAATCCGGACGTCGCAAGTAGGTGCGCCGTAAGGCCTCTTTTTGGCGCCATTCATCAATTTTTTGGTGATTGCCACTGGTTAAGACGTCTGGAACCTTCATCCCCCGGAAGTCAGCGGGGCGGGTATATTGAGGGTACTCTAAGAGCCCGCTTGAAAACGAATCTCCTGGTGCGCTTTCGGCGTTGCCTAACACCCCTGGTAATAACCGAACCGTTGCATCAATCATGACCATTGCGGGTAGCTCACCACCCGTTAACACAAAGTCACCCAGAGACACCTCGTCCGTAATTAGCGATCGAATTCGTTCGTCGTAGCCTTCGTAATGGCCGCACAAAAAGGTTAGGTGGTCTTCCCCCGCAAATTCTTCGGCCATCGACTGGTTAAACCGTTGCCCAGCGGGATCCATTAAGATTACCCGGCCCCGGTCAACCCCATCAGCTGCCGCCCGTTCTTGAACGTCAGCCATTGCGTCAAAGATTGGTTGGGGTTGAAGTAGCATTCCCGCACCGCCACCAAAGGGATAATCGTCCACTTTATGGTGTTTGTCCGTTGTATAATCCCGGAAATCGGTGACATGCACGGTAAGTTTATCATGCTCAATGGCCTTGCCCATAATGGAATCGTTCATGGGTCCGGTAAACATATCGGGAAACAGACTTAAGATATCAATCCGCATCAATCCAACCCCTCCATTAATTCAACCACAACCTGTTTTTGGGGTAAGTCAACCTGCTTAACTACCTGTTTAATGACGGGTAACAGCAGGTCAGATTCACCTGGCCGACTGACCACCCATACGTCATTGGCTCCGGGTGAAAGGATTTCCTTAATCCGGCCAATTTCTTCGCCGGCCACCGTCTTCACGGATAAGCCAATAATCTGGTGGTAGTAGTACTCACCGTCTTCAAGTTCATTTGCATTCAGGTCAGCCTCAGCGACCTTGAGGGTCCAACCCTTATACTTTTCAACGTCGTTAATGGATGGCAAATCGGCAAACTTAACGAGAATGGTTCCCTTGTGTTCCCGAGCACTTTCCACCATTAAGCCAACGGACTGTGCAGTTTCTTCTTTAAACGCGTATAACAGGCTGCCCTTTTTGAATCGTTCCTTTGGAAAATCCGTTGATGGAACCACCTTTAGCTCCCCACGGATGCCATGGGTATTCACTATCTTGCCAACCGTATAGTACTTCATCGTCATAACCTCCCAAATTAATTTGGCTAATAAAAAGACTCCCGTGTGAAACATCACTGTCTCACTCGAGAGTCTTTGCCGGTCCATCATTAATAATGAGTCGAACCCGCTTGTTACCATCCACCCGGCTGCTATAAACAACCGTCCGAATGGCCTGAGCCACGTGCCCCTGTTTACCGATGACACGCCCCACATCAGCCGGATCAACGGTTAAATGATATTCATAAAACCGATCCGTTTCAGTCTGGTCAATGTCAATCGCTTCGGGATGTGATACTAATGGCTCAACGATAGCTTTGATGAGTGCTTTAAAATCAATCATCAGTGATCACGCTTTACTTTTTGGCGTACTTAGCTTCATGGTACTGCTTCATGATACCAGCATCAGAAAGCAAGTTCTTAACAGTATCTGAAGGTTGCGCACCATTGTTCAACCAGCTCATGATAACGTCGTTTTCAAGGGTAACAGTTGCTGGGTTGGTTAATGGGTTATAAGTACCGACTTCTTCGATAAAACGACCATCACGAGGACTCCGTGAGTCGGCAACCACGATACGGTAGAATGGGCGCTTCTTAGAACCCATCCGCTTCAAACGAATCTTGACTGACATGCAAAACACCTCCTGTATTTCTTTCAACGAATAATAATATACCAGTAATTCGTGAAGATGTAAAGAGATTTTTCTTTACACCCGAAATTTATTCAAACGGTGCCCGCAACCAGGCAATATCTTGACCCGTTAACCACGATTGTTGCCGCTGAATGTAGGCCTGCACCGACTCATACTCATCAAACTCAATTTGGGTCGACAAATCCGGTAAGTTCTGCTTCAACCGCTTGGCGTAGGCCAAATCTGCCACCGTTATTTGGGGAACCTGGAAGGCTTCCGATCCCGCTTGATCCGCAAAGCTGCCCCGTAAAATTCCGATGGCCCGTTTTAGCCGGTAATCCTGTTCAATCAGGGACCGCAAATCAGCGGCGGATAATCTCTCTACCATTTTTCAACATCCTCCTTTGGTAATTCGACCACACGGCCAACGATAGGATTTAACGAAAATTTTTCGATCGGCTGCGTTAATAGCCAAATCACGTTGACCATCCCATAGGTTTTAACCTCTGACTCTCCGTAGCCATCCGTTAGGATCACGGCTAGGGTATTCGCCCGGTTAGCCTGGTGGTGATGTAAGTCGTCGAAGACAGATTGAAACCGAGTGCCGCCTCCGCCAACCCGGTGCTTGGGCAACTGAAATTTTTGGGTGACCGCTAATTCCTGGTGGACCCGGGTGTCAAACGGAATTACCGTAATTTTTGCCGGATACTGCCGCAAGAGACCGGACAGTTCACCAATTACTCGGCTAATTTCTTCGTTGCCCATCGATCCTGATTCGTCAACGTAGACTCGAACGTTGATCAATGTCTTCGTGGTTTGACCCGGTAAATCCATCCGGTAGGGTTGCCGCCGGTTGAACCGACTCCACGACTCCTGCTTACCCGCGGGAACTTGACCCGCACCAAACCGAATAATTCGGCGCCAATCAACGGGCTGCGTTGGGTCAAGCCGCTTCAATTCACTGGATACCTGCCCCGGCAAAGTGCCCCGATTTTTCTTCGGGGTCGCCTGCCACGCCGCCTTTAAGAGCTGGGTCAATTCCTGGTCGCTTGATTGGTGACGCTGGTTCCATTTCTGATGATCATCTAGGTTGCTCTTTTTCAAAATGGAATCAAGGGCTTTTGACGCCGTCTGGGACTGTGTTTGGCTGGCCGATGCTGACTGGTCGGATCGTTGGGCTTTTTGGTTGCCCCGGGTGGGCTGCCAGTCCCTTAGCTGCATCAAATAGGCGTTTGAATCCTGATCAGGCAAAAATTTAAGGCCGGTTTGATCACTTAATTTTTGGCGGGTCAGCGCCGTAGCCGGTAAATCCGTTAGGTATTGATTAATCGCAATATCGGTTGCGGCATCAATGAGCGATTGCTGACTACTACTGGCCCCATAACGTTCTGGGTGCCGCCAGACGAGGTGCAAAACGAGGTGTTTTAACCCGGCAAGTAAGTTTTCAGCTGACCATCCGCTCTGGCTTAGCTGATGATTGTCCAGTAACAGTCCCTGGCTCGTTAAGCCTAACGGAGCCGTTAAGGTGGCCGCTTGTTTAGGCAACCGGGCTAAGACTTCCCCGTAAAACCGATCGGTACGTAAAAGTTCCACCGTTGCCAGGCTCAAAATTTGGTCCCCCGCACCCTGACTACCATCATTGTGTGCTAGCGCTTGTTCTAGACCGGTCACGCTTACGCCTCCAATCCCTGACTCCCGATTTCAGTTAACCGTTGGTAAAGTTTGGCCACACTAGGCTGATCGTTAGCCGCCTGGTTCAGGATTTCTAATTCATCCGGTTGTTCAGCTAACTTAAGTGCTACGGCATACTGGCCGTCAAGCGGCAGCTGTTGAAGGCCAAAAAGAAACCGCGCCGCCGTTTGATCTTGAGTTAACGGCCAAACAGGATCCGTCAGGGCTAGTTCTAAGACGTGCTGTTGCGAACTTGGGCTGAGTGTTTTTAGTGTAGCAAGCACCACGGACTCGGGCTGCGTATAGAACTGTTTCACGGTTAAGCCTGGCTGCCGGGTGTGGACGAAACCATAGAACGCTTGGCCAACCGTCACCCCCAGATTTCCCGTTATTAAATCGGGTAACACCGTTTCCTGTTCGGCAACCGTTAATTCGGTTGTTTGATTTAAAATATCTGATACCCGCTCCCATGCCCGGGGAGTCGGATATAGGTCTTCATCATGATCCGTTGGCATCAAGTCACCCGGGGTTTGTTCGAGGTATTCCTTCACCAATCCATTAATGTGATCGCCCGCCCAAGTTAACCAACTGGTTGAATCCGCCGTGAGAACCAACCGGACCGTACGATCATTAATGGCAGCATCCCCGGGAGTAACCCCGTATGCGGTTTGCTCAAATCCCGTCATGGACGCATCGGGGTTTTCCGCTAAAATCAGCTGAACCTGATCCGGCAGCTTCAACGTATTAATTTGGCGCTGCAGCACTAAGTTCATCAGTTCGCTTTGAACCGCTTGGGTCCCCCGGTTAAATTCATCTAAAAACCAAATAATAGGTTGATCCGGGTGCCTTTCGGCCGCTTCGATAATTTCAATTAGGGTGTGGGAGTAACCGTAAGCCACGTCCGCTAATCGCCCGTACCTTTGGGTGTCAATAAACGCGGCATCCGTTAGCGGCGGAACTGGAATGGCTAGGTCCCCCTTTTCGCTTAAACTAACGACCGTGGTAAAAAGCTGGGCCCCCCGATCAGCCGCCACTTCCCTTACCAGCGCTGATTTTCCGATTCCGGCATCCCCCACGATCGCCGGAACGTTTCCCGAATTCAACACGATGTTTACCGCTAACTTCATTTCTGGAAAGGTTAATGCCATTTCATTTCCTCCTTAAAATGCCAAAAAGGCCATGCCGCTTCGAAGTTTGGCATGACCTTGGAAGCTGTTACCGCTTCTTATTTTTTTTAATTCGCTTGCGCTTATTCTTTTTAATCCGCCGGGACATTTGGTTCATCGCCAACTTTTGCATCCGGCCGCCTAATCCAGAACCTGAGCCACCACCCATGGCACCCATCATCTGTTCCATGCCGCCCATGTTTCCGTTTGAAATTTGATTCATCATTTTCTTCATTTGGTTAAATTGTTTAACCATTCGATTAACTTCTTGTACGGGACGGCCAGAACCCGCCGCAATCCGACGCTTCCGGGAGGGATTCAATACGTCTGAATCAATCCGTTCCTGTTCCGTCATCGAATAGACAATGGCCTTTAAGTGTTCCATATCCTTAGGATCCATATTAACGTTAGCTAAGGCCGGGTTATTGGCCATTCCTGGAATCATCTTCATAATCTGATCCAGGGGCCCCATCTTTTGGATCTGTTCCAGTTGATCCAGAAAATCGTTAAAATTAAACGTATTTTCCTGCATCTTTTGGGCCATTTCCTGCGCGTGTTTTTCATCAACGTCGCGCTGGGTCTTTTCAATCAGGGTGAGCATGTCACCCATCCCTAAAATCCGGGACGCCATCCGGTCGGGGTGGAAGACGTCTAAGTCCGTCATTTTTTCGCCTTCACCGACAAACTTAATTGGCTTTCCCGTCACCGCCCGAATGGACAGGGCTGCCCCGCCACGGGTATCCCCGTCTAACTTAGTCAATACAATCCCGGTCACGTCCAGCTTATCATTAAATCCTTCGGCAGTGGCCACCGCATTTTGACCGGTCATCGCATCAACCGTCAGCAGAATTTCATCAGGGTTAGCCAATTCCTTAATGTTGGCTAATTCGTCCATTAACTGCTCATCAATCTGCAAGCGGCCCGCCGTATCGATTAGGACGTAGTCGTTATGATCCGCCTTAGCCTGGGCTAACCCTTCCCGAACAATCTCGACCGGATCAATATCGGTTCCGCGTTCAAATACGGGAACCCCAATTTGTTCGCCCACTTGAACTAATTGATCAACGGCGGCTGGCCGATAAACATCGGCAGCAATCATTAATGGTCGAGCATTATTATCCGTTTTTAACCGGTTGGCTAACTTTCCGGCCGTCGTCGTTTTACCGGCCCCTTGAAGCCCAACCATCATGATAATGGTTGGAATTCGTTCGGATTTATTTAACGGAACATCCTGTTCCCCCATCATTTCGGTTAATTCTTCATCAACAATCTTCACGATCTGCTGAGCCGGATTTAAACCTTCCATGACATCAGAACCCGAGGCCCGGTCACTGACCTTCTTGACAAAGTCCTTAACCACCTTAAAGTTAACGTCGGCTTCTAGCAGGGCCAGCCGAATTTCACGCATCGTTTCACGCAGGTCGTTTTCAGAGATTTTGCCCTTTCCCCGAAGTTTCCTCATGGTATTTTGTAATCGTTCTGTTAAACCTTCAAACGCCATTTCTTTACCACCCAACTTTGATTTCTATTACTTATTCAGCCTCTAAATTTTCAAGTCCAGCGACGAGCCGATTTAATTCTACATCGTCCGGGTAGTGGCCCTTAACGTAAGATTGAATTTCATCTGCCTGCTCATTTTTGGACGTAAATTGGTCGTAGAGGTGCAATTTGCTTTCATATTCTTCAAGAATTTTTTCCGTCCGCCTCAAATTGTCGTAGACGGCTTGGCGACTCACATTAAATTCTTCAGCTATTTCGCCTAAGGAGTAATCATCACCATAGTAAAGTTGCATATAGTGATTTTGTTTGTCGGTCAACAAGGACTGATAAAACTCAAACAACGAGTTAATGCGATAGTTTTTTTCTAAATCCAAATTGATCCCTCCTCGGTTTCGCATACCCTCTTAGGATACCGATATTTAGGGTGTTAGTCAATTAACCGGACAAAAAAACGGTGGGGTTAAAATTTGCGCAAACCTGCTCAAATTTTAGCTCCACCAATTAATAATAATGGTAATCATTCCACCTGTTAGAGGGTATCAACATCAATGAGGCCCTTAAATAGGCCGTAAACGAATTCGTTAGGGTCAAACGCCCGTAAATCACCAACTTGTTCACCAAGTCCCGCAAATTTAACGGGCACGTGAAGTTCGTTGCGAATGGCCAACACAATTCCACCACGCGCCGTCCCGTCTAGCTTGGTTAACACAATTCCAGTGACGTCCGTGGAATCCTTAAACATTTTAGCTTGGTTTAACGCATTCTGCCCGGTAGTTGCATCGAGTACCAGTAGAACTTCATGTGGGGCTTCTGGGATTTCACGGGTAATAATCCGTTTCATCTTTTCCAGCTCATTCATCAGGTTAACCTTATTCTGCAAGCGGCCCGCCGTGTCGATGAATAAGATATCATAATTCTCTTCTTTAGCCTTCTTAACCCCATCAAACACCACGGCCGCAGGATCACTTTGCGGTTTCCCCACCACAATGTCTACCCCGTCCCGTTTGGCCCAAACATCCAGCTGTTCCGTTGCGCCAGCCCGAAAGGTATCAGCCGCTGCCAGGAGCACTTTCTTGCCCTGCTTCTTATAGCGCGCCGCCATTTTACCAATGGTGGTCGTTTTTCCCACGCCGTTAACCCCAACAAATAGGATCACAGTCGGACCATCCTTAGCAAAGTGGACTTCCGTTGACTCACCGTTTCCGGATTCATCATAGATTTCAACTAATTTTTCAACAATGACGCTTTGAACTTCCTTCGGATTTTTAGCGTTCTTCAATTTAACTTCATCCCGAAGCTCATCGCTAATTCTCATCGCAGCGTCATAGCCGACGTCCGCTTCAATCAACGTTTCCTCTAAATCATCAAAGAAGCTCTCATCCACGCGCCGAAACTTAGCTAAGAAGGAGTTAAGCCGATCTCCGAACGAGGTTCTAGATTTCTCAAGACCCCGGTCATAAAGTTCCGCGGTTGAAGTGTCCTCATCGCCATCCTCAGATGACGCCACCGCTTCCTCGTGTGCCTGAACTTCGGCCGATTCACTGAGTGTAGCTTGCTCTTCTGAAACGGTGACCGCCGCGGAACTTTCAGAGCTCGCTTCCTGAATCTCAACCGGTTCTGAATCGGTTGCTGTCACCACTTCTGATTCAGAGTGGGAGGACCCGACAAAATCAGATGGGGCTGACGATTCAAGTTGGGCTTCCTCCGCAGCCGAACTCGACGTGGCGCTTGTCACCTCTGGTTGGGCAGGCTGGGCATCAGATCCAGCAGCTGAACTTTCAGTCTTCTGATCAGATGTTGCTTCGCTTGACGATGTCGTTAGTGACTCGTCAGAGTCGCTGCCGGCAGTCGGTACCGCTGAATCCGCACTCGCTGACGTCGCCGCTGTACTATTCGTTACGGGCTCCTCACTGTTAGCTTCCTCATCCCGTTTCGAACGCCGCTTAAAGATATCGAATAATCCCATATTAATCCGTCCTTTCGTTATGCCCGGTTAGTTGTTCGTAAATCCTCAAGGTCCACGGAAACGACCTTGGAAACCCCCGATTCCTGCATGGTAACCCCATAGAGGGTGTCCGCATGTTCCATCGTTTGCTTTCGGTGGGTAATCACAATGAACTGGGTTTGATCATGAAAATGGTTGATATAATGCGCATACCGGTCGGCATTAGCTGGGTCGAGGGCCGCATCCGTTTCGTCTAGGATCGCAAACGGAACGGGCCGAACCTGTAAAATGGCAAACAGCAGTGTAATTGCTGTCAGCGTACGTTCACCACCCGAAAGTAGGCTCATCTTCTTCTGCGTCTTTCCGGGCGGTTCAGCCATAATATCAATTCCGGTGGTCAGTAAATGATTGGGATCGGTCAGTTTAAGTGCTGCGGTTCCGCCCCCAAACATTCGTTTAAACGTGGTCGTAAAGGCATCCGCCACCGCATTAAACGCCACTTCAAATCGATCAATGACCTCTTGATCAGCCGTTGACATCGTGTCCGTTAACTGCTGCTTTGCAGTTAACAAATCATCCCGCTGCTTAATTAGGAAGTCATACCGTTCAGACACCTGCTTAAACTCATCGATCGCGCCTAAATTAACGGACCCAATCTCGTCTAACCCCTTCTTAAGCAGCTTTAGCTGGGTGGCCAGTGCCTGATCATCCAGCTCGCTTAAATTGCGGTTAGCTCCCTCAACGGTAACATGGTACCTCTGATTTAATTCCAGGGTCCACTGTTCCATCTGGGTGGTGAGCGTTGCTTGGTTAACTTGGGCCTGGTGCCAATCATCATTTGCGGCTTGCAGTAAACCAGCAATTCGATTCGTTTCCCCGTCTGTGTTCGCTAGTTCGTCGTTCACCGTTACGAGAGCTTGATCCGTTTCTTTTAACGCCGCTTCAGAAACCATTCGGGTCTGCTGAGCCCGTTCAATCGCCCGCTTTAAATTCTTGGGGGTCTCAGGGGTTGAGTTGGCCATTTCCTGCAACTGGTCATATTCTCCCGCCACGTTTCGTCGTTCCTGTTCAAGGGTTGCCAGCTCGCTTTGGGCCGCCTGCTGGTTCGCCTTCGTTTGGGCTAAACGTTCCTTGGCCGCTGCCAACCACTCCCGCTTGCTAGTTAACGCTTCTTGCTGGTCGTTCCGGTTAGCGTTCAGAGCCCTTAACCGGTCCGTTTCGTCGCTCGTCTGTGTCTTAATGTTTGCAACAACGGTCTCTAAATCAGCCGCTTTTTGTTCTAACAGTTGTTTTTCGGTGTTAAATTCAGCTTGAGTGCGACCCTCAATTGTCGCTTGCGCAGCCGCTGTCTGCCGGGAAAACTGGTCACAGTCCGTTTTGGCGGATGCTGTTTTCGCAGCCGCTTCGCGAACCCGGTCCTCTAACTCCCGAAAGACTTCCGTGACTTGTCCAGACCGCATTTCGTTGGCCTCTAACTTTTGCTGTAACGACTTGACTTCGGCCTCAGTAGTAGCCAATTTTTGGTCCATGAGGCCAATGTTTTCCCGGAGCTTTTTCAGTTCATCCTGTTGCTGAAGCAAGCCGGATCGCGACTGCCGATTTTGCCCCCCGGTAATGGATCCACTCCCGCTCACAATGTCGCCCGCTAGTGTAACAACCCGAAATTTCCGGTGCCCGGCCCGGCTAATTGCCGTCGCATGGTCTAAATTATCGGCAAACACCGTGGTCCCCAAAAGGTAAGCCAAGATGTTTTCGTAACCCGAGTGAATTCCGATCAATTCCGAACCGACCCCTAAGTAACCCGGCATCGTTTTAACCCCATTCACCAACGGGTCTGCCAGTTCTCGGCTGCGAATGCTAGTTTGAGGCAAGAAAGTTGCCCGGCCGCCCCGCTGCTGCTTAAGGAAAGCTACGGCTTGTTTAGCCGCCGTTTCATCCGTGGTAACAATTTGTTGAAGCTGGGCACCAAGGGCAAACTCGACGGCCGTTGTATAGTCGCTAGGAACCTGAAGTAACTCGGAAACGGCCCCAACAATTCCATCAAGCGACTGACGGTGCTTTAAAATTACCCGGACCCCCTGGTAAAAACCGTTATAGTCGTCACTTGCAGCGGCGAGATTTTTCGCCTGGGTCTTAGCCCGCTGGTCAATATCCAGTGCGGATAACCACGCCTGACGAACCTGTTGATGCTTCTGCGTCAAAGAATCGTGTTCCGCCGCCAATTGATCCAACACTTGCCGCTGTTCTTGGTATCGTGTCGTTAGCTGGGTTTCAGTGGTCTGAGCTGCTTGATACGCCGCATGTGCCACCGCTGCCTGCTCATTAAGCTGGGCTAACTGCTTAGTCGCCGTTGCATGCCGTTCTCGATCCGCTTCATAGGATTTGACGAGGTATTTTTCATCATTATGAATATCCGCTAATTCCTGCATGCGATCCATGTAGCTGGCCCGTAACTCCTCAATGTGCTGCTCAATTTGTTTTACTCGCTTGGGATCGTTGACCGCCCGAAGATCCTCAATTTCAGTTGAAACCCGCTTGATTTCTGCGGACTGACTGGTTACTGCGACCTTGGCGGTTGCCAGCTGGTCCACCAACCGTTTCCGATCCAGTTCTAGCGTCGCCCGCTTAGTATCTAGCTCAGCGAGAGTCCTATCCCGGTTGCTTAACCGCTCGGACGTTAATTGCAGCTGTCCGGACAGCTTTTCAACGGTTTCACTGGCCGCCAACAATTGGGCCTGAATTTGGTCCTTCTTAGCTAATAACTCCGTCTGTTTGGTTTTTAGCTCTTGATTAGCTTGCGAACGCTGCCAATCATCCTGCTGATACTTGGTCACCAGCGCCTGCTTTGTAGTTACAGCTTGATCAACGGTCTTTTTTTGTTCCTTCGCTTGGATGAGGCAGCGAACAAGCCGGGTTCTATCTAGACGTTCGTACTGCCCCTTCTGTTCCAAGTAGTCGGTAGCCAAACTGCTCTGTTCCTCTAAGGGCCCCAGTCGGTCGGACAATTCGCTAATGATATCGTTTACCCGATCTAAATAATCCACGGTCTCCGTCAATTGGGTTTCAGCTTGCTGCTTTTGTTTTTTAAACTTGGAAACCCCGGCAACCTGTTCAATGATGGTTCGGCGGTCCTCCGGCTTACTATTAAACACCGATTCCACTTGCCCCTGTGAAAGTACCGAGAAGGAATCTTGGCCCAGACCGGTATCTAAAAAGAGGTTCGTAATATCCCGCAACCGGCAGTCTTGCCCGTTTAATTCATACTGACTTTTTCCGTTACGAAACAGTACCCGTTTAATCGTGACTTCAGCGTAGTCCGTTTTAAGGTAGTGATCAGCGTTATCAAACGTCATTTCAACTGCGGCACGATTCAGCGGTGCCCGATCTTCTGAGCCCGCAAAAATAATATCCGGCATCCGGCTCCCACGTAAACTCTTGGCACTTTGTTCACCAAGAACCCACCGAATGGCCTCCGTAATATTACTTTTTCCGCTTCCGTTTGGTCCAACAACCCCCGTCATTCCGGGTTTAAATTTAATGGTGGTCTTATCAGCGAAGGATTTAAATCCGCTAATGGTTAAAGACTTTAATCGCATTCGCTCATCATCCTTGTTGAGATTTTAGCTGACTAAGTGCTACTCGAGCAGCCGTTTGTTCCGCCGCCTTCTTTGAGTGTCCAACCCCTTCGCCCAGTTTCGTCCCGTCAATAGTAACTGCCACCCGGAAAGTCCGATCATTATCCGGTCCATCTTCCGATTCCAATTCGTAGTCAATAGTCACGGGACCATTTTGCTGTGCGACCTCTTGCAATTCGGTCTTATGGTCAAAAAATTCATCAAACCGACCTTCATCAAGCTTTGGGAAAATCACTTGGTCGGCAAACGTAATCACTGCCGTTACGCCTTGATCCATATACAAGGCTCCCACGAAGGATTCAAAAATATCACAGAGAAGGGAATCCCGTTGCCGCGCATTCGCTTTCTCCTCCCCCTTACCCAACCGAATAAAATGGTCAAAATCACATTCCCGGGCAAAACTGGCAAAACTTTGTTCATTTACCATGGCCGCCCGAAGTCGGGTTAACCGACCCTGGGGAAGTTTGGGATACCGTTTGAAAATGTACTCTGAAACCACAAATTGGAGTACGGCGTCCCCGAGGAACTCAATCCGTTCATAATATTTAAGGTTCTTACCCGGATGTTCATTAACGTACGAAGCCTGGGTAAAGGCTTCATCGAGTAAACTTTCATTTTTAAAGGTGATATTAAAGGCATCCTTTAGATGCGCATTTAACCCTTCGATCATCTTGTAACTTCCTTTCGTGAAAAAACAAAAGTCCGGGCTCCTTAACGGCCCGGACCTTGCAATTATTCTTGACTACCGTGTGCCATTACAAAGTCCACGGCTTGGCCAATCGTATTTAATTTTTCGGCATCCTCATCGTTAATCTCCGCCCCAAAGGTGTCCTCTAACTCAAGGACAAACTCCACAAAATCGATTGAGTCAGCGTTTAGATCCTGCTTAAAATTAAGGTTTTCGGTAATAGTGTCACGTTCTACTTCAAAACGGTCGGCAATAATGTCGGCAATTTTATTAAATGTTTCTTGTCTATCCATGTCTATAATCCCTCGTTAACTTTTTCGTTTCAATTGTCAGTTTAACCGTTTTAACACGGGTTGTCTAGCCATTTTAAACCCTACTTCAGTTTATCCTTTAGGGCTGCCATATCATCAGAGTGAGTTTCAAAGTAGGTATTCACGTCTTTGACGCTTCCACCATCCACCATTGCCTTAATTTGGGCGATGGTATTCTTAATCGTTTTAGCCTTGCTTGACCCGTGCGTTTTGACCACGGGAGCCTGCAACCCTAATAGGACGGCCCCCCCGTACTGGGAGTAATCCATTTGGTGTCCCACGCTTCGGAAGGTATCCTTTAACATTAACGCCCCTAACTTGGACTTCATGCCCCCGGCCATAATCCCATCTTTAATCGTTGACAGCATCGTTAACGCCGTCCCTTCAATTGCTTTTAACGTTGCGTTACCCGTAAAGCCATCGGTAACTACCACATCAGCAGGTCCATTTAAAAGGTCCCGTGATTCAACGTTACCCACGAAGTTAATGTCCGTTAAACCGGCCAAAGCGTCATACGTTGCCCGGTGAGCCCGGTCGCCCTTATCTGATTCCGTTCCGTTATTGAGTAGCCCAATCCGGGGGTTAGCCACGTGCATCACGGATTCAGCGTACGACTTGCCCATAATGGCATACTGAACTAAGTTAAACGGTTTGTAATCGGCATTAGCACCAACATCAAGCATGACAAACTGGTTGGCCGTCTCACTTCCAATAATTGGCATCGTTGTCGTTAACCCTGGCCGATCAATCCCCTTAATCCGACCGACGATAAAGAGGCCGGCAGCTAGAACCGCCCCGGTGTTTCCGGCAGAAAAGAAGGCGTCGGCTTCTCCATCCTTTACCGCTTGGGCCGCTAAAACAATACTGGAGTTCTTCTTTCGCCGGACCGCACGAACCGGCTCATCCTCCATCGTAATAACTTCATCAGCGTTTTTAACGCTGATTCGCGTCATGTTTGTAACCAGTGGGGTTACCCGCTCTGCCTGCCCAAACACCAAAAACTCAATGTCTGGGTAGGCGTCCCGGGCCTGCTCAACCCCTTTAATGACTTCCTCGGGGGCATAGTCGCCACCCATTGCATCAACTGCCAGTTTCACAACGTTTCCTCCTTATTAATCCATCGTACTAACCTGATGAGCCGTAAAACTCAAAAAGGCAGCCAATGCTTGGTTTTCGGGTAAATCCGCCCAGTTTGGTTCATCCACAACCCGGTGAGCCTGCTCTTGAGCGGCACTTAAAGTTGGTAAATCCGCCACGGGGTCGCCAACCTGAAAGTCGGGTAGCCCAGACTGTTTTTTACCGAGAACGTCCCCAGGCCCCCGTAATTCTAGGTCCTTTTGTGAGAGAATAAATCCGTCGGTCGTTTTAACCATGGTTTCCAGCCGCTCAACCGCCAGTTGGTTCTTAGGATCCGCGACCAGAATACAGGCGGACGCTTTATTGCCACGACCTACCCGGCCCCGTAATTGGTGAAGTTGGGCCAACCCGAAGTGATCGGCATCGTAAATCATCATGATCGTGGCGTTTTTGACGTCAACCCCTACCTCAATCACCGTTGTAGCAACTAAAACCTGAAATTCGTTAGCTTGGAATGCCGCCATTGCCGCGTTTTTTTCGTCATTGCTCATCCGACCGTGGAGCAGCCCCACTTTGAATTGCGGTTCAAACGTCTGCTTAAACCGCTCATAAATCGCTTCAGCGTTCTTCATATCCACCGCTTCCGACTCTTCAATTAACGGCGTCACAACGTAGGCTTGGGAACCGTCCTTTAACTGCTGTTCGACATATTCCAGGGCGTGATCCACTTGGTTGCTTCTGACCCACGTTGTGGTAACGGGTTGCCGGCCAGCTGGCAATTGATCAATAACTGAAACGTCCATCTCTCCGTACGCCGTAATGGCTAACGTCCGGGGAATCGGGGTGGCGGTCATAGCCAGCACGTCAGGTTGATTACCCTTTTCTCGTAATGCTTGGCGCTGATTAACCCCAAATCGATGCTGTTCGTCAATCACAACTAAGCCCAGCCGATGGTAATCCACGTCCGCTTGAATCAAAGCGTGGGTCCCAACGACAAGGTCAACGTCCCCGTTCGACAGTGCAGCCAATAATTGACGCCGGGCCTTTGGCTTCGTATCACCCGTTAATAGGGCAACGTTAACGGGCAGGCCCTTAAATAATTGAGCCAGGTTATTGGCATGCTGCTCCGCTAAGATTTCGGTTGGTGCCATTAATGCCGTTTGATATCCAGCCGTTATGGCGGCGTACACGGCAATTGCAGCTACAACCGTTTTACCGCTCCCAACGTCACCCTGAAGCAACCGGTTCATATGAATTGGTCGTTTTAAATCATAACAAATTTCATTAACCACCTTTTTTTGGGCAGACGTAAGCTCAAAGGGCAGCTGACTAATAAAAGTTCTTAACCGGTCGTTATCATATTGAAGGGTGGTCCCATGCAAGGTATGATCCTGCTGTTTTACAATCGACAACCGCATTTCAAAAATAAAGAACTCCTCAAATTTAGCGGTTCGCCGGGCTAGCTTAGCGGACTGCATATCAGCTGGAAAATGCATATCGTGAATCATTTGTTGGCGAGATTCTAGCCGGTAGGCTTGTCGAATGGGAGCCGGAATAATATCAACAATGGTTTCCTGATAGGCGTCATATGCTTGCTCAACTAACTGTCTGATGGTATTTTGCCGGATTGATTTGCTGGCGGGATAGATGGAGCCCATCGAGTCCCCTGATTCACTCGTCAGAACTTTCATGCCGGCTAGGCTGATCCGTTTGGCATCAAACCGACCGTAAACCGCGATTTCATCCCCCGTGTGAATTTTATCCTTCAGCCAGGGTTGGTTAAAGAAGGTGACCATGACAAGATTATGTTCGTCCACCATCAGCCGAAAGTTTAACCGGGTCTTTTTTCGACCGAACCGAGAAATGACCGCGTCTGCCGCAACGGTTCCCTTTAACGTGACCTTCTCTTGATCCGCAATTTCGCCTAAGTCCTTAGCTGCCAAATCATCGTAACGAAACGGGTAGTACGTTAAAAGATCATTCACCGTTTCAATTCCGAGTCCAGCTAAACTAGCAACGCGTTTAGGCCCTACGCCCTTTAACGAACTAATAGGATCCGCTAAACTTAGCATCGCGTTCACCTCCTTTTGGATTCACCTGACCGATCTAATAGTAAAAAAGGGAGGCACTGGATAATTCCAGTCCCAACCTTTAAAGAAATTATTCTACGGAAATTAAATAAGGATAGACCGGTTGATCTCCTTCATGAACTTCAACTTCTAATTCATCATCAACCGCCAAAATTGCATCGGATAATGCCTGGGCGGAATCAGCGCTTGCACCATCACCATAAATAACAGTCACAATTTCACTATCTTCATCCAGCATGTCCTTAACCATTGCAATCGTTGTATCGTTTAAATCTTGACCCGTAACCGCAATTTTTCCGTTAACGAGGCCCATAAAATCGCCCGTCTTGATGGAAAAACCATCTAGTTCGGTATCCCGAATGGCGTTCGTGACCTGTCCCGTTTGAACGGTATCTAAGTTATCTGCCATTGCTGCCGCATTGTCCTCGAAGCTATTGTCTGCTTCAAACCCAAGCATGGCGGTCATTCCCTGGGAGACCGACTTACTGTGAACAATTTTAGTCGGGATATCCGCCACATCTGCTGCCTGTTCAGCCGCCATAAAAATATTCTTATTGTTTGGCAGAACAATTGCCTGTTTAGCTTGTGAGGCGTTAATGGCATCCACGATATCCTGGGTACTTGGATTCATGGTTTGCCCTCCGCTGATAACGTGGGTTACGCCTAAGCTCTTGAAGAGTTCCGCAACTCCCTTGCCGGCTGCCACCGCAATGATGGCAGTATCCGGGTTCGTCATCGCATCCGCGGTGTTACTAGCTACTGCCCCAGCTTGATCTTCCGATTCATGATCTTCATCAATAATGGTTTCCTGTTGGTAAACCATGTTATCAATTTTAATTGTTGCTAAATCCCCAAATTGTTGACCCCAAGCCAATACCTTTCCGGGATGTTCCGTATGCACGTGAACCTTAACGACTTCGTCATCGTTAATAACCAGGAGTGAATCACCCAGATCGGTTAAGTAATTATAAAAGGTGTCATAATCAAACTCTTGTTGAACTTGTTTTCCCTTGCCAATTCGCACCATCATTTGCGTACAGTAACTGAACTTGATGTCTGCAGGATCTAAATCCACTTGAACTGCCCGGTGATGTTCGGCATCAATCATTTCAGTCATTTCGGCTTCGTCCGGTTGATAATCAGCATCTTCCGTTACCCGACCGTTTAATGAATCATTAAACGCTTGGAGGACAAAGACCAACCCCTGACCACCAGAATCAACAACCCCCACCTGTTTTAAAACGGGTAGTAAATCGGGGGTCGTTTGTAATGCCTTGTCAGCAGCGGTATAGATGTCATCCATGACCACCAAAACATCGTCCGACTTTTTAGCGGCTTGTAATCCCGCCTTAGCACCCTCACGAATAACGGTCAGAATGGTTCCCTCTGTAGGCTTCATCACGGCCTTGTACGCCGTTTCAGCTCCCGCAGCAAAACCATCTGCCAGATCCTGAGCCGTCAAGTTATCGAGGTTTTCTAACCGTTTAGAAAATCCCCGGAAAATTTGGGATAGGATAACCCCGGAGTTGCCCCGAGCACCCATTAAGAGGCCCTTAGCTAAAGCAACGGTTAACTCCCCGACTGCAGTCGTACTAGCTTCGCGTTCATACTTGGCCCCACTTGCCAGTGACAAACTCATATTCGTTCCTGTGTCACCATCAGGAACCGGAAAAACGTTTAATTTATTAATGAAATCCGCATGGTGGTTTAAGTTTGCCGAAGCAGCTTGAACCATTTTTCCGAATTCCAGGCTTGTAATTTCTGTTACTTTCAACCTAAATATCCTCCTTGGTTTCCGCAAGCCGTTTCTAGTCGCCTAGAACACGGACTCCCTGAACAATTACGTTCACCGAATTTGCAGTCACGCCAAGCATGTTTTGCAGGTTGTACTTAACCTTAGACTGGACGTTTCTGGAAACTTCAGAAATTTTAGTTCCGTAGCTAACGATAATATAAACGTCAACGGAAATATCATTATTTTCCTGACGAACTACCACACCGCGGGAATAATTATCACGGCCCAAAATTTCGTTGAAGTTATCTCGAAGTTGATTTTTACTTGCCATACCAACAACCCCATAGTTATCAGTTGCGGCGCCACCAACTACCGTTGCAATGACATCATTCGTAATATCGATCATCCCATGCTGGGTCTTGATTTTTACGGCCATGCTTAACAGCCTCCTTGTCTGACTTCAATCTATCAAAATTTAATTTTACCACATTCCCTATTAAAAGAGAACTCACCTTACAAACAGGGTGCAATGAAAGCATGCCACGATGGGAAATAGGTGTCAAGTAGTATTCCTTGAAAGAAAACCATTGCGTCATCGGGTAGAATATGTTAAATTATTTTAGTGAGTAAAAAGCACTGCTTTTTTAAGTTAAATCCGTAAAGGAGGATCTATAGCCATGGCAAAAGATTTTATCAGCGGCAAGCGGACACACTTTGGTAACAAGCGTTCCCACGCCCTCAATTCAAGTCGTCGTCAATGGAAGCCAAACCTTCAAAAGGTTCGTATTCTCGTTGATGGCAAGCCTAAGAAAGTTTGGGTTTCAGCTCGGACTTTACGTTCAGGCAAAGTCACTCGTGTTTAGTGATATTTGAGTTCTCGCAAAGCGCTTTGCGAGGACTCTTTTTTAACCCCGATTTCCTACAGGCTAGCGTCCAAGGCCCGCCAAAATAAGCCGCCTAATCACTTTGATTGCATCGTAATCAAAGTGATTAGGCGGCTTATTTTATGGTAGTTAGTCTAAGCAAGGTATCGCCAGATATCCCACCAGTATTAATTATACCAACGATTCCCAATATCGGTTAGCCTGGATAAATTGGCCAAATAGCGTCGAATGGCTAAAACTTTCCTGCTGGATACTTCCCCCGGTTCGCGAAGCCCGGATAAGTTGGTCATAACCTAAGTAAATGGCGACCTGAACCGCCTCCGCTTGATCTTGACCCGCAAAGAAAAGTAAATCTCCGGGTAATAACTCGGCCTGGTTAACTGGTTGACCCGCTAAAATTTGATGGCTAACGTTTCGGGGAATGGTAATCCCAACCTGCCGGTGAAGGGCATAGGCTAAGCCAGAACCATCAAAACCATACGGCGTGGTGCCACCCCAAAGGTAACGTAAACCAAGAAATTCCCTGCCTAGGTTTGCTAAACGCTCACCGTTGGTCGCCCCCACTAGCCGTGGCGTCAACGCTGATTGCCGGAGATAACCAATCTCACCGTTTGGCTGTCTAATTTGGGCCCACTGCTCATTCACGTCGGCCCCATCTAACTGTGTGCCCATAACAATTGGCCAACGGGGCTGCTGGTTATCGTCATAAAGTTCAGCAAACGTTTCAGCAACCGTCACTGGACTTCCAACCGGGTCCACATCCGCACTCGTTTGAAGTTCTGGCAGCCAGCCCGACACAAACTCAGTGGGCCGATCTGTCGGCTGTGAAAGTGTCTGAACAAGCAACCAGTTGTTTTGACGGTCCATCACGGCCACCCGTTCATTATAAAGAACTTGGGTGGTTATCAGGTCTGATTCCGCAATTTCCGCTAGTTCCGTGTCGTTTTGTCCGTCCAGCCAGGTCCGTAAATTTGCCCGCTTGGTTAAAATTGCGTGGTCAATCGGGCGAAGTTGTTTGGGATCAGACCATAGGGTTGCCACTGGTACGATAATTCTACGATATTCCATTCATTGCCGTCCCTTTCATTAAGTAAAGCGTCTAAACGAGATCTACTGATTTAATTATAGTCTTTTTCGTCCCCTGCTGGAATCCCAACTGAAACAGGGACCATTACCGATCCGATTAGCGTTCAATCGAATCTGGTAATGGTCCCTGTTTGGCAATTAGCTCCGCCCATTTCAAACTAATCGCCTATTTTCATTTAACTAATCTTCTGCCCCCATGGGTTGTAAATCATTGCTTTGGATGACACAAAGTAGTCCGGTATCGAAGGAAAAAGTACCCCGATCGCCTAAAAATTCGTTTGAGGCGAACGAAATGGGGAATGGAATGGGTTCCTGCTGAAGGGTATACTTTTCGTCCGGTAAAGTTAAGTGATCAATCGCAGTCAACGGAATAAAGGCGAGGTATTTTTTGTCGGGTTCCTTAGCAATTTCGTATTCCCCCGGTAAATAAAAACTGATGGTATTCTGCCTGTCGATAAACCGAATATGGGGGGCATATTTTTTGTACCGGGGTTTTAACACCATAAACAAGTTTGCTAATTCATGGTCTAAACGTCCCCCCGTTGCCCCATAAATATCTAAGCGGTCCGCCGCAAATTCATTAATGGCAATCGTCACGCCCAGTTCGGTATCCGTTTCATCCTTCTCCGGAACGGACTGCCGAATATCCGTAATGTGCCGGCGCACCCGATCAAGTTCCCCGGGTCGTAATGAGTCAAAATCGCCAACTGCAACTGCCGGAGTGACCCCATGATCTAATAACCGCAAAGTCCCCCGGTCTACTCCAATCCACGGTCCCTTCACCGCATGATGTTTCAGTGAATCCGGCCACAAGACCGTGGGACCACCGACCAGCATATTAACGATTGTTGTCATTATTTAGTGGCGTCCTTAATTGCGTTAATCCGTTCTGCGGGATCTTCCGCGTTGAAAACGTATGATCCTGCAACCGCAACGGTGGCTCCCGCTTCATACGCGGCCTTAACGGTTTCGTTATTTACCCCACCGTCAATTTCAATGTCGAAATCGAAGCCTTCGCTCTTCTTTAAGTCAGCTAGTTCCTTAATTTTTTCAACGGTTTCAGGTAGGAACTTTTGTCCACCAAATCCAGGGTTAACGGTCATGACAAGAACTTGGTCAACCATGTAAAGAACGGGTTTAATCATTTCAACCGGGGTTCCTGGATTAATGACAACCTCAGCCTTGGCTCCTGCGTTCTTAATCATCTGGAGGGCCCGGTGAATATGCTGGGTTGCTTCCACTTGAACCCCAACAATATCGGCACCGGCTTCGACAAATTGTTCGACATAACGTTCTGGTTCTTCCACCATTAAGTGAACGTCTAACACCATGTTGGTAATTGGCCGAATTGCCTTAACCCAACCTGGACCATAAGAAATTGCGGGAACAAACATCCCGTCCATAACATCAATATGCAGGTATTCTGCACCAGCCTTATCAACCTTTTCGATGTCTTTTTGTAAGTTAACGTAATCTGCGCTTAAAATTGAAGGTGCTACTTTAATCATATGATTGCCTCATTTCTTTTTTTTATAAACAGGTTTTTTATCCTTTATCAATTGATAAAGTTGTAAATAATTATCATACCGGCTTTGCATAAAGGTCCCATCGGCAACTAGGGGTTTAACCGCACACCCAGGTTCATTGATGTGAACGCACCCCCGAAACTTACAATCTACCGCCGCCCGGCGAAATTCGGGGAAGTAATCAGCCAAATCTTTGGCCTCGATATCAAGGGTTTCATAGGATGAAAATCCCGGGGTATCCGCCACTAAACCATCGGCAATTTCAAGCAGCCCCACCTTTCTTGTGGTGTGCCGGCCACGGTTTAACGCCGTCGAAATTTCTCCGGTGGCCAAATTAAGGTCAGGGGAAACATGGTTTAACAGGGTTGATTTTCCAGCCCCAGTTTGACCCATAATTACCGTTTCCTTCCCCTTAAAATGTCGTTTTAGATCAGCTAACCCATTCGGACTAAATGGTTCCCGACTAAGCAACACGGGGTACCCAATTGATCGATACCCCTGCGCCAGAGTTTCAAACTTAGCGAATTGGTCGTCACTAATCAGATCCGTCTTAGTAAAGTAAATAATGGGGTCAATGTTCGCGACCTCCAACGCAATTAACTGGCGATCAAGTAGATTCGTTGAAAATTCCGGTTGAGCTACTGCAGAAGCCACCACTCCCTGATCCACGTTAGCCACTGGTGGTCGTACCAAAGAGTTACGCCGTGGATGAATGGCCAATATGTACCCTTCCGTTGCCGTTGAGCTTTCGTAGGTCACATGGTCCCCAACTAGGGGCGTTATTTTTCGCTTACGGAAATTCCCGCGGGCCCGGGTCCGGTAAATTTTGCCGTCCTGGTCATCCGCAACATCATAAAACCCACTTAAAGATTGCCGAATTTGTCCTTCACTCATCCTCTCACCCCCTTTGCTAAAAAAAGACGCTTAGTTCCCTTCTCATTATAAAGGAAATTAAGCGCCAAAACGATAATTTTTAACTTTTTAAATGGCGGCTAGTGCGAATCAGCCGTCAAGTTATTATCCTGCATCACGGTTTTGCCGTCCCGGACAATTTTATAGCCCGCAGTTTTACCGGTTGCCACCGTATAGGGAATAGAAACTTCCGTGGCCTTTGAAATGGTTAATTGCCGGTACACCGAGTTCATTGAGTGATCGGAATCACGGATATAAACTTGGACGACATTTTCGGAACTGGAAGCCGCGTTGCTCCCCGAAGAGGTCGAGCTAGAAGAAGTCTCGTTTGCCGAAAACGGCACCGTCACGTTAACGGTAAAACTATCCGTTTTATCGTCCTTCTTCTGGACCCCCTTCGAAATCACAACGGCCAACTCTCCGCCCTCCCTGACGACCGCTTCCGAACCGGGTTTTTGTGAAATCACCCGATCCTTTTCAACGTCCGAGGAATATTGGTACTGATAAGTGATATTAAGGGCGTTTTGATCCGCAAACTGTTGGGCTTCGGACTTTGTCTTACCGCTTAAATCCGGAAGTGTAATTTCTTTATATCCGGAAGAAACGGTAAAATGGACGGTCGTTTTCTTTGGAAAAACGCGTTTGCCATCCGGAACATCCTGCTGAATAATTCGGCCCGCTGCCACTGTCGAGGAACTTAATAATTCACGATCAACAGTAACTCCCTCAGCTTCGAGTTCCGCCGCTACCATCGCATAGTTTTTACCAATGTAATTAGCCAACTTGATTTTCTTAGGGCCGCTGCTAAGCCAAATTCCAACGGTGGTGTCCTGGCGTAATTCGGTTCCAGACACGGGTTCCGTTTTAATAATTCGGCCCTTAGCTACTTTTTCGTTGGTTAGATAGTGAATTTTTCCCGTCCTTAAGTGCTGATTTTCCAGCTGGTGCTTGGCCGTAGTTAAGGAAGCCCCGTTAACTTCAGGAACCGTCCCCATTTGCGGACGGGACAACGCTAGTCCAATGACGACCCCGCAAAACAGAAAAAACAGGACGCCAACGAAAATGGCAAACCGGCGCCGACGTGGATGTCGGTTGGGCCGTTTCTTTTTTTTGTGGTTTTGGCGGGTGTCATCCCGGCTTATTTCCGCCGAATCAGCTATGGAAGCTCCCGACTGCCTGAATCGACTTAACTCTTCCGTAATCGCCGCCGATGAGATCACCTTTGTTTCGCCATCGTCATTTGGTTGCGGCCGGTACTTAGGTTCGTCACTCCGCGATGGCGCTAGTGCCGAGCTTAAATCGTCCGCCATGTCTTCGACTGATTCATATCGGTCACTCGGCTGCTTAGCGGTCGCTTTTAGGACAACATTTTCCAACGCTTGTGGAATTCGCCGATCAAATTCACGAACTGACGGAACCTCATTTTTAAAGTGTTTGAGGGCAATGGAGACCGCCGTTTCCCCCTCAAAGGGTACGGAGCCCGTCAGCATTTCATACAAAATAATCCCTAAGGAATAGATATCGGACTGGCACGTGGCCATTCCTCCCCGTGCCTGTTCCGGCGAAAGATAGTGAACGGAACCCAATACGGTATTCGTTTGGGTTAAGGCATGTTCAGATAGGGCAATGGCAATTCCAAAATCGGTAATTTTAACCAATCCAGTTCGGTTAATTAAAATATTCTGAGGCTTTAAATCACGGTGAATAATTCCTTGCCGGTGGGCGGCTTTCACCCCCGCCAAGATTTGTTCCATGATGTTAATGACTTCTTGATAGGGAATCGGAAAATGTTTTTTAATGTACTGCTTTAAATCCGTTCCGTTCACGTATTCCATGACCAAAAACTGGGTTCCATTTTCTTCACCAGCGTCTAATACGGCGACAATGTTATCGCTAATTAACTCGCTAGCCGCCTTAGCTTCCCGGTGGAATCGCTTAATGGTATGGGGATCGTCCCGTAAGTCCAACCGTAACAATTTGACCGAAACGTCCCGATCCAAAATTCGATCATGGGCTAAGTAAACGTTCGCCATTCCCCCTTCACCAAGCGCCCGAATAATCTGATATCGACCTCCGAGGATGTATCCGGGTTGCATCAGCCTGCCACCTCCCCGTCTTCATTCACAAAACCGAGGAGCACCGTAATGTTATCCAGGCCGCCTGCTTCATTGGCTAACGTCACTAAACGTTGGCACTTCGCCTGAACGTCAGTGTGGGCCGTTAAAACGTTTATAATTTCATCATCGGAAACCATATTGGTTAAGCCATCCGTACACAACAACAGTTGATCACCAATGGCTAACGGGTACTTGTTCGAATCGAAGGTGGCATCATCCGAGATCCCCAGTGATTTCACAATAATGTTTTTATGGGGGTGGTGTTTTGCATCCGCCTTTGAAATTTCACCGCGTTTTACCAGTTCATTAACTAACGAATGGTCCTCCGTTAGCTGACGTAGTTTATGGTCCCGCAGTAAGTAAGCCCGTGAATCACCGATGTTTGCAATAATAAATTCCTTTTCAAACAGAATGGCGGCGACTAAGGTTGTTCCCATCCCGTCCAAATCCGCAAACTGGTGGGATTTATCAATGATGGATTGATTTTCAACGGAAATGACCTGGGACAGCCATTGGTTTGCTGAAGTAACATCTGAAAACGTGGTTTTTTCAAATCGATACCCAAGGTGTGAAACCGCCATTTCTGACGCAACATCTCCGCCCCGGTTGCCCCCAATACCGTCCGCAATAATGGCAAATGAGAGGCCGGCCTGATTTGAAAAGACCCCCACGTAATCTTGATTTTCAGTTCGTTGTTTGCCCACGGACGTTTGATAGGCTACTTCCATTTAAATTGCACCTTCCTATTCCTTAGGAACGACGCCTAAAGGCACTAACAAAGAATCCATCCGAACCAAAATCATCGGGATAAATTGTTAGACTGTCGGTCTGTCGATCCGCTTTTAAGTGGTGAGCCGTTTCGACTCGGACACTTTCAAAGTCGGGATGTGATGTAAGAAAATCTGTCACTACCGCTTCATTTTCCTGCTCTAAAATCGTGCAGGTGCTGTACACCATTATACCGTTTTTCTTAAGCTTCGGCGCCACCCGATCCAGGATTGTTCGTTGAATTTGGCTTAAGTTTTCGGAATCCTGGAGCGTCTTCTCATACCGAATTTCAGGTTTCCGCCGTACCAGCCCAAACCCTGAACAGGGTGCGTCCACTAAAATTCGATCAAAGGACTCATCGGCAAATTTTTCGTCTACTTTTCGTGCATCTAAGGCCATCGCGGTCACCCGATCGTTAACGTGCAACCGTTTGGCATTGGCCTTAATTAACTTCACTTTAGCGGGATGCAAATCTAACGCCGTTACCTGACCACCATCAATCATAGCCGCCATTTGGGTGGTTTTGCCCCCTGGTGCTGCACAGGCATCAAGAATTTGGAGCTGGCCCTGAATGTCAAGTGCTTCGGCCGGTAACATGGCACTTTCATCTTGAATGGTCATAAACCCTTCCGAAAAGAGGTCACTCATATTGGCGGGTTTACCATGAACTAGCAGGGCATCGGCGGCCACTTCGGATGCTGTCACTTCGTAACCTTCCGCTTCTAACGCCGTTTTTACCCGGTTAACATCGGTCACAGCGAGGTTAGCCCGAACGGATTGATTTGCGGGTTGGTTAATCACCTCTAAAATACTCTCGCATTTTTCTGGGCCAAATTGGGTAGTCATTTCTTGGATCAGCCAGACGGGAACCGAAAACGTAACGGCTAACCGTTCATCACGATCCTTGATTTGATCAACATCGGGTAACCCCTGTCGATCAATGGCGTGTAACACACCGGTCACAAACCGACGGACCCCTTCGTGCCCCCGAAATTTGGCAATATTAATGGTTTCGTTAAATACCGCCCGCTTAGGAACCCGATCGAGATACACAATTTGATAAACTGCCGTTTGCAGCAGGGCATGAACCCACGGTTGAACCTTTTGCGGTCGTTTAATGAATGGGGCTAAGTAGTAGTCCAGGGTCATCTTGTGTTGAATGGTACCATACACGATGGTTGTTAATAGGCCCCGATCACGGGCAGATAAATGGTGTTTTTCCAGCATCTGATCTAACTGCAGGTTAGAATAAGCCCCGTTTTGGATCCGTTCTAATGCGGTCACCGCTAAGCTGCGGGGATTCTCCGTTTGTTCACTCATAAATCAATCACCTGCTCACCCACGGCCAATTGGTCGGCCGTTCCATTTAAATAGTCTGTGATACTCATCTGGGGTTTACCAGCCGGTTGAATGCGGTTAAGTCCGATCACCGTTCCGTTCCCCGCCGACAGTAAAAGCTGGTGCTTCGTTTTAGCAACCACCTTCCCTGGGGTTAACATTGTTGACTGGTCCATGACGCTCACGTCCCATAGCTTCGTTCGTTTACCGTCAAGTACCACGTAGGAAGTCGGAAACGGTCGTAATCCACGAACCTGATTGTCGATTTGTTCGGCAGTATGATTAAAGTCGACGTGTTCTTCTTCGGGCTTAATCGTGGGTGAAAAGGTGACTTGAGCTTCATCTTGAACAACCGGGTTGACCTTTCCAGCAATTAAATCTGGGAGCGTGGCTAACAATAAATCCCGGCCAAGGTCGCTGAGCTTTTCAAACATGGTCCCAACGTCATCCGTTTTTTCAATTGGTAACGTCGCCTGAGCAATCACATCCCCCGCATCCATCTGTTTCACCATGTACATAATGGATACGCCGGTTTCTGCGTCGCCATTCATTATTGCGTAGTGGACGGGTGCCCCACCCCGGTACTTTGGCAGTAGTGACGCATGAACGTTGATTGCAGCAATCTTCGCCGCATTAAGCAATTTAGTGGGTAAAAATTGGCCGTAAGCCGCCGTAATAATTAGATCCGGGGCGAGTTCAATTGCCCGGGCCAATTCAGGACTCCCCGATAATTTTTCGGGTTGTAACACTTCAATCTCATTCTCGACGGCCACCTGTTTGACGGGTGATGGCGTTAAAACGTGTTTCCGCCCCACCGGACGGTCAGGCTGAGTGACAACGGCCACCACATCGTAATGGTGATCAATTAACGCCTGTAAAATTGGGGCCGAAAATTCCGGGGTCCCCATAAATATAACGGATGTCATGGATAAAACCTACTTTCTAACGAGTTAAATAAAGTTATACGGATCTGGATCGATGGCAATTTTTAAGCCCCGACGTTCCGGGGACTGGGTGGATTGTAAGATATCTGTTAACGTTGCCTTTAGCGCAGCCTCATGCTTATATTTCACGACCACCTGATAGAAGTACCGACGCTTAACGCGAGCAATTGCCTTCGGGGTTGGTCCCAAGATAATGGTCTCAGGCGACAATCGACGTTGTAGTTCCCCCGTAATTTCATACATGGCCTTAGCTGCTACGGCTTCATCTTCGTGACTCGCTGTAATTTGAGCCGTGTAAAAGTATGGTGGGTAGTCCCCTTGATGTCGAATTCGCATTTCGACCCCGTAAAACCGTTCGTAATCTTGCTGGGCCGCCAATTGAATGGCGTAATTATCCGGGTTGAAAGTTTGAATCAGGACCTCGCCCGGCTTTTCAGCCCGGCCTGCCCGGCCCGCAACCTGCGTTAACAGTTCAAACGTTCGTTCACTTGCCCGAAAATCGGGGAGGCCCAACGCGGTATCTGCGTTTAATACGCCAACCAAGGTCACATCAGGAAAGTCCAAGCCCTTCGCAATCATTTGGGTGCCCAGTAAGATATCGGCCTCATGGTTGCCGAACTGGGTCAGAATTCGTTCAAACGCCCCTTTTTTCCGGGTCGTATCCGCATCCATTCGCAAAACCCGGGCTTCGGGGAGCTTTTCACGCAGTTCCTGTTCAACCTTTTCCGTTCCCGTTCCGTAATAACGAATTTTATGCCCCCCGCAATTGGGACAAATTTTGGGGATCCCTTCTTCATGTCCACAATAGTGGCATTTCATGGTGTGGGTGTCCATATGCAACGTTAATGAAATATCACAGTTAGGACATTTAAGCACAAAGCCGCAGTCCCGACACATGACAAACGATGAAAATCCCCGGCGGTTGAGCATCAACACAACCTGTTCGTGGCGATCCAACCGTTCGTTAATGGCAGTTTTTAACGCGTCCGAAAAGTTAGTTTCCTGCCCGTTTGCTAGTTGATCCCGCATATCCACAATTTGAACCGTGGGGAGTTGCTGATGAATCCGATGCGGTAACATGAGCCGCTCATAGAGTCCCTTTTGGGATCGCGCCCGCGTTTCTAAGGACGGGGTTGCACTGCCTAAAACGACGGGGCATTGATGATACTCACCCCGCCACAGGGCAACCTCACGCGCATGGTACCGGGGCATTTCATCCTGCTTATAGCTGGTTTCATGTTCTTCATCCATAATGATGATCCCTAAGTTGTCGAGGGGAGCAAAAACTGCGGACCGCGCTCCTACCACTACTTGAGCCTCGTGACGTTCGATCCGGCGCCATTCATCATACTTCTCACCAGTCGATAGTCCACTGTGCAGTACCGCAACCTTTGATCCAAAGCGTGACTTAACCCGATTCACCATCTGGGGGGTTAAGGAAATTTCAGGGACCAACATGAGGGCAGTTCGGCCAATGGCTAGGGCTTGAGCCATGGTCTGCAAATAAACCTCAGTTTTACCCGATCCCGTTACCCCCTCCAATAGGAAGTTATGGGCTTGCCGTCCCTGAATGGCCTCGTCAATCCGATTGACTGCCACTTGCTGTTCATCATTTAAGGCTAGCGGCTCCGTCCGGGTAACTTCATGGGTTGGATCCCGGTACGTTTCAAGCGCCACCTTTTTCAGCCAGCCCCTTTGCGCCCCCATACTAATGACCGCTGCCGAAATTCCAGTTTCTGTAATGACCTGATGCTGAGAAACGGTTTGTCCTTGAATGGTCCCTAAGTAGTTCAATAGGTCAATTTGCCGTTTGGCGTTTGGTTTTACATTTTGCCGTTCATTGGCTAACTCGGTGGGCGTCATTAATGGCGTGATGGTCAACTGTGTCTTGGCCTTCGCCTGATTTTTAACGTGATAATCCATTTCAATCTGACCAGCAGCCCGTAACCGGAGTAACTCGCTAACATCCTGTGCCGGCATCTTTTCCGGATCATAAATAATTTCTTCCTGATCCCCAAATAGCCGGTCTTGAACGTCTTGCGGAACATCCCCCGTCATGCGAACCGTCTTTTCATATTTAGCGCGCATCACACTAGGCAGCATCGTTTCCATGCAGGAGATTTTAAACGCATAGGTCGTTTCCGCTAGCCAATCCGATAGTTTTAATAACTCCGGATTTAATACGGGTGCTAAGTCCATAACCGACAAAACGGCCTTTAATTTGCCATCATAGTCCGTTTCTTCTTGAAGTCCCACGACCATCCCTAAGACTAGCCGAGAACCCCTACCGAATGGCACAACGACCCGCATACCAACTTCAATTTGATTTTGAAGATCCGTTGGAATGACATACGAATAGGGATCGTTGGTTTGCATGGTTGGAACGTCCACAATAATTAAAGCAATTTGTGCCAATCTAATCCCCCTCCAGGTTTACACGGTCCACACATCATTAATCTTAGTCATAATTAGTTTTGCAATTGCCGTCTTCGTCAGAACTGGCGTTTTTTGGGGTGCTTGATCCGGTAATAAAAAGGTCACCTGGTTTTGGTCGCCGTTAAAACCAATTCCGGCCTGACTGACATCATTAGCCACCAACATGTTAACTCCCTTATCCATTAACTTTTGGTTAGCAAACGCCAATAAGTTTTGGGTTTCGGCCGCAAATCCAACGGTAAACTGACCGGGCTGTTTCACTTTCGCTACCGCCTTCAAAATATCCGGAGTTTTAACTAGGTCGACTTGTAACCGATCGTTATCCGCTGATTTCTTAATTTTTTGATCAGCCACCGCCACGGGACGAAAATCTGCGGGAGCTGCAGCCATTACTAGTACGTCACTACGTTGAAAGGCTGAAACCACTGCATCCCGCATCTCTTCCGTTGACTCAACTGGGATCACCTCAGCTTCAGCTGGCGGCGTCAATCGGGTAGGTGCTGAGACGAGGGTGACATACGCCCCCATATTAACCGCAGCTTGAGCAATGGCATACCCCATTTTCCCCGAGGATTCATTGCCAATGTAGCGGACCGGGTCTAAATGTTCCCGGGTGCCCCCAGCGGTCACAACCACCCGTTTTCCCGCCAACTTATTATCGGTGGTTAACGGCTCATCGGCCACCTCAGATATCCGGGTTACAATTGTTTCAGGCTCCGGCATTCGGCCTAAGCCTTCGTACCCTTCCGCTAAGAAACCCGCTTCTGGCGCCAGTAAGTAAACGCGATCGGCTTCCAATTGGGCCAGGTTGCGTTGCGTTGCCGGATTTTCTAACATATGGGTATTCATCGTTGGTGCAACAAATTTAGCTCCCGTTGTGGCCAACCAGGTTAGACTAGCTGCATCATTAGCCAGTCCATTGGCAATTTGGGCAATGAAATTAGCCGTAGCCGGGGCCGCAATTGCAATATCAGTCCAATCCGCTAATTCAATGTGCTCAATCTGGGCCGGATGGTCCAAGGTGAACGTTGTTGTGAGAACCGAGGCCTTCGTTAAACTTTCAAACGTCAGCGGTGTCACTAACTCTGCGGCCGCCTCGGTCTCAACAACCCGAACGTTTGCGCCAGCCTTAATAAGCAGCCGGGCCAAGAACGCCGCCTTGTACGCTGCAATACTTCCCGTAACGTAAAGCGCCACGTTTTGATGTGCCAATTGCATTTGCAAAACCTCCCAAACCCGTTTAGGTCTATTGTAACAAGATCACAGGTAAAAAGCCCCTGACCTCATCAATTGACAATAAAAAAACTGAACCCAGACGTCAACAACGCCAGCTGGTTCAGTCCTCGGTTTAGTTATCTAAATCTTTTTCATCGGGATCAATCATCAATACCCCGGCAGCCACTTCTTCAAGTGCCCGGCCAATGGTCTTTGGTGACTTATAGTCGGCAAGTAACGGCTTCGCTCCAGCTTCTAATTCGTGTGCCCGTTTGGAAGCGAGCATAATAAGCGAGTAGCGAGAGTTGACCCGGTCAAGTAAATCATCGACTGATGGATAGAGTAACATTTAATCGTCTCCTAACATGGATTCATATTCCGGCATTACACGGGTAACCCGTAGCCGTTCACTTTTAATAATGGTTTTAATGGCTTCAACGGCGTTATCAACTTGATCGTTAACCACCGCGTAGTCATAGTTTCGCATCATCCGAATTTCAGTAGCGGCCTGCTTGATGCGTTTATCAATAACTGACATATCATCAGTTCCCCGGCCAATTAACCGATGCTTTAATTCAATCAAGTCCGGTGGCGTCAAAAAGACAAACACGGCATCGGGGGCAACGGCACGAACTTGCATGGCACCGTTCACTTCAATCTCCAAGAAGACGTCTTGACCGGATTCAAGTGTTTGATTAACGTACTTGAGTGGCGTTCCATAGTAGTTGTCCACGTACTTTGCGTACTCTAACATTTCGCCGTTGCGAATATTTTCCTCAAACTCTTCTTTACTAACAAAGTAATAATCAATACCGTCACGTTCACCTGGTCGCGGCTGACGAGTCGTCATTGAAATCGAGTATGAGAAATCAGCATCTGGTTCCTCAAATAACGCTTTACGCACGGTCCCCTTACCGACGCCAGACGGCCCGGATAAGACGATCAGCATTCCTTTTTTTACCATAGTCTACTGAATCCCTTCGTTACGATAATACTTCTATATTGCACTACTTTTCCCCATTTGGCAAGGCCCAAAATTTATCTTGCTATTTCAAACGCATGTTCGTATAATGGACTTACAAACACATGTTCGAGGTGGATAAATAATGGACAATCAACGAACGGCCGCTTCATTTAAGCGTCTTGGCAATGAAGCAACAACCCTGTACCACGATCTCTTTGATGATATTCAGATTAACCAACACCCGGTACCCGTTGCTATGCCAACGTTTCAGGTCCGGTTATTTCTGGCACAGGCCTTGGCAAACCAGTATAGTTTAGCCGTTACCTTTCTAGATCTCACTGGCCAACCGGTCACACAAATCGGAATTTTAATCAAGGATTACCACGGGCGGTACGTCTTACAGACCCCCCAACCAGGGTTGACCGTTTTAATCTGTCCCGAACAAGTTCACTACGTGAGTCGTCTCTTGGCCCGGTAGATTAAGTATGATTGGCAAGCTCCGTTAAGCAAGGTTGCCTCATCAATTAAGCCGCTAGCTGCTGTAATTGCAGTTAGCGGCTTTTTGGTCTTAAGTGGATTGACCCTGTTTTTGCTTCACTTGTTCCGCCATATCTAATAACTCCTGGGCGTGTTCCAACGCGAGCTTAGTAACTTGAGTTCCTGCGGACATCCGGGCGATTTCTGCCGGTCGGTCCGCCATCTCGAGCCGAGTTAGACTCGTTTCAGTTCGTTTGCCAACAATGGTTTTAGCAATAAAGTAGTGGTGATCAGCCATTGCAGCAACTTGAGGTAAATGAGTAATCACTAATACCTGTGATCCGGCCGCGATGTCACTAATCTTTTCAGCAATCGCTTGGGCGACCCGGCCGCTGACCCCCGTATCGACTTCGTCAAAAATAATTGAAGTCACGCCCTGAGCGTGAGAGAAAATGGTTTTTAAGGCGAGCATGATTCGGGAGAGTTCACCACCGGAAGCCGTTTTAGCTAATGGTCGCATTTCCTCACCGGGGTTCGTTTGCAGCCAGAATTCAACGTCGTCAATTCCCGTGGCCGTTAATTTTTGGTGGTTGGGATTAAACCGAACCTCAAACACCGTTTTGGCCATGTAAAGGTCCGCTAATTGGTGGTGAATATCCGTTTCAAGACGTTTAGCTGCGGACTGGCGTTCCTGTGACAGTTGTCGGGCAACCGTTAAGGCCTTGGATTTTGCGGTTGTTAACTCCGCATCTAAGTCTTCATCCGTTGAATTGCTTTCTTCCATACCAGCAAGTTCCACTTGAATTTTATGGTAGTAATCTAAAATCTCAGCTTCGGTATCCCCATATTTTCGTTTTAACTCCGAAATTAATTCTAACCGTTTTTCAATGTCGTTTAACCGTTCATCGTCCCATTCTAATAAGTCAATCTGATTCGAAATATCGCCCTCAGCGTCTTGCAGCCCGTAGTAGGCAGCCTCCACACTGTTAGATAGTTCACGAAATGCCGGATCAAAATCCGCGATTGACTGTAAGCTGGACATGGCCTGACCAACAATATCCACGGCGCCCGGGGTATCCTCGCCCGCTAGCGCAAGGTAACTCTCCTGGAGCGAATCGTTGATTTTTTGAAAATTATCTAGTCGATCACGTTCGGTGGTGAGACTCTCTTCTTCCCCGGACTTTAAATCGGCTTCCCCGATTTCCTTGACTTGAAACCGAAGCATATCTAACCGTTGAGCCCATTCCTGCTCATTGTCATGCTTTTCCCTTACCAGATGATCCAAGTGCTGATAGTTTTGGTACAACTCTTCATAGGTGGTCCGTAACTCAGCTACTTTGCCGTCTGCAAACTCATCCAGCATACCAAGGTGCTTTTCCGGCTGCATCAATTCCTGATGTTCGTTTTGACCGTGAATATCAACGGCCGTTTCACCAATCCGTTTTAAAGTGGTGGTGTTGACCAGCATTCCGTTCACCCGGCAAACGTTTCGGCCGCTCTTATAAATTTCCCGCTGCAGGATCACCGTCCCATCTTCGTGGTCAATGCCTAATTCATCAAGCACCCGGTAGGTCACCCCGTGCTTTGGAAACGAGAAACTTCCCTGAATAACCGCCTTATCTGCTCCCGTCCGGATAAAGTGGACGGAGCCGCGACCACCTGCCAGCAGTCCAACCGCATCAATAATAATAGATTTTCCGGCCCCCGTTTCCCCCGTTAGGACCGTCATGCCCTTTGAGAACTCAACGTCTAAATGATCAATAATGGCAAAGTTTCGAATTGATAATTCCTCTAACATGGTTGTCGCCTCCCTCTAAATAAAAAAGGGCGCGTCATCCACTGCCCCTTTACCTTTTATTCTGCTATCGTTTTAATGTTGTTAGCAAGCTGGGTTGCACTATAGGTGGTCTTACAAATGATTAACACGGTATTATCATCGCCTAGCGTACCAAATATCGCATTATCATTAATTTGATCTACCAAGCTAGCTAGTGCTGGCCCGTTACCCGGCAAAACCTTAATCAGCACGTTTTTATCCTGGTGATCAATTGAAACGTAGGCCGTCCGTAAGGTATGCTCAAACTTCAACTGGGCATCCAACCGTTTTTGGGCCGGTTCAGCGTACCGAAACCCACCTTCCGCGGGAACCTTCACGAGCTGCATCTCACTAATGTCACGTGAAACGGTGGCTTGCGTCACCTCAATTCCTTGTTCCGCCAGTAAGTTAACAAAATCAGTCTGCTTTGAAACGGTGGTGACTTTCATCAAGTGTCGCATTAGTTGTTGTCGCTCTCGCTTATTCATAGTTCCCCTCCTGACGAGTACTATCTTACTTAATAATAGCTCATTATTCGGAAATTTTACAGCTGCTTATAGAACTTGGTTCAGATTTTCGTACGCCGCCGCCATGGTTTTTTCAATGGACACGTTGGGCATAACTTCAGCGTCCGAAGCCACGTTACGCAACTGGGCTAGAAACTCAATGTTCCCGGAGCCCCCCTTAATTGGGGAGAAATCAAGTCCAATAATGCTGTATCCTGTTGTCACCGCAAAATTCAGAATTTTTTCTAAAACTGCTTGATGAACCTTTTTATCCCGGACAATTCCGTGTTTACCAACGTTTTCCTTTCCCGCTTCAAACTGGGGTTTGATTAATACGACCACGTCCGAACCGACTTTTAAAATGGGTTTTAGGGGTGGCAAAATCAATTCTAACGAAATAAAGGAAACGTCCGTACAGGCAAAATCAGGTTGACCAAGCGTAAAGTCATCTGGCTGACTGTAACGAAAATTAGTGTTTTCCATTACGGTAACCCGGGGATCGGACCTTAGCTTCCACACTAATTGATTCGTTCCAACGTCTAACGCATAAGCCATTTTGGCGCCCCGTTGTAGGACAACATCCGTGAATCCACCGGTTGACGAACCAATGTCCAGAACCGTTTTCCCCGTGACGTCAATGTGAAAAACATCGAGCGCCTTCTCTAACTTTAACCCGCCCCGCGAAACGTAGGGCATGGGCTTGCCCTTTAAATGAAGTTCCGTATCAACCGGAATTTTTTGGCCCGGTTTATCGAGCCGTTCTTCGTTCTTACCTAAAATTTCGCCAGCCATAACGGCCCGCTTTGCTTTCTCACGCGTATCAAACAACCCTTGTTCAACCGCGAGTACATCTACCCGTTTTTTTTCCATAGTGCCATCCTAACCAAAATAACTTAAAAATGCCAGTAACAAATCAGGCGAAAATCCAAAGGTCGCTGCAGTTTCAATCAAATGTTCCTTCGCCCGTGAAACCGTGTCATCAAGCAGCTCCTGACTCTCTGCTAGTCCAACTAAACTTGGATACGTATTCTTTTCTTCGGCCGCATCCTTTTGGGTGGCCTTCCCCATTTTCTCAGGCGAACTGGTCACGTCCAAAATATCGTCGTAAATTTGAAAGGCTAACCCAAAGTCGTCAGCGTACGCTAACAACCCATCTCGAACACTAGGTGCCGTTTCAGCTAAGATGGTCCCAGCCTCGACCGCATAGTGAATAAGGGCGCCCGTTTTTTCCCGGTGGAGGGTCCGCAACTCGGGTAAGGTTAACCGGTGATGCGTATTTTCAACGTCCAAGGCCTGACCCGCTACCATGCCTGAAGGACCCGCAGCCCGAGTTAACGCCTGAACCAACTGAATTTTTTTATCTGTGGAAACGTCTGAGTCGCTTAACCACTGAAAGGCTAACGTCAAGAGTCCGTCGCCGGCTAACGTTGCCATGCCCGGCCCAAATTTCACGTGATTGGTGGGTTCGCCCCGCCGCAGTGCATCGTCATCCATCGCAGGTAAATCATCGTGAATTAAGGAATAGGTATGCAAGAGCTCTAAGGCACAGATGGCCCGCAATTCAGCTTCCGTTGGGGCCTGACCAAAAGTAGTTAAAACGGCAAGTGATAACAACGGCCGCAGCCGTTTGCCACCTGCATCGACAGAGTAACTCATCGCCTCTGCAAGGGTTGATTCATTCACGTCCCTTGGGATATTATCATGCAGATAGGCATTAATTTGAGGCCGGAACACAGCTTCAAACTCGGCCAATTCGTTATTCTGCGTCATCCACGTCACCTTCGTTAGATACTTCAAAGGCCTCTTCTTTTCCCTGATCATCCATAATCGTGGCCAGCGTTTTTTCGGCGCTATCAAGGGTCTCCTGGAGTTGTTTGGACAGTTTAACTCCCGTTTGAAACTGATCTAACGCTTCTTCTAAGGGAACGTTCCCTTGTTCTAGGTGGGTAACAATTTCTTCTAACGACGTTAAGTTTTCCTCAAACGTCGGCTGTTTAGCTTCGCTCATTTTACTATTCCTCCTCATGTGGTTTCACCGTCTCAACGGTAGCCGTTGCCAACCCATCAGCAAAGTGCAAATCAATTTTGGTTCCCGGGTGCAACTGCTTGATGGATGTCATCACCTCATCGTCCGCCGTTGTATACGTAAATCCGCGCCCCATAATTTTAAGGGGGCTCAATTGATCTAACGACTGGACAGCTCGTTCCATTCGTTGCCGTTTAGTCTGCAAACTTTGTTGGATGGCACGGTTCAGAAAATCTGTATCCCGGCTCACCCGGGCCTGATCATCGTGGGTCAGCCGTGTCGGTGACTCCGCCAGCAATCGCTGCCGAACCAATTGAAGCCGTTGTTCTAGATCAGTCACCCCGGTTGTCATGACCTGGTTCAAATGACGACTGGCAGTATCCAATCGCTGCAAATAAGCCTCGTACAATCTTTGTGGCTGTTGGAACACGTAGGATTGCCGAATCCGATTCAGCTGGTTTTGGCGGTTCTTCACTAGGTTTGACGTTGCTAAGTAGAGTCGATTCTGTTCCTTTAAAATTTCCGCCAGCACGTCAGATAACACGGGAACGGCTAATTCTGCCGCTGCCGTTGGTGTTGCTGCCCGAACATCCGCAACTAAATCTGCGATCGTTGTATCCGTTTCATGGCCCACGGACGAAATCACGGGAAGTTGGCTTTCCGCAATCGCCCGGGCCACACTCTCTTCGTTAAAGGGCCATAAATCTTCAATCGAGCCCCCGCCCCGGCCAATAATTAACGTATCAAAACTGCCGATTTGGTTAGCCCGCTTAATTTGGCGGGTAATATCTTGAGCTGCCTCCTGGCCTTGAACTAAGGCCGGAAAAAGCACAATTTGGGCGATGGGGAACCGCCGCCGGACCGTCGTAATAATATCCCGAATCACAGCCCCACTAGGACTGGTTACGACCGCAATCCGCTTTGGAAAGCGTGGCAACGGGCGTTTGGGCCGGCTAAATAATCCCTCATCCGCCAGCTTACGTTTTAACTGTTCGTAAGCTTCAAAAAGCTGTCCTACGCCGTCTGGCTCCATCCGATCAACGTAAATTTGATACTCTCCGGTTCGTTCGTACAGGGATACCCGGCCGGTGACGAGGACTTTCATCCCGGTTTCCGGCTGAAACTTCAGCTTTTGAAAACTGGATTTGAACATAATCGCGTTAATTTTAGCGTTATCATCCTTTAAGCTAAAGTACTGGTGAGCATTCGGCCGCAACCGAAAGTTAGAAATTTCGCCGGTCAAAAAAACCTTTCCTAAGTAAGGGTCAACATCAAATTTACGTTTTAGATACTGCGTTAACGCTGAAACACTTAAATAATCTGCCATTTACCGTTCCTCGTGCCATTCTGCTAAGTCAACGGTCTGCTTCATCAGGGTTGCGATTGTCATCGGACCCACGCCACCCGGAACGGGGCTGATTGCCCGGACCTTTTTTTCAACCTCGAAATAATCGACGTCACCAGCCAGCTTTCCATCAGGATCCCGGTCCATTCCAACGTCAATCACCGTTGCTCCAGGCTTAACCATATCAGCCGTAATGAGATGGTAAATCCCCGTTGCGACAATTAAGATATCGGCATTCCGAGTATAGACCGGTAAAACATCGGCTGGGGTATATCGGTGGGCAATCGTTACCGTCGCATCCGCCCGTAAAAGCAACGCCGACATCGGCCGACCAACAATTTTACTTCGACCGACAACGACGGCGTTCTGACCCTTTAACGGGGTCTTGACTGACTCCAGCATTGTCATAATCCCCTGTGGCGTACAGGCAACTGGAAAGGATCCATGATCGCCCTCAAATAGCCGGCCTAAGTTGTCCGGGTGGAAGCCATCCACGTCCTTTTCTGGCAGGATGGTTCTGGTTACTTCAACCTCGTCTAAGTGAGCGGGCAAGGGAAACTGAACGAGAATGCCATCAATGGCGGGCGCCATGTTCAATTCATTAACCTGATCCAAAAGTTCACGCTGGGTTGTTGATTCAGGCAACCGAATGACTTCAGAGTGAATTCCAAGCTTTTTGGCGGTCCGTTCCTTGTTTTGAACATAAATTTGACTTGCATGATCGTTGCCAACTAATACCACCGCTAATCCGGGAACCCTGCCCCGCTTTGACATTTCAACGACCCGGTTTAACGTGGTTTCATTAACCTGGTTTGCCAGCGCCGTTCCATCAATCTTAATTGCCACTCATTGGTCATCCCTTCTCATCGTCTATGTCCTACTATTAGAGTTAATTTTAGCATAACCCAGGGGGTGACACCATGTTCCATACGGAAATATCTTATCATGCAAAACAAAAAATCGACCAACAACCAGAGGATGTCAATCGATTTCTTTAAGGTTTAAAAGCTACTCATTTTCAAGTGCGTGACTAAGGACCCCGTTAATAAACCGGCGTGATTTTTCATCACTATATTCCTTAGCTAATTGAAGGGATTCATTAACCGCTACTCGGTTTGGTGTATCAGCGACTTGGTTAATCTCGTAGGTCGCTAACCGCAACAGAATCAAATCCGTTTTGTTAATCCGACTCATGGTCCAGCCAGACTTCAGGTAGGGCTTGATTTGTGCGTCTAGCTCTTCCTCGTGGTCAAGGACGCCGTCAACTAATTCTTGCAAGTATGGCGGAACCGGAACGGCCTGAATCGGATCGTCCGTTAGAACCTGTTGAATCAACGCATCTTTATCCCCATCAGGGTTTGCGTTCAGGGCAAACAAGACCTGAAAGGCCCGTTCCCGTACTTGATGTCGTGTTAAGGCCACTACTGCTCACTGTCTCCTTCGTTATTGTCCTCATCGTCAAACAAGTTATTCGGGTCAACGCCAGTGTCAACCTTTTCAGGAATAACTCCTTCCACGTGAACGTCAACATCACGCAGCTTCAGTTCGGTCATAAACAGCAGTTGCTGCTTAACATTATCCTGAATCTGAAGGGCAACGTGAGGAACTGAAACACCGTAATTAAGGTATACATAGACATCAACGGAGAGTTCGTCTTCGTCAAACGTCAGCTTAACACCCTTCCCGTGTTCCCTTTTCCGACCAAATAATTCGGTTACGCTATTAGCAAGCGAGCCGCGCATCCGCGCAACTCCCTCAGTTTGTGAGGCAGCGATGCCCGCAATAATTTCCAGAACTTGGGGGGCGACTTCAATGTGCCCCATTGCTGGTTCTTTAGATTCAAGAATAATATTGGTATTTTCAGCCAATGGAAGAACCTCCCTTACTCATCTGCGTTAATAATTAGAAGTTAGGCACGTGAAATGTATGAACCATCTTGAGTGTTAACGGTTAGTTTATCACCAACGTTAACAAAGAATGGCACCTGTACAACCAAACCGGTCGTCATGGTTGCAGGTTTTGAACCACCAGAAGCAGTGCTTCCTTTGATTCCTGGTTCCGTTTCAGCCACTTCAAGATCAACAGTGTTTGGTACTTCAACCCCCAGGATTTCATTACCAAATGACGTCATCGAAACAACCATATTTTCTTGCAAATACTTCGCTTCATTCTTGACGTTTTCTGCAGGAACCGCAACTTGTTCGTAAGTGTCAACGTCCATAAAGATGTAATCAGTACCATCGTTGTACAGGTACGTCATCGTCCGGGAATCAATCTGGGCTTGTTCCATCTTAGCACCGGCACGGAATGTTTTTTCTTGAACGGCACCCGTCCGTAAGTTCTTTAACTTCGTCCGAACAAAGGCTCCACCCTTACCAGGCTTAACGTGTTGGAACTCAATAATGCGCCAAATAGCGTTGTCGACTTCAATGGTTAAGCCGTTTTTAAAGTTTGCAGTAGAAATAGCCATGCTATAACCCTCCTAAAATATTTCTTCTCTATCATATCAAGTTTAACCCACTCTTGGCAAGACTTCTCTAAGGTTCCGATTTCGTCTTAGCCCAAAAAGAAAAGCCCGAATACGAAACTAAATTTCGCTCGGGCTTTTCTGAAATGAACGATTTTAATCGTTACTTAGCAGCTGCTTCAGCTACTGGGTATACTGAAACTTGACGCTTGTCACGGCCAAGACGTTCAAAACGAACGACACCGTCTGCGACAGCGAACAACGTATCATCTCCACCACGGCGAACGTTCTTGCCTGGGTAGATGTGGGTACCGCGTTGGCGGTATAAGATTGAACCGCTGGTAACAGTTGAGCCATCAGCAGCCTTCGTCCCAAGACGACGACCAGCTGAGTCACGACCGTTAGAAGTCGATCCACCCCCCTTATGGTGAGAGAAGAACTGTAAATTCATGTTCATCAGCATGTTTGTGCACCTCCATCGCTGTTTAATTGGATACTTGTGTCATCGTAATATAATCTGAGTAATTGGCAGCTACATCGTGCAACCCGTCTTCAAACGATTGAAGGAGGGTTTGTCCACGATCCTCACGAGTTGAATCGTTTGTTGGCAACAGTGTGACCCGTAAGTACCCGCCCTCGGTGTCGTTACTATCAACATCCAGGTCGAGTTGGGCAACCCGTTGCAGGCCGTTAACCGTACTAATTGATAGTACAGAAACCGCCGCACAAACGATATCATGTCCGTAATCGCCAGAATCGGCGTGACCGGTAAGTTTAAAGGCACTGATTTGAGAATCAGCGTTCCGAAAAAACGTTGCGTGAATCATAACAGCCTCGCCTCACTGATTAAGCGTTGATGGCATCAATAACAACCTTCGTGTAAGGTTGACGGTGACCCTTCTTAGTATGTTGACCCTTCTTGGCCTTGTACTTAAAAGTGACAACCTTCTTTTCCCGGCCCTGCTTTTCAACAGTTCCAGTAACCGTTGCGCCATCAACAGTTGGCGTTCCGATCTTGGTTGTATCACCACCGACAAAGACAACTTGATCAAAGGTAACCTTGTCGCCTGCTTCAACGTTGAGCTTTTCGACGTAAACAGCATCGCCCGCTTGGACTTTGTATTGCTTACCGCCAGTAACAATAATTGCGTACATGAATGTGCACCTCCTTAAAATAGTTAAACTTAGACTCGCCAGAATCGAGTGCTGACTAATCAGGCTTAATTGCTCGTTCTGTGCGGTTGCAGCTGTGGAAGTCCACATATACAACAGCTACCAGTATACCCAACTCCGTTAAATCAGTCAAGATTTAATCGACATTAATCCGCACTAAACCAATCGGCCACAATTAACTGGGTTAACTCACGGTGAGTTAGTGACTGGAAGGCTTCATCAACAAAATGGGGGGCGTACATCGTATTAACCTCTAACCAATGTGAGGTGATTCCCCGAAATGCAGAGGTTAAAAACGCGGCCTGTAAATCAATTGGGACCGTTAGTTCACCGATCTCTGACTGGAGCTGCTGATAAAACTGTTTGACGCCCAACGTTAACCGTTCAGATAGTTGCTTTCGAAACTGAAAGAAATGTTCATTTCGAATTAATAATAAAAAGAGGTCCCGGCGTTCAGCGACAAACTGTAAGGCCCTAATTAACGAAAAACGTTCGATCTCACCGCTAGCCGTCATTTGCCATTTAACCGGGTCCGTTGCTACTAAATTCGCACGTACCCGTGCGCTTTCCAGCCATTCATCGAGCGTCCTTGACATGAGTTGTTGAATAAAGTCATTCTTATCCTGGTAGTGCAGGTAGAAGGTTCCGCGGGTCACATGCGCTCGGGTGGTTAACTTCTGCACCGAGATTTTCTCCAATGGTGCTTCGTTCATTAAATCAATCAAGGCAGCGGTCAGTTTCTCTCGGGTTTTCGTCACTCGTGCGTCTAAAGCATTCATTCCAATACCCCCATTATTAAAATTAATGTAAAAGCGAAGCCGGTCAGAATCATTTGATCCGTCCCGCTTCGCTTCTATTATGGCATCTAACCTTGGTTTACCTGTTCCATTTGTGCCTCGAAGGCTTCCCTAATAGCAGTCTCAGATAGCTTTAAGTCTACAAGCCCAAACTTTAGGTAGAGTCGCCAGGCATGACGAAAATCATCTTGCCGATGTTCAAAATAGCTGTTAAAAATCAGACGTTTAGTAATTAAATAGTGTTCGTCCCAATCAGAACTGACCTTTGTCTTTAATAACCGTTGATAATCATCCGGCTTCATGACAATCACCTGCGACCAAGTCTGCTTCGCTGCAATCAGCAAAAAGCCAATTAGACCGGCGGCATAGCGCTGACTTATCTCAGAGACGTTCGCCTCATTGGATAAGTCGGCCGTCGACCTCAGATTAGCTAGAGCCGTATCACACTGGACGTACGCCCGCTCCTTACCCTGCTGACCGGATAGCGTCACTTGATGGTTCGCTTTAAACGCATTATCCGCAATAATCGTTTGCTGCAGCATTTTTGCTAAGTCTAGCATTCTTTACTCGGTCCCTTCTACGTAAACATGAGTGGATCGGATTTAATTTCCAACTGACCAAGGTTGTTCAGGTACCAGTTGCGCATAAATTCATATCTCAGAATTACGTCAAACCAGGAAACGGCTTGGTTGGGGTCGTTTACAGCAATTGCCCATTCAGGCGTCCCATCCTTTTGGTTGTCAAATACCGTCACAACCACGTCGTCAGGTAGTTGCAGCACTGCTCCCCGGCCCCGATCGGTATTTTGCAGCATATAGCCATTTTCAGCCGCACTCACAAATAATTTATCCACGATTTCAGCGCTTAGCTGGGCGTCCTTAACCGGGTAAATTTGGGCGTTAGCCGTATCCAAAATGTTAAAGTCCACGGAAAAGCCGTAATCCCGTTTTAGATAGGTTCCAAAATCAATCAGCACTTGTAAGGCCGTTTTAATCGTTTGTTCCGGAACGTCTCCTCTGTAATCGATAATAAACAACTGGGTCAGGGCGTGACTGTTAAACCGCATCATATGTTTTTCTAAGTTCAAGTAGAATAACCGTTGACCAGAAGCTTGCTCTTCGTAAAACACACCGCCGCCCTCATTATTCTCCATAATGAAGTCAAACGAACCCCGATCACCTAAACTTGTTAACTGCTGCGATAGTTCTTCACGATGGGGAACCGAATGTAAAATCACCTGTTTGCCCTGATCGTGAAGTTCTAGTAAACGGCTCATAAATAACAGGTAGTAGTCGGCATTACTATATTGATGAGGGAAAGTCACAAAATCTGAATTTAGCCTAAAACCGGCCAACTGAGTGGCGGCGGATACCAATTCATCCGGGTTAGCCGTATTGATCAGTTGATCCATCAGCTTAGTAAAGGAAATTCCCTTTTCAAGGCCGCTTTTAATGGCGTTATTATAGTTCGTCAGTCGCCCACTGGTTGTGAGGGTTGAGACGTCCTTGGACTGTGTTTCATCGTTAGTCATTAGACTTCACCCCCGCTCCAAAGAGGCTGTTCAGATAATCAACGTAAAGGCTTTGATTGTGGGCCTGGAACTTATTAAAGTCGCCAAAGGTCCCCTCAACACTCTGCTTTTCGTATTCCATAATGGTGTTTTCCTTGGACAAAGCTAGAATTCGATCATCATTTTCCTTAATGGTCTTATTCGAGTTCAATGCCCGCTCGTCTTCATCGGCCAAGTCGCTGAGTTGATCAATCAACTGTTGCCGTTCTTCTTTGACCTTACCGGAATCCCATGGCATCGTGCTCTTCTGGCTGTTTTCCTTCATCTGAGAACGAAGAGCCGCCTTTTTCGCATCACGTTCATCCTGTTGATCAATCAAATCCTGCAACTGTTCACTTTCTGCACTGATCTCATCAATCTTATCAGAATTAAGCCGTTTACCAGACCGAGCCAATTCAAACGTCTGCTGTAACTTATTAAATTCATCTGAATCAAAGTTAAACGCGACGTTTAACACGTCAAGCGAACCGAACAAGCGCCGATCCCACCAGTTACCGAAGTAAATATGAAACTGACCGAGGGCAAACTCATCGTAGTAGAAAAATGGGTAGGTGTGGCCAAGATAATCAATCAGCTTTTCACTTAAATAGTGGCTTAATTCGGCATGACTATCCGCAACCAACTGAGCATTTGCCGTTGGCTGAGCTTCAGAGTTGTTTCTAATTTCTTGATCGTATCGTTGCTGATCCAACAATTCATAGACTTTACGATCATCCTGATTTTGAATGGCGGTTTGTAGGGCTTGTAAGTAACTCAGCTTATTCGCGATAACCGTATTCAAATTATTATCAGAAGGTTCCGTCGTATGTACATTTTCTTGATTTTCCATTTATATCCCTCATTCGCATGTTTTACATCCATGAAATGTTATTTATACTAGATTAATGTTACCGAAAAAACGCCTAAAGATAAAGCCAAATGGCTAAAATTTCCCGAATCTACAAAAAAAACGCATCCTTTTCTCCCTATTTTGGGCTCCAATCGTTAAATTTCCCAATTCTCAAGCGAATTAGTATAATTAAGTTGAAACAATTCACAATAATTTATTGAAGATAAGGGAGGTTTTTATATGATTGAAGCCTACAGAGATTTCTGGAATAATATTCTGAATTTTTCGGGGACTGCAAATCGGCCCCAGTACTGGTGGCCAATTATTATTAACTATATTTTAGGCGGTCTGATTATTGCCCTGCTTCAAACGACGTTGGGTCATCCCCTTAACGACATTTACAGTTGGCAAGACCTTAGCGTAAATTCCATTGTTCAAGTGGTTGCAATTATTGTGTGGTTAGGGACCTTATCACTTCGGATTCGCCGGCTCCATGATTCTGATCATTCTGGCTGGTGGGTCTTAATTGATATCATTCCAATTCTCGGAACGATTTGGTTCTTCATCTTAATGATTTTACCATCCCGGCCAAACCGTTGGGAAATGTAAGCAAGGGTTAATCATGGAACCTGTAAAAAAGCCTTGAAACAACTGAATTCCAGTTGTCTCAGGGCTTTTTTGATTTATATGTTAATACAATTCCAAATACTGATCCCGTTCCCACTGGGAAACTTGGGTGCGGTACGAGTTGTATTCCATGTTTTTGGCGGAAATAATTTAACGTTTCATAACTTCTCATTAGGACTTAGAATACTTATTTTTAGCTAACTTTCCTTATTCATGTTTCGCTAGTCCTTGTTATTTCCCACAGAATTGTGGGAAGTTTGTGGGACGTAATATATAAATGCTAATTAGGTATATTATTTGTCTTTTGCGGTTTATCCAGAAAACTAATTGATATCAGAAAAAAGAACAAGAACGGACAACGAGGTAACTAATACAAGAAATAACATCCTTACAATGGTAAATCCATCCATTAAGCAATCTATCTGTTTCGTGGGTCATGTTCACCAGTGGCCGCTTCCATTCCTTCAGCAGTGACAACGATTTGTTTGCCAAATACACGATATGTTCCTTTAGGCCACTTTTCAGGAGTATGGTAAATCGATGTACGAACATAAGCGTCATTTTTACCCCATATCTGCGCCGCTTCCTTTGCGCTCAAAATATTAGGATCATTTAAATCAATGTGCATAGTTATCACCTCATCATATTGTAGATTGCTAAAAGTAGTGCCAGAATCGCTAAGATTAATCCGATATTAATTTTGGTAGAATTTTTCATTTTAATCACCTCATGATATAATATACGGAAATAAGGGTTTGAGTTTATCACTCTTACCCTTTTCCGATTAGCGTTTGAAGATAGTGGTTATCACATTGAGTAAGAATGACAGGACTCCAATCCAAAACGTCACGCTTGCTTTCACCTCATCTTTTGAACGCTTTTTCTTGTGCTTCGGTTTATGGCTCATGGTTATCACCTCCCTTAGCACACTTTTATAATAACACGGTATAGTGTTATAATCAACACTTTATCGTGTAATTATTGCAATAAAATAACCCCCACCCGAAATTAATCGAGTGAGGGATTAATATATGTAGGCCTCTTGGCGACCAAGCACAAGAGGGCACAGAAAAGCTACCAAGACAATCTATTAGCCTAATAGATTTATGTGAAGAAGCCAATCTCCACAAATCTCTCTAACTGTTATTATAAGGTACCATATTTTAAAATCAACTGATTATCTCAATTTGTAATAAAATTAATAGTTCAATGATTTGTCAACTCATTTATTTTAATATTTTTTCTGTTACAATATGAACAGGCGACATTTTCAATCGCCTTGCCAGCGAAATGGTCGCCTAGAAGGAGCCTCTCTTCGTTGAAACAAATCTCTCGTTTCATCTTTTTATACGTAATATTACCACTCGTAATTAATTACGTCTCATCTGTTCTTTTTTAGGATAGCATGACAAACTATAGGACGCAACCGATGCGTTCGGCCCCCGGAACTTAGCCAGTTTAGGGGGCTCTTTTAATTACAGCAAAAAGCCCCCCACTCAAAATTAATCGAGTGAGGGGCTTTAGTATGATGGATCAAGAGAGTTTTGCTACTTATTGAGAGAACATGAACGTATCTACGTGATTGCGCCATAGGTACACTCATATAGTACTTCGATTTCATTTTCTGAACAACTATTTAGACTCATTTTTAATAACAAAAAACAAAGCAGCCCTCACGTCCTGTGAGAACCACTTTGTCCTATAACCATCAACATGAAAAGATAATCGATAAAACTTGGATTTCGCTTCCTAACAATAACATTCTATCTTTAATCTCTTGTGTCAGGCAAGCATATAGACTTACTCTTTTTCAGCAGCGCCTAAAGTGATAGCGTCTGCTTTAGTAATGGCGCCGATCTGGTACATCTTCATGACAAAGTCCGATGACGTACCGCCGACTGGTGCGCCAGTAGTAGCTTGGCAACCGGTATAGTCTAGATCATCTCCAGGCCGCAACGGGTTACCGATAGTGATGTTTCCCCAGTTAGGTGTGACATCTACTGTCGAGGCCTTTAAAACGTTGATTTTTAGCGTTCCAATCGAAAGCATAAGCACTGTTTGAGGCCAACCTAGGCCATACGAAATCGGCTGACCACTGTAGACGTTATACCCACTACCGTAGCCAAAACCACCTTCGCTTACCGTGTTGGCGGTATTTATAAGGGTTGCTCCATTATCAAAACGCGCTACCCATGGGTTACCACTTCGATCTAGTGAAAAGGAGCTCGGCGCACGTGTTGGTTTGGTTGATGGTTTTAAACTATCCAGCCAGTCTTGCTCTGTACCTGTGAATCCGTTCGCTACGGCGATATCATACGCTGACTTACCATCTTGTCCAGATATCCCTTGAGTTCCCTGAATACCCTGTAAGCCTTGGGGGCCTTGAAGTCCCGTTGCCCCAGAGAAGTCCGTCAAGAAGTTAAAACTAGATCCGTTCCAACTAAAAAGCTTCGAGTTGTCAGTGTCCTCAACATCCGATGAGATCATGACGAGGTCGCCGTCTGTCAAGCCAGCACCAGCGCTAGCCGTCATCTCTGCTATAGAAGAAAAGGTTTTAGTGATAGACATGGCCTTTCCTTGTGGCCCTTGTTCGCCTTGGATGCCTTGTGGGCCTTGAGCGCCTGTTTCACCCTTTGGCCCAGCATCCCCGGTGTCACCTTTCAGTCCGTGAACCGAGTTGGCAAGAAAATCTGCGACTGTTTGACTGGTTTCATTTTTCAGCTTCTCAAACTCTTGGATAAACGCTTCGAGGGTCAGTGACGAGATGACACTACCGCTGATCCCCATTGAGTTCGCATTGATACTAAGGGAGATAAATCCCCGATCGGGAAAGATAGATTCACCGGTACGGCTAGTGATCCATAGCTCTAAGTCGTACATCCCCGGTGGTAGTTGGGTTAAGCTACCAGTGGAAAAAGTGAAGCTGTTGGATTTGTCATCAAAACTGGCCGGATACCGGCCCACAAAGCCATCGCTATTTTTGAGTTTTACCTCGGCAGACTGTCCATCAGTTAAAACAACCTGCATTCCATTTTCGATTGCACTAAGTTCGATACTCGTCGCTGTGTCACCGAATTTAACGCTTTCGCCTGTAAGTAAGCTGAGAATTTTCATCTCTACCACCCCCTTTATTTTGTGTGTCCAGTTGCTCCAGTAGCTCGTTAATTCGACCCTTAAGCTCACCGATTTGCTTAGTAAGCTTGTCAATCACGCCGGACTGCTCCTTTATGGTCTTGGATTGCTCCTTGATCTGCTGCGACTGGGCTGTGATCTGACTGGTTTGGATTTTGATTTGAGCCGACATAGTGGAGATTTTAGTATCCTTCTCCCCAATCAAGTCGAGGTTCTTACGTGCTTCATCCTGCATATCTTGCACGGTTTTAATCATATCTTGAAGCTGGCTAAAAATTAGGGACTGATTGCTAGTATCAGCAGTTTGGCTCTTCTGTTCATAAGTAAACCAACCGGCAATTACACCACCGGCTACAGTCAAGAAGGTCGTGATGATACTAGTCCACTCCATCTGGCTCACCTCCTGCCCATGCTTCAAGTGCGATTCGAATCGTTACCACTAGCATGAGATACGTCAAAAGGTTTACATGACCATGAATTTCATAGTCTTGCAACCAAAATGACAACGTATAGATGAACCATACGCACTCACCTATCCCGTAGCACCATTTAGTCAGCGGTGCCAAGTCAAACAGCGCTACCAGAGCCATAAAGGTACCAATGATAATCAGGCCCACCGCAAAGGGCGGGTCGTCGATATGACTAGCAAGTGTATTTAGCAGGTCCGGCCGAGCAAATTGAAATGCGTTAGTGATGAAATAAGCTCCGAGCAGAATGGTTTCAAACCTAGTTACTAGTAAAAATCGATTGGCACGAATTGAAGCGATAAGCTGTTTCTTCATCTCGCTCACCCCTTGTACTCAACAAAATCCTTGTTTGCCGTTACGTAGGCTTCTTGCGCCTTGTCACTTCCTACGAGCGTCTTAAGCCGGTAGATGTCACCATACTTAACTGGAACAGCGTAAAACTGCGATCCCTTTGCCCACCGGGTGTGTTTGCTTTGCTTAAAGGCTTTATCTTGGTAACCCCAGACCATCTTCGACTTCACTTGATATAAGCCCGCCTTGCCCCAGTAGCTGTCACTTTCACTTGGGGACGGGGATGAAGTAGACGTGCCCATCAACGAACCATCAAAGTCATAGCTTGCGTCTACCCCGTAAAAGTTATCGGTAAATTGCCAGGCGTTTGCGTGGTCCACCCCCGGCTGGTCCACGCCGTAGGAAGCTACCCAGATATGTTTATCAGCAAGCAGGTTATAGTCAACTCGCTTACTCTGCAGCCAGCTAGATGAGGTATAAGTGATAACATGCTCATAGCCATTTTTCTTCAAAATAGCGATAAAAGCATTGACTGAGCTAGTCGTGCTAGTTGGCAAGTCACTGGCCTCCACGTCAATCGCTAGCACCGTAGTCTTGTCGAGTCCAAAGGCTTGCACCTGCTTTAAAAAGTAGTTAGCTTCAGCCGTTGCTGCACCATGGAAGAAGTGATAAACGCCCACTGCCCCAAAGACTTTAAGGCCATTGGAAACCTGTGCCCCAGCCTTAGGATTAAGATAGTTGGTTCCTTCCGTCAGCTTGACCATCAAGCCCCTAGCGCCGTTTTTATATAGGTTTTGGAAGAAAGATTGAGTTGAGTCTTGGTAGCTTGATACATCGATTACGATTTTTGACATGCTAGTCATCCCCCTTTGCAGGTTCATCAGTGACAACTTCAATGGTCTTGTGGTTATCTCCTCCAGTGGTCTTGTAAGCCTGGTAGGCTTGCTCTACGAGGGCGCTAAGTGCTGATACATCCACTTTGTACCCGTTCTTTTGGAGCTGGTCGTTCACAAATCGAATAGCTTCTTTCTTGCGGTCACTACCCGATAGGTCTTGCATAACCGCCATTTCTGGCACGATAGCATCCGATAACTTCAATCCCAGTTCTAAAGCGTTCTTAGTCTTTTGGCTCGTGGCTGATTCTACCTTAGTGGTTACAATTGGGCGCACAAACTTATACAAGGCTGCAATTAGGGTAACTAAAAAGGCGACTAAGCTAGCCGCCGTGGTTCCATCAACAATATTCACAATAAATTCCTCCAATTTTATATATAAAAAGGACAACTTCATTATCAAGTTGTCCTTTTCGAGTATGTTATTTACACATTATTCCTTTGTTGTAGTAGACGCTTCAGCATCCAAACCATCCTGAATTTCATCTGCTTTATCTTGAAAATCATCTCGATCCTGTCGAACTGCCGGCTTATTTGTATCATAGACATCTGGGAGTAAAACGTTCATAGAAATATTTGCATAACTTTGATCAGCCGAAATATTCGTTGTGAAAGTTGCTACTCGTTGTCCATTGATAAGCGATTCACCGTTAAGCGTAATTGATTGTGCCGTAGTTAAAGACATAATATTCTTCCTTCCTTTATTGTTCTTCTTCAAAATCAACATCTAGTGCGTTACATAAAGCATCGTAAATAATTGCATCGTCGCCGGAAAGTTCAACTGAACAATTCATCAAAATTCGCTGAATATCACTTTGATGATCAGTATAAGTTGGTTGGTCAATTTCTACTTTTTCATTCAGTAATTTATTAGTTGCTACTTGAAACTGACCCATATCCGTAATCCGATATTGATCACCAGCCACAATAACTGGATTGCCATTTTCATCCCGTGCTACATACTCCTCCAGAAGAGACTTTTGCGATTTTTCTAGGATTTTAATTGGACTTTTAAACATTTTGACAAAACGTGTCCGCGCAATAGACTCATACCCAGTTAACGGAATTTTTTGCATTAGTTCGACCGCTCCAGCTAAATATTGGTTCTGTAGAGTTAATTTCATTAGTCATCCTCCGTAATTTGATTGTTCTCTGCATTTATCTTGACTAGTACGGCATTGGGATAACCTGCGGCGCCCCCTTGAATCGAATTAAATTCTTCCTTAGTAAGTCGTATCATCCCATGTTGATTTGTATGAGGAGTAGTTAGATTGTAGGAAATTGTATAAGGATCTCCATCGCTTTTAGGAAATACCACATTAATTACTGTAATTGCTTCGCTTACACTAATGGTTATCACTCCTTAATTCATAAACCTCTTTTTCTAGTTCCAAGACACGTCTAAAAAGCTCTTGGACATTTAAATGTTCAAGAGCAGAAATACGATCATAATTAATGCCTTCAAGCTGTCCATCTGCTCCGCGTTCAACTAGCATTTCTAACCCAGCATATGCAAGGTCCTCAGCAATAAAGCCTAGGTAAGGATTGAGCTGAGGTGTTCCAAAACTATCGGCCATCCCATTTGTCATTTCATCCACGATCGATTCTGTTTCTGCCTTATCATACCAAGTTTTAGCCTTAATATTTAATAACGCATGTGCCAGTTCGGAATCATTAAAATCAGAAATATTTATTTTATACTTTGATGCTGAACTGGACCTAACTAAGGCACCGTCTGCGGCCACATAAACATTTGCAGAACTACTTGCTGTTCGCGTATAGATCGACGTTGCATGAACGTAGTTACCGCGTAATTCTACTCGGTTTCCTCTGGAATTTCCTTTTCCGTCCGTACCAACACGAATAGACGGTGAATCCTTCCAAAGACTAACTATAGAATCCATGGGTGTGCCACCGACCATAACAACACCCCTATCAGCTCCGCCGACCCTTGTTTGACTCCACGTTCCATCATCATTTTGACCTGCTGAAATTCCGGCAAATGTTTCTTGTCCCATATCAAGTATAGAGGGTGGATTAGCACTGTTATACATTGCAATAAAATTACGCCCAATTAGACTAGAAGTGCTAAAGCTTCCACCTGTCACGGCGTTTTGAATAGCGAAATATGGTGAAGCTCGCAGACTAAAAATATTAGGATCTGTAAATTGAAGCTGTCCGCCCTGAAGTAACACACGTGAAGAACTATCTGCTACGGAAACATATTTGCTATCAATATTGATATCAATACCATTATCTGCCGAGTGGATACGCCCCTTTTGAAAGGTTACAGTCCCTGTACTCAAATTAATGCTCAAATTTGCACCACTAATTGTTCCTGTAGTAATATTATTCGCATTTAAATTAATCAAGTTAATAGTTGCGGCATCAATGGTTCCAGCTGTTAACTTAGAGGCTGATAAATTACCAATTTGTGCATCCCCGATTGTTCCACTTTTAATAGAGACACTGCCATTTAAAATAATTTTGTTACTATCCAATAGAATGGTATTACCATTCATATCAAATATTGAAGTCGTCCCATCTGCATTGGAAACCCTCATTTGAATATCATCAATAGTTGCTAAAATATCCGTCTGACTTGCCGTATCAGGGTGATAAGCTACTGAAGACTTCCCATGATTGATAATCGGGTTAATCATGATAGCGTGCACATGGGTACCTCTTAACCAGTATTGTATACCCACATACTTTGCTCCACTAACCACTGCTACGTCTTCAATAGTACTAGTAACCCACGCCTCTTTTGCAGAACTTAATGGTACTTGTATGTCCTTATTACCAATACGTGTACCCGCATCATTATAATAGGCAACTGTAGCACCAACACTGGCATCACTTGTACTATCTGCATAAATTTTCAATGTAACTTGTGCTGAATAAGCATTATACGTAGCATCTACATCCGTACTAATGAGTGGTAAATGTTTAGATTCCCCAAATTCAAGTCCTCCGGTATATGTTCCATTATAATTCACCGCAAATCCCGGTGATCCACTCCCTGTTGAAACAGCCGCCGTACTTAAATATGCTTTTCCAAACAAGTTCCACCCTTCGGCCTTATTCGCATAGGATGAATTATAAACATAATTACTACTGCCAGAATTAGCTATAGCAACTCTCCAAGCACTATCAATTTGTTCGACAGTACTTTCATTTGCCTTACCTGCAACGGTGTCTTTTAACACGCCCACAGAATCATTCGCTGATTCTGCAGTTTTGAAAGCATCCGCTGCAGAATTATAAGCGTCATCGGCTTTGTTCTTGGCATCCTGTGCATTTTGTGCTGCTTCATTTGCTATATTAGCTGCTTCTTCGCCACTAACATCTGAAGCCTTAAGTATCCATTCTCCATTCTCATAGATGTACATTTCGGTTTTCCCGTTAACATCTTTGTACCAAACATCATTTTCTTTAGGATTTGTAGGCGTTTCTGTGCCAGTAAAAACATAATTGCCTCCGCCAGCTGCCAAGTGTCCTTGAATATCGTTAATAACTTGATGAAGTGTACCCTGATAAGAATATCCAGATTCATTAGTAACCGTTTCTGATGTTGATGAGACTGCTGATAGTGAGCCGTCAAACGTCAGTACATAACTGTTATTTAATGTCAGGAAGGTGTTTCCTTTTGTGTCCTGTATCTTTAACCAATCTCCAGCCTCAACAGCTGGGTTACCAAACCAATTGAGAGTATAAGGATAAAAAGACAGTCCTTTAACCATGTTAAAAACATTGTCCAACAAATCTTGAGTCATGGAATTGTTCGTCAGAGCTACTTGAGACCCGGTTGTTACTCCAGATTGCAAAGTTGCTGTTGTGTCGCTTGCAGAAGCATCATCCCCAAGGACGGTTGTTGTTACGGAGCATGAGATTCCAGACAGATTATAAACCGACTCATTCTTGGTTAGTCCTTGAAATTCATAATTTTCTGGTGCGATCGCAAAAGTATCATCACTTAACGATCGTAGTTCTAATTCTCCTGAACGGTTAAAGGTAACGTACCCCGCAATAAACTGGGCTAGCATCCCCAACGCATTACGATAAGTCTGACCAACAATCGGAGCAATATCATTGGTAGCTGGTAATCGTTCTACATTGTTTGTGTTAACAGATACACCTGCTGCATTAGCAATTTCTAAAACCAGGTCTTTTACAGAATGTTTATTGATTCCGTCAATTGGGACGTAAGTACCTTCTAAGTAAGCCATTTTATCTACTGCAGTTAGTGTTGTTTGCTCAGCATTACGATCCTGCTGAATCTCATCCGAAATAATAAAAACCCCAAGTGGCGCATATTCAAACGTTCCATCAGAAAGTTGAATACCCACTTGAGGCTTTAAAACATCGTTCTGTTTTAGGCCTTCTTGAAGGTCAGCAAATACTATCTTGATTGTATTCTCAAAAGTTGATCCTATTCCAAAGGCATCCCCTGTGAAGGCCGCGGAATCATACTCAAGACTAACCACATCTTCTGCTGTAAATGTAGTTTTATCATTAACGATTAATTTTAAGCTTAGTACCCGTGTATCTCCAGCAAACGCCTGATTAAACGCATCTGATTGTTTTAGCACTTTATCGCCTCCCTATTGTTCAATGAAGTCACACGATAAAGATTGCCACGCCATTGATTTCATATTTTCATTCCACGAATAGGATGGCGATGTTCGATCACCAACATAGAACGTTTTTGTCACTTCTTTACCTTCTTGACCATCTAAATAAGTACATTGAAAAAAGGGCTCCTTAATTGCCGTTAGAATCTGACTTAACTGTTCTATAGAAAGCGGACCCCATTGAATGGTCAACTTTCGTTTAACAGCAACACGGTCACGAGTTAATTTTCCCGCAGCATTCCGGGTTGATTTACCATCGATATCATTAACAATGAATTGATACTGCGTTGGGGTCGGCAAGGCGGTCCCGTTGACGGATAAAGCATAAGCCATCCTCTTTCATCTCCTGATTTATAAATCTAGCATTTGACGTCCATTTTTACGATTAAATGAGTTAATTCCATTTACTGCATGTTTACCAAGGGTTTCATCGCCAAGCTTGACGGTAATCTCAATGGGTTGTTGAGAACCTTGATTCGTTTGATGATCCATTTGTTGATTAGCCATAGCCACGCTAATGGCACTCATTAACGCTTCCTGCAATCCAGCTGTCCCATTGCTGTGTAGCAATGCATCAGAATCCTGCGGGTTAGATTGAATATCTGAGGGTGCAATTGTACTTGAGGTAACCATAGAATGCGGCATAGTAATTCCATCGCCAAAGTTCTGTTTCATATACCCCATGGCCTGTTGCATAAGTTCTAATGCCCGTGACGGTTGACTGAGTGGCAAAACAATTTCCGGTGTATTTTCTTCAGCTAAATTATAAGTACCAGCCTGATTAACAAATCCACCATTTTTAAATCCAAGATGTAACCCCTTGAGGGAATCAAGGATGTTAAACCCACTATTTTTACCATCAAACAATGAACCCGCCGCTTTTGAAGTAGCATCCGTAGCCTTCTTAGCAGCACTGTAGGCAGCCTCAGCGATTTTGCGTGCTTTTTCTTTGGCCTTATCAAATGCCTCTTTTAAGGCTTTATGCACCATGTTAACAGCACCGTCTTCTAAAGAAGATACCCCACCCTTGGCAACTGCAGTTCCTAAGTCTGAACCATACCCTAAGTTAACAAATTGACCAACACCTTTTTTGATAACCTCCATTGGATGTGAAGCATCGTAGCTAATATTACCGGCAATCCCTCGAATACCATTGATAATATCCTTAATACGATCCTCAACCGACTCAACTGCACCGCCGATAGCATTTGAAAATCCTGAACCAAGTCCACCAAGTATGTCTCCAAAGTTTGGCATAGAAAAATCAAAATTACCAAATAGCCCATTAGCATAGTGTGGCAACTTAGCGGTTGCCTCACGATAGGTCTGTTGTGCATTCTTAATCCGCGTACCCTTAGGTAGATAAACCATCATGTTACGTTGTGCTGGGAAGATCCCTTGTTTACCATTTGGTAATTGATAGGCCTCACGGTAATGACTAGCATTTTCATCATTTACCATGGCAAGGCCACCCTGATGGTGTCCGCCCTGTGCAAAATGAGGGACATCCCAATAGGACATTCCATCAGCCATTCCATGGGCGCCAACCTTATCTAGAATCCATTTAATTCCTTTGATTACACCATTAACAGCTTTCCCAATTGTACTTAGAATGCCGTTGGCAATATCGGCTGAGGCACGTTTGATAGCGTCTACCCCATTTTTAAGTCCACTGGCAATTTTTCCACCGAGACTACCGGCCCACCCAGTAATTTTCTTACTAACTGATGTAATACCTGAATGGACCCAACCACCAACCGTTTGTCCAGCCTTGGATGCCGCAGACTTGCCACTCGAAATATGGGAACCAATATAAGAACCAAGTCCTTTAGACCAGGTCTGGATTTTTGAATTAATTCCCTTAATACCAGAATGAACCCAGCCACCCACACTGCTACCGGCCTTGGATGCTAAAGATTTTGCACCCGACGAAGCTGTATGAATTAGCGAACCTAATCCTTTAGACCAAGATTTCACTTTGGAATTTACGGTAGTGACTCCGGTATGGACCCAACCACCAATTGTTTTACCAGTCTTAGAGGCCAATGTCTTAGCTCCTGAAGAAGCTTTATTAATAAGTGATCCTAAATCTTTAGACCAACTCTTGATTTTGGAGTCAGCAGTTGTGACCCCTGTATGAACCCATCCGCCAACCGTTTTACCAGCCTTTGAGGCTAGTGACTTAGCACTCTTTGCAGCATCGTTGATGTCCTTACCGAGGTTCTTAGACCACTTTTTAATAGTAGTTGAAGCATCTTTAACCTTATCAGATACCCATTTACCAACTTTACTTCCAGCATCTTGAGCAGCCTTCTTACCACTCTCAACTTTTTTACCAATATTTTTTCCAATATCTTTAGCCCAACTAACAGCATTATCAAGGGCCTTTTTACCCCATTTAAGGATGGCCTGCCCAGTTTTTGTGTCTTTTAGGAACCAGTTAGTTATGCCGGCTACAGGATTAATAATAAGTAAAGCAACGTCTTTCCAATTTTTCTTTAGCCAATCTAAGGCATTGCCAGCCCATTTAGAAACGTTTTTGCCTAGCTTAGTATCCTTTAAAAACCAATCAGCAATACTACCTACTGGATTAATAATAAACTTGGCAACATTTTGCCAATTATTCTTAAGCCACTTGATGGCATCTCCCATCCATTTCGTAATGTTGGTATAAATACCATTAACAAAATCACGAAATTTCTTGTTGTGGGTATAAAGAACAACTAAACCAGCAACGACTGCGGCAATAGCAGTTGCAATCAGCCCAATTGGATTAGCGTCCATCGCTGCGTCTAGGATGACCTGACCAGCAGCGGCGGCTTTACTCCAAATCGACCAATCTTTGAAACCTTTAACTAAATTAACGACGTTACCTGCAGCAGACTTTAACGATGACCATTTGACAGAAACAAGGTCACCAGCAACAGACGCACCGTCTTTTAGTTTAGTCCACGATGTAGAAGCTAATCCCTTGGCCGTTGATGCACCATCTTTCAACTTCCCCCAAGAAACACTAGCTAAATCACGTGAGTACCCCCAAAGATCCTTAACATTTTCCACACCATCTTTTAAATCGGAAATACCCGTTATCTTACCAAAGAATTCCTTTAAAACACCCTTTTTACCGTCTAAACCTTTACTTTTAGTTAATAGATCTTCAACAAGGGATGTCCCTTTACTGAGTCCCTTAAAACTAGTTTTAATTACAAACATAGTCGCTAAAACCTTAGCAAACGTTTGAACGGCTTTTTGATGTTTATCAATCCATGATGATAATCCCTCTAAAGCATCCGCAATCCCTTTTAATGCACTAATACTTGATCCTCCAGTAAAACCCGCTATAGGTTTTAAGAAGGCATCAATAAGTGATTTACCTAATGGTGCTAATGCCTTTAGAACTGAATTGACTACCTTAATCGCACTTGAAAGCAACTTGAAAAAAGTAGGTAATGCGTCGGTAATAGTAAATTTAGCTAATGGCAAAAGAACATTTTTATATGCCCACTCTATTGCATCCCATACTGTCTTATCCAAGCCTTTAATCGACTTAAATAAACCTTCTATAGACTTTAAAAGTGGTGTAAAATCCAGTTTTTTAGCCCACTTTGCCGTTGCATCAGCCATATCGCTAAGATGATCAAATATATCCTTAAAAATTTCAAGAATAGTGTGTAAAATACTTTGTCCAGTCTTACCGGCATCCCAAGCTTTTTTGAATTGGCCAGCTAAGTTTCCGATAGTCTTACCAACACTACCCGAAATTTTGAATATGTCTTTAAAGATCCCAGTTCCAACAGCGCCTTCTTTCCAAGCCGCTGTAAATGAACTTACAAAATCATCAATGACATCTAAGACTTTCTTAATAGCATCTAGCCAACTACCAAACATCTTGGTTCCAGTTTCGCCTTGATTCCATGCATCGTGAAACGAATCTGCAAAAGTTCCAATTAATTTACCAATCTGTTTAGCAATATCAATAATGTCAGAGAATATTTTTCTACCAATATCTCCAGCGTCCCAGGCTTTCTTAAATGAAATAACAATATCATCCAAATCACGTAGTAACTTACCAATATCATTAAGCCACGTTTCAAAAAGCTTAGTGCCTGCATCTCCTTCATTCCACGCTTTACGGAACGAGTCTGCAAAATCGGCAATCGTGTTATTAATATCGGTAAATAGTTTTAACAGGTTTTGGGCGATTCTTTCACCAGTTCCGTCGTTCCATGCCTTTCGGAATGATTCTGTAATACTGCCTAACAACTTTAAGATTGAATCCAGCATCACAAAGATGGATTTAATATATTTATCACCGGTACCATGATCTTCCCATGCATCAGCAAACGCTTTGGCAACGTCACCCAGGATGTTGATAATATTAGCGAATAATTGTAATAAGTCTTCTAACGTTTGAACGCCAAGCTTGCTATCCCAGATTTTAAGGAAGGATTTTCCAATATCACCAATTAACCGTTTGATTTCATTGAAGGCATACTTCATAGCATCTAAAACAACTTTACCTTTAGCATCCCATGCTTCTTTAATTGGACGATATAGGTCAGCTAAGATATCCCGGAACTTTTTAGCCGCATCGCTTGCTCCACCAAAGGCTGGGCTAACATTGCCCAATGCCTGTTGAATTCCATCTAGATCTTTAGCTGCATCATCCAATGCATCAGAAAGTGATTTTGTTTCTTCTGGAGTAAAAGTCTTTAAGGCTTCGTCTTCTCCGCTATCAGAAATAGTATCTTTTGGTGTATATTCTTCCAGGTCTTGATGATGAGCTTCTTTAGGGGTGTAATCAGGAATTTCTTTGGAAACGTCCAGCGTGTTAATTTCATCAAAGCCCATGAGATTATTCTTATAATCTTGGTACTTTTTCTTTAGTTCATCGATACGTTCCTTTTGCTTCTTGTTATATTCCGCAACCTCATCATCTGCACGTTTATTAGAAGCTCGGATAGCATCATTAGCCTGTTCAACAGCTTTCTTACGCTGCTCGTTAGCTGCTTTAATAGCCGCATTCTGTTCCTGAATAGCTTTCTTACGGGCAGAATTACGAGCTTTTATTTGCGCATTTTCTTCTTGAACTGCCTTTCGACCCGCGTCATTTCGAGCTCGAATAGCGGCATTTTCAGCTTGAACGGCTTTCTTAGCAGCTTCGTTAGATGCACTACTAGATCCGGAATCATCTCCTAAGGCCTTAGCCTGTGTGTACATTTTATTTGCACCAGCTCGGGCCGTAGCATCACTCATACCAAATAACGAGGCACTGAACTTTGCTAACCATCCAGTCGCTTTTTCCAAGACCTGCATAAATTGATTAATCCATGGCATTACTGTGGAATATAGTGGATAAAAAGCCGCAATTAAGTTTGCCTTAATTTGGTTCAGACTGTTACTAAACTGCTTGTTAGTCTTAAATGCATTAGCAAAACCTTCAGAAAGCTTAGTTAATGCTTCAAATCCCACCCCCCATACCAAAAATTGAGCAGGTAATGACTTAATTCCACGAGCCAGTTCCGATAATTGACTATCAGATTTCTTAATCCCTTTGTTCATTTTATTTAACGAACTGTTGGAACGAGATCCTAAAGAGGCCATAGTGCTAGATAGACTACGGGCTTTATGACCCATATCATTCATGCCACTAGAACCACGCTTCAGCATGTAAGAAATTCCAGATAATTTTCCAATAGCAGTGGCAACTCCTTTAAGAGCTGTCTTAGTTTTGCTTGTAGATCCGTCTAGCAAACTAAATGCTTCCCGTGATCGCTTAGCAACCGTAGCGCTTTCGGACAAATCCGTATTGACTTTTGGAATTGCCTTACCGAGTTCCCCATAACGATCCTGTAATTTGGCGTACGCTTTATTTAGAGAATCAGAAGAATTAATCGCTTTGCTAACCTTTTTCTGTACCTTCTCAATTTCTTCGCCAATTTTTCGAGAATCATCGGTTTGAACATTTTGTTTGGCCCCAAACCCCTTACCGGATTCAAACTTCATCGCATCTTTTTGTTGGGCCTGAAGTTCTTTAATTTTTCGTTGGTAACTGCCAATTTCGGCTTCATTATGATCCATTTGCTGAGCAATCTTTTGAAGCTCTGCTGGAATCTCCTTATACTCGTCCTTCATAGAACGAGCTAGATCCTTAGCCGCATTCAGGCTCCGGACCATTTTAGCTTGCTCACTAGCGGCCTGTTCGTTGGTTCGTGTCGATGTCTTATAATCTCCACGATCGGCAGCTAATCCACCAAGGCTCTTGAGGTTCGCCATCCGTTCCTGTGCAGCCTTTGCCTGTTCCATTTTGGCATTGATATCAGATACCATTGAATCCACGTCTTTACCCACGCTTACGCGCATCTTGTGCATGTTTTTGGTAATGCTATCTGTTCCACTCTCAGATCCTTGATTCATAGATTTCTCGAATTTCTCAAAAAAACCAGCCGTTTGATCCTGCATTTTAGTGAATGATTCAGAGAACTTTTCAGTTAATCCAGATAAATCAATACTATTAGTTGCATTATTAGATTCTTCCTGTACGGTCTGTCCTAAACCACCTAATGTCTTATTAAATTTCTCTTTTAATGCGTCTAACTTGGGCTGGATAAGTTCAGTATTCATATCAAATACTACTTGTAGCGTCTCTAAATCCATGATTACTCACCCCCCTGTGCCCTCTTGGCATTATTAATTTGTTTAATGGCTAGCGCCTGCTTAATAAACTCAGCCTGATCTTTTTTCCATTCAGGTGTGGGTTCGGCAATCTCTTTTTTGGTGGTAGCATCGTTCAAAAATCCATACATCTTATCAACGGATGGCATTTTATTAGGCTCATTAAAAGCAAACGCTAATAGCTGCGACAACCGATGGTCCATTACAGCTCGTTCCTTCAATGCATCCTGATGCTGTTTTTTTATGGCAGCTGATTGGATGGTGATTTCATCAAGCGTCATATCCCAATACTCTGTTGCAGGGATGCCTGCATTAACTGCTAGTGGATAGAGATCCCTCAACATTTCCGATACGGTATCATATCGCTTGTTGCTTAGATCAGACTGTCCTCGTCCGGATCGTCGTTGTCCAATGTCACTGGTTCTTCCTTCTGGTCGTCCGAACTCTTCTTCCCGAAAAAACCTGCTTCGGTTACCAGGTCTGTTAATGTAGTAAATAATTCAAGCGTTGTGTTGCCCTCGTCTAACCAAGCTTGAAAATCATCCACTAGCATAGTATCTGTCACACCGTGCGTTTGATTAGCGCCTTGAAGTACAACCAAAATTTCATTAGTAGGTGGAAGTTGGATTTGCCCATTACCACTCATAAACAGTGACATAATGGACTTCTTTAAGCGCTTTTCAATGTTAAGAATGGCCTTCCCGTCAAGCCTTAACTCTAGTTCGTGCTTGCCAAATTGAAATTTCATTCCTGCTGTTTTCTTAGATGTCATAGTTAAAATTCCTCCATGTAATTTCTGCACATAAAAAGCCGCCCCATTCGGTATTGTGTATTTCATTGGCGACTAAAGATTGCTTACTATTTAGTTGTTTTTGAATTATGGACCTTGGTTAATACATTAACCGTATCTAAATCGGCTGCCTTTAATTCGGCCTTAGCGGCTGAAATCGGTGCTTCAGATTCTGAACTAGGAGGGATTACTCGCTCCAGTTGTTGGTGACTGGCTGAAATCCGGCCCATCTGATACTGACACCGTCAGCGTATAGGTAAGCGCCGCATTAGTTGCTAAGGCAGCTACCTGAATGGAGAATGATCCCGTAAAGGTGGCAGTCATTCCATCTGGGTAAGTAATTCGCCAGTTATATTGCTTTCGGTCATTGGCCTTAGGCTGAATAGCATTCCATGATGGCCCTTTATACTGCACAGTAAAGGCCATAGATGAAGCAGCCTGGATCCCTTCCAATTGCTTAGCCCGTGTATCCGCTAATGTCGTTACATCAATTTCCTGTGGCGCTCCACCTACAGCAGGTAACGCCTTGACATCAGCAACTACCGTGTAACTCGTTGTGTTCCCTGGTTCAGCAATTTCTAGCTTTGATCCTGTACCTACTAATCCTGGTGTAGAGTCAACATAAGTATCTGCAAACCGCTGTAATACCATAGGTACACGATAAATAGTATTGCTTAATAAAGATTTCATAATTAAATATTCCCCCTAATTTTAATGAGCTTGATAAACATGATTATTTGTATTATCAACCACGCCTATCAACGTAATAATGGCACGGTTAAAGCCTGCCTGATTGGCTTGCTGAACTGTCGCCTCAAATCCGATTTGAGCAAACTTATCAGTAACTTCATCCACAATGAAAGTTAAACTACCCTCTTGAATAAAGATATCAATAACAATTTGCCAGTTTGTATCTGTCTCCACATTGTCTCCCGTTCTTACATACGTTGAACGCCGTGTTTGATAAACAGCCATGGGAAACACGGTTATTTCATCCGGATAGGCCGAACGAACGGATCTTAAAGCTGAAATAGACTTTAGAATCCGATTCACGTCAACATTCACGTTATAAACCATCGGTTAATTCACCTAACTTCTTATGAACACGATCCTTAATGATTTCTGGTGCCTCTTTACCTGCTTCTTGAATGGCCGGAGTCATAAATTGGCGAGCTGGTTGCCCGTTCGTTCGATAGTACTTCTTACCATTAATCTTAATGATTGGCATACCATAAATAGCATTAAGATCACTATCAACGGCATTCACTGGAATGAACCACGGATGTTGTGTATAAACAGGATTAATACCGTCTGGTAAGACTTTTTCAGAAGCCTGTCCCACCAATCCAGTACCAAACTCACGATAAGTGGCTACTGGATCATTTGAAAAAAGGCGGCCACGTATATGACCGTCTTCGTCTTTAACTACTTCATAATGTAACGATCCTGCTAACTCTCCTGTGCTGTGTTTCATGGACGATTGCAGCTCTCTGACTACGATTTGATCGGCTTCTTCTACAACATCAAAATTTGCATCCCATAAGGCATCATCCAGCTCATCCGGAAGTAATTCCAACTTGCGCATCAATCGATCCAGACCTTCTACCTTAATTTCCGGCATGTGTATCTACCTTCTTAATTAAGACGTTCAAGTGATCTGAGTAAGTTGAAATAGAGATAATCTTATAATCAGGATCGTCAGCATCCTTACTAACCATTACACAAATCCCATCATTCTCATTGATTCCTTCAATAATCTGTTTACCTTGATACATAAGGCTTTTCATATACGTTAAGTCATTACCATAAATAGCCGCATTAACAGATCCACCAGCAGGCTGCATAGTTACTTGTAGAGGAACAGCGCTCCCCCATGAATGAATAGAATTCCCTTCATCATCTGTTCTCAAGATTCGGCGACGTAAATAAACAGTCCGCTGGCCGCGCCTTGCTAGTTTCATTAGTGAATCTCCTTAAACTTAGTCACACGATAATGGTTCAATGACTGTTTAATGTTTTGAGGGATGCCAATCTCGAAGTAACGATTGACGTTTCCCTCATTACGTTGGGTTTCACCCTCGGTATCTAATCGATTATAAGCAACGACGGCTAGTTGTTTTGCATAAACAGTCATACTGCCAATTGGTTTGTCACGATTCGTATAATCAAGAACTTGCGCTAAGGCATCAGTAAAAAGGTCTTGAATTAACAGGAAATTGTTTGAGTCTAATGGTATACCTAAGCGCATTGCCAATGTCTTAACCTGATCATCCATTCCTTTTCCTCCTTAATTAGACGCTTTAATCGGAGTTGCTTGGAAGACTTCATTAGCCCCTGGGAATGATGGTAGAGCAACCGCAGTAGCCTTTTCCCAGGTGCCAACTGGATCTTTTGTATCCGTATAAATGGTAGCGAAGACATTCCCATGAGCACTTTTTTGCACTGCAGGGTCGCCCGCCAATCCAATTTCTTCTGGCGTTGGTCCATAAAGTTTTTCACCAAGGATGTCGTCTCCCATTAAGACCAACTTATCTTCTGGGAAATAACGCTTAGTAGTGAGTACACCTTTGGAATCTTCTTCACGATACTTACTATCATAAGTCCGAATAACTGGTAATCCTTGTGCCTCCATGAAAGCATCTAAGTCACCTTGACCTAATGCACGGGTTGACGTACCGTATACGGCCTTTAAGACATTAGCATTTTGAGTAAATAGACGGTAAATCTTGCGTGAAGTAAGAATTCGCGTTGCGGAGACATCCATAGAATCGACCCACTTGATTAAATCATTAATTGGGTCAGCGGAAGCATTATCCCAAGTTGTCCCATCTTTACCCGTCAAGTCGGCTTGATGTGACTCAGGAACCTGATAGTCAAAGTCGTATTGTTCTTGTGTATCAGGATTGATTACAGATACCTTTCCTGTAGCTAAGGCATCCATGGTCATCTTTTCAACTTGTGCGTACACACCTTGAACCAACTCATCAATATCATCATAAACACGGTTCTTAAGATAGTCTGCTTCCTCAGCGGTACGAGGGTTTTGTAATGCAATTAAGTCATCTTCTTTGATTTGCATCTTCCGCTTAATCAGTGCCAACTCAAGAGTGCTTTTACTTGCTTGGCGACTGCCGATTTCGGCTTCAGCATCAAATGCGGCAACATGTGCAATTACCGGTGTCCGGTTTCCCGCATATACTTGATCCAACTTTAAACTATTTACCCGTCGTGCTGGAAACAAGCTATCGCCCAAAAATGTTGGGAATTGACGATCGCGTACATAATCTAATACTTGTGGTGTCGAAAACATGTTAGCAATCGATGCAAATCGTTGAAGATTCATTGAAACTTGCTTTTTCATCATTAATTTTTTCCTCCTAATTATTTTGCTTTAGATGCATTATCAGTAGCAGCTGCCTTTTCCGTCTGCATAGCTGCACTAGATGCACCAGACCCATCATCGCCAGAGTCACTAGTGGTATCATCCACAAAATGAATTTCTGTCATGGCAGTCTTGGCCTCAGCTGACACTTCAACTGGTAGGCGTTGTCCAAGAACCCATGCAGAACGTAAAACGGCAACGTTAGCTGGGCCATTAGTTAAATCAACATCATTATATAAAAGCCCCTTTGCGGTACCATCATTTGCGGGTACAGGAGTACCTGCAGGGATGATCTTATGACCTTGGTCATCAATACTTGCTAGCGCATTATCTGGATCGAGCATCATAGGCAAGCTAACCACATGTGCGGATGCTAAGAAATTAACTTCTTTAACGTCCATTCTTTTTCCTACAAACATAATTGTTCCTCCTTAGTGAGTCTCCCAAAGGTTTTGACCCTTAGGAGCACGATTACCATTACGTCGTTCAGCAGCAGTTTCACCCGCAGTTTTGCGAGTTCCATCACCACCAATGCTTGGAGCATGTGCGGATAAAGCTAATTGCCGATCCACGCCCTCTTTAACGGCCTGACGATAGGTACCAGTGACAGCTTGATAAACGTCAGGTAAGGTGCTCTCATCCTTAAGCGCCGCACTAAATACATCAGCTAAACCAACTGGTAACCCATCCTTGGCTAACTTGTTAACGACCTTAACGTGGTTCTCAGAGACCGTAAGCTTTTCTTCTCGGTCAGTGAGTTCCTTTTCACGTTGGGTAACATCATATTCATGCTTCTCATCGTCCGTCATCTCGTCATACGACTTTTGGGTGTCCAATTCCTTCTGCCATTTAGTGTGCAGGGTATCAGTCACCTTATTCATCTTTTTATCAAACCAACTGTCTAACTCTGACTGGTCCTTAAAAACAATTTGATGAGGATCATTTTCCTGTTCACTTTGATTTTCTTGCTCTGCATCAATACCCGCACCATCAGCACCATCATTACCCTCGTCAGCAAACCGTTGAAGCCATAAACCTACAATTTTCTTCATTACATTTCCTCCTAATACCCATATACATCCCCAAATCGAAAGCAAATGAAAAGGGCACCCCACATACGCCATTACGGCTCACGAACAGTGCCCTTTGTTTACTTTCAGGGAATCCATACACGTATTTAATTTAGGTATATTTAATGACCTCCACAGGTCAAACATCACTTAGCCATTATCAATAATGTCACTAGAACAACTGCCCAACTAATAATTGAAGCGATACACACCGCTGCGAGTTGTTCGTACTTTTGCCGATCACCCAATACATCCCTACCAAATAGTGATAGGAAAGACAGAATTGCAATAATACCAACAATCCAAACAAACGCTAAAATCATTTATCTCACCTCTTTCAGGGTAAATAAAAAGCGCTAGCCACAGTGGTTAACGCGAAATACAATCATTATTCATCTAATTCAACTTCCATGGCACCGTCATACAACTTCTGAAGGCGAATACCAGTCATCGTTAGGTTCTCTTGTTCAGCATCCATTCCCTTAGTTGCCTCTAACTCATCAACATGAGCCATGAACTCATCAAGCTCATCATAGTTTGCGAAAGTCAGTTTAACCTGGTCACCATTTTGTTCAGCTTTCATATGCCAAACAAATATCGTTTTTCCTAACTTCATAATTAAATCATAATCTGCTTTTGAAATGATATAAGTTCCCATCTTATTTTCCCCGCTTCCGACTAGGATTTACTTGGATGATATTACCGGTATTGATGTTCAACGTAACACGAGCCTTATCCCCATAGTATAACTGAACCGTTTTATCTGAACTACTAGCTCGTACTCGATTACTCTGTAAGGCATTCTCAACATCAGATAAATGAACGCCATTTCGAATCTTTGCATGCTGAACCTCTTTACTTGGCCCAATGAGTCGTTCCATAAAATGTTGGCTGAAAGATTTCACTTCGTGTCCATCTGAAGTCTTGGTACCAATTAAAGTATTCAAGGCTAATTTACGTAGCTTTTGATAATCTTCAAAACTCATTAATGGCGACAAGGTTCCTTGAACACGTTGTTTACGATAGATATTCAGTTCCTTCCAATCCTTATCATTACGATACTTCATGTTCTGATAATTATCAAAGGATACTGGCATATTCTCATCGCCTAAATCTGATTGCATTCCACGATATTGTTTTAGGTCTCGAGTGTAGTTCTTAACCTTCTTTTGCATGAGATTAACTTCAGGCTGTCCATGTTTATCTACAAGCATTTGTTCCCACTGTTGATAGGTTGAAAAGCGCGGGATTTTCATCGTCTCATCTGCTATTGGGTCTCGTGCCGTTCGGTAACCACCTCGCTTCGTGGCCGTGAAATAGGCAACCGCTACCGTCCTACAGAATGGATGAAACGGTGGGTAGTTTCCTGCAAATCCAGCACAACGGGCAAGCTTAACGTCGTATACTTTCCCATCATGCGCCCGACAAAATTGGGATGTCCGAAAGTCCAAGACCGCAACCAGTGAGTATTGTTTCACCCCATGATCCTGCCATGCCTTTAATTTAGCTTGATGAGCCATGTAACTTGATTCAGTCCGAATTAATCTACGGGCCTTATATGAATTTACACCAAACTCCTTCATCAGAGCCTGTTCCATATCATGGTCAGTCATTCCCGTCATACGTTGTACAGTAAACAATTCCTGTAACCGCTTGGCTAACTCATCCGTATTCTTCCAAATTCGCTCCGAATAGCTTTCACCAAACCATGGTGTTTCCAGTTGTTGTTTAACCTCGGTAGTCGTTAACTCTTTCAGTTTAGTAACTGGTTTAACCGACGTAACATTTACCTTATGAATAGGTTCATCTGATTCCGGATTCGTGAATAGGATAACGTCATGTTTAACTTCAGGGATTGCTTCACCCTGATAAACGTTAAACTCCTTTTGCGTATTACCAATAATAGATTCTGCTGAGGCATTCAAATATGCATCCTGAATCGCTTTAATATAGTAATCAGTCGATTCTGACAGTTGAACGTCTGCAATGCGTTTAGCGACCACATACGCCTTAGTTCGCAGTAATTCAATGCGACTAATCCGACTCTTAACAGATAGTCCATCTAAATACGCCTTAATCTGTTTTTGAATCTTTTTATCCTTAGTTTCTTTCAACATTTGTTGTAGGATAACCAATTGATCAGGAGTGATGGCGGTATTAAGAACTTTGGCAACCTCTTCCTCGGTTAGATTCGACTTGCTAAGATACCTCTCATAGAGTTTGTCGGCTTCTCCCGTTAGATATTGCACTGCTGCAGCATATGCTTGAACTAAAATTTCAACAACTTCATCACCAGCATCATGATGTGCCTGCTCCAAACGAACTGCTCGTAGTTCCCAGTAGTTTAGCTTATTCTTGTCTGCCATCCCCATCACTCCAAGTCCACAGCTCTACGTTGTTAGGATATGCCATAGCAATTTCGGCCACTGTTTCTCTAAACATTGATAGTAGCCGCTCATCACCAGCATCTAAATCCACCGCTGTCACGATAGATTCATTAGGGTGAAGGTCTGCGGTCGCATGACTTAAGTAGTTAGCTACACCCGTAAAAAGTGTTGATATACCTGCACAGACAATATCGTTCCCGTAAGGTGCCTGCATAGCATGGCCATAAATACTAATCCTTGCTTGGGTTTCAGTTCGGTCCATCTTGACGTGAATCACGGTATCCCTCCTGTTCATCCTGATCAACGTTAGTATTAAATTCATTACCACCTAATGCGGTTTTCTGAGTCTTAACCTGTTTAGCAGTTTGTTCATCCATTAATTCAATAACCTTTTGTGGCTCATATCCATCTGGTAACCAACTGTACGTGATATCACGTGGAATAATACCATCCGCTGTCTTAATGTTACTGATAGTATCGGTCATATTAACGGGGATGTTCGGTGTCAGTTGAATACGAACATCGGTAATATCAACATCTTGTTGTTTTACCAGCATCATGTTTTGCATCAGCTGTAAACGACGATGAAGTCCACGCTTCAGATATTGGCTTTTAACTGAAATTAGGTTCAATAACCCAAAAAGCTTGTATTTCATTGCCTCTCCCGAAATATTGCCTGCAAAGTCCTTATCAGTCATATTAGGAACATTGGCCATTTCATGTAAGTCGTTCTTAATCGAATCAGCTAAGGTTTGAACATCGCCCTCTTCTAATGATTTTGTGAGCCATTCAATCTTGGCATCACTTGGTAAACCATCTAGCATTTGCCCTTTAGATAGTTCACCATCAATATCAGTTCCATACGCTAGCAAGATGGCATCCACAAATTCATCCTTATCTGTAATACGGTCAGACTGTAATGAGTTATAGGCGTCAATCAAGGGAATTAATTGTTCAAAGTCTCCCTGCCGTTGTCCATTGTTATAAAATTCTGTAATGGGTTCGGAACCCCAGCGATGAGGTGTTACCGTCGCTTCATTCATCAAGTTACTATCACTTAAATTATGGCCTGCTCGTGTGCGATACTGAATCAAATTAATAGGCGTATAAACTGAAATTAAATAACCATTATCTGTACCATCTAGCTTCCGCTTAGGTTGCAGATAAATCCCAATTAATTCCGTTTCGTCTTCAGTATCATCAGTGATTACAATGGTATGACGTGGATCTAAAGCAGCAATATGTTCCTCAGTAGTTTTCTCGTCTAATTTCTTCAAGTATGCCAGCTCATAGGCAACACCATAAATTGATAATTGTTGTTCTAGATCCGTATCATGTCATGAGCCATTACATTCATATGATTAAATGCCTCCGTGATAGCTTCAATACTATTACCCTCTTGAGGAACATAAGTAATTGGATTTCCTGTCATCATACCGGTAATCATATCCGTAAAGTATTTGGCATGGTTCACAACTACATGAGAATCTTTATCCTGACTGTACGGTGTACCAAGCATTCGACTAAGGATACCTTGTTTGCCACAGTAGTAGCTATAAAGCTTATCGTATTTCTCCCGCTTCCGGTCCAACTCATTCAGGGCATAATTTAATAACTCATAAGGCGGGTTATCAATATCCTCAATTAGGGATGCATCTACCTTTAACCCCATTTTCATCCCTCCTATCTAAATAATTTAGGTTTAACTTTTGGCTTGACCTTACCGTTAATACCAAGTGCACGTACTACAAAGTAACGGACAGCATCACACGCGTGGTCATGTTGTTTAATAACTTTATCTTCACCTCGTTCAGAGGCTTTTTGGTCCCATGCATAGGATGCCAGCTCCTTAAACAAATTTGTTAGCCTAGGTGTAAACATAACCTTACCCGTATTCATAGCCGTCTGAGTCAATCTGATGCCATCTAAGACATCGTTTTTGGCTTTCTCTACATGTACCCCTCGTGACCGTAAAACAGCAATAAAGGATGCCGCAGACGGATCGACAATTACAGTGCATTTAAGGTTGCCCATGAACTTCAAGAAGTCATCGGCATACTGCTCATCTGTCTTCTGCTTTGGTGAGTGACGTCCATCATAGTAATACTCTTTTAGGCACCACCAAACACCATCATAAAGACCCCACAGTAGAAATACCGTGGGGTTTTGAGTACCATAATCGACCGAAATACAATACCTTTTTGCAATACCTTCTGGGGCGTCAGCAACCATCGTCTGCTTATCAAAGTTATCGTAAACAATACCATCTGCAAGTACCCATTCACCGAGGATATACCGCTGATAAAACACACCATCGTACAGACGTTGATAATCAGCCAGTGTTTGTGCTGAATTCGCTGGATTATCCTCCATCGTGAAGTGGATGTGCAGAGCACGTTTATCCTCTAACTGATCTACCCATCCCGTTTTAAACCAGTGGAATGGACCAGCAGGGTTGCAGTTAAACCAATACTTGGAGCCTTCAATATTACAACGAGCCAATGCCTGATTTACGAAGGATTCTGGCATGAGGGCTACCTCATCGAAGAAGAAGCCGGCAGCAGTTAACCCTTGGACCAAATCCTGACTAGACTCATCTTTCCCACCAAACAGGTAGTAGCGATTAGTAGTATTACCATACGTAATCGTCAGCATATTATCCGTTCGAGAATCTTTAACATTATATCCTCTACCTTCTAACATCGTAACCAATGTCCGGATAACGTTCCGACGCAGAGAGCCAATGGTTTTACCCGCAATGCCAAACTGCTGATGATTAAACTTTGTCATAGACCAAAGGACATAAGACATAGACATAATTAACGTCTTACCTGCACGCACAGAACCATCACAGATTAGTGCCTTATTGTCAGCTGTAGCCGGATCTTGCCACCAGCTTAAAACCTGCAACTGCTTAATAGAAAACGGCTTAAACGGAAACTGCCTGCGTTGCAACATTAATCATCTTCTCCTTTAATCTGATGGACTGAGTCACGAATCGCCTTAAGGAAGGTATCTTCCTCAACATCCTCATTAACCGGCTTAGGTAAGCGATCTACCAACTCATGCAGGGCCTTCTGTTTGTCATATAGTTTAACGATCAAGCCATCCTTACCAACATGTAGATCTTGAATGACGCTCCAATCAATCTCATCACTAGGTTTTAGAAATACATCTGCTTGATGTCGCTTAATGGGATTACCATCAGTATCCAGAAAAGGCATCCCTTCTTCATCTGTCAGTACCTCTTCATAAACCTTGTAATCTAAAACATCCCCAAGGGACGCAGTGGCTTGCTTTGCGTACTCTTTGAGGATGTCATTGGCGTCTAAATACAGGTCAACAGCCTGCTGTTGTTTGAGTACATCGAGTTCTTTTTTCACCTTAACATTTCTTAACAAGCGGCTCCCGGCTACCTCAGCTGTTCGTTGGTCAACTTGATAAGCTTTTTGGTAGGCCCAGGTAGCATTGAAACGTTGTAAGTAGTACATACAAAAAAGTTTTTGCTTTTCAGTAAGTGTCGAATCTTCGAGTTCTTGGATAGTATTTAGGGGTGCACCCTTTTCTTCAATAGGTGCACCCCTTGCCTTCATTTGCGTTTTTTTCTTAGAACCACGTTGCCAATCATAACGACGCTTCCAAGATTTTAATGTGTTAAGTGGAATATTATACTTAGTGGAAATATCCCTGTACTTCATCCCCGCCATATAATCTCGTTTAGCCTGTTCGACTTCTTTTTTCATCGCATGTCACCTGTCACCCCCATTTATTTAAATGTAACTTAACTACCCCAACAGTCCGACCTAGTTAATTAGATCGAATAGTTGGGGTAGTTATACTATATCTACAATTTTTTTAAATCCTACTTAACTTTTAAAAACGAACCAGCATTTGACAGAATTTCAGAGAATCCAGGTACAGTTGCTTTATTGGTATCATAATTCCGTTGCCATTCACAGGCTAATTGTGGAATTGAAGTCATTTGGGCACCCTTAGTTTCCATTCGCTTAATGGCAGCATCACTAGCATCCTTCGATGATCCACCTACACAGTCTAAAACGGGATACACTTCATACCCTTCGTTTAAGGCATCCAGAGTTGGAAATGATAAACATGCCTCTGTCCATAAAGCAGCAATAACTAACTTCTTTCGTCCAGTTTTATGAACAGCATCGTAAAAGTTCTGATCTTCCCAAGCGTTAATGGTCATTCGATCATAAACGTCCATTCCATCAAATTCTTGACGTAAGGCTGGAAAAGTTGGTTCATTAGCCCCTGAAGTCACATTAACCGTTGAGGCTACAATAGGAATGTTATATAGCTTAGCCAGCTTTGCCAAATCAACAACGTTCCGCATAATTTTAGCCGTATTGGCTGTTTCTTCTGTAAGTAATTGCGTTGGTTGATAATCAATAATTGCTACTACTGTATTTCCAGGATCCAATAAATTGTCATCCGCCGGTTTACGTGGTGCCATGCTCTTAGGCTTAATAAGTGCCATAGTAAAATCCCCCTAGAATATTTTTGTTTGTTCGACACAAGACTACGGTTTTAACTATTAAGAGTCAAAAACAACGACTTACGATTTTATGAAATTGAGTTTAGTGTGCAAGATAACAACCTCAATTCAACATAGTTGCCTTTTACTTTAAAAAGTTAGTAAATAAGATTGATCTATAACTTACAGTAAGGAGAATTTCTTATGGGGAATAAAACAAAAAACATATGGGCAATAATCGCAACGGGCCTATTAAGCTTTCTTGGTACAAATCTTTTAACTGGCCTTAGTATTGCAATTCCTACGATTATTAAGACTGATCATGTTAGTACTGATGTAGGACAATTAATTAACTCTGGGTATTCAATGATGGTTGGTATCTGTATCTTGATGTCAACCTACTTGCTGTCTCGTTTCTCTACCAAACAACTTTTTCAAAATTCGATTTTACTCTTTATCCTTGGCCTATTATTGAGTGGGTTTGCACCAAACTTCTGGGTGCTCTTGATTGGTCGTTTAATCACTGGTATTGCTTCAGGACTTTCTATCCCACTCATGTTTAATATCATCTTGGCTAAAGTTCCTGAGAACAACCGTGGTGTTATGATCGGCATAGGAACATTATTGGTTACTATGGGACCGGCTCTCGGTCCAGTATATGGTAGTTTAGTTATGAAAGCGTTTGGAATTCCAGCTTTATTTCTATTTATGCTGATTATCGTTGCAATCAGTTGGTTCTTAGGCTTTTCAACGGTGGAACCAATCTCTACAATCAAGTCCATTAAATTAGACTGGCCGAGCACCATTCTATTAGTACTTACCTTGTTAAGCTTTACTTTTGGTTTATCCTTTCTTGGAAGTCATCAAATAAATGCCTTCATCCCTATTACTAGTGTCATTTTAGCTGTTGTTTTCACAGTATTCTTTTTTAAACGGTCCACTCAGATTTCCAATCCCTTGTTGGATGTAAAAGTCTTCAGGAACTCAAATTTTCGAAATCAAAATATAGCCTTCTTTCTGAGTCAAGTCACTGCTCCTGCCGTAGGATTCTTGCTCTCCATTTATATACAATCAGTAGATTTAAAATCCGCTTTTATCGCATCTATGGTAATCTTCCCCGGTTCTCTAATTTCTGCTTTCTTAGCGCCCGTGGGAGGTAAATTACTTGATAAATTTGGAGCCGCTAAAATTATTGGACTTGGTGCCTCCTTTTTCACGATTGGCTTACTTATGTTTTGGTTAGTATCACGAGGAGAAATGAATGCCATGACCGCATTATCGATTGACATCATATTTATGATTGGGATGGGACTCTCTACCGGTAACCTTCAAACAAGCGGAGTAAACACATTACCTAACAACGAACAGAGTGATGGGGATGCTTTTTTTAATGCCTCACAACAGTACTCAGGGGGAGTTGGTACAGCACTTGCCGGTACTATCCTTTCAGCATTTCAAGGTAGTGCGCATGGGAGCGCCTTATTAACTGGCACCCACTCAGGTACCTCGTGGGCCTTTTGTGCTCTTTTCATTTTGGCTGTAATAAGTGACTGGTTATTAATTAGGGGATTTAAATCTCAAGGAGCCTAACCAAACTCAGCTAAATTAAACTATCAATCGAACGGTCTTGGCCATCCTTCGAAGTTGATTGTTTTTTCGAAGACTCGTTTTTCTCTTTGGTCTTCTCTTGTTTTAGCCACTTCTCCAGCCGTGCATCCGCGTTAACGAATGCTCTAGGCTCGTAGCCAAATTTACTGTGAATCATGTCCATATTGATTACTCCTTAATTTGCGTACAAAAATAGCCCAATCGCATGAACGATTGAGCTTCTATCCATCGAGTTGTCGCACTCTATTTTTTGGATAGTTAACACCGTGCGTTGGAATCGAACCAACTGAAACCATTACACGGTACTGCGATACACATCAAGCTGTCGATTTGCCTCTAACAGAGGCTAAACCTACTGGCGGATTCGCACCGTCAGCAGGTACATATAAATGAGATGGTTAGAGTAAATGGCTAAATTTATCTCAGTGGCCAACTCATCTCTATTATGAGGTCATCGCATACCCTAGCCGTCATCTTGCTAATAATGGTTGCTCGCTCAATACCATGTAGTGGAGTCGAACCACTAACTAAGGCCTAGCCTGTCGCACACTGGTCATGGCACCTCATCATGAAAGGAGGTAGATAAAGGAACCTAAGTTTGCGTAGCCTACTTAACTACGCAACTGGGACAGACGGACTCGAACCGTCGACAACTAATCGCTCTACCAACTGAGCTATGTCCCAATGATGAAAAATAGCGAGCTCATCAAGTTAAACAATCCAGTAATAAGTGTTTCTCGCTATCTTTCGATACTATTAATATATGCCGATTTAAGTACAGAAACGGACGGATTCGGACGAAATTGGACGGATTTGTCCGGATTTGGACGAAAACGGACGGATTTAGTGCGAACTTTTTTGTAGCACCTTACGAAACACCAAAATTGAGGTGTCTGGCCACGTTAAAGCGAATTGGAAGGCGGCTTCTTTCCGATAATCGTTAAACGTCGATTTGGGGATAGAATAGTCGGCCTCGTACTTCTTTGCCAATTCATGCCGACAACGCTGATTTGAGTAGTTTTTAACGTACCTGAGCCACAACAGCGCCGAACGTTTCTCCGATTGCTCATCAATACCCGCTATGGCTTGAATCACATTTTCAATCATCTTGAGTTCAGCTTCGATCTCATCCATCTCAATCAAGCGGTTATCTGCCTGTGCTAACGCCCCATTAACGTTAGAGGCAGATTTTGGCATCCCATCATAGACAATCCCTGATAAGTGCACCATCTTCAACTGCGCCAATTTCTGTTTTAACTCGTGATAACTCTTCAAAATATTTTCTGCATTGACGCGGGTTGCGTCCTTATCAAGGCTTCCAAAATGCAATGCTAATCAACCTCTCCCTATGATATAATTAGTTTTGTCGGAATTAATCATACATAGGAGATCGTCCAGAAATGGGCGGTCTTTTTTGTATCTATTGCCTAAAATAATCGAGTGAAACATCCAATGTGTCAAAATATTCCGGACAGATCTTTAAATCATGAAATTTCATTGCTAGGTCTCCCGATATACCCGCTTTTTCCGGATCTTTATCGCTTCTGGATAAATCGGATCATTCACTCTATCTCGTATCCCGCTTTTATAGAAAGTAGGATATTTTGTGTATAGCTCTTTAAAAACGTCAGCGTGCGTCCCCTCAACATATACTATTTGGGTGAGCTGCCCGACTGCTTCCCACATATGGCTTAGCCTTCTTTCTTCGGTGGCTGATAGTCACGGACAAGCACTTCGATCCGTGGCAGCTCTGAATAGAATTTATATGCGTCGATGTGACAGATGATGTTGTCATCGGCCCATATAACACCCGTGAGGGCGTCCAAGATACTTTTGACATAGTTATCCGTGTCTGGCTTTTGCAGCGGTACATGAAGCTTGTCTTCACGTCTTGCACGCTCTATCTTGCTCGTGTTCTTCTGATTGCTACGATAGGCAGCGATGTACACCTCAATCGGCTTATCAGCTAGCAACTCGCCATTAAACTGCTTAGTGGCTTCAATAGCCACTACTTCCTTAAATTTTCGAGACTTACCGGGATCATAAGCATGGCCCGTACGAGTGAAACGTGGCCTACCTGCTGCAACGGGTTCCCCATAAATAGTCAGGCTAATCATCCACCGGTACCTTCACTCCCTCACACTTCTCACGCAAGCGTCTCATATGCTCACGGCGTTCCTCATCTGTCAGAGGCTTACATACTGGGCAAGGTTCACTGGTCATGATGCCACCTGGATAAGTACGCCAGTGTACTCTAGTACCATTACATAGCTCACAAGTCATACGTTTCGCACTCCTTCCATGCTGCTAAAAACTAGTTGGTGTTCCGGATTACCCGTAAGTACCCGGTTAATGAATTTGGGGTTGTACATCTGTTTGAGTTCATCAGCCGTGCTATTGGTCGTGATGATAGTACATCCCTTAGACGTGTTGTTTTTGAAGTCTACCCGAGCGTTGGAAACCCGGTACATCATATCCTGCATATCTTTATGGACAGGTTTAAGATTGCCGGTCATACCGCCTTCTGTGCCGAAGTCATCTAGCACCAGCACGTCCGCTTCCTTCATGGTCCGCTCGATGGCATTTAGCTTAGCCTGTACACTTGGATCGGTATACTTACCGTTGATAAGCCCTAGCAGTTCGGCGGTGGAGATAAAGACCCCACTTTTCTCCTGCTTTATCAGGCTATCTAGCATAGCGAGCGCCAGTGACGTCTTCCCAACCCCTCGCTCGCCCAGCATAGCCACGTTGAAGTCCCGCTGTTCAAGTTGCCTTACCAGCTTATAAGCCCGGTTACCCAGCAACCTAGCTGCTTCAACATCAGCTTGCTTATCTGGCTGCCAGTCGGCAAAGGTAAAGGCCAGCTCCATGCCACCGCTCCATAGCGAATGACGGTAGCACTGCAGGCGTTCGTACCGTTCGTTGGCCTTCGTTGCCTTGATTGACGTCTGGCGATTGAGTCGCTCGACCTCTTCACGGGGGTTAGCGCTCATCTGCACCCCGTGCTTTTTAGCTAGGGCTGCCATCTGTACAGGATCAAACGCTACTCGTTGAAAGTCATTAGTCATCAAATCCACTTTCTTTCCGTTGGCTGTTCCTCTGTTTTCACCCAATCCTCGGCCTCTTTGGGTCGACTAATACGCCCAGTAGTTTGCTTCATTTTGGGCTCTAACTGGTCAAATTGCTTTCGAAGCTTGGCTGGCGACAAAATATTGAATTTCCAGAAGTCGTCTGCCTGACACCAGTCAATTACTTGCCCAACTTCCACGTGAGTACGGTGATCGCGGTCAAATATCAAATGAAACTGAGCAGCCCATTTTTGATAGTCTGGTGCTTTAGCCTTAGGGTTATTTGCTTTGACCTTCGTAAACAAATACCTAGCGGCCTTTATCTCCGGAGAATCACTAGCATATAATTTTGTTTTCCGGGTCGAGCCGGTTTTTGGCTTCGACAAAGATTCTTTGTTTTGTTTAGTCTTGTTTTGTTTAGTTAATGCTACACGGTTGTCTACAGAGTTCCCTACACGGTTGTCTACTGTGTTGTCTACACTATTTGTAGACAAGTGTTCGTAAAGGTTGATAATACGGTATTTTGCAGATTGCTGACCTTTGCGTGATTCCCACTCGACATATCCTTTTTGTACCAATCCGTTACGAACGCTATAGAATGAAGACGACTTACTTGTGTCTTTTAGTCCAGCCTTTTGGCACAGCACCGATGAAGCTACCGTAAACGTATCCGACCATGCTGTTTTATTGTTTATGGACATCAATGCATGCCATAAAGCAATTTCAGATGAATTCAGTGGGTTTATTTCGAGCCGATCATAGAATGCCTTAATCTGGAGTAAATAGTTCAAGTCGTCACCTCCTTAGTACAATTCGATTTCATCAATGGGGATTACTTCATCTAGCGTTTTGGTCAATCGACAGTAATCACAGTGTTCACAGCGAATCGGTTCTTCTTCGTGATGGATTACCGATTCAATTCGGGGTTGATCCATCTCGACCTGTCCCAATCGCTCTTGCATGAGGTAATCCGGGATACTGTAAATGCCTTTGTCAGGTACGACTTGCTTAGACACGGCAATGATATAGGGATCACACCAAACATCAAATTGCTGGTGAATCAGTTCTCGGTAAATCGCCATTTGTAAGTCATAGCTTCTATCTAGTGGAAAACTGACATACTGGTGACTGTCGACGTCCCAATGCTTCTTGTGGATATCATCGACCGTCTTAAGGTCCATAAACATCCCACGGTCTAAGTTGAGGCAATCAATCTTGCCTTTCCACTGCACGCCGTATAGCTCGCCTTTGACGACGACTTCCTTCTCGCCTTGATAAAGCCGATTGAAGTTAGCGTCAGCTTCTAAGGCGTCAATCATTGAATCGGCTTGCCGAAATGAACTCTTGATGCCTTTTTCAGGTTTGCCATACTTATAGATAGCCTTGCTGTTCTCTTCTAGGAAGCGTTGATGGGCCTCTTTGCTCTCAAAGTAAGAATGAAGGTAATTGCCTACCAGCAACACTTCAACGTTACTATCTGGATTCCAGCGTCCTTCTAGCTGGGCTAGTGCCGCTGCTTCGCAATCTTCGAACTCTCGGAAGCGAGTCTTGGACTGCCAGACTCGGTCAGACTCCAACGAGTAGTAATTTTCAGTCGTTAGGGTTGCCGAAGTGGTCGAGGAGTTCTTCTTGTTTTGGTTCTTCGTAGTTGTCAATTTCGTCACCTTCGATCGGTTGTTCATCGGGTTCAATAAAGTTATCAACATCATTCTCCACAGGTTCAAGAGTGGACTGTTCATCAGTCGTAGAGTCACCAATCAAGTCGGTTATCGACTTATGCTCCTTGGGAGTGACGTCCTTTGGCTCATCATCGTAAGCTCCATCAGTCGTGTCATTAATGGCCTGCACGAACAAATCGTTATCGTTTGAACCATTGATGAAGAACTTGGCTGCCCGATTGATAATCGTCCGCTGGGCCATTTCCTGACTAAACTTTTGCTGAACGTTATGCATCTTAGATTGTGACCAGCTAGAATCAATTTCCTTTTTTGTCATCACTGTCCAAACCTTTTGACCATCAACCTGTTCGATGTAAGCGAAGGCACCCACAATCGGATTATCCCGATTTTCAAACTTCGGTACATACTTCTTAACGACTAAGTTCATCTGATCATCTGAACCGATCTCAAATTCATCGCCTTTAAAAACTGCTTGAGCCTTGATATCCTTAACGTTGGTGAGGTTCTTTAAAACGGTGATAGAGCCAAAGTAAGACCGCAGCATAGTGCATTGATCGCCATAAGGGATAAAGTAGCATTGATTCTTGGCGGGGCTTAGTCCCTGAATAACCATATCCAGCAAGGCTTTTTGAACCGATCCGGTATCACATCGTTGCAAAATCGGGCGTGTGTCCTTGCCCTGCTGCGGAGCGGATAATTTCAGCCATGCCATTTGTAGGGCGTTCCCGGCTGAATAATTTGGTGGCAGCTTTAGTCCTTGTTCTTCCTTCATCTTGGCAACAGTCGATTGTACTTGTGCGATTACACTGTAGTCTGCCATGGTAAAACCTCCTTAAATTCCGGTTTCCAGTCCACTAATCGACTTTTAATATCTGAAAGCCGATCATAAGTTACTTGTGGGATTTCTGTATCTTGCTCTAGTAAGTCATCAAGCTCGCTGATAGCTTCTTGTAACTCGCTGTGGTTCGCTAGGATAATACGTGATTTCGAGTCGTATGCTGGTTCGCTCATGCTTTCTCTCCTCGATTCTCAACTCATTTTCGATATTTTTAATCTCTTGGATTCGCCGTAGTTCGCCTAGCTCGGTCGTCCCGTGTTGACGCTTGAGTTTAGCTAGCTTATCCATTTTTGCCTGTAAATACTTATCCATACCGGTCACCCTTTTAAAGGATCGTGTGCCACTGTCCACTGGTGTCTCGCCAGCGTTCTGTTCCATAATCGTCAAACTTTACCGGGTAAGCCTCAAACACATCAAGCAGCTCGTCATGAAGCTCTACGATGGCTAACGCTGGTTCAATTCCCCGCTCAATGAAGTAATCCTTCATAGCTTCTGGATTATCAGGTACGTAGTCAAAACCGTTTCCACCAGGCGAATCAATTTTCCAGTAGATATAACTTGGGTTGATTGATTCGCCTAAGGTATCCTCTGGAAAGTCAGCACCCGTTAAGTTGGGATCGAAGGCTTCTGATTTGTCTTCGTAATATCGGTCTTCGTTCGAGATCATCATTTGCGCTCACCCTTTTTCGTGGTAGAATGAGAGGTATAAATGATATTTGAAACCACCGATTCAAGCATTGCTGTGCTTAGATCATCGAAGCCTTTTGGTGTTGCTGCACCGAACGGCTTTTTTTGTGCGCTATTTTCCATGTTTATCGTTCCTCCCTACATAGTTAAGTGGTATGCCAATGGCGAAAATAATGACTAAAATGACTACACTCATCATTCGAAAAACTCCTTCAAGTAAGCGGTAAAGTTTCCTGCCCGTTCCTTGCTCTCGCCGGCTCTAAATGCCAAGTACAGCATGAAAGCAATGATGACTGTGAGTGGGAACCAATTTACAAATAATGCTGTTAAATTCATGCTTTCGGCCTCCTATTTATTGATAGCTAGTTCCCAACGTTCTTGAATCTTACGTGCTGCTTCACGAAACTTTTCCGGTTCGTAGTAAGGCTTATTGCTAACCTCGCCCGTTTCCGGATTAGTTGGGTAAAATTCCACCAATCTCATTTCTGGTGTATGTCGAATATATTTATCGAAGAACGACCGTTTCATACTTGTTTGTTTCATAGCCTCCGCAATATCCCACCAAATAGTTGGTTCATCTTCTGGTTTAGAGCCAGACTTAAAATCTTCGCCCTTAGTTAAATCAGCAAGCTGTTGGATAACGGCAGACTTTACCAGTTCACTAAATTGATCTTGTGGGCTCATTGGTGCTGCATCCATGCGATTCATCTACCTTTCCATATACTTAGCCATTGTCCAGGTCTTCTCACGTTCTTGTTCTAGAAATTGGGCATCTACTTGATACTTAGGATCCCCATCAATCATGGCAATCCATGAAAATGCAAAGAACATCACATCGAGAACCTGATTAACAGCATTTACAACATCTCGAGAATCAATTTCATCATTCGATCGAAGTTCATCCATTGCCCCTTTGAGTGAATCAACCGACTCCTCTAACTCATCAATAATTTGACTAGCATACGTATCTGGCTCATGCCTTAATCTTGGCCCATTAGCTAGTGGCGGGATTAAGTGTGTGGTTTGATTCATATACGCCACAACCAGCATCATGGGATGCTTAAACTGATCCAGTAAGTTCAGAAAATCTTTTTCCTTTAATCCCGCTGGCTTATCTACTCGCAGCCATTGTGATATTCGGGCGGGGGTATAATGCATTTCCTCAGCCAGTGTCTTTTGCTTAACCGCCTCGTTATCAATCATTTGCCGAAACACTTCAGGCACTTGAGCCTCAAACGTCACTACACTCTGCAATTTCAACACATCCTTTAATTCAAGTTATTTAAGTTAAGTGTCTTGAGCCCTATTATTTAATTAATGAAATGTTCCATGTTCTCGAACATTCATTTGCATCTCATTGGCGATGTTAAAAAATTCAATTCGTAACGTTTCAGTTGGCATTGCCTCATAAAACGCCCGGGGTGCATTTGGATTAGTTTCAGATAGTGCATTAATTAAAGTGACACGTGATAAATCTGACATGTTGTCACCTCCTCTCGCTCTTTGAAATTTTAATAGTTCACCTCTGTTAAAATGGAATAAAGGAGGTGAATAATATGAACGAAGTTAGTCAAGTAGCTCTTGAATGGTTAAAGCAACAAGATTTATCTGATAAAACGCCTGTCGAAGCATATCAGATGTATATTGATGCTCGTAATCAGATTCAACTGAGTTAATTTGTAGAGCTAGGTGATGAATAATCACTTAGCTTTTTGTTCCTCATGCTGTGATTAATTCCCGTAACGATTAAATCTAAATCATTCATTGAAATTTCTCGTTCAATCAAAAGTTCAACGATTTCATCAACAATGGGCTGTAAAGATTTCGTTTCCACGTTGTCACCTCCTTTCGCTCTTTGAAATTTAAATACTACCCAATCAGCTTCTTTAACATTTCAAATGTTTCTCGGGCCTGATCAATATTAGTGCTGTTAATCCCATTAATATTAGGAAGATTAAGGTTATATCGCAGTACTGTATAAATGGCATTTTGCAAAGGCCATGATTTATCCTTACCCAAACAGTATTGTCGAATTTCCTCTCGTAGCACGGGCCAAACAGGAATCTTTTGTGATTCATCTAGTCGGGCCCTTAACTCGGCATTTTCCTGCTTAAGCCGTTCTAATTCACTTACTGGCATCACTTGGCCACCTCCTGTGGTAAAAGATCCTCCGCATGAATCTGGAAAACTTTTGCTAATTTAGCTGCGTTTTTTAGCCCCGGAGTTTTTCCATCATTTTCAATACCAGAAATTGTAGTTTGAGGAACTCCACTTAAATCTGATAATTGAAATTGACTCAGTCCCCGTTCTTTTCGCAACTTCACTAATACTTCACCTGCATTCATAGGTTCACCTCTTTCTTGACCCTTTTGGGTATATCGATAATATATACCCGTTTGGATATATTGTAAACCCATTTGGGTAAATCAATTTAAAGTTTAGTTTGCTACGCTGTAATTAGTAAACGAACCCTAATGGGTTAAAGGAGCATAGCAAACTTGGAAATTAATGATGGAGCACTTTTTAAACAACGTTTGTATGAATATATGAAACAAGAAAACATCACATTGAATCGAGTTGCTACGTTATCAGATATTACGGCATCTACATTGAATAACATCGTTAACAGAGGATCGGCCCCGCGAATCGATACCATTCGTAAAATTTGTAATGGACTTAACATCTCAGTTCATGACTTCTTCGACTTTCCGCCATACAACGAGGTAGAAAAATAATGACTAATATATCCAACGCTTTTACATGTCCATTCTGTAACGTAACTTATAAGTTAGAAGAACCAAATTATGGTGCTCTTGTTCTGTACTTTGATGGCGGCGAACTCAAAAGCGCATCAGAGTATTGGTATAGTAGAGATGTCAATTTTGATGATGCCCTAAAAGTCATGTTTAAAAAATGCCCATCATGTAATAAAACAGTAATTGAGACATTAGGTAAGGGCGATCAACTAAAAGATGAATTTACTCACATACATCCAAAATCATTGGCTAAACAATTTCCTGAATATATTCCTTCGTCTATTCGCCAGGATTATGAAGAAGCATATGCAATTCTTCATTTAAGTCCAAAAGCCTCAGCAACATTGTCACGCCGAGCAATGCAGGGAATGATTAGAGATTTCTTTGAAGTAAAGCCAGACACTCTGTATAAAGAAATTGATCAGATAGAAAATCAAATTTCTCCAACAGTTAAAAAGACTTTGAATGCTGCTAGGAAAATTGGCAATATTGGTGCGCACATGGAAAACGATATTAATACAATCGTGGAAATTTCTGATGGCGAGGCGGAAAAGCTCATTAAGTTAAACGAATACCTAATTAAAAATTGGTATATTGAGCGCCACGATTCAGACACGCTGATGAAAGAGATTCAAGACATCAATACTAATAAACAAGATAATAAAAAAAAACATTAGTTCTGTTTTGAATGCTAATCGTTTAAAGTATCATGTTTAGCTAATAAATTTCCCTCTAAATCGAAGTACTCTTTTAAATGTCTAACTACCGATTCCTCTGTACCTTCGCCAATCAATGACTGCACCTCAATAACTTTAATTACTTCTACAGATTTGACTACAGATTTTTCTGCAAGTTCTCTTTTACTAATTAACATTATTTTCCTCCTGACCATTCTCTATAAACGATTCTATAATTTGGTTTCGGAAATTAATGACGGCAAATAATTGATCGTTAATTCAACATCATATTTTTTCTCAAGGGCGGCTATGTCAAGTAGCAGCTCTTTTATTTGTTCTAAATCTTGCAACTCCGCTTCAACTTTTAGAACAGGTTTTTCGTTATTCATTCCTCTCACCTCCTAACTAAATGACTTTTCGTTGAGATTTTATCAACGATTTAACGAAAATTTTTTCCATGTCAATTCCCAAAATTTGACACAATAAAGGTATTTCAGAAGATTTAAACTTTGTATCCCCATTTTCACGTTTATAGTATTGCGACTTTCCACTTAGGCTAAGCTTATCAGCCATTTGTTGATAGGTATAACCTACTAATTTTCTTTTATTCTGAATAAGTTTCAAATCAACTTGATAATTCATATACTCACCTCCTGTTTCGTTTATCTCAACTAACAAAATTTATTATACGTTGATATTTTAGAAACGTCAATATTTTTTGTTTCTTTTTTTTCAACAAACCGTGTTTTTTTTAGAAACTTTGCTAGAATTTAGTTGCAATATTAGAAACGAGGGAATTCAATGTCAAACAATATATTAGCAAATAACATTATTGATTTACGCGAATCCCATAATATGTCACAAACTGAACTTGCTAGACGACTAGAAATTGATAAGTCGTCTATGAGTAAGATTGAGAGTGGGAATCGAAAGGTATCGAGTGATGAATTAAAGCATATATCAGATATTTTTAATGTTTCAACAGATTACTTACTAGGCAAAAAAAGTTTTGCTGCTAGGAATGAGCCAATTGATTTAGGTAAATCAATTGATGATGATGATTTAATGACATTCGATGGTAAACCGTTAACCGATGACGACAAGGAAATTATTAAACGGCTACTCCGAGGTAAAGAATAATGATGGAGCAAATCATGACTGACCTCATGAATTATGCGTTTGATCATCAGATCAATGTAATTCTTACCAAAGATTTGCCAGTAACAACCGTTTCAATAACTAAGGTTAAGTTGCGTACAGTCATCATTAATACGCGTTACTACATTCCAGAACAAATTCCACTACAGTTTGCGCATGAAATTGGTCACGTCATCCATAATGACGATGCAGCTCGTCCCTTAGCTTTTACCTCGATTTACTCGGACAGTAAATTAGAAAAAAGTGCCCATACTTGGGCAATAAAAAAGCTCCTACCCTATTATCTTGAAGATAAGGAGCCAGAATATATAAACGCTTATGACTTCATGGAAAGTTTTGCTATACCAGGACACCTATACCCTGTTGTAGTTAATGCAATTCATGAAGCCTACTGTTCATAGTGAAATAGTTTCAATTTATAAAAAAATTCGTCCAATAAAAGAATAAAAAATTAAGAGGGAAATCTATTTATGTTTGGTAAAAAATTGGTGTGTCCAAAATGTAAAAGCGCAAACGTTACTGTATCGGAAATAAATACCAAGACAACAGCAAAAACATCATTAAATCTTAATCCTACACATCCACTTACCGTATTTAATACTAAAGAAAAGAAAAAGGCTAAGAAATCTAAAGCCAAAGTAGCTTTGGGGTTTGCTACAGTCGGTACTTCACTTTTGGCTACTGGTGTACATAAAAAGACAACGGAGTATCGTTGTCTTTCATGTGGACATATTTGGCATTAAATAAATTACTATTTGATAGGGAGAATCATTATAATTAACAAAAAAAATCATCATTACATTATTTACTTAATAGCAGGATTAGTTATCTGGGCTATTATTGAATACATCATTTGGATATACTCAGAACGGTATGGATCAAACATCGCAAATGTAATTGCTGGAGTTTCATTTGCCAGTACCATCATTATTGGTTTACTGGCTTATATACTGTCTGACACATCGAACAAACTTGCTAGACTTAGTAACGTAGTTTCGTCTAGTAGTATCATTCTTGCAAAACAAGCATTGCCATTAGAGATCTTACCGAATTCCATAAAAATCACTCTTCGAACTGGTGATAATTATGGAGTAAATATTAATCAAAAAGAAGACTCTGTACATTCTAATGTTTTCCATAGTACTGGAATAATAACCTTTCGTTTAAAATTAAATAGTGGCCATGTAAAAGCCACTTATCTCGCTATTCCTAAAAATAATTCGTCTGCCTCAACAAACTTTTTGTATCAGAAATTAAAAGTAAATGTTGAATCAACGACAACTGCTTCAAGTAGTGAACAAGAAAAAATTATAACAGTTGATAATAAAATTTTTGAATTCACTTTTACAAATGCTATTAAATTTTTTAAAATGCGTGGAGACCCTACTATTTGCAAACCAGTTTTTAACTTATCCAACGAGGAAATCAATGCATTTACAACTCAAAAGGGACATCCGCACTTTGGATACTTTTATGTTGTCATTCAAGAAGATAATAATCAGCTCAAATTTGTACTTGTTAAATTAGGTCAAAGTGTATTAACCACAGATCAGTTTACCTTGAAGGATATTTCCAAAGATCATCAGGATCCAAATTTTCCCGAACTGATGTGGGAAATATCTACGGACGATGAACTTTTTGAAAAATATAATTTTGCTGATAATGGCTCAGATACCTTATGGAAACAATACTTCACCGAACAAGAATTAACGCTCTACTCTGATCTTGATATTTTAACTGATAAAACAATCAAGAAACAGTTTGCCACGATACGCACAGATTTCCATGATTATTTCGGATCATAATATCCTATGTCTGGTGATCATCAGCGGTTCGATTCCGCTGGTGGGAATTTTTCAAAAATTGATAGGATAAGGAGTGTTTTATATTTTTAAAAATATAAATGTTCAAAATATAACTATTGCTATATCGGCCATTGGTTTGATAATTTCGCTTGTTGCCTTCCTTATTCGGTTACTTACCGGCTTAGATGTATGGAATAAACTAAGCCCTGTTGAAAAACGTTTAATTTCTAAGACAGAGCGAGCTAAATTACATTTATACTCATTTATTTCGTTAATGTTAGTAGCTCTATTTTGTATTTTTTGTTCTCTGGTACCGCTCTGGATCGAACATAACCCCTATGTATTCATAGGTACCATAATTGCCATCATCTTTGGGGGAATTGCTTTTCTTGTTGTCGAATACAAAGATTCAAAAAGTGAGCAACAAATATACCTCAATGGATATGATGAAAATTTATACAATGGTTTTGAGTTGCTTACAAAAATCGATGATAGTCACTATACCATTAGAAAAAAATGGACTGAAGATTACGAAACCAACATTATCTCTACTGAGCAACTTGGAAAGTATACATTAAGTACCAAAAACCCGAAAAATAACTAGTTCCCCACCCCGGTATGCGATGGTTCGACTCCACTGGAGGGCTTTGCTCCATTAATGAATATTCAGGGAGGAAACATCATGAAGATCAATCACATCATTACATCAACTGCTGTCCTGGCACTCTTAACACTTAGCGCACCTACAGTGACCCAAGCCAGCAGCTACCTCAGCGGTAAGTCATACGCCAGTCAAGCCACCCACTACGTCAAAACGACTAAGCGAGTCAAAGTTTATCGTATCCACACAGGTAAGTATGAAGCAGCTAATCGCATCAGTTCTCACAAAATCATCAAAAAAGGCACCAGACTATACCGTTCAAGCAACATCATGAGTACTGGTGGCTGGATCGTAAAGTCCGGCTCATTAAAGCACAGCCATCGTTACTTCTACATGGTACCAAGCGGCACCAAGCACTGGTACAAGGCTGCAAGATAAGCGGACCGACCCCTCACCGGGTTAAATTAACTAAATAAAAGGGGTTTAAACATGGCACAGAATCAGCGAACCAAGACTATTAAAGAGTTCATTTATATCGATGAAATTGAATTAAATTCCATATTGGCTCAATTAGATAATGGATTAACCACAGTAATACATGATATGCAACAAGCTCTATCAGGCAACACGGAATCAAATTCAAAAACTAAAACACATCAAGGATCTGGCGGAATAAGCACATTTATTAAGGCTGAAGGCGGTTATACCGAATCCGCTCAGAATAGTATCCAGGATATTAATCAAAGCATTAGTCAAGAAGCCGCAGATACCGTTTACAATGATTACGCCGTGGATATTATTTTGAAAGAATTAAGGGCTTCTGGTCAACTATATGCTGATAAAAGGGGCGTAAATCATCCAGCTGGAAGTTTTATACTTGTGGATTCGCCTTATAAAATCTTTGATTTTGAGGAAACACAAGCGTTAACAAGCAATCCAGATTTTAAAAAACTTATTGAAGATCAGGGCGGTGATATTTCGCCTACAGAATTACAGGACCAATTAGACTCACTTGATAAAATTTCCAGTATTGCCAATGTCTATAGAGAGGTTACGAAAGGAACTGATCTTTTATCTATTGAGGATGGTGTCGTATTTGCCGAGTCGAAAAATTTCAGAATGAATTCAACCCAACGAAAAATGCTTTCTTTACGAAAATCAAAAATAAAGGTTTTTGGTATTGTGGAAGCCAGAGTTAGCGAATCAGATATGGACATGGACTCTTTTACCGAACATGATGACTTGTCAGGCATTACAGACTTCGCAGCTAAATCTAATTTTTTCTTATTGAGTGTACTGGGTGAAAAATTCATAAAAAATAACGACCGGTTAATAAAACCAGTCGCTATCTATTTCGAATAACATTCATTCGTTTCTCAACCTGAGATTGAATTAGGTCATTGTGTTGTAAGATTTCTTTTTGCTTTGATTTACTTTGGTGAAAGTGCCCGTCTACTTCAGCTGTGAACTTATTAAATTTCTCAGCGTCACGATTTCTTTGTTTGCCTCTAAAAAGATGCATAGAAAGACCCCCTCTTAATTAGTATATAGCTTAACTTACCAATTGAACAGTTTTTAGTAGCCAGTAATGGCTCTTTTTTTTGAAAGCTAAACAAACATACGTTCTTTAATGTCAAGCACCTACATTAACATAATCCTTTTTATCAGATAGATCTGTCATCAATTTTTAGCAAAGGAGTTAACCTACAATGGCTAAATTAAATTATTCTAGAAAGTACCCTCACGTATTTAACTATCAATCGCATTCTAAGACGTTTTGGGGATTTCGTTATAACTATTACGATGAGATTGGTAAACGCCACGAGAAACAATTACGAGGCTTCACAACGGCTAAGATAGCTAACGAAGAACTGCTAAAGATACAGCTTAAAATATCTGAGAATAATGCAACCATTATCGAGAACTCAGAAGTCACCATGAAAAGCTATGCCCAACTATGGTTTAAAGCTCATCTACCAAAGTGGCGTCCTAACACCATTATCTCAAATCGTGAAGCCATCAATCACTATATACTTCCCTATATAGGCCAATACAAGCTTCGAACACTAACTATGAATATATATCTTCGAACATTCATTAACCCATTATCTGAAAAGGTATCTCCCTCTACTGTTCGGGTTATTCATTCAAAGGTAATGCAAATCATAAATGATGCAGTCAATAACGACATCATCCCTCGTAATCGACTTCAGAACATCTCTTTGCCAGCTTCGCATACCCGACAGGCTTTTACACCTGAGGATCTAAAAAAATTTAATGATGCACTGCATGTTGTCGAGATTGACTTCCGTGTTTTCTTTCTGACGATCGAATACACCGGTATGCGTCGTGGCGAAGCATTAGGGTTAGAGTGGGATGATATTGATTTTAACAGGCACACCATTAGTATTCGCCGAAGCCGAATCAAAGTGGACGGACCAACCAAGACCCCTCATAGCGTGAGAACTATCAGTATTTCACAATCCTTAGTTGACCTTTTAAAAAAATATCATATTCACCAGCAGAAAAAGAACTTAAAGTCTAAGGGTCCACATCCCATCAAAGTTTTTACGGGGTTGCGAAACCATCCATTGATAGCTGACCACTGTAATAAAAAAATGAAGGCAGTTCTTAAAGAAGCTGGTCTAACAGACAAGCACTATGTTATCCATTCATTTCGTCATACTCAAGCTAGCATTTTAATGAATGATGGAATGAACCCTGTTGATATTGCTAAACGACTTGGTCACTCATCGGTTAAAACTACATTGGATATTTACTCCCACGCAGTAGATGATAACGACCAAAAACTAGCTGATACTTTCGAGAAAAACATCAACAACCTCTAATTTGTGGGAAGTTTTGTGGGAAGTTCTAAAAAGCACCTATTATTTTCGCTATTAGTTACCCCAAATCATGCCTAAAATGGGGCATAAAAAAAGAAGCCTTGATACAGCTGGAATCCAGTTGTATCAAGGCTTCTATCGATTTATATGTTAATACAATTCCAAATACTGATCCCGTTCCCACTGGGAAACTTGGGTGCGGTACGAGTTGTATTCCATGTTTTTGGCGGAAATAAAGCTTTCGTATAGGTGTTCACCCATTGCTTCCTTCATCACATCATCCGCAGCCAGATCTTTTAGTGCGTTATGCAAGGTATCTGGCAGGTTCAAAATATGATTTTCCCGGCGTTCTGCTTCGTTCATCCGGTAAATATTCCGATCAATACTATCCTCCGGTTGAATTTCATTCTTCAACCCATCTAGGCCTGCTTCCAAAACGGAAGCAATGGCTAGGTATGGGTTCGCCGTTGGGTCAACCGACCGGAGTTCCAGCCGGGTTGAGTTACCCCGGTCGCTTGGGACCCGAATTAACGGTGACCGGTTGGACCCGGACCAGGAAACGTACACGGGCGCCTCAAAACCTGGAACTAACCGTTTGTAGGAATTAACGGTTGGGTTACAGATTGCGGTGAAACTCCGGGCGTGTTTCAGCAGCCCGCCTAAGAAAAAGTAGGCCGTTTCAGATAACTGTAAGTCACCCGTCTCATCATAGAAGGCATCTTGGTCGTTATTAAATAGCGACATATTTAAGTGCATCCCAGAGCCGTTGATTCCACTCAGCGGTTTAGCCATGAAGGAGGCAAACAGCCCATACTTTCGGGCAACCGTCTTAACCACTAGCTTGAAGGTTTGAATGTTATCAGCCGCTTCCAACGCATCGGCATACTTAAAGTCAATTTCGTGTTGGCCAGGCGCCACTTCATGGTGGGCTGCTTCGACGTCAAAGCCCATTTCTTCAAGGGTTAATACAATATCACGCCGGCAATTTTCACCAAGGTCGAGGGGTGCCATATCAAAGTAGCTTCCCTTATCGTTTAATTCAAGGGTAGGTTTACCATCGGCATCCATTTTAAAGAGAAAGAATTCTGGTTCTGGTCCAATATCAAACGATGTAAATCCGGCTTTCTTCATGTCATCTAGAACCCGAATTAAGTTGTTTCGGGGGTCCCCCTCAAACATTTCACCGTCGGACTTTCTTACTTCACAAATGACCCGGGCGATTTTGCCCCGTTCACTACTCCATGGGAAGACCATCCACGTTGATAGATCAGGAATGAGGTACATATCACTTTCTTCAATCCGGACAAAACCGTCGATTGAAGAGCCATCAAACATAATTTCGTTATCAAGTAGTTTTGCTAGCTGACTGATTGGGACTTCCACGTTTTTGATGGTTCCAAATAAATCCGTGAACATTAGACGTAAAAACTTAACGTCGTCATCAATCGCCATTTGCCGAATATCTTCTTTAGTATAGTTCTTTCTTGCCATGCCAATTCACGCTCCCTCAATGTGCCAGCCAGTCGATTAACTTCCTGGGTGCAGCTGGTCGTAGTCACCCAATCCGCCCAAATTCATCAATTCATCCCGCAAAATCCGGCGGACATCGGGATCCGTTAACTGTCGTTCCCGTTCCGATTGACGTTTTTGTCTTTCTCGTTTCTGCTGCTCATAGATTTTCTTAATGCCGGCTATATTAATGCCCTCATCTAAGTAATCCTTAATTTCTAGCAGCCGATCAATATCATTAAGAGAATACATGCGCCGATTACCATCATTTCGCTGCGGGAAAACTAAGTCCTGCTGCTCGTAATAGCGGATCTGTCGGGCGGTCAAATCCGTTAATTTCATAACGGTTCCGATCGGCAAGACAGATAAGGAACGGCGTAATTCCTTTTCACTCATCTATGTAGCCCCCTTAACGTTTTTCATCATACCACTTGTCCATTGAATGTCAATCTTCTCATGTCATGTTTTATAACATGAACCGCATTTTAGTCTAACCAGTGGGAAACCAGCGCTTCAATTTCCGTCACCGTTTCCGGCTGCTGGACCAGGTCAAACCACGTTGCCGCCGTTTTGTTGCGAAACCAAGTTAACTGCCGCTTGGCATAGTGCCGGGAGTCCAATTTGATTTTTTCTACCACGTCGTTAAGCTCACCATGCCCTTCAAAGTAATCTTGAAATTCACGGTACCCAATGCCCTTGCCTGCCGGGAGCGCGACGCCGCCTTGGTCGTAAAGCCATTTTGCTTCCTGAAGGAGACCATTTCGAAACATCATCTCGACTCGCTCGTTAATTCGGGAATAAAGCCGGGCACGATCGGTATTTAACCCAATAATCAAGCTATCATATGCTCCCGCTTCATCTTGTTGATCAGAAAATAAGTGGCCCGTCGTTTCAATGACTTCAAGCGCCCGAACGGTCCGTCGCACATTTTTAACCGGAATTTTAGTTGCGGCCACGGGATCCAGACTGTTCAACCGATTCCAAACCATTTGATTCCCCTCCCGGCGGGCAACATTCAGCCATTTCTCGCGAACCGCGCCGTCCGTATAAGCGTCGCCGCCCAATTGCATCCCATCTAATAGTGCCTGCAAATAAAATCCGGTGCCCCCCGCAATAATCGGGAGCTTACCACGGTTCGTAATATCCGAAATTTTATCAGCTGCCTGAGTAGTAAAATCCGCCGCAGAATAACGGTCGTGAACGTCCGCAATGTCAATTAGCCAGTGTTTGGCGGCCGCTTGTTCTTCACTCGTTGCTTTAGCCGTTCCAATATCGAGCCCCCGGTAAATTTGCATTGAGTCGCCCGAAATAATTTCACCGTTGAATTTATTGGCGATTTGGATGGCAAGGCCGGTTTTCCCCACCGCGGTTGGACCAACAACTGCCAAAACTTTAGTCATGAAAATCCCCCTGTATTTGTTGGCGTAGGGCAACTGCCCGACCGGGATAATCCGTAATAATCCCAGCAAAGTGCCGTTTAAAACAATACGTCATGTCCCGATTGGAATTAACCGTCCACGGGCGCATTTGCATATGAGGCAAGAAAAACCGGTGTTCTCGTACCCAGCGAATGTCCGGATGTAATCCATCAGCTTCATGTTGGCGAACCATTCGTTCCGCTTGGCGGCCGTTAGTAGAAAACAGCTTTGCGTACTGGGCATTCGGCATTAACGCATGCATCGTCAGCACCGATTTCTTATTAAAACTGGAAAAGACCAATCGAAACGGAACCGGTGTCCGTTTGAAAAAATCTCCCACCAATTGTTCAATCCCATCGTAGTGAATTTTATTGGTTTTTAATTCAAGGTTGAAAATCCCGGTAAAGTGATTGTCAATCAATAACTGAACCACTTCAGCCAGTGTTGGCACCCGGGTTCCCCGGTACCTTTTAGAATACCAGCTGCCCGCATCTAATGCCTTAATTTGCGCCAGCGTAAGATCCTTAACGTACCCGGAACCATCAGTCGTTCGGTCAACCTTCTCATCATGAATAACAATTAAGTGGCCGTCCATTGACAGGTGCACATCCGTTTCAATTCCGTCCGCCCCGTCGTCTATGGCAGTTTGAAACGCCGGCAACGTATTTTCCGGCCGGGTTCCCTTACTTCCGCGGTGGGCAATCACCATCGTTTTTTGTCGGTTAAACATCCTTTAAGACCTCTCTCACTAATGCCTTAATAAATTAATCCTGCATCAAACTGGATATCTGGCGTTAAAACAAGCATAATAGATATGAAGCATTTTATCCACCAAATTTATTTAGGAGGTGCACAATGAATAAATTCGTAAAGGGTTTCTTATTTGGCACCGTTGCTACTGCCGGTGCAGTAGCGGGGGCATTATTCTCATTCAAGAAAACGGTTGTTGAGCCAATCGAAGAGGAAGAAGATCGTTTCGATCAAAACCGAATTAAAGCTCAGCGCAAAGCTCATTCTGCTCATAATGGATAATAAAAAGCGAAGCCAGTCGGCTTCGCTTTTTATTTATTTAGCGGCCTTGGTTTTACCGTCCCACCGCACAAAACCATGGTTTAAAATGTAAATCTCCGTAAAGCCGTTCTTCTTTAGTAATACAGCTGCCCGACGACTTAAACTCTTCCCCTGATCATATAAGTACACTGGCATGTCCTGGCGAAGTTGCTGATATGACGTCTTGAACATAGAATACGGCATACTACGGGCACCCAAAACGTGTCCCGCATTAAAATCTTTACGTTCCCGCAAATCAACAATCTGGCCATCGTGCAGGCCCTTGCTAAATTCATCGTTGTTCAAGTACTTCGCTGCTCGGCGGGCCTGAAAATCAGTCCATAACCGCCAGCCAGCCCATGCAACTAATACGATCAAAATGATGTAGTAATACACCGTCATCGTAGACATTCCTAAAATCAACCTCATCTATCCTTCCAAATGTTGTTACAAAATATAATTAACCATTTAGTTCATTTTATTAGCGTATTGAAGTGCCAACGAAGCGGCCCCAATGGCTCCAGCATCATTACCTAGTTGAGCTAACCGTAGCTTAGTCGAGTCACGGACTGACTTAAACGCAGTTTCTTGGAAGTACCGGGTTGTTGGTTGGAGTAACGTGTTTCCGGCGTTTGAAACCCCACCCCCAATAATAATGTTCGCTGGGTTAATGGTGTTTGCTACGTTTCCAAGCGCCAACCCTAAGTACCGGGTTACCCGGTCAACAATTTGATTAGCTAAAATATCACCGTTATCCGCTAAGTAAAAGACAATCTTAGACGTAATGTCTTCGCCGCTATCTTCCATTTCCTTTAACCGTGAAGTTCCGGTAAATTCGGCTGCCATGTCTGAAGCAACGTGTACGACACCCGTTGCGGAAGCGTAGGTCTCTAAACAACCCTTTTTACCACAGGTACATTGATACCCATCTTGTTCAACCGTTACGTGACCAATTTCACCGGCGCCCCCATTAATACCGTGGATGAGATGGCCACCAAGGATGACCCCGCCACCGACACCTGTTCCAAGGGTAACGAACACCACGTCGTTATCCCGTTCACCAGCGCCCTTCCAGTATTCACCTAAGGCTGCCACATTAGCATCGTTTTCTAATACAAATGGTAATCCCAAGGCACCCTGAATTTGGTCCCGGACGTTCTGCTTCTTTACCCAGTTTAAATTATAGGCCCCGATCACAGTACCAGCATCGATATTCACGGCACCAGGAGTTCCCATTCCAATTCCAGTAAAGTCATCAATGGAAAAGTTAGAATCTTTGATCTCCTGCTGAATTGAATCAATGATATTAGGAACAATGTGGCCACCTTCGTCACTAATGTCCGTTGGAATTTTCCACTTGTTCATAATGTCACCGTCTGGTGAAACAAAGGCCATTTTTGTTGTCGTACCGCCCAAATCGATACCGATTAAATTCTTGCTCATGGGTTGATCCCTCCAGTAGGATAATTAATTTTTTCTGGCCAGCTGTTCTTCAATTCGGTGTTCATGGGTTAACACGATTTTTGCTCGTGCAAACGTTTTATCATCGATCACTCGTGCCTGATGGAGATGATCTAATTCAAGGGCCATCACTTCAATATCCCACATCCGCTTACCCAGATAAACATAAATCCCGAACTGCTTTAGCAACTGCTGCACATCATATAACGTTTTCATTGTCCCACATCCTTCCGAAAAATGCACGAACCTTATGACTTAAAATCCGTTCATCCCGCGTAAATACAGCCATACCAATCCAATAATCAGTACGATAGACGCCGTAATTCTCTTATATATACTAATTGGACCAGTTTTAGGATTTTCCACTGAATACGCTACCAAAAATCCGGCAGTTAGCCCCCCTAAGTGGCCCATGAGGTCGACCCCGGGAATGAAAATATCCGTTACCAGATTCATTCCAATGAAAAGCAGAAACGTTTTCGTCATCTGGCGAATGTAGGCGTTCTCCCAAAAGGATTCCCCTAACATTAAGTAGGCCCCAAACAACCCAAAGATTGCCGTACTGGCACCCGCAGAAATGGCGTTTGAGAAGGCAAAACTGGCTAGATTACCGCCAATTGCCGACACTAAGAAAATGACCGTGAACCGCCAATGCCCAAAGAGGCGTTCAATTTCAGAGCCCAGGTAATAAAAAGTAATCCCGTTAATCAGCAAGTGGGTAAACCCGATATGCAAAAAGGCTGCAGTAATTAATCGCCACCACTCACCCGCTTGAATTAAGGGGTTAACCTTGGCCCCTAACATGATCAATACAGAGGTACTCTCACTTCCGCCGGCAAGGGTTTCAATAATAAACATCACGACCATTGCGACCAGTAAAAGTTCGGTGACCCAAGGCTGGCGGTTTAATCTGTTTAGCTGCTGCATTTTGTCACCCCCAGTCTAATTCGTGATAATCCGTTTTAGTTTAACATCAAACGATTCAACGGGCCACTCAGCCGTCAAGTAAATTTGGGGTGAGCGTGCCAGTGCAATCGTCGATCCTGAATACGTCGCTAGGTAACGATCGTAGTATCCCGCTCCAAAACCTAACCTCGTTCCGTCACTGGGAATAAACGCCAGTCCGGGGACGATAATTAAGTCAATGTCATCTGCGGGGACTTCCCGGCCATTTTCCGGTTCTAAAATGCCATAACTCGTCCGTTTCAGTGGAACGTGTCCGGCTTCATAGTCGATAAAAACCATTTTTCGGTTTGGTCGGGTTTGCGGGATCACAACCCGCTTGCCGGCGTTCAAAGCGGCAACAATCAGCGGCACCGTATCAAGCTCAATGGCTGTGCTCATCGTTAAGCCAACGGTGGCGGCTCGTTGCCACTCAGAGCTAGCCATTAATTGATCAATCAACCCCTGCTCTTCCAGACGCCGCTGCTGCTTAGGAAGGGACTTAAGTTGGGCAATAACTGTCTGTCGAACCGTTTTCTTATCTGTTATCATTTTTAGCCTTCATTTCCCCCAAAATCATCAATAAAGGGCGAGTAGCCAACGAGCTTTTCACTCGCGGCTACTCGCCCTTTAAAATTGGGATTTCTGTTGTTCATTGTCCCATAAAAAAATAAGGCGCAGGTCTGCGCCTAAGCCTTATTTTGTTTCGCGGTGCAAAGTAACCTTCCGTTCACGAGGACAGTACTTCTTCAATTCAAGACGGTCCGGGTTGTTACGACGGTTTTTGCTAGTTAGATAATTGCGTTCGTGGCAATCAGTACATTCCATAGTAATGTTTACGCGCATAGTGGGTAAACCTCCCAACTGACTTTTAGAATTCGGGTCAAGACCCTTAACTCGTAATATCTTATCATTTTTCAGATCGAATTACCAGTAATTCTGTAAATATGTTAAGGAAAATTACTTAACAGTCAGTTTAATTCCTATCCGCTTAATCATCGTAGCTGGATGCCTGAGACTTTAAGTTTGAGCTGGATTGAACCATATCCCAGTAAGCACTGTAAATTTGTTTAGCGAGGGCCATATTGTTGGAATCATCCTCGTCACTCATATTTGGCATGGCTAAGGCGACCACCACCTGTGGCTTAGTCGACGGTGCGTAGGATGCCAGCGAAAGGGTCGTCGTTGAATTTCCTTTATAGAAGGTTTCAGCCGTTCCCGTCTTACCGGATACCGATGGCGAAATTGACGACATTGATCCCCCCGTCTTATAGGTGTTCGTTCCATGGACCACGTCATAGAATCCATCCGTGACAACCTTTCTTTCGGCACTTGTCCAAGGAATGGTATTTAAGACCCGGGGAGAAACCGTTGAGACGGTTGACCCAAGTTGACCGTTAGACTGAGTACTCCGAATGCTTGAAAGGACGTGCGGTGCAATTCGATAACCCCCGTTGACGACCGTGGACATGTATTGAGCAACCTGCATCACGGTATAAGCATCGTAGTTACCGAAAGATTCATCGAGGGCATGCCCAATGTTGGCAGCCCCACTGGCCCCTTCAATCCCCGTACTTTCTCCGGGAATATCAATCCCCGTTTGGACCCCCAGTCCGAACATATTGAAGTACTTCCGTTCCGTGTCAAACACGTTTGGGTTCATCGTTAATGCCCCACCAGGGGTGTAATTAAACTTGGCTTCCTTCATGGCAAGCTGCATCATATAGGAGTTAGACGAGACTTCAAGGGCTTCAGAGGCCGTAACGGCCATGTTAGCACTCCCCGTTTTATTAAACCAGGATGCCTTTTTGGTTCCCCCAATATCGATTGGTTTATCCGTCAGGGTACTATTCGTTGGGGAGATCACGTTTTCCATGAGGGCACCGGAAACCATCGCCCCCTTCACAACGGACCCCATTACGATGGAATTATTAATTGTTCCGAGGGCATTATCCGTAATCTTGCCCGTTGACGGATTTTGATCCACTCCCGCAATCCCAATGACGGCACCCGTATAAGGATTCATAACCACGGCATAGACCCCGGTATTCACCCCACCGGCACTTTCAGCAGCCGATCGGACAAGGGATTGCAATTTATTTTGGAACTTGGCGTTAATGGAAAGTTCGAGGTTATCCCCCTTCTTACCACCATATTGAGTGACTTCCTTTTGGAGGGAACTATTTGCTTCGGTTGTCACTAACGTTTGCTTTTTAGTCCCCGCAAGAACGGATTGGTACTGTTCCTCAAGGTACGACTGCCCAACACTGTCGTCACGCGAATAACCGCTTGCTAACAAGGTATTTACCTTGTCCGACGGTAACCCCGTTTTTTCGGAAGAAACCGTTCCGATAATTGATTTAATGGACTTCCCGTACGGGTAGTCTCTGGTATAGCTTGTCCCAACCTTAACCCCCGGCATTTCAGACAGATTTTCCCCAACTTCGGCAACTTCCTTTTGGGTCACATCTGAATCCTTAATATTGGTGGTCGATAGCGCATAGGATCCACTCATTTTAGCAAAAATTGCGGCGGCATTCTTTTGGGCGTGGGTTAACGGAATGCCAGCCTTCGAATCCATCAAATACTTTTCGGCTTTATCATATCGATCCGAGACGCTCATGTTGCTTGAAGTTGCCCCGGCCTTTTTTTCAACCGCCTTTAATCGACTTTCATCCGTGAGGTAATAATCTGCTTCCTGACGGGGAGTCAGCTTTTCCGTTGAAACTGAGACGTAGGTCCCCAGCTTGTTTGCAATTTTATACAGATCAGACGACAAAACGTTGGATCCCTTCGTATATGTAATTGCTTGGTGTGCTTTATTACCAACGAGGACCCGACCCGTTGAATCATAGATCATTCCCCGCTGAACGTTTGTAGTTTCAACGGTATTATCCGAAGAATTAACCTCGGCCTTAAACTTAGAACCATAAATAATTTGCAGATAAACTAATTGACCAATCAGTGCCGCAAATAAAATGGCGACAATAAAAAAGAGAATATTAAGCCGGAAGGGAATCCGAGACTTCGAATTTGGTTTTTTCGAGGTGGGCCGCTTCCGATTCACCTTTCGGTTATAAAAATTTTTCACAACGACAAACGCTCCTTATTAATCTATTTCTATTTTACCAAATTTTTAGCTCGGTTACGTTTACTCAAGGAAATTTAAGTATTCTATGATATTCTAGATATTTGAAAGCAACTTGTACAGGTTTAAGACCTAATGTTTACTATATTTAAAGAATGAGGTGGCGCGTTTGCGTAAAATTTGGTTGAACCATGGTCATACAAAGCAGCAGTTTTTGACCCTGCTGGGAAGTTTTTTGTTACCCGCTTTACTGATGACCATTTACTTTGCATACCGTGGCATGGCTCCCTTTGGTAGTGATAGTCTGCTCACGGTAGATTTAGGTCAGCAATACGTTGATTTTTTCGCCTTTTTCCGGCGAACTATCTTACACCATCCAACCCAGTTTTTCTACTCCTTTGAGAAGGCTTTGGGTGGTGAATCCGTTGGGCTATACGCCTACTACTTAATGAGCCCCTTTAACTTGCTATTACTATTTTTTCCTAAAGCAACGCTAACCAGCGGCATCTTCCTCATTACCGTTCTTAAGTACGGGAGTGCTGGGCTCTCCTTTGCCTGGCTGTTGCAACAAGAAAAAATCCAACGCGGTCCACTGACTATCGCCTTTTCCACGGCCTACTCACTCATGGGCTGGGCCATTGCAAACCAGTTAAACGTGATGTGGTTGGATGCTTTGATCCTACTGCCATTAATTATCTTAGGGCTTGACCGACTCATTGCAACGGGTCGTGTGAGACATTATGTTTTTTGGCTAACCCTCATGTTCATCATTAACTACTACATGGCCTACATGATTTGCCTATTTTCGATTCTCTATTTCCTGTGGCGGACCGTCGATCAATTTGAAACGTGGCGCAACTGGTTTAAACGGTTATTTAAATTTGCTTGGTCGTCCATTTTAAGCGCTCTTCTGGCCGCTTGGATACTTCTGCCAACCTTCTATTCCTTGACGGAGGGAAAGACGACTTACACCGTTAAAACGTGGAAATGGACCGCCGAGTATAACGTCCCTAAGTTATTCGGTAAATTTTTCATGGGTAGCTTTAATTTCAATCAAATGCCCCACGGTACCCCCAACCTCTTTATTGGAGCGTTCGCGGTTCTAGGCTTTCTTTACTTCTTTTTTAACGGTTCCGCCAAGCTGGCATCAAGAATCGCTGCCGGGGTCGTTACCCTCGTGTTATTTCTCAGTGTCTTTTTGCAACCCCTCGACCTTCTATGGCACGCCGGTCAATTTCCGGTTTGGTACCCCTACCGGTTTTCATTTGTGATTAGCTTTTGGATGATTTTACTGGCGGCCAAAACGCTGCAACCCAATTTCATTCCAAATACGGCGGCCACTGCCATTGTAGCAGCTGTCGTGATTGCAATCACCCTATATGTCAGCCTTAACTTAAACCAGTTTGGCTACCTCAACCGTGATCATTTGATTTACGGAACGGTCGCCCTTGCCCTAGCATTCGCCTTAATTATTATTCCGCATCAACGGTTGGGTTATTACCCTTGGGTCGTTCTCGCCCTTGTTACCGTTGAAATGGGCATGAACGCATCACTATCCCTCAATAATATCAGTTACGTCAGTCAGACCCAGTACGGCCAGTATACTGACGAACTGCAGAAAATAACCAATACCGTACAAGATCAAGACCAGGGACTATATCGGATTGGCAAAACCTTCCAAAGGGATAAAGTAGATCCCATGCAGGTTGGCTATAACGGCGGCTCCTTCTTTGGGTCAACCTTCGAAGCACAGGTCCCCACCTTCTACGGTCAAATGGGAAATCCCAATGGCGATGGATTCGTTGTTGATTCTAACGGAACCTTAATTACAGATGCCTTGCTTAACTATAAGTACTACTTTGAACAAAAGGATAGTCCAATCACACACGATAACAGCGTATTAGTCTCAGACTCTACCCGGGCCGACTTGAAGAGCTATCCTGTCATTTCGACGGATACGATGTCCACAACCCATCAGAATCCGTACGCTCTTGCCTTCGGGTACGCGGCCAACGATGCGATTCTATCCCTAAAGAATACGACTCTTGATCCATCCCAGTACCAGGCTAACTGGTTGGCTGCTTTAACGGGTAAGAGCCGTGATAAGCAAAGTTACCTCGTTCAAAACTTTGATGAAGTCAACTTTAAAAACATCCCCCGCCAAACCAAACTCACCGGAACCATTCTAACGAAGCAGGATATTTTAAAACCGGCAACGGTTGAGTTCAAGTTTACCCCTAAAACCAACAATTCTTATTACTTTACCTTTGGAGCTAGCCTAGTCCCAAGTAACGCCACCATTACGTTAAACGGTAAAAAGCTTCACCAGTATGATTATTGGCGAAATACCATTTTAGTCAACGTTGCTAACCAAGCCAAAGGGAAACCGCAAACCCTAACCATTACCCTTAAGAAAAATAATCTGTGGTTACAGAACTTCACCCTTTACGAGTTAAATAACCCTGCCGTTATTAACTCCCTCAAGGACTTAAAGCAGAATCAACTTAAGGTCACCCACTTTAATAGTCACACGGTTGAAGGAGACGTTACTGGAACCGATCGAAAATCGGTTCTCGCCACCTCGATTCCTTACTCAAAGGGATGGCACGCCACTGTAAATGGAAAGCCCGTCAAGGTTTACCGAACCTTGCAGATGTTTAATGCCATCAAAATTAATAAGGGAAAGAACCACGTTAAATTCACCTACTGGCCACCATACATGACCCTTGGAATTTGTCTGAGTCTTTTAAGCCTGATCACCGTCTGTGGCACCATTCTTTGGCAAAAACGTCGTCGTTAACGACATTGAGTTCTAACCTAAAAAGGATCCAGGAAATCAAACGATTTCCTGGATCCTTTTTAGGAACTTCAGTTAATTTACTTCACATCAACAATTTTAACGGCCATATCCCCAGAAGGAATATCAATTGTCACGTCTTCACCCTTATGGTGACCAAGGAGTCCCTTGGCAATTGGTGAGTCATTCGAGATTTTACCGTTCATTGGATCAGCCTCTGCAGAACCTACAATCGTATAGGTTTCTGGTTCATCAGCACCCTCTTGGAAGGTCACGGTTTTACCAACGGAAACTTCATCTTCATCGGTTGCACTATGATCAATCACTTCAGCAAATTGCAGCATGTGCTCAACCGTAGAGATCCGGCTTTCCAACATACTTTGTTCGTCCTTAGCTGACTCATACTCTGAGTTCTCAGATAAATCTCCGTAGGACCGGGCAATCTTAATCCGTTCAATTACCTTAGGTCGTTGAACCATTTTTAAGTCTTCTAATTCGTTTTCTAGCTTTACTTTACCCTCTTCGGTCATCGGGTAAGTTTTTTCGTCTGCCACAATGGACACCCCTGTTTCATAAAATTTCGTTTAAATCAGCAATACAAACAATACCACTTGCCTGCAGTTCTGCCAATCATTTTTACCTTTTAAATCAAATTGTTGTGTCAAAATTCTCAAAGTTCATTTGATCATGACCACTCTGCGCTAAAATTGTTCGGATCTTCGTCGTTAACAAATCAATTGCAACGTGATTTTCCGCACCCTCTGGGACGATAATGTCCGCGTATCGCTTGGTCGGTTCCACAAACTGATGGTACATGGGTTTAACCGACTGTAAGTACTGCGAAATAATGGATTCCAACGACCGCCCCCGCTCGTTCATATCCCGCTGAATCCGTCGAATGATGCGAATATCGTCGTCCGTATCAACGAAAACCTTAATATCCATTAAATCCCTTAGCCGGGCATCATCTAGAATGAGGATTCCCTCTAAAATAATCACGTCCCGGGGTTCTTGGCGAACCGTCCGATCGCTTCGAGTGAGGGTAGTATAATCGTAAACCGGTTTTTCAATGGCCTTATACGCCAATAAATCGGTTAACTGTTCAATCAACAGGTCCGTGTCAAAGGCCAACGGATGGTCGTAATTTACGGCCGCCCGTTCCTCCATCGTCATGTCGCTTTGATCGTTATAGTAGGAATCCTGTTGAAGAATCATAATTGAATGTCCCGCCAACTGATCAAAGATTGCCCGACTGACGCTCGTTTTTCCGCTTCCTGAACCGCCCGTTACCCCAACAATAATCGGCCGTTGCTTTAAATCTGCCATATCCGTTTGTCGCCGTCCTTTAGTCATGCTTACTTATTATCTTCTTCGTATTTCTTAGTCCACTTTTGGTGCTCAGCGTAGGTCTTTGAGAAGTGGACCTTCCCCGTTTTGGTATTCGCAATAAAGTAGTAGTACCCCTTCTTAACGTCACTCGGGTGAATAACATCTAAGATGGATTCCATACTTGGATTGTTAAACGGTCCCGGGCCAAATCCAGAGTTGACGTATAAATTATACGGCGAGTCCACCTTGAGATCCTTATAGGTAACCGTCTTCTTCGTCTTATCCAGAGCGTACAAAATTGAAATATCTGATTGAAGTGGCATATTTGCGTTAATCCGGTTTAAGAACACTCCGGAAATTTTACGCCGATCGCTCTTTGTGACCCCTTCGCGTTCAATTAAGGACCCAAGGGTCAGGACTTCTTGAACGGTCATGTCCTTCTTTTGAATGGTCTTAAAGTAGGGCTTCAGTTCCTCGTTCCGCTTAGCCACCATTTCAGTTACTAACTGTTTTAAGGTTCCCTTCTTTTCCACCGTGTAGGTCGCTGGAGCAAGATACCCCTCTAACCGGTACCGAACCCCTTCGGATTTCATTGCGGAACCCAGTAAATCAGGGTATTTAACGGCTAAAGAATTGATGAACTGTTTATTCTTCATCAGCGCTAAAAACTCATCCTTCGTAAAGTCGGTGGTAACCGGAATCCCGGCGGCAATATCTTTAATGCCTTCACCTTCCCGGACAAGAACCTTACCCTTAGTACTCTGGATTGGTTCGGCGGATCCGCCCCGTTCAAGCTGCTGGGCAACCGTTTTTAACGTCATCGAAGACTTAAGCTGGTAATATCCAGCGCGGAAATTACTGATGTTATTTGACTTAACGTAATAGTTAAAAACCGTTCCGCTCTTAACAATTCCATCGTGTTGTAAAATTGACCCAATTTTGTTATTTGATGCTCCCAGCGGGATATAGACTTGGACGACCTTGTCGCTATCCTTATCTAGCGGTTGCAGGGATTCCTGAAAGTACCGGTACCCCACAATCCCTAAAACAACAACTAAAGCAATCAGTAGTCCAATCACCCAGAGAACCATGCGTTTCATTGGGCTTTTTTGCCCCTTCTGTGAACCACTGGAACGCGGTGGCGTAGGTTCCGTTCCATTATTCAAATTATTTCCTCCGTTCTTTACCGTAATCTTTTTCATTATACTAAAAAAACATTCGCCTAGCACCGTCAGTTGTTGGATTTAACAAAAACATTCACAAAAAGCGAGTCATCTGTCGAAACCACCGACAACTCGCTTTTTAAACGGAACCTTAACTACCGAATTTCGGCGTCTAATTCAGATTCCAAAAATTTCTCAACCTTTTCAAAGGCCTTCGTAACATCCTCGTCAACTAAAGTCTTCGTTTTATCCTGATAGGTCAACGTATAAGCTAACGACTTTTTATCTGCCGGGAGCTTACTCCCCGTGTAAACATCAAATAATTTCACCTGGGTAAGATGGGCCCCCCCACGCTTCTTAATAACCTCTAATACCTGTTGGTTAGTCACGTTAGCATCCACTAACATGGCAATGTCCCGGGTAATCGCCGGGTACTTAGAGATTGGGTTGTATTGATCGTCACTCTTTTGCATATCAATTAACATTTGAAGGTTCATCTCAAACGTGTAAGTTTCGCTAATTTTCCACTGTTTTTCAACGCGCGGATGAACTTGACCGACGAACCCAACCCGGTGACCATGTACGAAAATGGCAGCTGTCCGGCCCGGATGCATATCTGGGTAGTCAGCAGTCGCTTCAAACTCAACGGGACCAACAACCGCTAAGTCCCTAAGCAAATGCTCCACAATTCCTTTCATCTGGTAGAAATCAACCTTAGCTTCATGATCGTTCCAAGTCGAATCGTTAAGGGTTCCGGTTAACACTCCGGCCACATGTTCTTCTTCCGTGGGCCGAATTTGATCATCCTCCCGGTAAAAGACACGTCCCTGTTCGTACAGAGCCACGTTTTTTACCTTCCGGGCCTCATTGTAAGCCACATCATCAAGCAGTCCGCTGATTAGGCTGGTCCGCAAGAAGGCATGATCGGAACTCATCGGCCATGCTAACTTAGTTAACGCCGTAGGTTGGAGTGCAAACTGCGCCGCCTTCTTCTCCGTTGTTAACGAATATGAAATAGCCTGGTTTAATCCAGCCGCTTCTAAGGACGTTCGCGTAGCTCGAATTTGACGTTGAGCCGGTGACAGGACGCCTAACGTCATTTGTCCGGTTGGCAAGGTGGTTGGCAAATTGTCGTAACCATAAATTCGTGCCACCTCTTCAATTAAATCAGCATCAATCGTAATATCCCAGCGACGGGAAGGAATCGAAACGCTGTAAAGTCCGGCGTGTTCTTCAACTCCGAAACCTAACCGGGTAAAGATCGAGGTTACTTCCGCCACGCTTAGCTCCGTTCCGAGAACCTTATTAATTCGGTCGATTGTGATATCAACTAGAACGGGTTGAACGTCTTGGTCACTCCCTGTTACTGTCCCTTGAGCCACCTGTCCATTTGCTTGATCGTGCATTAACTGGGCGGCAGCATCTAGGGCCTCTTGCACGCCACCGTGGTTAACCCCGCGTTCAAACCGTTGTGAAGCATCCGTATGCAAGTTCTGCCGTTGAGCCGTCTTCCGAACCCGAATCGGATCGAACACAGCTGCTTCAATGACAACGTTTTTAGTAGTGTCATCAATTTCAGTGTTTAAGCCCCCCATGACCCCAGCAAACATAATGGGTGCATCCTCACTGGCAATTACAATATCATTCGGGTTCGTTTCGTGGTCGTTTCCGTCCAACGTTGTCAGCGTTTCATTCGGTTGAGCTAAACGAACGTTAACCTGTTTTCCATGAAATTTATCGAGATCAAAAGCATGAAGGGGTTGACCATACTTCAGCATGATGTAATTGGTTGCATCCACCACGTTATTAATCGGCCGAATTCCAGCATCCCATAACTTAATTTGCATCCACATTGGGCTAGGTTTAATCTCAATGTTTTGAACGACCCGCAACTTATAAATTGCCGCTAGGTCCTTATCAACGTTAGCGGTAATGAGATCAGCTGCCTTTTGATCGGTATTTTCCGGCACGTCCGGGTGATTTAACCGTGGGGTTTGGTCATAAATTGCCGCTAATTCATAGGTGGTACCATAAACACTAAGCATGTCACCCCGGTTTGGTGTCACATCAATGTCAATTAAATCGTCGTCCATTCCCAAGTACGGAAAAACGGAAGCGCCAGGAACGGCATCATCCGGCAAGAAGTAAATGCCATCAACATATTCCTTTGGAACAACGGATTCTGGGAACCCGATTTCTTGGAGGGCACATAGCATTCCGTTGCTTTGCACTCCCCGCATCTTGGACTTCTTAATCTTGATGTTATCCGCAATTCGGGCCCCTGATAAGGCAGCAATGACTTTCTTACCCACCTGAGCATTAGGAGCGCCACAAACGATTTGCGTGGGTTCTGCCTCGCCAATATTCACCTGACAAATATTTAAATGGTCGGAATCTGGATGGGGTTCCATAGCGACAATCTCCCCCACCACAACCTTCTTCATTCCGGCGCTTGGACTCGCTACTGAATCAACTTCAACGGCAGTCCGTTCAATCTTTTCACCAAGTTCGGCCGCTGAAACGTCCAAATCGAGGTATTCTTTAAGCCATTTATAAGGAATTTTCACGTTACTGACCTAACCTTTCTTTGAAAACTGGGTTAAGAACCGGACATCATTTAGATAGAAGTCCCGGATATCATCAACCCCATATTTTAGCATCGCAAACCGGTCAGGACCGACCCCAAACGCAAAACCGCCGTAAACATCAGGATCAACTCCCGCCATTTTCAGCACGTTAGGATGGACCATTCCAGCCCCGAGGACTTCGATCCAACCGGAGTTTTTGCAAACACTGCAGCCCTTACCCGCGCAGTTCATGCAGGTAATGTCGGCTTCAACGGAAGGTTCCGTAAACGGAAAGTAGCTTGGCCGTAAACGAACGTTGAACTTTTCACCAAAGAGTTCGTGCACCATCAATAGGAGCGTCCCCTTTAAATCAGCCATGGTGATATGTTTATCAATCACTAGGCCTTCAACTTGATGGAATTGGTGGGAATGCGTTGGATCATCCGTATCCCGTCGGAAAACTACCCCTGGCGAAACCATCTTTAAAGGTCCCTGACTGAAGTCATGGGTCTCTAACGTCCGGGCTTGCATCGGCGAAGTTTGGGTCCGCATTAAAATTTCTGATGACAGGTAGAAGGTATCCTGCATATCACGAGCGGGATGATCCTTAGGCAAGTTCATCATTTCAAAGTTATACCGCTCTTCTTCAACTTCCGGTCCGCTAAGAACCTGGTACCCCATGCCCATAAACAGATCACACATTTGATCAATAATCTGTTGAATGACGTGTGGTTCCCCCTCGGCTACCGGAGTACCTGGGAGCGTCACATCAATTGATTCCGCGTTTAACTTAGCGTCTAAAGCTAATTCCTCTAATTTTTCACGTTGACTAGTTAGTGCTTCGGTTAACGTATCTCTGACAGTATTGGCAAACGCCCCCACCTTTGGCTTTTCTTCGGCGGGCAAATTCTTCATACCGTGCAGGACTTCCGTAATTTTCCCTTTTTTTCCTAAAAGGGCGACCCGGATGTCGTTTAACGACTTCAAATTATCCGTTGCTTTAATCTTAGCAAGGCCTTCATCGCGTAAGGCGTTTAAGTTATCTTGTAACGACATACATTCTCCTCCATTATTTAACAAACGAACTAATAAAAAATGCTCCATCCCTCATATTGAGGGACGAAGCATCGCGGTACCACCCTGATTTGGCCCTAGAGCCACACTCAGCAATGATAACGGTCATTGGTACCGGAAAGGTTATTCACCCAGGGGGATTCCAACCTTCAACTCAGGAAATGAATTCAACTAGCTGCTTACCGATCCCTTTCACCGGGGTGAGATCGTCTCTGATTAAGCCCACTAGCCTACTAATTTTCCGTCAACGTTTTATGTTTGTCATTTGTTTGATGAATTTAGTCTAACCGTTTTGTGGAACAGCGTCAAGCGTATCTTCATCCCACCATTTTTCAGACCACAGGTGAACTGCAGCCATAACATCCTTTAATTCACGACCCTTTTCCGTCAAATCATACTGAATCAACGCAGAGTCAGGGAACGTTTGCCGGGTGATAATCCCCATTTGCTCTAATTCCTTTAATCGTTCTACTAGAACCCGGTCACTGCATTTTGGTACGTGTCGGGCTAAATCCTTAAACCTTTGGGGCCCGTCATCTAAGATGACATCAATAATCAGCCCGTTCCATTTCTTCCCTAAGAATGAGAAGGTCTTGGTAAACCGGGGACATAAACAATAGTCATCGGTGGCTTCCGACTTCTTTAGGTCAACTGCTTCAGTCATTTAACATCCTCCTTCAGGCAAAACATTCTCTTGATTTAAGCGTTTGGGGTAATTTTTTCCATCCACTGCTGAATGCGACCCCGAAACGGGCCCATAAACTCATGAATGGCCTCGTAGTCATCAACTAGCGAAACGATGTAGCTTTCCCGGTACTTCGGAAAAGCAGCCGTTGCCCCCCACATATGCTTCAGAATAATATCCTTTTCCTTAGGCGAAAGTGCGGTGAGTTTCTCTGCGTTTCTTAACGCTACCCGAGGGTGAATAAAAGCGTGGGAGCCTAAATCAAACTTAGTATTCCGCCAGTCATAGTAAAATAAATCGTGAAGCAGCCCAGCTCGTGCAGTTGCCCGAACATCCAAATGATGTCGCTTAGCAATCTTATAGCTTTGATAAGAAACCGAAATTGAGTGATCTAATCGGGTAGAATGGTGATGCTGAACATAGTTGCCCAGTTGCTTAACTTCCGGCTTCTCTAACAGGTCAGCCACTAACGCCACGTATTCTTTATCATCTTTCCAAGAAGTTTCGGTCATAAATAGGCTCCTTTTTTCAACTGCTCACTTAACATATATTTGATGACTATAATAACCATTTTTCAAAAAAATGCAATTAAAAAGTAAGTAAGTTACGGAACTTTAATCCTACTGAACTAATTGAAACATCATAATTCCAGCGGCGACCGCCACGTTTAACGATTCAGCTTCACCCTTAATCGGAATATAAAGGTTGAGCGTGGTCTGTGCCAACAAATCATCGGCCATCCCGTTGCCCTCGTTCCCCATGACAATTGCCCCATTATCCATGGGACTAACATCCCGGTAGGATTTTGCTTGGGGGTCCAATTTAGTGCCATAGACAGGCAATTGACGGTTGGTAAAGGCTGGAATCCATTCGTGCAGATCGGCTTCCACGATTTGGACGTGAAATTGGCTTCCCTGCATCGCACGTAAAACCTTTGGGGTATACTGGCTAGCCGTTCCGCGACCAAACACAACCCCCGTTAGGCCGGCCGCATCCGCCGTTCGAACCATGGTCCCGATGTTGCCTGGATCTTGAACGTGATCTAAGAAAAGCCAAACGCCTTCAGCTGCTTTCGCATTGGTCAAGGTTGCAGGTTCAATCCTCACAACCGCAAAAATCCCTTGAGGGGTCACCGTATCTCCCAAATAGTTGGCTACTTCAAGGCTAATTTCCACGGTTTCTACACCTTCGGGCAACAACTCACCATGTTCGGCTAGTTGATCGCCCGTTCCAATAAGGGTTACAACTGGGGCCTCCGCGGCAATTGCCTCCTTAACAAGGTGCCAGCCGTCTAATAGGTAAGCCCGATCCTTCTGGTGGCCCTTTTTAGTGGTTAACTTTTTCCAGTCCTTGACTCGGTTATTTTTAGTGGATTTAATGAATTCCAATGTTTTTTCTCCTTTAATTAAGCTCCCCTAAATTTTATCATAGTCCCACATGTTAAGATAGAAGGAAAGAACGGAGGTCTTCCCTATGAAATCCATTCACATCATCGTTACCGGCCGGGTTCAAGGTGTTGGTTTTCGCTGGGCAACTCGATCCCTAGCCAACCGGTTAAACGTTACCGGTACGGTTCAAAACCTAGAATCTGGTCAAGTAGAGCTCTATGCCACCGCTCATTCAAATAGTTTGAATGAGTTTATGGCGGCGCTAAAAAAGGGACCCACCCCATACACTCGGGTTACCAACATTCAATTTACTCAAATTCCCTTACGCCACGATACTGAATTTGAGGTCATCGTTTAAAATCAAAGGAGTGACTTTTCATGACCATTGTTGAAACAATTCTAGCTTTACTTAATGAACTCGAGGCGGAATCTGACACTGCCAAAATTGACGTCTTTGTTCATTATACGGATAACGGAACCGATAAGCGGTTTACCTTTACCCAAATTGACCCGACCAGCCTTAATGTTCTTAAGGGTCGAATTTCCACGGGAAAAACCGTCCTAGTAAACCCAAATTACATTGTTTACGCCATTCCGTCGTCCCGCTAACCGGTCCCATTATGGAATGTCGCGTACTAAACCCAGCAAAAAAGGGACAGAAATTATTTGTAATGGCCCCCCTTTTCCAGTAGTATGAAGTTTATGTGGGGCAGATTTTTCTTACGGATCTGCTTTAATCTGTTGATGAAAGAAAGGGTTTCTGGTTCATGAAAAAAATAAAACGGGCCTCCGTTCTAACACTATTAGGAACGTTGGCATTAATCCTCTCCGGGTGTGTGCGCACCAAAAACGGTAAACCATACGGATTTGTGTATGATTATTTGGCCGTACCCGGCCAGCACATTATGGAGTGGTTGGCACAATTCTTTGGCGGCAGTTACGGCTGGGCCATTATTGTTTTAACCGTCTTGGTTCGATTAGTTTTAATGCCGATGATGGTCAGTCAACTTCGCAAATCCACGGAACAACAAGAACGGATGTCTGCGGTTAAACCGCAGTTAAACGACATTCAACGACGCCAAAAAGAAGCGCAGACCCCAGAAGAACGGGCCGCTGTCAGTCAGGACATGATGAAGGTCTACCGGGATAATAACATTAGTATGACCGGGGGCATCGGATGCCTACCCCTTCTGATTCAGCTCCCGATCTTTGCCGCCCTGTACGCAGCTATTCGATACTCACCTGAGCTATCAAAAAGCGTTTTCTTTGGAATTCCCCTGGGGAAACCAAGTATTCTCCTGGCCATTCTGTCCTTCCTAATTTACCTGCTTCAAGGTTACCTCAGTATGGTAGGAATGCCAGAGGATCAGCGGAAGCAAATGAAAATGATGATGTGGTTATCCCCCGTTATGATTTTTGTCTTTACCTTCCAATCACCCGCAGGACTCGGACTCTACTTCTTCATTGGTGGAATTTTTGCTTGCTTGCAAACGTTAATCATTAATCTCTACCGCCCACGTATTCGGCGGCAAGTCGACCAAGAAATAAAGGCCCATCCCGTTAAAGTGGTTACTCCAACGGAACCGGTCACCCCAAAACCAGAAAAAAAGGTCATTGAACAACCTCAAAACCGTAACCGAAACGCTGGTAAACAGCATCACGATCAATCATAATGACCCAAGCCGACCTGAAGAGGTCGGCTTTTTTATTGATCATTTGCTTTACATAACATAAATTATTTTTAGTTCACGTCTTGCCCAACCGTTTTCGACCATAAAAAAAAGGCCTCCACGGCTCATCCCAATCAAAAATCAATTGAAGTTCAGCGTGTCGCCCATTTCGTTAGTGATCGTTTCGTTAACTCTAATCTTGTTTTGATGCCTGATCCTCGGCTTTAGGATCCTCTAAGAGGTTAGACGCAAGCGGCTTTTGGTCCCGCTGCGTTTCAGCCATATCCCGTTTTTCCTCTAAAATTTCGACTTCCTGTCCCGTTAAAATCGGGAGGGAAATTTGGAATATGGACCCGTACCCCAGGGAACTTTCAATCGATATCGTCCCGTGATAGGCCTCAATCAAACGTCGGGCGATGGATAACCCTAACCCATTGCCCCCCTTGTTTCGGCTGCGGGCTTTATCGACCCGATAAAACCGGTTAAAGACCTTATCAATATTATCCGGGGCAATTCCCTCACCAAAGTCTTGAACCGCAATATCAACGTTTCGTTCGCTGCGTTCATAGGTCACGTGAATCTCCTTCCGCTTGGTCGAATACTTCACCGCATTATCAAGCAGAATAATCAAGACCTGTTCAAGGTGGTTGCGGTATATTTGAACGTCAACTTCCTTTTCAACGTCGTCATCCAAAACAAACGTAAAGTCGGGGTGAATCATTTCAAAGTCATTATAGACTTGGTGAACGACCTTAGTCACGTTCGTAATTTCATTGCCAAAGTTCAATTCAATTTGTTCTGCGCGTGAGAGGTCCAACATTTCTTGAACTAAACTTTCCATTCGCTTGGTTTCCTGAAGTGACGCATCAATGGATTCGTTTAAAACCTCTGGGTCATCCTTCCCCCAGCGTTTCAACATTTCCATGTGCCCTTGCAAAATAGCGACCGGGGTCCTTAGTTCATGTGACACATCTTCCACAAATTCCGTTTGTTGATCAATATACCGCTGCATCTGATCTAGCATCCCGTTAAATAGTTGGGCCAAATCCGAAAGTTCATCATTCCGGTTCAAATCGGGGACCCGAACCTCTGCTTGGGGATCAGCCCTAACGATGTTCATCGTGTCGCTAATCTCTTCCATTGGCCGCAGCAAAAAGCTAGCCATAATGTAACAGTAAACCGCCGCGCAGAAAACCGCTAGGAGGGCAAGAACACCTAAAATGGCGCCTAATTGTCGGCTAGTTCGGTGAAGGTCTGTCATCTGGTCGTCAATTTGAGCGTAACCAATCACTTGGTGCGTCGACCGAGAAATGATGGGGGCCCGGCCAATCAATCCAGACTCACCCGCGACCTGACTCCGAGCAACCGTGTCCGTCCGGATTCGTTTGAACCGGGCCCGATTATTTTGGGAGGCAAACAGCCGCTCGCCACTGGGACCAAAAATTGTGACATTCACGTTGTTCCAGAAAACAAACTGCCGGGCTGCCTTACCATTAGTTTGCATCGGTGCCAGCTGACCCTGCAGTCGCTGAGTAATATCATCAGTCGTTAAGGGCCCCTGCGTTCCGCTCAGTTTATCCGTTAAAACCACCATCGAATCAGAAACGTGGGATTGTTCCTGCTTAATCATGATGGATGTAAAGCTGTTAAAGAGGATCACAATAATCGCTAAGAAGATAATTAAAACGCCAACCGTCGTGCTGAGTGCCCACTTCCACTTTAAGGAAAACCGCGGTTTCCGAGTTGGTTCCTTCGTCTCTGACTTTGATTGACTCATGATCGCATCACGTACCCAGTTCCCCGGACCGTTTGGATATAGCTCTTCTGTCCGGGTACATCAATTTTGTTTCTAAGGTATCGAATATAAACGTCGACTACGTTCGTTTCAACGTCCGATTCATAACCCCAAACCTTGGCTAGCAAAACGTCCCGGGCCAAAACCACGTTGACATTTTCCATTAGGGTAAGTAGCAGTTCATACTCCCGCTTGGTGAGATTGATCACATCCGTTCCGCGCCGAACCACCCGATTCTCTTTCTCAATGGTCAGATCTTTAAAGGTTACCGTCGTTTGTTTGACGCTCTTCTGCTCTTCTTCAATGTGAATTCGACGCAGGAGCGCACGCAGCCGGGCTAACAATTCCTCAATGGCAAACGGCTTGACGATGTAGTCATCTGCGCCATGATCTAACCCGGAAACCCGGTCAATAACGGAATCCCTGGCGGTCATCATGATAATGGGGGTTGTCTTCACTTCCCTGACCCGCCGTGCAACTTCAATTCCGTTTAGCTCTGGGAGCATTAAATCTAGCAGAATGACGTCGAAGTCACCTTCCAACGCTGTTTTGAGTCCAGAACGACCGTTGAACTCAACCTGTGCCTCGTACCCCTCATGTTGTAATTCCAGCTCAACAAACCGAGCTAGGTTTTTCTCATCTTCAATTATTAAAATTCGACTCATCCGTTAACCCCTCTAACCGTTTAGCTTTGTTTGTGTTAGATGATCCCAAAATGAACACAATTCAACGTTTATTCTATCATATCCTGAGTCTTTTGTAAGGCGCTTCTCAGCTTATTTTTATACTTTCATGAGTTTATTATTTTTTTATAAATCCCACTTTTTGTTCAAAAATTCACTTGTTTTTTTGGTCTAGTTCGATATAATGTAACCGTGTTAAAAAAAAGGATAATAAAAAGAGGTTATTGATATGAAAGCAGCTGTTGTTCGCGACCCTGTTGACGGTTACGTTGATATTAAGGATGTTAAGTTACGCCCCATTCACCATGGTGAAGCCCTAGTGAAAATGGAATATTGTGGTCTTTGTCACACTGACCTTCACGTTGCTGCTGGTGACTTTGGTGAAGTGCCTGGCCGGATTATCGGACATGAAGGCGTGGGTCGAGTAATCGAAACTGCGGATGACGTTACCAACCTAAAAATTGGGGACCGGGTTTCTATCGCTTGGTTCTACAAAGGTTGCGGCCACTGTGAATACTGCTTGACCGGTCGGGAAACCCTTTGCCGGAACGTCTTAAACTCTGGCTACACGGTTGACGGTGCCATGGCAGAAGAATGTATCGTCGATGCTAACTATGCGGTTAAGGTTCCTGATGAATTAGACCCCGTTGAAGCAACCTCATTAACCTGTGCCGGTGTTACCATGTACAAGGCCTTAAAGGTTGGGGAAACTCGGCCTGGCCAATGGGTTGAAGTTGTTGGCGCCGGTGGTTTAGGAAACTTAGCCATCCAATACGCTCACAACGTTTTCGGGGCCCACGTAGTCGCTGTTGATGGCAACGAACAAAAGCTGCAAGCCGCTTCTGACAACGGTGCAGAAGTCTTAATCAACCGTCACGACGGGAACGTTTCAGAACAAATTCAAGAAAAAGTTGGTGGGGTTCACAACGCCCAAGTTACTGCCGTAACCACCGATGCCTTTACTCAATCAGTTAACGCACTTCGGCCAGACGGTAAGCTTGTTGCCGTTGCCCTACCTCAAGGGGATATGAGCCTTAACATTGCCAAAACTGTTTTGGATGGAATCGAAGTTCGCGGTTCCTTAGTGGGAACCCGTCAGGACCTTGCCGAAACCTTCCAATTTGGCGCCGAAGGAAAGGTTCACCCAATTGTTCAGACTCGTCGTCTAGATGAAGTTAACGATATCATTGACGAAATGAAGAACAACCAAATTGTTGGTCGGATGGTCGTTGACTTTACTAAGTAACTCATTCGCTTAAGACCATTTAGAAGTCGTTGAGGCTTAAAAGCCTATAATTTAATATAAAGGGAGGGTCACCGAAATTTAACCAATTCCGGTGACCCTCCCTTTTTCGGTTGTTAATCCGGTTTGACACGGGCGTTGTTTTTACTGGTTACTTTTAGGTACCTACTTGCTTAGCCTAAATTCCTCCGTATAATCAATTGCATACTTATTTTTTGTTAGGAGGAATTGATAATGGATTCATCACTTAAATCAACATCAAGACCCACGCACCCAACGTTAACGCTCTTAGCATTAGCCGTAAGCGCATTTGGAATTGGTTCAACCGAATTTATTAGTGTCGGCCTAATTCCCATGCTGGTTAAAACCTTTGGCATCTCACTCTCAACCGCGGGCCTAACGGTGACAGTGTATGCAGCTGGAATCGCAATTGGAGCCCCCCTGCTTACCCTTCTCACCGGCCAGATCAACCGTAAAACCCTTTTGATGGCTACCATGCTGCTGTTCATTTTAGGCAACCTTATTTCAGCGGTTGCGCCAGCCTTTTGGGTTCTATTACTTGGTCGGATTCTTGCCGCTTTAGCCCACGGTATTTTTATGACGATCTCAAGCTTAATTGCGGCCAACGTGGTCCCTAAAAACAAGCGGGCTTCCGCCATCGCCATTATGTTTACCGGACTCACCATCGCCACCGTTACCGGAGTACCACTTGGGACGTTTATCGGTGAACTGACCAGTTGGCACTTCTCCTTTCTGTTTATCGTTGGGATTGGCGTCATTGGCCTAATTGCCGATTTTATCCTGGTCCCCAAAAACCTTCCTACTCCCGGACGATCAGAAATTAGGGGGATTTGGCGGATCCTCGGGCAACCGCAGCTTCTGCTGGCCCTCTTAATCACCGTATTCGGATACGGGGCCACCTTTCCCATCTACACCTATCTATCACCCATTCTAATGAGAAATATGGGCTGGCAACCTCGATCAATTATCTTAATTTTAGTTCTGTACGGAATGATGGTTGCAATTGGGAATTCCGTTGGTGGGCGGCTCGCAAATCAATCGCCGCTAACCTCCCTGTTAAGAATGTTCACTGGGTTAGGCCTTGCTACCCTGAGTTTCTTTTTATTAATGAATACCCATTACCTTGGGTTAATGGCCGTGCTATTTCTGGGTCTCATGGCGTTTATGAGTGTCCCAGGCCTCCAGCTATTCATTGTTCAGCTAGCCGAAAAGTTCACCCCTAAAGACGTCACGATGGCGTCCGCCCTTAATATTTCAGCCTTTAACGTTGGAATTGCCATGGGGTCGACGCTTGGTGGTAAACTGACTCAAATTGGCGGATTATCACTTACTCCATTTGGCAGCCTAATGCTGGTTATTACGGGAATCGGCCTCACTCTCTGGCTTCAAAAGTTAATTCGAGCTACCCATTAAATCGACAAAAAAACACCCAGAAGCCGCGGACTTCTGGGTGTTTTTCATTGTCTATCAAACGATAGATTACTTATTACTAGCAACAACCTGACGGCCATTGTAATATCCACAACTAGGGCAAACCATGTGGCTTACGCGAAGTTCACCACAGTTTGGGCATGCTGACAAGTTAGGAGTAGACAACTTAATGTGACCCCGACGCATGCGCTTCTTAGTTTTAGACGTTTTACGTGCTGGTACAGCCAAGACCAACACCTCCTTCAAATAAAATTATCCACTAGTGAAATTTTTATTGGCTTGCAAAGGGATTACTTATCATCCTGATCAGGGAAGTAATTCTTAAGCTTTGCAAGACGTGGATCAACAGATTGATTGTCCTTCTTCTCTTGTTCCTGATCCGCTTCCGAAATGACACGCCAGTCTTCGCCGTTTGGCATTGGGGCGCCCTGTTCTTCCTTATCGGTCAGAATGTGAATTGGGACTTGTGCAAGAATATTATCACCAACCGCTTTATCGAAATCAATAATGTCGTCCTCAATGACTAAAACAACATCTGATTCCTCGAATTGAGTCAGTGCAGCCTGCGTATTGACATAGTATTCCTTAATTTCAAAGTCCTCTGGTAACGCTACGGGTTCAAGCGACCGTGAAGATGGAACCGTAATGGTTGTCGTAATGTGCGCCGTCAATACTACCTGACCGCCCTCATTACGCAGGGTACCTGAAACGTGAACGGGAGTTAAATCCAACACCTCGCTCGGGTACCGATCCATCAAGTCAGACTTTAAGTCTAAGGTGTCATCAAATTGAAGTGGTTCCTGATTCTTTAAGCTATCAGATAACGACCATTTCATCGCAAAGACCTCCTAATGCAACGGATATAAGTATACCCGTTCAAAAATATAATGTCAAGGTGATTTCCTTGATAGCTAATAAATGATTCAACTCATAATGATGCCGCATAAATCGGGTGACGGTGCAAATCCTGTTCAACCCCCGTCACCATTTGGCGCATGAGGCCCGCCCTATACTCAGCCTGATACTCGCCATCAACGAGCGCAGGTGATAGCTGGGTAATTAACGGCAGACCCGTTCGCTTTTTTTCTTGGTGTAGGTAGGCTCGGCCCGTATCGTTAAACCCCAAAACCCTGAGCAGCGTTGCGGAACCGATCATTTCATCGGGCGTTAACTGCAATAGCGCGTATACCGCCTGACGCTGGAGCCGGGTGTACGTATACCGCTTTGTTTTCACACGCTGCATGAACTGGTCAAAATTAGTTGACCTCCTTGCTTCACGCTGAAGCCGAAATTCAATTCCCTCAGTCATCATATAGAAATCCCGCAATCGATTGACATTGGTGATCCCTAATCCCGACTGTAACTGGGGCCAAAAGTCGGCCCAGGTGATCCCGGATTTTTGCTGAAGGGCGTTCAAGGTCGCTTCCGGTACTACCCGCCCTACCGTGTCCCAGCGCTGTTTAAAAGCGGCTCGCCGGATTGCAGTTCCGCTTGCAACCGAGGTTGAGCGTTCAATAGTTGGATCTCGGTGCCGACTTTGCTCCCGTTTGACGGGCACTAAATGGAGGGGTGAGCCCAACTGCTGGTTAGCCTGCGCGTAAGCAAACGCCAAGATATCATTTGAGTCAGTCAATCGAATTCCCGTTGCGGCTTGAAGAAAACGATCATATTGTGCGGCATACGTTTGGTCGAACCGACGAAAGAAATCTGACTGCCGGGGTTGTTCCATAACTAAGTTCATCATATCGATCTCAGGGTGTTCAGCACCGTAAGCCAGCCAATCACAGTTGATTGCAGCTGCTAATTGGACCCCGCCCATAGCAAACCGGTGAGCCGGTTGGACGGCAAACTGAACCGGCAGTTCGATAACCAGATCCACCCCATTTTGCAGGGCTAACTTGGTTCGATCCCATTTATCAAGGAGTGCCGGTTCCCCCCGTTGCAGCCAATTGCTGCTCATGATGGCGATCGTTACGTCAGCCCCCGTTATTTCCTTAGCTCGCAACAGCTGATACCGGTGCCCATTATGAAATGGATTATACTCCGCAACAATGCCAACCGCATGTAACATGGGGTTTACGCCTCCTTATGGCACGTAAAAAACCAGCGTGTCGTTTCCGGTGTGATTTCACCATTCCCAAAATCCGCACTTACCTCAACCCGGGAAAATCCCGCCTTCGCTAATAGTTCTTGGTAGGTTGCCAAACTGTAAGTTCGTTCATGATGGAGCTCATTCAATTTATCGTAACCCTGCTTTTCTTCGTTATAAACAAAGAAGGTTAAATCATGTTCGACTTCATGAGGGATTTCTGTTCCGTAACTCGACCATAAAAACGCCCGGTGTTGATCGTGATAATTATACATATAGCCCGGATATAGGTCATCCGTTTGGTACGGGGTGATCACATCAAACATAAAGGTTCCCCCACTAACAAGGTGCTTTTCCACCTGACTAAACGCCAGTCCGACCTCCTCTTCATCAGCCAAATAGTTTAGTGAATCATCAAAACAGGTCACCACGGAGGCTGGGGTAACCCCAGCTAAGTCTAACAAATTCCCCTGCATCCACGGAATCGTCACGTCCACTTCCCATGCGTGCCGGTCTGCGATCGCTAACATTTCGGCTGAAAGATCCAAGCCGCTCACCTCATAGCCGGCCTTAGCCATCATAACCGCTAACCGTCCCGTTCCGCAGGCCAAGTCCAATACGGGACCGTCACCCGGTTTGACGTTTGACACGACAAAATCCAGCCACTGATCGTACATGGCTGGATCGAAGAGCTCATCGTACAGCTCAGCAAATGTCGTATAGTTTTCCATTATTCAGTCACCCATTGGGCAACGTCAATGGCAGGTGCCTGTGACCATAATTTTTCGAGGTTGTAGTAACCACGTTGATCGGACTTAAAGACGTGAACCACGACGTCACCCAAATCCATTAAAATCCAGTTAGCGGCATCCTTACCTTCAACGGACTTTACGGTTACGCCGGCCTTTTCTTCAGCGTCTTTAATCGCATCGACGATGGCTTGCACCTGACGACCAGATCCCGCATCCATAATTAAAAAATAGTCGGAAACTAAACTAACCCCGTCTAAATTTAAGGCAACGATATTTTCAGCTCTTTTACTGTCAGCCGCTTTAACGGCAATTTCTAAAATTTCTTTGCTGTTCATTCATTTACTCCCTTTTATAAGTCAGAATATTGAGGCACCCAGGCGTTATACGTCGTTAGAGTCGCAGGATAGACTGGTGCATTTTTGGCAATTAAATAGGCCAGGGTCCGCTTCGTTTGGTAGGCAACGGCTTTCGGTAAGTCTTCGTGTGATAACTGTCGCGCCTGTTCAACCCCGTCAAAATCCCGTTTTGGATCAATATAATCGGCCATGTAGATAATCTGCTCCAACGTTGTCATGTAGGGAGCTCCCGTTGTGTGGTACCGGATGGCATTTAAAATCTCTTCATCGTCAATTAATAGTTCCCGTCTTACCAGCTCGGCACCAACGAGACCATGCCAGATGGCATTGCCATAGTTGAGGAGGTCGGGATCCATGTGGTAGGCCTTAATTGCCGTAATAAAATCAGCGTCGGGCCGTTGCTTAGCGTAGTCGTGACATAATCCCGCGATACTAGCCCGTTCAACGTCCGCATCATTTTCCTTAGCGAGTTCCATTGCAACTTGTTCAACCCGCAAAACGTGTTCAAATCGGGGTTTCTTCAGTTGGGTATGAATCTTTTCGACAAGTTCTTCCCGGGTGTAAGGCGTTAGGTGTTCGTGATAAACCAAATCCTTAGTCATGATATAACTGATGCTCCTTTATATAACGTTCAACCATCATGGGAACCAGGTAGCGAATCGATCGCCGCTGGCTAACCAATTGACGAATCTGCGTGGAACTGACGTTAACTTCTGGTGCATCAACCCACATGACGGGATAGGGTGATTCGCACCGAAACCCTTCCCGACCGACCCCTACAAATTGAACCAGGTGCACAAGATCCTCGATTCGATACCACTTTGGCAAATAATCGACCATATCGCCACCAATAATGAAGTAGTACTGATTTTCAGGGTGCCGTTCCGTCAAGATCTTCATCGTCTCAAACGTATAACTCTTCCCGCCCCGGTTGACCTCCTCTAGCTCAAGGCCAAACTTGGGGTTATCAGCAATCGCCGATTTTACCATATTCACGCGGTCCTCTGGCTGGATAGTCAGTTTTTGATCAATATGGGGTGGAAGTGCATCAGGCATAAACAAAACCTGTTCGAGATCCAGCTGCGTACAGACTTGATCCGCCATGATGAGGTGTCCCATATGCGGAGGATTGAATGTCCCACCTAAGATCCCGATACGGTGCTTAGGCTTAATTTCATCCACCTGTACCTGAATTGCAACCTCAGGACGAAGTTGCGTCGTCGTTTTAGCCAAAATGCATCCCCGATTCCTTACATGTGATTAACGGTGACTGAATAGCGCTGGTTAGCTTCGTCACTCGCCGGTAAGTAAAGTACTAAGACCCTACCAATCGATTGTACCACTTCAATTGGGGTATTTTCTTCAATGAATGCCTGGGTCTCCTTAGTCGTCACATCAGCGGCCTGCTGTAAGTTAATTTTGATGAGTTCCCGTTTTTCTAAGGCGCCCGTCAATTGATTCAGCCACGCCTCCGTGAGCCCGTTCTTTCCAACCGAAAAGATGGGTTTTAGCGAGTGAGCCTGGGCCCGTAAATAGCGTTTTTGTTTTCCACGTAAAGTCATTTAAATTTAATTTCCTCCAAGTTGTTTCAAGTCTGCTAGTCGATTAAACCATGGGGCGGCGTAATATGACTGATACGCCCTTAGGTGCCCAACCAGCTACGGTCACCCCAGCTGGAACGGTCACCCATCCTAAGCCTTCAAAGACCAGGTCACTTTTTTCATCGGTATGAAATTCATGCCGAACTAATTCGGGCAGGGCTTCATCGTCCGCATGTGGCGGCGTTAATAAATCCCCCACGTGTTTGTCGTAAAATTGATCGGCATTTTCAAGCTTAGTCCGGTGAACGTATAAGTTATTTTCAAAGTATAGGGTAAAGCCGTGCTTCGGGCCCTTGATGTAGTCAAACCGAGCCATGCCAGCAAAGAATAGGGTCTGGCCATCGTTAAGCTGATACACCTTGGGCTTAATCGTTTTTTGCGGTGTAACGACCTTTAAATCATTTCCCGACAGGTAATGGGCCATTTGTTCCGGTTGAATAATTCCGGGGGTGTCCACTAAAACGTGTTCATCATCCAATGGAATTTCAATTCGATCCAACGTTGTCCCCGGAAAGCGAGAGGTCGTAATGACATCCTTGGCCCCGGTGTTCTGCCGAATAATTTGGTTAATTAACGTCGACTTACCAACGTTAGTGACACCGACAACGTAGACATCTCTATCTCCCCTGTATTGATCGATTAACTGAAGCAGTTCATCCACCGATTGATTCGTCTTTGCACTAATTAACGCCGTATCAATTGGCCGAATTCCAGCTTCGTTGGCCCGCTGCCGGATCCAATCCTTCAGCTTTGACTGTTTGATTGAACTCGGCATCAAGTCGGCTTTATTTCCAACCAGTAACACTGGATTTTCACCAACAAATCGGTGCAGACCGGGAATCAAGCTGCCGTTAAAGTCGAAAATATCAACCACGTAAACGATTAAGGCGTTAGCATCCCGAATTTGACTCAACAACCGTAAAAAGTCATCGTCCGTTAGGCCAACGGGGGTAATTTCGTTATAGTGCCGCAACCGAAAACAGCGCTGACAGTACACTTCAGTTTTATCGAAATCTTTTTTTAAGGCTGAAGCTGGCGTATACCCAGGCTGGGTTTTATCAGCTGTCTGAATTCGGGCCCCACACCCAATACAGTAAAGGGGTTCTCCGTCAATCAGTAACTCATCCGTTTTATTTTCGGTCATTAATGTCCTCCTGCCAATCTAAATCATCATGGGCGGTTTTAAGTCGCCGCCATAGTTTCTTTTCAAAGTGCCGGTTAAACCGGGTATTCCATCGATCAGTTTCTAATATTGGTTTTACTAAAATACTGCGGACCCCGTCGCGGTTGGCTGCCCAAACATCAGTAATCAGTTGATCCCCAACCATCACCACTTCATTCTTTGACCAATGTCCCTTGCGCCGGGCCCGTTCAATGCCAGAAGTTCCGGGTTTTAACGCCCGTGACACAAACGGTAGCCCTAAGGGAGCAACTGCCCGTGAGACTCGCGCAGCACTATTATTTGAAACCACCACAATTGTAATTCCAGCGTCGTGCATTTGGTACATCCACCGCCGTAATTCGGGGGTCCCGTCCGGGTTGTTCCAGGCAATTAAGGTATTGTCTAAATCAGTTAAGATTGCCCGAATCCCGTGCTTATTTAGTTGGTCTGGCGTGATATCGTAGATTGCGGGTACCATCCACGTGGGTTTAAACTGATCAATCATTACCAAATTCCTCCTCTTTGAGCATGCTCCGCCCAATTTACATCTAGGAGAATATTATACGCAATTTTCCCCCGTTTGACCACTATTGTTCCAATCTTATCACAAGGCACCAGGAATGAAACCACTTGATAACTGGAGTACAATAAACTTGGAACAATTAGCCACTGAAGGGAGCGTTTTACATGTACAGTTATGGATTCAATCAATTTGGTGGGCCAGATGTTTTTACGGACCTCGACCTGCCCGAACCAGACCTTAAACCAGGCCAAATGCTCGTTAAGGTTATGGCCGTTGGAGTCACTCCCTACGACGCCTTAATGAGAGAAGGCAAAACCCAAAAGGATCGGCCAATGAACTTCCCCATTGTTCCTGGGACGGATATCGTTGGCACAATCGTCAAACAAGGTTCAGATGCTGATCAATTTTCCATTGGCGAAGTCGTGATTGGCAAGGCTAACATTGGCGGTTATGGTGAATACGTTCCCGTGAGCCAAAAGCGAATGGTCAGAAAACCAGAAGCACTACCCTTAGCTGAGGCCGCCGCACTTCCAACCCCCGGAACCGTCGCCTACGATATTTTCTTTGGGGCCACCGAATTACCCGAAGACCAAATGATTACGGTCATGGGCGCAACCGGAGCGGTAGGGTCGCTAACCCTTCAAATCGCTAAACAACTGGGTCATCGGGCGCAAGCAGTGGTCTCCCCCCGAAACACCCAGCGGGCCCAACAGTTGCACGCCGATCAAGTCTTGACCTATGATCATGCTTTAAACATTGATGAACTACACCGAACTAATTTCTTAGTGAATGCGTCACGGGGAGCCGACCATTTACAGATGGCGTTAGACCTGCTTAAGCCAACCGGCATTTTACTATCTCTAACTCACATTCCAAATTCGATTAGACAAGCCGCCCCCGACATCACCTTCATTGAAATGAATGATGCGACTTACCACCAAACAGGTAAGGCCCTCAATTATATGGTTGATCTCTACGGTGACGGCATGCTCGACATCGAAGTCGGTGAAACCCAACCATTTTCCTTAGCCGGGGTTATCGAAGCCCATAAAGATTTAGACTCTGGCCACCACGGAAAAATTATTTTAACGAACGATTAATCAAAAATAAAACCAGTCCCACGGATAGTGATTACTACCCGTGGGACTGGTTTTTAACTCAATAAAACATCGAGTTAATTTTATAAAGCCTTTTTAGCTTGTTCTGCTAATGCAGCAAATGCATCTGCATCATTTACGGCTAAGTCAGCTAACATCTTACGGTTAACGTCAATGTTGGCTTCCTTTAAACCGTGCATCATCTTACTGTAACTCAAACCGTTGATCCGGGCTGCCGCATTAATCCGGGCAATCCAAAGACGACGGAAGTTACGCTTAGTGGTCTTACGATCACGGTAAGCGTATTGGTAACCCTTCATTACTTGGTCCTTAGCCGTCTTAAATAAACGGTGCTTTGAACCACGGTAACCCTTAGCTAACTTGAGAATCTTCTTACGACGCTTACGTGAAACTGTTCCACCTTTAACTCGTGGCATATTCTTTTCCTCCTAAATCATCAAAAACGATATGTCGATTTAATCGACCCACAATCAAGTAAACTGAATTACTTGTTTAATAACAACTTCTTGTAAGTCTTAACGGTTGTCTCGTTCATCATACGAGTTCCACGTAAGTTACGACGTTGTTTCTTAGTCTTACCGTGGAAACGGTGACTAGTGTAAGCACTGGCACTCTTGTAACCACCGTTAGCAGTCTTTTTAAAACGCTTTGCGGCAGCACGGTTCGTCTTCATCTTTGGCATAGTAGAAATGTTCCTCCTTAAAATTTACAGCCTTTAACGTTAGTCGCCTTAGTTTTTATCCTTTAGCGGAGCTAACATTAAAAACATACTCCGTCCATCCATCTTAGGATGTTGTTGAACGGTAGCAACGTCTGCTGTTTGTGCAGCAAATCGGTTTAAGACGTCACGACCCAAATCTTTATGGGTAATGGCACGGCCCTTAAACCGAATGGAAACGCGGACCTTTTCGCCCTTTGCTAAGAACTTTTTGGCGTTCTTCAACTTCGTGTTGAAGTCGTTCACGTCAATTCCGGGACTTAACCGAACTTCCTTCACGCTGACAACTTTTTGGTTTTTCCGGGCTTCACGGTCCTTTTTCTGCTGTTCGAACCGGTACTTTCCGTAGTCCATAATCCGGGCAACGGGCGGTTTAGCCTTTGGCGCAACCAAAACTAAGTCTAATTCTGCATCATCGGCCATTTTCAGAGCGTCACTTGTTGCTTTAACACCAAGCTGGTTCCCCTCATCGTCAATTAAGCGAACTTCACGCGAACGAATTCCATCATTCACCATCATGTTCTTCTTTGTGTCTTTCTTTGGTATGGTAATTCACCTCCATTAAAATATGAGACCAATTATGGCTTAACGCCATAAAAAACGGGTGCAGTATTCAGCATACCGCACCCGTTAATTTCTTTTCAAGAAAATTTTAAAATTAACAAGATATCTGGCCCAGTAACATCAACGTCGCTAGGTGAGAAGCGGTGGCCTCTACTTAATTTATCAACGTTTTCTATATTACTTGAATCCCCTGTTCTTGTCAAGGTCACACTCATGAAATTTGAAGTTATTTTGTCTCGGCATCCAACTTCTTTTCAAGTTGGTTTTCTGCTGGTTTCCCATTTCGACTGTAGGACGCAATATCATCCAATACTTCGGCCAGAAATTCTGGTTTAGTTTCCGTCTTGGTCTCTTGTTCCCCGTAACGGCGAACTGAAACGGTATTGTTATTCACTTCATCTTCACCAACAACGACCGTATAAGGTACCTTATGGGTCTGGGCATCCCGAATCAGGTAGCCCATCTTCTCGCCCCGGGTATCAACATCAACCCGGACACCAGCAGCGGCAAACTCTTTTCGTAACCCTTCAGCATAGTTTCCGTGTTTTTCTTCGGAAACTGGAATAATTCGAACTTGGTGTGGAGCCAGCCAGGTTGGGAAGGCCCCCTTATACATTTCGATGAGGTAGGCGACAAACCGTTCCATGGTTGAAATGACACCCCGGTGTATCATCACTGGCCGGTGCTCTTGACCATCTGAACCAATGTAGGTGAGGTCGAAGCGTTCTGGCAGCATAAAGTCTAATTGGATGGTAGAAAGCGTTTCTTCATTTCCCATCGCCGTCTTCGTTTGAACGTCCAGCTTAGGACCGTAGAAGGCCGCTTCCCCTTCAGCTTCAACGTAGTCAAGGTGGAGGTCATCCATGGCCCCCTTCAACATACTTTGAGCTTTGTTCCACATCTCGTCATCGTCAAAGTACTTCTCGGTGTTCTTTGGATCCCGGTAACTTAACCGGAACGTGTAGTCGTTAATGTCAAAGTCAGAATAAACCTCAACCATCAGCTTCAGGATCTTAGTAAATTCTTCTTGGATCTGATCGGGAGTCACAAACGTATGGCCATCGTTCAGCGTCATTTCCCGCACCCGCTGAAGCCCACTAAGTGCGCCAGACTTCTCGTACCGGTGCATCATGCCAAGTTCGGCAATCCGAAGTGGGAGTTCACGGTAGGACCGGATGTGATGGTTAAAAATCTGAATGTGACTTGGACAGTTCATCGGCCGCAATTCAAGCAGTTCTCCGTCCCCCATATCCATTGGTGGGAACATGTCCTCACGGTAATGATCCCAGTGTCCAGACGTCTTGTATAGGTCTAAGTTAGCCAGCACCGGCGTGTAAACGTGTTGGTAACCGTGAGTGACTTCTTTGTCAATAATGTAACGTTCCAGCGTCCGGCGAATGGTAGCACCATCTGGCATCCAGTAGGCTAATCCGGCCCCAACCTTTGGATCAACAAAGAAAAGGTCCAATTGGTTCCCGATTACCCGGTGATCGCGTTCCCGGGCTTCCTCACGCTGCTTTAGATCTTCGTCTAAATCAGCCTTCTTGTAAAATGCCGTGCCGTAAATCCGTTGCAGCATTGGGTTAGAAGATTTTCCCAACCAGTAAGCACCAGCAACAGAAAGGAGCTTAAACTGTTTGAGGTCCCCAGTCGTTTGTAACTGTGGGCCATCCTGAAGGATTAACTCATCGTTGATCTTAACGAAGCTGACCTTGTCATCAACCACATCATTAACCAACTCAGTTGAGTAAGGGTCGCCGGCAACCTGGCTAAGGGCATCAGCAGTACTTAAGGTAACGTGCTCAACGGCCAGCTTTGCCTGCACCAGCTTTGCCATCTTAGATTCCAGGCCATCTAATTCATCCGCACTGACTTGGCCGTCCGCCTTATCCGTGTCGACAAAAAAGCCATCTTCATCGGCCCGGGCTTCACCAAAATGAATTTCAGGGTAGGTCTGTTTTAAGACTAGCTTCAACAAGACAGCTGCCGTATTCCGAGCGACAGTTAGCCCGTCCTTAGAATCCTTTGTTACAATTTCAACCGTTGCATCGTGGGTGATGGGTTCTAAAATATCGACAAGCACGCCATCCACCTTTGCTGCGACAGCCTTTTTCGCCAAACTAATTGAAATGGACTTGGCGATGTCTTCACTCGTTACCCCTTGGTCAAACGACTTAACGCTACCATCGGGGAACGTCACTGATAATTCTGCCATTACGTACACTCTCCTTTTAATTAGGGGCCGAACCTGCATAAAAAAGTCCCCAGCACAAAAACACCTGTGCTGGGGACGTTAATAACGTGGTTCCACCCGAATTCTTCACCTAATTCCTATGGTTAGGTGAACTCTACTCGTTGATAACGAAACGATCCGGTTAGGTATTATCCACCTAACGATTTAACAAAGTGGTAACGACTTAATCCTAGTCAGCTAACTTTCAGACGGGGTTAGCCTCTCTGACACTGAGAATTAGTCATCATGTCTTCGTTACTTACGTTGATAATTAAACACTCTTCCCAAATTAAAGTCAAGGGACTTTTAGGAAACTTGGCGATTTTCTAATGGGGCCGGCGATTAACCCCGATCATTTCAATTTCACGAGCCAAAAAGCGGATCCGCTGCATAAGTCGCTGCGCCTTAAGGGGTTCATCGCCACCGTTAGTCGTCACTTGAAGGTGTTCCCTTTCTAACTGGGCCATTGAAAAATTAGAACTAAAAAACGTCGGCAGTTCCTCCTGCATCCGATATTCTAGCATGACCCCAAAGACTTCGTCCCGTACCCACGCCGACATCGCATCAGCCCCAATATCATCAATCATTAAAATCGGGGCCCGTTTAATGGCATCTAATTTATCCTGCACGGAATTAGTGGCGATCGCGCTCTTCATTTCCACGGCAAAGCTCGGAAAATGAACTAACGTCGTTTTAAATCCCCGTTCAGCAAGTTCATTTGCAACGGCACCCAGTAAGTAGGTCTTACCCACCCCAAAGCTGCCGTAAAGATAAAGGGCCTGATGCCGACGTTTCGGACTGGCAGAATAGACATCAATAAAGTCCAGAGCCGCACTAATGGCCTCCTTACGGGAAGCATCATCCACGTCAAAGTTTTCTAGGCTGGCTTCCCGAATGTTTTTCGGCATTGAAATTGCATGCACCCGGTTCGCTAAAATCTGCTGCTGCTCGCGCTGTTTCGTTTCCCTAGTCGGTTCGTAGGCCACGTCAATTAAATGGTTAGCGTAAACTAAGCGCGGTTCATATCCCGTCGCAAACGAAGACTGTCCATTCGCTACCTTATCCTTCTCGTTCACAAACTCGTACAGTTTTGCGGCCGACTTTTGCACGGCATCTTCATTCAGTTCAGTAGCATGCTGGGCCAAAAAGGCTTGAACATCCGGGTCCTTTAGAACCCGACTCATCAGTTCTTCATAGTTATGATCAACATTGTGACGGCGCATGTAACTGGCCATCATCTCGTTTAAACTCTCCATGGTTAACGCACCTCCTTATCACTAGTTTGATTATTCTTAGTGGACTCCCGCATTGCCTTGATTCGTGATTTCAGTTTTTCTTGTTCATCCGATGACAGCTTCTCGGTTGACTGCGTGGTTGGGTTTTTGGCCCAATCCGGCAGCGTCTCCGTAACGGCCTTTCCCTGACGTTGATTACGACTGGACCGCTGTTTGGTCTTCTTTGGTTGGCTGGCTTGCTGCTGGTGTTTGCGAATCTCTGCTATCGCTCCCTGCGGCGTTGTAATTTTATCCCTGGCCCAATCATTGGCAATGGCATCCAAGAGATTTTTATTGAGGGTCGGCCGGTTTTCATCCACTAACAGGTGGTAAATCATAATGTTAATCAGTGATGGTGCAAACAATTGTCGGTTAACTAAGTTCCGAACCACCCGCTGTTCACCATCCGTCACGTATCCCCCCTGCTCATTTTTAAGGGCCTGAAGGAAGTTGACGGGAGCTAGCGCAGAAGCAAATTGAATGAGTTGGTCCTCAGTGCCAGTTGTCGCCGGTACCTTAGGTTGAACCACCGAAGTTGTTTCCCGCTGGGTTTCAGATTTAACCGGCCTTTGGGACTGGTTAAATTGATTAACAACGAGCCGTTTAAACTGCTCGGGATCAAACACATTGGTTGCAATATTCGTAGCCGTTTCGATCAACCGTTTCATCTCAATCTCATCAATGCCATAGGTGACGTGTTCCATTAAAATCAACTGACGCTGAGCATTCAACTGGTCCAAATTAATATAGGATTTCTCCAGCATCTGACCAAGTAACTGAAAGTCAAAGTCATCCACCTGATCCAATCGGTTCGATTCAGGTTGATTATTTGTCAGGTTATGGCGTCCCTTAAGGACTGGGTCTGGCAGTTGATTCAACTGCTGATCGCTTGGATGAAAAACTTCCAAAAAATTCTTAGTAATATTTTGGGTGTCATTGCCCGATTCCGGCACCACGGTAAAATGATCCACCAACCGCTGATACTCGGACTCCCCAACAATACTCAATAGCTGCACGCTTAATAGATCATCGTTAAAAAAATCGCCAGGATCTACTGGCGGATTTAATTGATAATAAAAAACAGGCTGCGCATCACGTTCACTCACTCGCGTGGTCAGCAACCCAGCTGCTTCTAATCTTAGGCGGGCATTATAAAAATCCTGAAGACTAACGTTCAGTGCCTCCTGAAGTTTGGCGTGGGTCTGAAGCTCTTCCCCACTGGTAAAACGCCAAAAGAGTGTCGTATAAACGGTCGCCGACAATGACCCAATGAAGGGGGTATAGAGTTGCGCCAGGACCTGCCAGTCCAGGTCAGTTATCCATCCCGTTACACTGGCAACAAAGCCCGAGCGTAAATTCAATTGATGCCATGAATTTTCCATTTTTGTTACCCCTTATGCCCGTCCTGATTCTTCTTATCCGTTTCAATCATGTCCTTTAACTCGTTCAAAAAGACCCCAGTATCCTTAAACTGCCGGTAAACGCTGGCAAACCGAATATAGGCGATTTCATCAGTCGTCCGCAATTCGTCCATCACATACTCGCCGACTACTTGGCTGGCCACTTCGTTTTCACCTAGTGAGCGAACCTTGTTTTCAACCTCGTCTACAATTCTAGTCATTGTATCCATACCGATGGGCCGTTTTTCAGCTGAGCGAATAATTCCCCGGAGAATTTTCTCCCGGTTGAATTCTTCACGGGCCCCGTTTTTCTTAATCACCAAAAGTGGTGTGACTTCCATTCGTTCAAACGTTGTAAATCGAAAACCGCAGTTTTCACATTCCCGCCGTCGACGAATCGCACGTCCGTCATCGGTTGGTCGACTATCAACAACCCGAGAACCATTATGATGGCAGTGTGGGCATTGCATCGTTGTCACCTCATTACTAAACTTTATCAGCCACTAAAATCAGTGTCATCAAGCCATTTTAACACTTTTTTCCGGGTTTTAGCAATCGTTCCCGAACTATCGATGACAACATCTGCTTGACTGGCCTTAAATGATGGTGACCATTGGCTGGCAATTCGTTCAGCGGCAGCCTGTTGATCTAATCCGTCCCGGGCCATTAATCGCTCTAGTTGTTTAGCCGGTGATAGCACAACGACCATGGTAAGATCCATTAGCGGAACGTACCCCGCCTCAAACAGGGTTGGGGCGTCCAGAACCACTAACTCTGAATTTCGTTCACGCTTCATCCGTCGAAGAATTTCAGGAAGCAGCAAGGGCGCCATCACACGGTTTAGGCGGGTAAGTTCAGCGGGTTGATGAAACACCAGCTGTCCCAGCATTTTTCGATCCAGCGTCCCATTTTCAGCTACGATTTCGGGCCCAAATTCAGAGATCAAGGCGGTTAATCCGGGGGTACCCGGAGTGACAAGCTGGCGGGCAACCTGATCAGCATCGACAACGGGAACGCTCTGATCGGCAAAAAAGTTTGCAATCGTTGACTTTCCCACGGCAGTTCCGCCCGTTAACCCTAGCCACGTTGTCATTTTTTAATTAACTCCTTTTGAATTTGGCAGTAGGGACAAAATGACGTCCCCCGTTGCGCGACCTTAGTCTTTTCAATCAAGGTGCCGCATCGTTCACACGGTTCCCCGGCCCGACCATAAACATGGAGGGAATTTTGAAAACTCCCCGCATTTCCGTAGGCGGTTGAAAACGAATGAACCGTGGTCCCGTGATTAGCAATCGCCAGTTCAATTTCATTTAAGATATTAAGACGTAACATGGCTAATTCATCGTCCGTTAGCAATTTGGCTGGGGTTAACGGGTGAATCTTTGTCATCCACAACGTCTCGTCAACGTAAATATTCCCCAATCCCGTAATGTGGGATTGATCCAGCAAAAAGGGCTTAATCGCCTGGCGGCTCTTACTAAATTCCTGCTTCATATAAGCGAGGGTTAAAGTTGTGGGGGTTGGTTCAGGACCCAGGCGTTTAATTCCGGATAGCTGATCCTCCTGCCCCGTTGGCAGCAACGCCATCCGGCCAAACTTCCGGGAGTCCATATAGCGTAACTCCCGACCATCCGTCAAATGAAAAATAACGTGGGTATGCTTGGCAATCGGTGCGCCTTCGGGTTGAACATCGTACTTGCCCTCCATTCGAAGGTGGGACACCATGGTTAATCCCCCGTTAAACCGGAACAGCAAATATTTTCCCCGCCGATCAATTTGTTCCAGCGTGCGACCCTCCAATAATAATTCAAATTCAGGACTATCTGGTGATATCATTTTTTCATAGTTCACGGTGACGTGGTCAATCGTGGCACCCCCGACTAATTCCGTTAATCCCCGCCGAACCGTTTCAACTTCTGGTAACTCTGGCATTTCGCTCCCCCATCTCTATCCTTACTTCGCATCGTACCAAGTATCCCCATAGTGACTTTCAACCTTCAACGGAACATCGAGGTGAACGGCTGAATCCATAATGGACGGAACCAGTTTTTCTAACTGACTAATTTCTTCTTCCGGTGCTTCGAAAATCAATTCATCATGAACCTGTAGCAGCATGGTAGCTTGGTAATCCTTTAAGGCCTCCTGCATGTGGATCATTGCAATTTTAATAATGTCGGCCGCACTACCTTGGATTGGTGTGTTCATGGCCGTACGTTCAGCAAACGACCGTTTATTGAAGTTCTTACTATTAATGTCTGGAAGGTACCGGCGCCGATGGGCGATCGTTTCAACGTAGCCCGTTTCTTCGGCCGCCTTGACAACGTCTTCCGTATACTTCTTAACGTCGGGATACTCCGCAAAGTACTTGTCGATAAACGTTCGGGCATCCTTCCGGCTAATCCCAATGTTCTTTGATAGACCGTAATCACTAATCCCGTAAACAATCCCAAAGTTGACGGCCTTAGCCTGACGTCGAAGATCAGGCGTTACCTCATCATTCGAACTTAACCCAAAAATTCTTCTAGCCGTTGCGGCGTGGATATCTTCACCATTTTTAAAGGCATCCTGCATATTTTGATCGTGTGAAATCGACGCTAACACCCGAAGCTCAATCTGAGAATAATCGGATGAAAAAATCTTCCATCCCTTATGCCGGGGAACGAAAGCCTGCCGAATCTGACGCCCTTCGTCAGAACGAACCGGAATGTTCTGTAAGTTTGGGTCAACGGATGATAACCGGCCAGTCTGCGTTAGCGTTTGTAAATAACGGGTGTGGACCTTATGATCAGTGGGGCTAATCACCTTTAATAGTCCCTCGACGTACGTATGCTGAATTTTTGTTATTTGGCGGTACTTTAAAATATTTTCAACAATTGGGGCCTCTGCAGCCAGTTGTTCTAGCACATCCACTGAAGTTGAGTAACCCGTTTTAGTTTTCTTAAGCGGCGTCAGCCCCATTTGTTCAAACAGGATGTGGCCGAGTTGTTTAGGTGACCCGATGTTGAATTCTTCCCCGGCCTCTTGATAAATCACCTGTTCTAGTTCCGCGATGCGTTCACTTAATTTGCTGCCCATGGCCTCTAACGTTTCCGCCTGCACCGTAATTCCTTCGATTTCCATCTGGGCTAAAATGACTGCAATGGGTAGCTCAATATCATAGTATAGTCGGGTTTGCTCGTGCCGATCCAACTCGTTTAATAATTGCTTTCTAAGGTCAGCGACTGCCTTTAATTTACGGGCCAGGTGCTCAAAGAAAACGAGGTCATCCATTGGAATTTCCCGCTTAGCCCCCCGACCATAGACAGCTTCATCGGTCGGAATTTGTTGATAACCATGTTCTTTAGCGACCTTCCCTAAATCATTGGAATTATCATTGGTGTTCAACAAGTAGGAAACTAACAGCAAATCAAAGTCAACGTTTTTAAGGTCAACGCCTAACCGCCTTAATCCAACGTAAGTTCGTTTCGCATCGAAAACGTCCTTCTTGACTTCAGAATTCTCGAGGAGCCCCCGAATCTCTTGGCGCTTGATTAATGAAGCGTTACGACTCACAAACCAATGGCCGTCCTGACCAATCGCAAACCCATTAATAGCTGAAGTATGGTAATTTTCATCAATCATTTCGAGATAAAAATCAACCGTTCCAGATAAATCGCCAAGCTGATCCAGGTTATCCTCGGTCAATTCAGTGTACTTAATGGCTTCTGATTCGGCAACTGGCTTTGGTTCACCATCAGTCATTGGCATCCGGTTAAGGAAGGACTGAAAATTCATTTTCTCATAAAAGGCAATGAGTTCTTCTCGGTGAATGCCATCGTACTTCGTATCTTCCAGACCAATCGTCAACGGAGCATCCCGAATAATCGTGGCGAGTTTTTTGCCCAGCAGCGCATTTTCCTTCCCGCTAATGAGGTGCTCCTTTAACTTTTTACCGGAAACTTCATCCAAGTGGTCGTAGACACCCTCAACACTCCCATAATCTTGAATTAAGGTTTGGGCAGTCTTTGGCCCGACCTTCTCAACGCCTGGATAATTATCAGAGGCATCCCCCTGAAGTGCTTTGACGTCAATAATTTGAATTGGGGTAATTCCCATTGTCTCGTGGATCTTTACCGGGTTAAATAAGTCAACCTCCGTGACCCCACGTTTAGAGACTGCAACGGTCGTCTGATCCGTTGCGAGCTGCTTAAGATCCCGATCACCTGTCACAATGGTCGTCGTATACCCAGCTTGATCTGCCTGACAGGCTAACGTCCCAATAATATCATCGGCTTCATAGTCCTTCAGTTCGTAGCTCTGGATGCCGCGGGCCGCTAATAAGTCATGAATAAAGGGCAGCTGTTCGGATAGTTCACTTGCCGTCTTATCCCGTTGGCCCTTATAATCCGAAAACATTTCCGTTCGGAAAGTTGTTTTACCAGCATCGAAAGCCACTAGCGCGTTCGTCGGGTTGACCTTAGCCAGCATGGTATCAAGCATGGTATTAAAACCATAAATTGCGGTGGTATGCAATCCCTCTGCATTCGTAAACCGATCTAGCGATTTATATAATGCATAAAACGCCCGAAACGCAATACTGTTTCCGTCAATAAGCAATAGTCGCTTTTCTGCCATATGTCTCTCCTTCCGCGAAATAAACCATTCCGCAAATCCGTTCAATTAAAGTTTCTACCCCTTATTTTACCAAATTGCCCCCGTTAAAAACATTATTCCACCAAAGTTTCCCATAAAAAAAGAACCATCCGGAGATGATCCTTCACTGCCTAAAATTAATTCCGATCGTTACCGAAGATTCCAAAAATTTGGAGAAGTTGCAAGAACAGATTAACAAAATCCAAGTATAACTGCAGAGCACCCGAAACCGCTAATCCAGTTGTCGTTTCTTCATTTCCATACTGCAAGTATAGGTTTCTTAACCGTTGAGTATCCGTTGCCGTCAAAATTGTAAAAATAATGACCGCAATGACAGAGAACACTAATGAAATTAGTGAGTTTCGCAAAAATAGGTTAATTAACATGACGATGACCAAGGCAATTAGGGCGGCCGACGCTTGATTTCCCAGCTTAGAGAGATCGCGTTTTGTCGTTAACCCCATTACCGCCATTGTAATGAATAAGATGGCACTGGATAAAAAGGCGGATGTAATTGCGGTTCCGCTATAGATTAGTGCATAAATTGAAAATACCCCACCGGTAACCACCGCATAAACCATTAGTAGAACAAAAGCTAGTCCCGGGCGCTTCATGGCTTGTGCGTTAACGAAGAACGGAAGAACAAACCAGACGATGAGTGGCACCCAAATTCCCAAGCCGCTCAACTGAATGTGGGCAAATGACATTCCGTAAGCCGTAATAGCTGAAACAATAACGGCTAAGGTCATCCACCCAAACATCTTAGTTAAAAAGGCGTTTAACCCAACCTCGGCATTGACCGTTGGCCGCTGTTCAAAATTATTCATAAACCTTCCCTCTTTCTAACAATCAATTTGCTAAATACCTGTTCATAGTTTAACAGACGCAAATGAAGAGTCAAATAATGGCTCACAAATCACTTACAAGCCATTATTAAACTCATTTCCGCTACTATCTGAATCACTCAGTTGCGTCATCAACTGGTCGGCCATAATAACTTAGTGGTTCAGTTCGGCAACCGCCATCGCCCACGTTTTTTCGAACTAGCCACGCAGGGTTCCGCCACAACCTTAACGTTCAGGTGGCGTTCATATGCCGAAGCAGCCGTCTTAATGCACGTATTATTCAGGGTACAGCCCGTAATAACGCCGTTACGGACCTGAAACCAGTGAATTAAAGCCCCCAAATCGGTCCGTTGAAACGCAACTGGGGACCTCTTTGCGACTATAAACACGGAAAAATCCGCTTAAAGAAATGGTTAGCTAACCAACGTGCACTCCCCCTATGACAATCAAAGCACAGGAGTTCATCATGTTAATCTCCCAATTCAAGTCATCACTTGTAAGCCAAAAGTGGCCCCTGAGATTGAATCGGAATCCAAAATCAGGGGCCACTTCAACTGAGATGACAATTTTTTTAAGGCAACGTTTAACTTTTTGATTCTCTAACTATTGTTTAACGTTGAATTACTCAGTAAATCTTCGTAAACTCGTTCGTATTTTTGGATGTCGCCGGCACCCATAAAAATAACGACTGCATTATGGAAATTCAATAGCGGCGAAACATCATCCAGGGTAATGACTTGGCCGCCCTTAGAAATTTTTGCACCCAAGTCCTCACTTGAGACATCCCCACTCTTTTCACGTGGTGAACTATAAATGGGGGTCAAGAAGACCTGATCAGCTAAATTCAGGCTTTCCGCAAATTCGTCCATTAATGCAATGGTCCGGCTAAACGTATGGGGTTGGAAGACAGCGACAATTTCTTTGTTGGGATACTGTTGCCGAGCCGCGTCTAGCGTTGCCTTAATTTCTGATGGGTGGTGGGCATAGTCATCGATAATGGTCATGTCCGCAATGGTCCGTTCCGTAAACCGGCGTTTAACCCCTTGAAAAGTTAACAGTTCCCGCCGAATTTCGTTTAGATCAACCTCTTCAAAGTAGGCAACCGCAATCACTGCTAACGTATTCAAAACGTTATGTTCACCGAACAAGTGAATTTCAAATTCGCCTAAATCTTTGTCCTGGTAGGTAACATGAAACTTAGATCCCTGCGTTGTCCGCTTAATATCTACCGCTTGGAAATCATCATTATCGCTCGTTCCGTAGTAGTAAACCGGGGTTTTAGTTTCTAGCTTCCGCAGGTAAGGATCGTCACCCCAGGCAACGATTCCCTTTTGCACTTGGTTAGCAAAGGTTTCGAACGCACTAAAGTAGTCATCCTTGTCCTGATAGTAGTCGGGATGGTCAAAATCAATGTTGGTCATAATGGCGTAATCTGGGTATGTTGCCAGAAAATGGCGCCGATATTCATCCGCTTCGTAGACGAAGAATCGGGCGTTAGGGGTTCCCTTTCCCGTTCCATCCCCAATTAAGTAGGAGGTTGGGGCCACGCCGCTTAAAACGTGGGCCAGCAAACCAGTTGTACTTGTTTTTCCATGGGCCCCGGCTACCCCGATACTAGTTGTATCCTTAATTAATTGACCCAAGAATTCATGATACCGATACACCGTTAGACCCATTTCATGGGCTTTCTTAATTTCAGGGTGGTCATCATTAAATGAATTTCCCGCAATCACCGTTAATCCATCATGAATGTGATCAACGTTAAAATCGTAAACCGGAATCCCATCATCCTCTAATCCACGCTGCGTAAACGTATACTGTGAAATATCAGAACCCTCAACTTGAAAGCCCTTATCGTGTAAAATTCGTGCCATCGCGCTCATTCCCGAGCCCTTAATTCCAACGAAGTAGTACGTGGTTTCTTTATCCATGGAAAAATCCTCTTTTCTAACCAGTTTTTTTTAATTATTTAGGGTCTTGACCCTAGAACACTCTAAAGATGATTTTAATACGAGCAACCCCACGCTAAAAACTTGATTTTTCAGATTGATGGGGTGCCGACTGCTGTAACTCAGCAAGGTCAGCTGATTCGAAGTAAACGTCCCTTGGTTTTGATCCCTGCTGGGCCGAAACATATCCATGTTTCTCCAAGTCATCAATTAATTTGGCCGCTCGGTTGTAGCCAATTGAGAAAATTCGCTGAAGCTTTGATGTTGAAACGGTATCCTCATCGGCAATAAACTGTAAGACCTCAGGGAACAACTCGTCTTGATTTTCGACTTCAGTTTCGTGCTCCAGAAGGCTCTTAGGGGAAAATGCGTACTGGGGCTTCCCCTGGGTTCTAACAAAGTTCGTGATTAAATCCACTTCATCATCGGCGTATGCACCTTGGAGCCGGACCGCTTGACTGGACCCGTTCCCCATGTACAGCATATCACCACGGCCAAGGAGCCGTTCTGCACCACCCTGATCAAGGATGGTCCGTGAATCAACCTGGCTTGAAACCATGAAGGCAATCCGAGTTGGAATATTATTCTTAATCATTCCCGTAATGACATCTACACTAGGGCGTTGGGTTGCAACAATCAGGTGAATTCCAGCCGCCCGTGCCTTTTGGGTAATTCGGGCAATATAATCCTGAACTTCGCTCGTTGCTTCCATCATTAAATCAGCTAACTCATCAATAATGATCACGATGTACGGCATTTTCAGGCCGGGTTCATCATTTGCATCAGCCCGGTCATTAAACTGTTCAATCTTCCGAACCCCAGCCGCTGCCAGCCTTTCGTACCGCTGATCCATTTCCTTTGCCGCCCACTTAAGGGCCGCCGAAGCCGTTCTAGAATCCGAAATAACGGGCGCAATTAAATGAGGAATCCCATTGTACGGCGCCATTTCAACGGCCTTCGGGTCAATAAGCAGGAGCTTGACCTGTTGGGGGGTGGCTTTGTATAAAATGGAAAGTAACAGTGAGTTAATGAAAACGGACTTTCCTGAGCCGGTTGCACCAGCAATTAAGCCGTGCGGCATCTTGCGCAGATCCGTAATTTGCGGTTCCCCGTTTAAATCGACCCCAAGTGCAATCGTTAACGGTGACTCACTCTCCTGGAACTTAGGGGTGTTGACAACCTCAGACAGCATAACTGGCCGGGCCTTCGGATTAGGTATTTCAATTCCCACCGTTGATTTTCCAGGAATCGGGGCTTCAATCCGGATGTCCTTCGCAGCCAACGCCAACTTTAAGTCGTCCATCAAATTCGTAATCTTATTGACCTTAACACCAAGCGCTAAATGAATTTGAAACTGGGTTACCGTTGGCCCAATCGTCCAGTCCGACACCTCGGCCTTAACGTTAAAGGCACTTAAGGTCTGATCTAAGATGTCCACTTGGTGTTCAATCCAATCATCCATTTGGTCATCATCTTGGGTTACGGGAGGGGTCAATAAATCAATGCCCGGAAATTCATATCCGTGACCGTCTTCCCGCAGGGCCGGTTGGGGCTGTTCAACAATATCAGGCTGATCCGACTCACGATTAAATAATGCCAAATCACGTTGGTCGTTTTCCTCATCAGACATAATATCGCCTAACCCATGACCTAAGCCCCGTGGTTTAACCGACTTAGCCGCATGAATTCGGGCTTTAGGCTGCTTAGATGCAGATGATGACTCTGGTTTTGTGGTCGGTTCATTTGTTTCGACCGTTTCAGATTTCTGACCTAATATCATCGATTCAGAAACGTCTAAGTCACCGGATAAAGTTGTCGTAGAATCGGACTGTTCACCCTCCCCTATTATCGGAGTTGCCGCTGCAATTTCACTTTCCTCCGTTGCATAGGCCACACTCTGGCTCTCCACGATTGGTTCGTCAACCACGGTTTGGTCCGACGAAACGTCACTAACTGACTCTTCCGTCTCTTCTTCACATTCCACCGGTTGGGTTTGATCATCAGTGGGACTGACGATCTCATTAGATAGGGACTCGCTAGTGGTCCCTGTGGCCTCCTTAGGCGTCTGTGCTGCTAAACTAGTTGCCAACCGTGTCACTTCATCTTCATCCGGCAAAATAAGTTCTGCTTGCTGGTTAAGTGGAGTGGCATCTAGTTCCAAGGTAGTCGGTTGCTCATTAGAGGCTACTGGTGTTCCTGTTTCTGATTGTTCATCGACCGTAGGAGCAAACGTTAAAGTTGACTGCGGCTGCTCTGAAATCACGGTATTGAAGTCAAAAAGCAGGACCTGGTCATCTGGCTTATGTAAATGCCGAACAAGTGACTGATAGCCAATCTCTGGTCGTTTAATCCGGGGTTTCGTGACTAACTGGGCTGGAATTTTAGTTGGGGTAAACGGCCGGGTGTAGTTTGCTGCATCTTCCGTTAACTCACCCCGGGTTTTTGCTGTGGTTCCCGACGTTTTAGTCTGGTCTGCCACTTTCGGTGTTAATTGAGCCCGTTTATTGACCGAAGTCGGGTTAGTGGCGGGTGTCTTCTTCACGGATCCTTCTTCACGTTTAAAGGGTGACGTGCTTCGTTCCGATTCATTCGGTGTCCGACGTTGTTTTGGTTCCGTTCTGCCCGCAAATTTGCGATAAAAAGCAGGGCCATCATAATGATTCATTCGGATCCGATTCCTTTCAAAATACAATTCAATTCACAATAGGTAAAAGGCACAAAAGAAGCCAGGAACATTAGATGTGCCCGGCCAGTTCAGATCTTATTTAGGATTCGAACAAACTTTCTGCTCGTTCAAAGTCAAACGCTTCGCCAACGGGTTGATAATCATCTGGTAAAATTAAAGCTCCAGGCCGTTGTGGTGCGTTTTTAATCTGCAATTCTCTGCCTGAACAAATCATACCATTACTTTCAACCCCACGCAATTCACCCGGCCAAATAATCTCGCCGTTTGGCATCATTGCTCCTGGCACGGCAACCACGACTTTAATATCCGCTTTCATGTTAGGCGAACCACTGACAATTTGCAGGGTTTTTCCCCCACCAATTTCAGTTTCGGTTACCAACAGGTGGTCAGATTTTGGGTGGGCAACGGCTGATTTAACCACCCCTACGATAAACTTAGATTGCATGTCAGCCACTAGCTCACCATCAAACCCGGCCTGCACTAACGCCGCATTCAACGCCGCTACTTCGTCAGTCGGGAGAATTAACTGTCCGTTTCCCGTAAGCTTTGGTAAAATTTTTGAAACATTAAAAAAATTATAACCAGTCGTTTGATTGGTTTTAACATCGTAAATCCGGACAATATCCTGCTGGCGAACGCTCGCTTGCTCTTCAGCGTCGGGACCAACAATGGTAATTAAGGTATCCCCTAATTCACCCGGATTATAACTGGTAATTAACATCTAAACACCCTTCCTCGTCTAAAACTATCTGCTAACTATTATACCAAGAAATTGGCGCAATTTTTCGTTTCGTGTGAAATTTATAGGATTCATTGGTATACTAAGGATAAATCATCTCGAAAGCGAGGTTTTACTATGGGAGCTAAAAACGAACAGCTTTATCAGCTTAGCTTAACGGGTATCATTGCAGCGGTCATCGGCTACATTATCAGCCAATTTATTAGCAAACCGCAGCGACTCTCACCTGAAGCCATTCTAACTGAAGTGAAGAAGGCCTTTCGAGCGGAAGCACCCGTAGAGGGCACCTGGATTCAAACCCATGCCGTTCCCTTTCAAAAATTTGCTCTAAAGACCGACGTTTACTACGGTGGCATTACCCGGTATGAGGACGATGAATTAGTGACCTATGAATTCATTGCGGATGCCAAAACAGGCAGTATCCTTGATGTTCACCGGACGGACCAACCGACTTCAACTAAAATAACACTCGCCTAAAGCGACTCCGCCTTAAGCAGGCCCGACTAAATAAAGCAGACCGGGCAATCCACTTACGGATTGCCCGGTCTGCTTTATTCGTTCAATTTGTTCTATGCCTGGTTAAACTTAGCGATAACTTGATAAATCGGTCCAAGCGCAGAAAACTTTTGTTCGTACTCGGTCTGGACGTCTTCTACCTCATCGTTAGCTTGGTGAAGATCCAGCCAAACTCCCTGAAAAATCATTCCAAAGTTATTTAAACTCACCAGTGAATATTCAAACAGTCCCCGATTATCGGTCTTGAACTGAAGTAAGCCGTCTGGTTTTAAAACATCCTGATAATTTTTCAAAAATCCAGCTGAAGTTAACCGCCGTTTCTCATGCTTCGTTTTAGGCCACGGATCCGAAAAATTTAAATAAATTTCGTCAATTTCATTCGGATCAAAGAAGGTGTCAACGTCAGCACCATCAGACAAAATTAATTGAATGTTTGGCAGTTCGCTTTCAACCACCTTCTTGAGTGCAATAGCAATTACTGACGTTTGAATTTCAATTCCCAAAAAGTTGATTTCGGGGTGTAACCTGGCCATCTCAACAATAAATTGACCTTTCCCGGTCCCAATTTCAACGTGTAGGGGCTGAACGGCCGAAAACCGACTCTGCCAGTTTCCCTTTAACGGAACTGGATCGGTCACGATTAAATTAGGATGTTCCTCAATGTACGGTTTAGCCCATGGTTTATTGCGTACGCGCATCTTTTTTCCTCCAAGTGTAAATAAAAGAGCTATGTTCAACCCGTTGACTGAACACAGCTCTGATTTCGATTTAAGTTCAGAATAGCCTTATTTTACTGGCTAACCTAGGTTAACGTCAACTTAATTTTTTTGTCGGGCTAACCGCCGGGGGGCATAAAATTGAACCATCACCCAAATTTCAACCCCGAGGACTAAGGTTAACACCACGGGCGTTTCCCAGTTCAGATTTGCGATGCAAGCCATCACGACAAACAACACCCCCGTCACGATGAGAATGGTTCGCATCACCTGCTGAAAGTTTTTCAGTTTTTCCGTATTGGCCACGGGGTAAATGTGCGTAAAAACGTTATCGTCAAACTGGGAAAAATACGGCAGTAACTGGAATCCTAGGAGATAGACAAACAACGCCGAAAAGATTACGGGGAGCCAAAGCCCCCTGACGAAGTACAAAATGACCAGCCCGATCAGAGTCAGTCGAATGATCAGGCCACTAAACTCCGTTCCCCGGACAAGTCCCCGAGCATATAAATACCGAAACGTATTCGCTTGGTTAGCCGGAATTCGGCGAAACAACCCGTCCAAGTAGCTACGCCGGTGAATGGTTCCACGTAGCATAGGGACATCCGTAAACAGATTGAAGAACCGATAGATACTGAGCATTCGACTATCTTCCCTGACGATCTCCGCCCGCCAATCAATCGGGTGCTTAGCCCAAGTGGTAGCGGTCTGCACTGCAAAAACAAGGTCGGCCGCAATCGCTAACCCGGCTGCAATGACCCAGCCGCCGTAAGCCGCCGTAGCAAATAAAATTAAGGACCAGCCCCAGTCAATCATCCAGCCCCGTTTAATTAGCGGGGTTTCATACCGGTAGCAATTGGCTAACGCCCGCCGCAAGATTAAGTCCTTCTGACTAACCATGATGATTAGCAGTCCCACTATGTTCATCCAGTTAGTGGTCAACGTCACCCGAATAAAGGGCAGCAGCACAAACCAAACTAGGCCCTGCGTTACCATTGCTAACCAAAGGCTGTAACGTCTTCCTGCCACCAGATACGCGTGCATATCATGCTCCCTTGGAAGCAAAAAAACACTATCGGCACTTTCAATCAGGGTCGCTAACCGGCCAATTTGAACGCTAATCATTGCCACCACGATGACAATGAGCGGAGCCCACCAACTATTTGCGTGCAACCGCTGGAGTTCAATGGAATAGCCGTAACCCAAACCGCCAATTAAGAACATGAGAGCAAAGATAAAAAAATCATTAAAGACTAGGCGGAGATACTTCACCATGTTCCTTAAATGTCGGCTCAGTCGGGTTGAAAATAAAGTTTTCATTCCGTTTGACCCGCTTTCTTGGTTAGGGAAAGGTAAATATCATTTAACGACTCACCGCTATCCGGAAACGCCTCATGTAATTCCTTTAGCGTCCCTTCCACCCTTACTTGCCCGTCATGAAGCAGCACAAACCGATCACAGTATTGCTGGGCCGTTTCTAAAACGTGGGTGGTCATTAAGATGCTAGCGCCAGCTCGCTTTTTTTTATCCATTTCAGCAAGTAAATCACTTTTAGCCAGGGGATCAAGCCCCATGAAGGGTTCGTCAATAATAAATAGATTGGCGTTGGTAATGAACGCACAAACGATCATGACCTTTTGCCGCATCCCCTTCGAAAAATTAGACGGAAACCAATCTAATTTGTTGTCTAAACGGAAGGTTTTTAAAAGTTCGTTCGCCTTTTGCCAGGCCTCTTCCTGATTTAACCGGTAAGCCATAATGGTTAGTTCGATGTGTTCCCTCAGTGTTAGTTCTGGGTATAGAACCGGGGTTTCCGGTATATATGCGATTTGCTGTTTGTACAACTGATCGTTTTCCGCAATGGTTATTCCATTAATGGAGATGGTGCCACTAAAGGGCGTTAATAACCCAATTATGTGGTTGATTGTCGTTGACTTTCCGGCTCCGTTCAGCCCGATCAGGCCCACTAACTCACCGTCTTTAACGTCAAAACTAATATCCTTTAAAACGGGGATTTGTGAATACCCGCCAACCACGTGACTGACTTCTAACGTCAAATCAATCCCTCCGCTTCTAATCCATTTGATTGTCCACAGTATAGCACACCCGTGTGAAACTCTAAAATCTGTCAACCGTTTTCAGGTTAATTGTGTTTTCTTGGTACCGTTCATTGTATAATGGGCTTAAACTGACTGAAAGAAGGATGTCCTATGGACGCAACTTTTGATCCAGACTGTGTTTTCTGCAAAATTATTTTAGGGGAAATTCCAAGTTATACCGTTTATGAGGATGACGTCGTTAAGGCCTTTCTCGACATTTCTCAGGGAACTCCTGGTCATACATTAGTGGTTCCCAAAACTCACGTGGCTGATATTTTTGCGTATAATCCTGAGCTAGCCGCGGCTGTCTTTTCACGGATTCCCAAAATTGCCAACGCAATAAGGAAATCAAACCCTAATATCCAGGGCATGAACATCGTGAATAATAATGGTGCGGTTGCCTACCAATCCGTCTTTCATTCCCACTTCCACTTGGTTCCCCGTTACACCGACCACGATGACTTTTCAATGACGTTTAAAGACAACTCATCAAAGTATCAGCCTGAAGACTACATTAAAATTCAACGGGCCATTGAAGCCGAAATGGAGGACTAGTATGGGACTAAAAAATTTTGCCGAGCGATCCATCGTTACCGCCGGAATTGGCTTGGCCTTTCACCTAATCCAAACGCGTCAGAATCCCATTGACTGGGGAAAAGAAAAGGTTAATGATGTTCGGGTTAAGGTGGACCAATACCAAGAATTTCAGGCCTCACGGCGGGCGGTCCAACATAACCTCACCAAACTTCAGGAAGCCATTCAAAATGCCCAACCGGTTATAACCGATATTCAAACGGACATTAACAAGTTTGAGTTTAAAATTCAGCCCCGCGTGGCCAAACTAAACGACGCCATTAACCGGTTAAACGGCCAAGATTCTACTACCCATGAATAATATGAACTTTTTGTAAAGTTATTGCGTCTTTTTATAGGATTTCATGAACGTGTGGTAAGATGAATTTTGTACGATTTAATCATTTAGAAATGGATGTGAACATATTATGAAGAAATGGGTCATTGCACTCAGCGGAATTGTCATTAGTTTGACATTAGCCGGCTGTGGAAGCAAAGCAGTCGCAACTACCAAGGGTGGAGACGTTACTGAAAGTGCCTACTACAGCAGTATGAAGACCACCTCTTCTGGAAAACAGATCTTGCAACAAATGATTTTAAATAAGGTGCTCGAAAAGGATTACGGCGATAAAGTTAAGAAGTCCGAAGTGACAAAGCAATATGATGAATATAAGTCACAGTATGGGTCATCATTTAGCAGCGTCCTTTCCCAAAGTGGGATGACAGCTTCCCAACTAAAGACCGAAATTCGCTCTAACCTTCTGTTAAAGGAAGCCGTTAAGGCCAACACCAAGATTACCGATGCTGACTTACAAAAGCAGTTCAAGAGCTACCAACCTAAGGTCGAAGTTGCTCAAATCCTTGTATCTAAGAAGTCAAAGGCTGAAGATATCATCGACCAGTTAAACGACAACAAGAAGGATCCAAAGAAACTTCAAAGTACCTTCACTTCCTTAGCTAAGAAGAATTCAACGGATACCGCAACTAAGAACAATGGTGGTAAGCTACCTAAGTTTGACAACACAGATACTTCCCTTGACTCTGGATTCAAGAAGGCTGCGTTTAAGTTGAACAACAACGAATACACGGCCGAACCCGTTAAAACCCAGTATGGTTACCACGTTATCTTAATGCTAGATAATCCTGGCAAGGGTAAGTGGCAAGACCACAAGGCTGAATTGAAATCACAAATCATCAACAATGATTTAAACGACAGCACTAAGCTGCACAGTGTGGTTTCAAAAGTCTTAAAGAACGGTGACGTTCAGATTAAGGATAGCGATTTAAAGAATATCTTATCTGATTACATCTCATCAAGTTCCAGTGCTAGTAAATAACTAAGTACCAAAAAAAGGCCACTCCCGCGGGAGTGGCCTTTTTTGATTATTGCCCCTTTTCTGGGACCTGTTCTGGCAACCGGGTTGGCCGGAAAAACCGGCGGCCGTCCATTGCAAAAAGCCGTTCCGTAAAGTGACCGGGTTCCGTTTTGCCTAAGGCCGCTGATAGCATCATAATGGACGCATCCATTTCATCTAGGTCGTGAAGAACTTGAGCCTCCATTAATTCCGGGGCAACCGGTGAACCGTAATCCAGTTCGCCATGGTGTGATAAAACCATGTGCCGCAATAAAATGACAGATTCATCATCGGGATCAATTTTTAGTTGGACACAGGCCCGCACAATATCCCCGTCGACAATCGAAATGTGCCCCAAGAGATTGCCTTCGTTCGTATAGGTGGTTGAAACGGGTCCGCTTAATTCAGACGTCTTGCCTAAATCATGCAAAATGGCGCCAGCATAAAGCAGCGGTCCGTTTAATGCTGGGTATTGTTTAACCACGGAATGGGCTAACCGCAAGATCGAAATCGTATGGTATGCTAATCCACCTTCAAAGGCATGATGATTGGTTTTGGCCGCCGGAAAGTCAAAAAAGGCTTCCTGTTTTTCCTTCAATAGGAACCGGATAATCCGATTCCATGACGGCTCCGTAATTTCAAACAACGTCTGACTAATTTCATTAACCATGTCATCCCGTTTCATCGGTGAATGTTCCACGTAGAGTTTAGGATCGTTAGGTTCCGTATCCGTTGCCAACCGCAAGTGATAAATCTTAATTTGCGGGGAGCCCTGGTAAGTCTCCCGCTTTCCGTGCAATTGAACTACCTGCCCCGCCACAAACTGAGCAATATCTTCATCGGAAGCATCCCAGTACTTTCCGGAAATCTCCCCAGATTCATCCTGAAAAATGATCGCCAAATATTTCTTGCCGTTTTTGGCTACCCGGACGTCAACGGATTTTAGTAACACAAAGGTGGTTAATTCATCATCAACACCGTAGGTCATAAGTAATTGTGGTTCAGCCAAGGTAATCCCTCCTAAAGTTTGATTAACTGATTTTGGTTAACTGTTTGAGCAGCTTGAGCATCCGAGGTTAACAAAATCACTTGTAACTGTTGGCCAACGTCCGTTAACAACTGCGACATCATTTGCCGGCGCTGGTCATCAAAGGTCACAAATCCATCGTCAATCACTAGTGGTAGTCGGTGACTCTCACTTAAAACGCGTGCCACGGCTAACTTCAAACAAACATATAATTGTTCAGCCGTCCCCCGGGAGAGATGACCAACCGTTAACCACGGTGTTTGTTCACCCTTAATTTCAATCTGCTCACTGCTCAATTTAATTTGAGTATACCGGTTTTTAGTTAGAAGTGCTAGCTGTCCCTCTGCCAGCTGAATAATTTCAGGCAGCCGATCCTGGGAAGCTAGGGCCAACATTTGATCAATCCACCGGGCCGCAAATTGGTGGGATAAGTACTTTTCAACGTTGGCAATGATTTCAGTATCTAACGCCGCCAGCTGCTGTTCCAGGTCCGTTTGCAGCCCGTTAGTTGTCCACGCCTCAATTTTAGCGGCTAACTCGGCTAGTTCATGCACGGTATTCGTCTGTTGCTGCTGAAGTTGAGTACTCCGGTTTTGAACCGTCTCAAGTTGCGTTTGAAGCTCCTGCCGGGTTTTATACTGGGCGAGATGCTTCAAATCATCAGCTGATAATTGCTGACTCAACCGCCTGAGTTCCGTCTGATCAACTTCCCGATCCCTCTCAACGGTAACCTGGGCGTTGAATTGATCGGCCGTTTCTACCCCGCGGTTCCGCAAGAATTGGTTAACTTGGCTAACCTGGCGTTCAACTTGACCGCTTAGCTGCTGTTCTTGTCGGCGGAGCTGGGTTAACAAACTAACCGTAGACTGTTCCGACTGTGCGGCACTTCGAATACGATCGACCCTCGCTGAAACCGCCTGCAGTTGATTAGAATAACTCATCTGATCACTGAACTTAAGCTCGGGCATAACCGTTTGCCATTGTTGCAGGTAGTCTTCAATAACTATCCGCTGCGGGAATTGTCCCCGATCCTGAATTTCCCGCTGTAACTGCTGCAACCGATTGAGGTCACGCTGAATTGAGGACCACTGTTCAGGATCTAACGCTGTCAGGCCGTACCGAATTCCGATTTGATCTAATTGATCCGTTACCGCTTGCGCATCACGGTTATTTTCACGAAGCTGCGCCCAAAATTCACTAACTTGATCAGTCGGTAGACTGTGTGACGTCGTTGCCGACAAACCGAAATACGCGTAGGCGGCAATTCCTAGTCCAATGCAGGCCCCCACCAGTTTAACCGCCATACTTGGCATAAACAGCGCCACTAAAAGTAGCCCTAACCCCACTCCTATTAGTAGAAGGTCTCGGGTAACCGGCTGACGCTGTGTGGTTCGGGTTCTGGGGCCTTGTTCGTTGGCAGCGTTTAGTTGGTTCTGCATGGTTTGCTGACGTTGCCGTAGCTTACGCTGTTGATTTAATAACTCCGAAACCAGTTGATCATCCGAACGTGTAAACGGTCGGGGAACCTGTCCACCAACCGAATATCGGTCTAGCAAAGCTTGATATTCTTCATGTTGATTCCGTTGGTTTGATTGATCCCGTTCGATTTGTAACGCTACCTGAGTCATCTGTGCCAGTTCGGCTGCTAATGAGTCAAACCGTTCCTGATGTGTTGCATACCCAACCATCTGTTGGGGCGTTTGTCCCTTAGCCTGTGCCAGTTCGGCTTGTAAATCTTGCTGTTGGGTCTTTAAGTCATCCAATCGGACCAATAAATGTTGTAATTCCTGTTCATCATCCCGACTGAATCCAACCGTATGATTAGTCTGCTGATCAGTCAGAACTGTTAGTCGGTTGTAAGTCGGCCACTTGGATTCCAGAACTTGAAGTTCATTTAGCTCTTGGTTGGCTTGATGCACCGTTGTTTCCAAATCCTTGAGCCGCTCGTTTGACTGATGCTGCTGGTCAACGGCCTTTACAAACTGGGGGTAGACTGCTTTGGATTGTTCAATTCGGTCCACTAATTCGGCCCGCGTGCCAAGTTGCTGGTTGATAACGGGATTTCTGCCCGTGGGTTTATAAAGATCCCTAGCCGAGTGCTCTAATTGATGTTCATACTCCTGCCATTCTTCGCTTCCAGCTGCCCCCAACCCTTGAATTAAATACGTGAGCTGGTCTGGTTTTAACGAAAACACCTGCGCCAGCCGGGGTTCATCAATGAAAAACACAGTTTCGTATAGCGCTTCATCCAGCGGAGCAATGAGATCAGTCAACGTTTCGGGCGGTAATTGTAATCCCGTCTGAAGGGCTGTTAGTGTTACCCGGCCCCGTTTTGGACCGGACTCGCGTTGAACTCGAAATTCCTGGCCCTGCTTTTCAATAATGAGTTCGCCACCATATCGCCCACCGGTTAGTGGCTCGTGACGCAAATCTGCAGACCGTTTTGACGGGAACCCAAATAAAATTGCGGGGATAAACTGCGCAATCGTTGACTTACCAGCTTCATTTTGCCCGTAAAAGGTGGTCATCGTGCCATCCAGATCAAACGATTGATTTGCAAACTTTCCGTACCCGTAAAGGGTGAGCCGTTTAATTTTCATTTTGAACATCCTCCGTCTGATGACTCAACAGCCGGCCCGCGTGCCTTTTAATCTCCACCATCGTTTGTGGATCATTGAGCCAATCCATCAGAAAGCCCTCCCGACTTAGTGGGCCACTCAACGTGAGCAGCTGATCACGGGTAAACACCTGCTCCGCGGCGGTTTGCCAAAACTGCTGGTCCATCTTAGTTCGGGTGGGACTTACCGGTACTTCATCAATGCGAATTTGGCTTACCCAAATCCCGAGACGCTGAAACTGACTACGATGGCTTTCCTGAAAGAGCTCTAGCCACTCCCCCGAGTCAATGGTTGCCTTTAACGACGCCGAAAGCTGTTCGCCGTGCGCTATCTGGACGGTTACCAGTTTAAAGGGTGCCGTTTGGTCTGCCGCCCACTGGTCTATGGTACGGTCAAGATCGGTAAGGGTCCCTAACTCCGCTGCATTGATGCTGAGTGATTTCCACTCTATGAGAGCCGTGGCGTGAAACTCCGGAATCAATCGGTTGCCTTCACTGTGAACCAAAAAAACTCCCTTTTGTCCGGTCTCGCTTCGGTCACGTCCCTGAATATTGCCGGAGTAGCAAATTGGTGGATTCGTATTGAGGCTCTGACGTTGATGAATATGCCCTAAAGCCCAATAATCATAACGTTTACGTAGGAGTTTTTGCAGGTCAAACGGGGCATAGTGGTCCGTCCGTTGGTTTTTAGTAGCAACTTCGCCATGCCACATTCCAATGTGCCAATCGGTCCCCTCCCGCGTGGGAAAATCTGCGGAAGGATCAGTCGTTACCCACCGGCTGGGATAGCTAAATCCACTAATGGCAACTGTTTCGCCCGTTGTCAACTTTAATTTATGGGTGGTGACAGTCGTTGGCATGACAAAAACGTTATCCGGGTAATCAACTGCTAATTGTTGATCCGCCAAATAATCGTGATTACCAAAGCTAATGATTACGGAAATCCTTTGATCCCGTAGCCGGCTAAACTCACTAAGTAAAAAACCCTGGGCCTTGACGGATTGAACATCCCGATCAAAAAGGTCCCCTGAAATTAAAATAAAATCCACCCGTTCCTTAATCGCTAGATCAACAATCTTAGTGAACGATTGAAACGTTGACTGGCGAATTTTATTCCATAACGGGGTCGGCGCTTTCGCCAAGCCTAAGAATGGACTATCTAAGTGTAAATCGGCCGCGTGAATAAATTTCATGATGCCATCCCTTCTTCAGATAATTGAACTGTCACCATAGTAAAACGACTGAGCCACTAAAGCAATCCTGCCTTAGTAACCCAGCCGTTTTAAATTGTTCGGCCATCGATTTCTCGAATAACACTAGGCCTTAATCATGGTATAAATCTTGAATGGGTTTTGTAATGATTTGGTTTAGTTGAGCCAAAACATCATTTACGGCCTTTTCCTTGGCCATCAAGTCCTTAACGACGTCAAACTGCGAAACTTTGTCTGCTAAATCGCGGGCCTGTTGCATTTCATCTTCCGTAATTTCGACCCCTTGCATCTGCTTAGTTTGCAATTGCATTTGAACGTCTTGGAAATTCTTAAAGACATCATAAGCAACGGCATCGGCCTTCATTTTACCGTATGCACCAGCAAGTGCTTGGTATTCTGGAGTTTCCCGTAATTCCTGTTCAAGTTGATTTGCGGTATCGTATACATTTACTACTTCTGCCATTTGACTATTCCTCCTACGTTATCAATCTACAAGTATTGTACCATTTCTCCGCTAAGTTCTCGATAGAAGCCGCTTAAGTTAGAAGAAGGATTTCGCTTTGTCCCACCAACTCTCAACCGTCTTCTGTGCGCTCTTAGCGCCGTCCTGAACCCGCCCCCATAGATCGTTATCACTACTGCTTTCGCTTTTAGCAAGGTCTGAGGCATCCTTTGTGTCAAACTGGGTCCCCTTGGTGTTCGGCAAAATTTCCTGCATTTCCGTCCGGAAGAGGGTTCCAACGCCCACCGTACCTGTATCCTCTAGAACGTGAGATTTATCGTTACTGTCATAACCTTCCCAAGTCGCTACTACGACATCGGGCGTATAGCCAATTACCCATTTATCCCGGGTAGCCTCAGAATCTGAACTCTGGACGTCTTCCGTACTTCCCGTTTTACCTGCAACGGAATAGCCGTATGGTTTTGCGTCCGTTCCCGTTCCGTAGTTAAAGACGCCTAACATCATGCTGGTCATTTGTTTAGCTACCTTCGCTGACATCACTTGTTTAGGCTGACTAGCAGTTTCGCCGGACGAAACGACGGTCTTTCCAGAGGCATCAACCACCTTCGTAATAAAGTGGGCTGAATTAAGGTTTCCCTGGTTAGCATAGGCCGTATAAGCCGATGCCATTTCCATCGGAGACACCCCCGTCTTTAGGCCCCCTAGAGCCAACGCAAGGTTATCGTCCGACTTAGTGACGGGTAAGCCAAATTTCTTAACGGAGTCGTAACCCTTTTGAACCCCAATCTTATTCAGCAGCCAAACTGCGGGTGCGTTCATGGACTGGGCTAGGGCGTCATACATGGTCATTTTTTCGGAATACTGATTATTCCAATTTTTAGGCCGATACTTGTTAGACCCATAGGAGCGGCGTTCGTTACTCAACTCTGAATCGTAAAAGTAGCCGTTTTGTAAGGCTGGAGTATAAACAGCAATCGGTTTAATCGTTGAGCCAGGTTGCCGTTTCATTTGGGTTGCCCGGTTATACCCCCGAAAGACATGTTTGCCCCGGCCGCCAACCACCGCCTCTACTCCCCCGGTACTTGGATCAACAGCAATGGAGGCCGCTTGAACCTTAGTCCCGTCGGCAGCATCCGTCGGAAAGTTAGCGTCATTTTTAAAGGTGGACTGCATATTTTCCTGGTGGTTTTGGTCCAGAGACGTATAGATTTTGTACCCCCGGTTCATGATATCTGATTCAGATAACCCGTATTTATTGACGGCTTCGTTAATGACTGCGTCAAAGTAGTATGGATATTTATAACTATCGTTGTAACTATAATTATCTGCCGTCTCAATCGGAGTAGCTTCTGCCTGCTTAGCCTCGGACGTCGTGATGGACTTTGTATCTGCCATTAAGCCTAATACAACATTCCGTCTTTCTAAGGCCGCTTGGGGATGGTCAACCGGATTATAAGCACTGGGCGATGTCAACATCCCTGCAATAACCGCACTTTCGGCAGTCGTCAACTCTGATGCAGGCTTGCCAAAGTACCGTTCTGACGCATCTTGGACCCCCCAAACCCCATTTCCAAAGTACGCATTATTGAGATACATCGTCAAAATATCCTTTTTACTGTAAATATTTTCAACTTCGATGGATAGGAATATTTCTTTGATTTTGCGCGAAAAAGTTTGTTCCTGCGTTAAATAGGCGTTCTTAACCAGCTGCTGGGTTAAAGTCGATCCCCCGCCGCTAATATAATCCCGACCCATAATTTTATTCTTAACTAACAGCCACATAGCCCGGCCAATCCCCCGAACACTAAACCCGTGTTCACTATAAAAGTGCCGATCTTCAGTGGAGATAACCGCCTTCTGAATACTTGGCGAAATTTTCTTTAGTGGAACATAGGACCCCTTTTGTGAGTAAAGCGTCCCCGCCTTATGATTGTCTTTATCATAAATCACCGTTGGATTTTCCAGCTGGTTCTTTAAATCTGACACCTTAGCGGTTTTAGCCTGAAAAGTCATATCAATACTTAAAACTAAAAATAATGATAGGGCGATCACTATTAGCCATCGTGTTAGTTGGAATCGATGCCAGTAACGCCGTACCCAATCCCACGTGACGTGCCACGCGTTCTTAAGCCACGCTAAAATGGGTGACTCCGATTGATTTGATCCACGATTTTTCATGTTTAACCTCGTTTTCACTGGTAATGATTAAATTAATTGTAGCATACTCATTTGGGGGCGCTAATAATGCCCAGAAATTTAATAAAAATTGAGCTTTTATCCCACCACAAAATAAAGATCATAACCAAAATCCAATCAATAAACAATCGGATCTGATTATGATCTCCATTCAACGTTGCCAAACCAGTGACTCGATCTGTCTCCGTGGTCAAATTTTGCTAGTGCGCTATGTCTGGATTCATGTTATCTGAAATTTTATGGTTCAACCGTTTAGCAATTTCTTCATTTTCGCTAATGATAAAGATCGTATCGTGTCCCGCCAGCGTTCCAGACACTTCTGGCAAGTCCAAGTCGTCTAAAATCGCGGCTAATAAATTCCCGTTGCTGGGCAACGTTCGGACAATGTTAATAAATGAAACTCGCTTTAAGTCCACCACAACTTCATTAATCGTTTCACGCAGATGCTCTTCAACACTACGGTTCCCCGATTTAAAAATGGTGTACCTAAGGTGGCCATGACCATCCTGCGCTTTAACAATCTGCATTTCTCGAATATCCCGAGAAATTGTTGCTTGGGTTGCCTGAATGCCAACGTCCTGAAGCCGTTGCATCAATTCTTCTTGAGTCGAGATTGGATATTGATTAATGAGCTGTTCAATCCGGGACTGGCGAATGTTTTTCTTCATAAACAATAACCCCCTACGGAATCTGTTTACAGTGTAACAAAGAAAGCCCTTCAATTCTAGTTTTATCTGAATATTTATTGAAAATATCAATTCTTATTCGTTTTTAGATTCTTTGGTTTTCTAACACCAACCGCCCGAAATTGTTGCCAGACTCAACTTTAATCCGTACACAACCGTCGAACTGCTTCTGCGTAAATGGCCATGGCATCAAACATTTTATCAAGCGGCCAGTTCTCGTTGACTTGATGCATAAAATCTGGGGTTCCCGGCAACATTGCACCGTAGGCCACTGTATTAGTCATAGTCCGGGCGTATGTGGCACCTCCGCTGACTTCTGGTTGTGAGTCGTCACCCGTTTCATCCCGGTACACGGTCATCAGGGTTTCAACTAACGGACTATCCTTTGGGACGTACAACGGTGCCAGATAATCAAAATGTTCTTCCTGTAAGTCATAGGGAGCAACCGCTTCACGAAGCTGGGTCATGAGCTGGGCATGGTCTACCGTCACGGGAATCCGCATATCAATTTGCATCCGGGTTTCCTTCTCGTTGATGGTGAGGCTTGAAATATTAAACGTTAGGTGACCAGACTCTTGATCCTCAATGGTCCCTAAAACGTTTGTACCAGTGGCATCCTCTTTAAACAGTTTGCCGATAAAGTCTAACGGCCGGCCGCCAAAGACATCGTCAAGGGCGATAGCCAACCGTAGCAAAGCGTTCGTTCCCTTTGGGGCTTGCATGGCATGAACTGCCTTCCCCTTGACCATAATTCCGTCGTCAGTCGGTTGGTATTCAAAGTGATGGGCGTCAAGAGCTTCCTTGACCTCATCTAAGCGGGGACCATTATATGGGGCCTTATCGGGAACCGCATTAAAGGGGTTAGTGAGGTTAAGGTTTAAGTCATCGTATCCGGGCCCAACGAGGTAGGAATCCTGGAGGCCTTTCTCAGCGTAAATCAGCGGGAATTCAGCATCCGGTGCGAACCCCATGGTGACGGATTCTTCCTTTTCGTTGTACTTCGCAATCCCACGCCATAAGTTTTCTTCATCCGTTCCGAAGATAAACCGAATCCGTTTATTAAAGTGGTAGCCCCGGTTTTCTAACGCCTTGACCGCAAATAATGCTGCCATACTTGGTCCCTTATCATCCTGACTTCCCCGGCCATAAAGGTGGTTATCCCTTACAATGCCCTTAAATGGGTCGGCATCCCAATCCTTTGGGTCGCCAGCGGGTACGACGTCAACGTGCCCGATAATCCCAAAGAGTTCAGATCCACTGCCGGTTTCAGCATACCCATAGTATCCCTCAGGATCTTCGTACGTCTTAAAACCTAGTTCGGCCGCAATTGCAATGACCTCATCCAACGCATGGCGGACCCCCGCCCCAAATGGCGCATTGGGTTCTGCCGGGGCTAAATAGGACGCTTGACTAATTAACCGTTCTGCAGCTTCAACGGCTCCCTGTTGTTCAACTGCTGTTACAATTTCATCACTCATGATTATAGTCTCCTTCTACGTTAAATTAGGGTCGATACCGCTAAAAAGATACAAATAATAACAAACAAACCAATCATTAGTTTCAGCGTAAACTTCCACCAAACGTTAATGTTGACGTGGGCAATTGCTAACGCACCCATGACCACTCCGGAAGTTGGTGTAATAATATTTACCCACCCTGAGGCCGCCTGATAAGCCGTAATCACTAAGCTAGGGGCAACGTGAGCAAACTTACCAAGTGGGCCAATAATCCCCATCGTTGCGGCCGCTAATCCAGAGGTCGATGGGATTAAAAACGACATTGGAATGTAAAAAATATAGGTCAGGATAATAAAGGCAATGGATCCCATACTGGATAAGCCACTCTCACCCCAGTGAAGAACCGTCGCCGTGATGTTTCCGTCGTTCATGACCACCTGAATCCCCCGGGCAACGGCAACGATGATCGCAACACTAATAAAATCACTCATACCGTTCATAAAGGCTTCAATGTAGTCACTTTCACTCATCTTAAACGTGAACATGATTAGGACGGACATGAAGAAGAATAGCATTGTAATTTCATTAAAGTACCAAGTTCCTAACGGTACCATGTCCTTCCCTAGTAGCGCCCCCAGAAACGGTAAATTTGTGAGCCACTTATTAAGCTGAATAAAAACTGTCCAATGAGGATTGATACTATCCCACGGGACAAGACCCATAATCATAATGACGAACGTCAAGACGAATAACCATAGGACTGCCTTTTGCCGCCCCGTCATTTGTGTGTCCACCCCATCATCCTCGCTTAAAAAGCGGGATTCATCAGCCTGACGCTGATCATAAATGAGGGATTGCTTCGGATCCTTCTCAATCTTTGAAGCATAGTGATAAACGTACCAGATACTAAAGGCCACCGTCACAATTAATAGGACCAACCGTGACATTAAACCATCACCGGGTGAAATGTTTAGGGTTTGGGAAGCAACCCCCGTTGCGAACGGGTTTACCGTTGATGCTAAACAGCCAACCTGCGTCCCAATTAATGCAATCGAGACCGCTACCAACGAATCAAAACCGACTGCCATCATGACGGGAATCAGCAGCGGATAAAACGCAATGGTTTCTTCCCCCATCCCAAAGGTTGACCCACCGAGGGCAAATAGGGTCATTAGAATGGGAATTAGCCACTTTTCCTTCCCCTTGAACTTAACGACCACCGAGGAAATTCCGTCGTCTAGGGCCTTGGTTTTATTAACTACCCCCAGAAATCCCCCGATGACCAGAATGAATAGTGAAACGGAAATGGCACCGTCCGTTTTTGAGTTCCCAACCATTCCAATGACTGGAGCCATGAAGACGTCCCAAATCCCCTGTGGTTTAGCTGCCACCTGCCGGTAAGTATGGGCAATAATGTTACCGGCCTTATCGGTTTGGTACTGGCCCGCCGGAATAATCCACGTTAAAATGGCTACTGCGATAATAATAAAAAATAGAATTGTGTAGGCGGAAGGCATTTTAAATTTCCGTCGTTTTTTAGATACTTGTTCCATATCGTCACTTCCCTATCCTAAAATGTGTAACCGCTTATATTATAGTGCTTATTAATTGGCTTGACGAGTCACAAACTGGTGAACCGCCGGCCAAGTTAATAAAAAAGCGCCTAGCTAACCCACTGTTAACGGGATGAGCTAAACGCTTTAGGTTAATACCAATAATAACTACATCTCATCTGGGGCTTGAACACCCAAGATTCGTAATGATTCCTTCAGCATAATCGATACACTCTTCACTAGGGCAAGCCGAGCGGGACGTTCAGCGTCATCTGCCAAAATCTTAGAGTGGGCGTAGTACTTGTTGAAGGCCTTTGCCAGTCTTAACGAGAACTTCGCAATATCGGAAGGTTCAAATTCGTCGAGGGCTAACTCAACTACCCGTGGAAAATCAGCAAGTTCCTTAATGATGTCCCAAGCTTCCGGATCGGAAATTTGGTTGTCGTTGGCAGAGATTTCAACATCCCCCGCCTTCCGCAGGATACTTTCCGCCCGGGCGTGGGCATACTGAACGTAGGGCCCCGTTTCCCCTTCAAACTTGAGTTGGTCTTCCAGATTGAAGTCAATGTTATTCATCCGGTCGTTCTTCAAATCACCAAACACAATGGCCCCAACCCCAACCTGCTTAGCAACTTCTTCTTTATTAGGCAGGTCAGGGTTCTTTTCTGCAATTTGTTTCTTAGCCATTGCCACGGAATCATCCAAGACGTCGTTCAAGAGAATAATCCGGCCAGACCGGGTGGACAGTTTCTTTCCGTTGACGGTAATGAGCCCAAACGGAACGTGCACCAGCTTGTCGGCGGATGGAATGCCCATTTCTTCAAGAACGGCCTTCACCTGCTTAAAGTAATAACTCTGTTCGGAGCCCACTACGTACATGTTCATTGCGGGATGGTACGTCCGGTCCCGGTAAAGAGCGGTAGCAATATCACGCGTCATGTACAGCGTCGCCCCGTCACTCTTTAAAATCATTGCCGGGTTCATATCGTACTTTTCTAGGTCCACAACTTGGGCCCCCTGGGACTCCTGCAACAGGTTGTCGCTCTTTAGCAGATCAACGACTTCTTGCAGCTTGTCGTTATAAAAAGCTTCACCGTTGTAAGTATCGAATGTGACTCCCAGCTTATCGTAAACTCCCTCAAATTCCTTAAGTGATTCTTCACGGAACCAAGCCCAAAGATCATGGGCCTCTTGATCACCAGCCTCAAGCTTACGGAACCATTCCCGGGCTTCATCATCTAATTCGGGGTGCTCAACATCCTCTTTATGGAAGCGAACGTAGTACTCAACCAGCTTATTGATGGGATCCTTCTTGACGTCCTCTTCGCTTCCCCACTTCTTGTACCCAACAATGAGTTTTCCAAACTGGGTTCCCCAGTCGCCTAAGTGGTTATCCTTAATGGGGTGGTACCCATTTTTAGCTAAGATATTTGCTAATGAATTACCGATCACCGTTGAACGTAAGTGGCCCATTGACATGGGCTTGGCAATATTTGGTGAGGACATATCAATTGGAACGTTACCCCCGTCCCCACGATCATTTTGACCGTAGTCCGCACCTTCAGTTAGAACCGCTTCAAGCGTTTCAGCACTAAAAAGTGATTTATCAAAGAAGAAGTTAACGTAGGGCCCCATTGCCTCAACCTTTTCAAACCCAGTTTGGTCGATTTTTGCAACGATATCAGCCGCAATTTGTTGGGGTGCCTGATGTAATTGTTTGGCTAAGGTAAACGCCGGAAACGCTAAATCCCCCTGTGCGTCCGTCTTTGGTGTTTCTAACTTGGCTGAAATATCATCAGCACTTAGCTCACCATCTAGTGCCCCTGCTAAGGCATCTGTGACTTTAGTTGAATAATCCATCGATCTTCCTCCTTAATTTAGATCCATTTTTAGTCCGAGTAGACAAAAAAACTCTTACAAGTTAAATAACCTGTAAGAGACGAGCTAACCCGCGGTACCACTCTAATTGACTGATGTCCACTTTACTATTAAAGTTGCTAGTTCTAAAAAGTACGCCTTCACAATGGCACCGATCAGGCTTTCACCATCCCTGACTCGCTTAACGGTACTTCACTGTTACTACCCTTTTATCATTGAACAACGATTAATTGACCTACTGACATTCTTCCATCAGTAAGCGGGTGACGGGAATCGGACCCGCGACGCAAGCTTGGGAAGCTTGAATTTTACCACTAAACTACACCCGCACAACACAAAAAAGTATAGCACAGAAAATTTATTCTGTCATCATCTTTTTAAAAATAAACCTTCATCTTTTTTGTGAGTCCGGTTTTACTTGGTTGATTTCTTAGAATCCGTTGGGTTGGCTTTTAACGTCTGCGGATCGACATGGGTAATCGTAACTTCACCCGCACGGTGCTCTTGCTCGACCCGCTTATTTCGCTCTTCATTGTTCCTCTTTGAGTCGGCTAAGTCATGCGTCCCCGTGGTTGCTGCGGCCTTTGTCACCTTAATTTCTGTCTTCCGGCTAACCGCCCGGTGATTTAAATCATCGACAACAACGGCATCTTCGGGGTCAAATGAATCAATTACGATTAAGACCGAATTTTCATAGACCTTCTCAACGACGCCCTTAAAGTTGTGTGCAAAGGAACCAAACTTCTTCGCGGTCACATAGTCCCCCACGTTAACGTTAATTTCTACCTTTTCTGCATCTTTATCTTTTTTGTTTGCCATAATTGCACTTCCTTTGCCGAGATTCCGACCCTTATTCTACTCTTTATTCCGCCACTTGTCGCTTATCTTGTAATTTCTTACAAACGTTGTCTTTTTCTAAAACTTAACGGTTGAGTGGGTTCAGCCGATTTAAGCGTGTTACACTTAGCCTAAAACGTTGTTAATGAAGGAATGACCTGAATGTGGTTATTAATTAATTTATGTGCCTGGCCACTGCTGGCACTTTTTGTCTTACTAGGACTTCACGCCCGCGAAGAAAAGCATACCCAGCAATGGTTAATTACCGTAAGGGTAATTGATTTCATCCTGCTCGTTAGCTGTATTATTCTGACTCACCGAACCTTCGGCCACCATCCTGTTCTCGTTTCAGCAAACTTGCTGGCAACCATTACCACCCTGCTGCTCATTGAGATGAGTTTTAACAAAAAGGAAACCTGGCGCTTTCATCTACTTACCTATAATTTACTTGCCATCATTGGGGTGTGTAGCTTTGGCATCAGCTCCTACCTCTTCACTATCTTTAATTAAGGAAATCCAAGTAACGAAAAACAGCGTTCCAAACCGAATCCGATCAACTTTTGATCGGATTCGGTTTGGAACGCTGTTTTGTTGTGGTGACTGAATCTTAGACGTGGTAGAACGTCATTCGTTTGTGCGAATAGTTGAGAACTCCGTCGTCTTGCAATTTAGCAATCACCGAACTGGCGGTTTCCCTGGTGGTGGCACTAATTTCAGCTAGTTCATTAATGTTAACCGGATAGGCCACAAACAAATGTCCCTCCTCGTTAACCTGACCTAGTTTCTGTCCGAGCAATCGAATGGAGTATTGCACCCGATCCGAAGCGGACGACGTAATCATATGCTGTAAATGATCCTCATCCTCGCTAATGATGGTTCCCATCTCAATTAACACGGCCTTCATCATTGCGGGATTTTTTGAAATCAGTTCTTCAATCTGACCCATAGCAAAGCTTGCTACCACAATCGTAGTCATGGCTCTAACCGAGTAGGCATAGTCGTCATCCATAAAGAAGCCCCGGTAGGGAAAGGCATGGTCCTGAGCAACGTACTCGTAAAAACTGGCTTCCCCTGTCATATCAAACCGTTCCACCCGGACAATCCCATCCAACAGGTAATAAAATCGATCCCGGCGATCCCCCTGATCGAATAAAATTTGCCCCTTCGGATAACTGCGAACCTTAACCCGGGCTAATAATTGGTCAAATTCATTTGAAGGTAACTGAGCAAATTCACTCTCAGTTCGCATCTTTTCTATATAGGTCGAATAATCCCTCTGATCAATCATCTTCATCAGCTCCTACAAAAATAAAGGGAGAACAAAATTGTTCTCCCTTTATCATAACCATCAGATTGTGATTTGACCAGTAGCTAATTGCCAAATTGCGACAATGGCAAGAAGAAGAATCGCAAGGGCGACCCATCTTTCAACGGGGCCAAATACTTTAGCGGCGTGATTATCCTTCTTTTGCAGGTACCAGTATACTGGAATTCCTGCGGCAAATAATAGCATCATAAGCAAGAGGAAACTTGAACCGGTGGCGTATAACAACCAAACGGCGTAAACGCTGGAAATTATCCCAATAATGAGGTTGCGTGTCCGGCCTGGAACACTGGAATCTTCGCCTAACGTATACTTAAATTGATAGAAAGCGGAGAAAGCGTATGGGACTAAGATTGCAGCACTGGCAATTGAGTAGAAGAAATTGTAAGCCGAAGCTGTAATCAAGTATGAGAACATAAAGATTTCAACACAGATATTTGTGAATGTTAGTGAGTTAACGGGTGCGCCGTTTTTGTTTTCCTTAGCAAACCACTTTGGGAAGGTTCCCTGTTTAGCGGCCTCGTATGGCAGCTGGCCCGCAAACATGGTCCAAGAAAGCCAAGCCCCAACGACGGAAATAATTAATCCGGCATTAACGAGAACGGCTCCCCATTCCCCAACAACACTCTTTAAGAGGGCAGCCATTGCTGGCTGACTGAGGTGAGCCAAACCATAACGCCGCATAACCCCAAATGAGAGCAGTGTGACTAACATATAAATCAGGATCACGGTAATAATTCCTAAAACGGTGGCCTTACCAACGTCAGACCGTTTTTTAGCTCGACCGGAGAAGACAACAGCCCCTTCGATCCCAATAAATACCCAAACGGTAACTAACATCGTTCCACGTACTTGATTCATGACGTCAGCAAACTGGAAGTGACCCGATGGGGTGAACCAGAAACCTTGAGTAAAGATTCCCAACTTGAATGAAATCACCATAATGACCAAAAAGACGAAAATCGGAATTAACTTAGCAACGGTAATAATCGTATTAACAAAGGATGCCGATTCAATTCCACGAAGAATCATGAAGTGGCAAGCCCATAAAATAACGGAGGCGGCAAGAATGGACCAAATATTTTGTCCGTCCCCAAAGACTGGCAAGAAGTAAGCGACGGCACTCATCAGTAACGTGGCATATCCCACGTTACCTAACCAAGCTGAGGCCCAGTAACCCCACGCGGAGTTAAAGCCCATATACTTACCAAATCCCGCTTCTGCGTAACTATAAACCCCGGCGTCCAAATCTGGCCGTTTCATCGTCAGGTTTTGGAACGTAAAGGCTAAACAAATCATCCCGACGGCGGTAATTGCCCAACCAATCATGATGGCGCCAGCCCCCGCTGGAACCGCCATATCATGCATTAAGTTAAAGACCCCGCCCCCGATGATAGAACCGACAACTAACGCTACCAGTTCCCATAGGCCTAATTTACCTTTTGCTTCATCCATAGTGAGACCCTCCTAACATTGACATTACTTAGTAATGATTGTTCCAGATCCGTTCGACAGGAAGTTGCCGACGTTTTCGAGTGAGGTGACAACTGCTTGTCCATGATCACTATTTTCAACAAACTCAATTGCTGCTTGAACCTTCGGCAACATGGATCCCTTGGCAAATTGGCCTTCATCCATATACTTCTTCAGTTCTGCAATGGTAACGTGCTCTAATTTCTTTTGGTCCGGCTTGTTAAAGTTAACGTAAATGTTATCCACCGCCGTTAAGATAATCAGGGAGTCGGCCCCAACCAATTCAGCCAGTTTTTCGGAAGCAAAGTCCTTATCAATAACGGCTTCGCGGCCAACTAACCGGTTTCCATCCTTCACGACCGGGACACCGCCCCCACCTACTGAGATAGGAATGATCCCATCATTTACCATGTGGTTAACCACCCGGTATTCCTTAACGGAGATTGGTTTTGGTGATGGAACAACCCGCCGGTAACCGCGGCCAGCATCCTCAACGAACGTAAAGTCTGGGTGTTCAGCCTTTTGGGCGTCAGCATCTTCCTTAGAATAGAACGGACCAATGGGTTTTGTTGGGTCGGCAAAGGCAGGATCGTCTTTGCTGACCTCAACTTGGGTCACAATCGTAGCAACATCTTTATCCAGATCGTTTTCAGCCAGGACCTCATCCATCGCATTTTGCATCCAGTAACCGATGCTGCCCTGAGTCATCGCAACATCCGTATCTAACGGCATTGGTGGATTCTTCGGGGTTGATCCGTTAGCCATTTGCAGCAGTAAGTTGCCGACTTGTGGCCCATTCCCGTGGGAGATAACCAGGTTATCACCGTTCTTGACAAATTGAACCAGGTACTTAGCAGTTTTTCGTAACGCTTCTTGTTGTGCTTCAGCTGATGCATCATCCGTTAAGATGGCGTTTCCTCCGAGCGCAACGACAATTTTTTTATCCATTAAATTCATTCCTTTCTCAAACAAAAACAGGTGTATAGGCTCCGCTATACACCTGTCGATTAAGACGTTGTCACTCACGGATTACATTTTTGGAATGTAAAGGTCCCCAAGGGTAACGGCCATCATGGCTTTAATAGAATGCATCCGGTTTTCGGCTTCAACAAATTGACGTGCATACTTCGAGTTAAAGACTTCGTCAGTAACTTCCATTTCTTTAATGCCGTACTTTTCAAATACTTCTTCGCCGTAAGTGGTGTCCGTGTTGTGGAAAGCTGGTAAACAGTGCATGAAGATTAATTCATCATCTGGGGTACCGGTCTTCTTCATCATATCCATGTTAACTTGGTATGGCGTTAATTCCTTAACGCGTTCTTCCCAGTTATCTTCACCCATGGATACCCAGACGTCAGTGTAAATAACGTTGGCGCCTTTGACACCTTCATCAATATCAGCAGTGACGTTTAAGTGAGCGCCAGTTTCGTCAGCAAACTTCTGAGCGATATCAACAACGTCCTTACCAGGGTGAAGACTGTCAGGTGCTAAGATTGTAACGTTAACGCCTAGCATTGCTCCGGCAACCAAGAGGCTGTTAGCCATGTTATTCCGGCCGTCACCAACGAAGGTCAAGTTTAAGCCCTTCAAGTAGCCGAAGTTTTCCTTCATGGTCATGAAGTCGGCAATCATTTGGGTTGGGTGCCATTCGTTAGTTAACCCGTTCCATACGGGTACCCCGGCATACTTAGCTAATTCTTCAACGTCCTTGTGGGCAAATCCACGGTATTCAATCCCATCGAACATGCTGCCAAGAACCTTAGCGGTATCTTCAATCGTTTCCTTCTTACCTAATTGGATATCATTGGCCCCTAAGAATTCTGGGTGGGCGCCTAAGTCAATGGAAGCGACCGTAAAGGCGGAACGAGTCCGAGTCGAACTCTTAGCAAAGAGTAACGCAATACTCTTGCCTTCCAAGTAGTGGTGAGGAATTCCCATCTTCTTCATGCTCTTAAGGTGAAGGGCAAAGTCAACAACGTAGCTAACCTGTGCTGGAGTGAAATCCTTGCAAGCTAAGAAGCTACGACCTTGCAATTCTGAGACGTTAAATTTGTTAATATCAATCATAATTCACTAACTCCCTTTTCTGTAATTTAGTCTTTTAGAGGTCTTCACGAACTAATGGCATACTCATGCAACGTGGGCCCCCACGTCCCCGTGATAGTTCACTAGAGAGGGTATCAATCACCTTTAAACCATGCTTCCGTAAGAGTTCATTTGAAACATAGTTCCGGTTATAAGTGACAACGACCCCTGGGGCGATGGCTAACGTATTAGAGCCATCATTCCATTGTTCACGGCCGGCAACGATTGGATCACCATCACCAGTTGGAATCAGATCAAGTTCGTCTAAGTTGAGCGCCTTCTTAAGAACTTCTTCCAGATTTTGGTCGTGTTCGATGGAGAAGCCATCTTCATTATTAGCTGGGTGAAGCGTCCAAGTATCAATCTTGCCACCCTCACCTAAAATTCCTGGGTGAACCGTAAATTGATCCCGGTTAATCATGGTGAACACAGTATCTAAATGCATCATGGCGTGGTTATGAGGGATCCGAATGGCAATAATGGTGTCGTAACCGCTGTCATTTGCTGGATCAAACAGGCTCCGGGCAACGTCTTGAATGGCATCTGCTGATGTCCGTTGGGATACCCCAATTGCTAAGACGTGGTCGGAAAGAACTAATTCATCCCCACCTTCAATCCGAGTCTTGTGGTCCCGGCCGCGCCATACGTGTAAGCCCTTATTAGCAAACCGTGGGTGATACTTAATGATGGTTTCCATAAAGAGTGATTCACGCCGACGGGCTTCAAAAGTCATATGGTTAATGGTTAAGCCATCACCGATTGAAGCTGCGGGATCACGAGTAAAGTAAAGGTTTGGCATTGGATCCATAAAGAATGGGTAGTCCTTATCTTCAGCTGCACTCACCAGGTCACTTGGAACAAAGTCAATTTCATTCTTACGGATCCCTGACATAATCTTATCTACCATCTCAGGAGTTGACATGCTCATCAAGTATTCTTTTAGGGCATCGTGAGTGGTACCTGCCGCATATCCGGATTCAGTTAACATTTCTTCCAGAAAGGCATCCTTTACGTTACCAGCATCAATGGCTTCTGCTGATAATTTTTCAAGGTAGAGAACTTCTGTTCCGTTATCCCGTAAAATATCCGCAAAGGCATCGTGTTCCTTTTGAGCTTGGGGTAAGAATGGAATATCATCGAATAGAAGCCGTGGCATCATTTCAGGTGTGAAGTTTTCAATTTCCTCGCCCGGACGCTTTAGCATAACGGTCTTCAACTTACCGATTTCGGAACCTACATGAATTGGAGCTGTCATAATAATTACCTCCTAAGTAATTTTGATTACGGACAAAGTATATAATTGAAAGCGTTTTCTATATGCTGCTCATTTCTCACTGAAAATGCGAATCATTTCGCATTGTATAAAAAATCACTTATAAAAATGTGAATTATGACACATTTATCGAATAGTATGGCTATTACCGGTGAATATCTGTGTAATATTACAAATATGTTACAACAAATATTCGTTTTTGTCGGGCATTTGCGGTTTTTATGCAAAGAAAACGATTTCAATAAATTAGCTGCCCATTATAGCACGTTTGTTAACTAGTGATATTCAAAAATTTGCCATTAAAAAAGTCGAATATACGTCCAAGATTTAAGAACTTCCATAAAAGTTCTTAAATTGGGCATATATTCGACATTAATTAACTTCATTAATCAGTAACATCTGAATGAGAACGTTGAGTTTTAGTTGCCAATTCAATTGACCGATCCACTAAAATTGATTGGCCATCCGCAATTGGCAAATCTGTCACTGGTTCCCGTTCCTGGGCCAAGGATAATTCGGTACAGCCTAAAATCACCACGTCACAGTTTTGTTCGTTAATCATTTCAGCCACAATTTGATGAAAGAGAACGGGGTCAACCATGTTTTGTTCCTTGATGTCATCGTAGATCAACGTCATTGTCTCCGCCTCAATCTTTTCAGTGGGTAAGACTGGCGTTAGGCCAACCCGGTTGATTTCATCCTCGTAAATTCGATCTGCAATTGTCCCACGGGTCCCCGTTATCCCAATTCGTTTAGCATCCGGATAACGAGCCTGGATATCCTTAACCGTTTCCCTTGGCATATGCAAAATTGGAATTTCGGTTGCCGCCTGCAACTCTTCGTAGAAGTAATGGGCTGTATTACATGGTAAGGCAAAAAAATCCGGCCCGAATTGGCTTTGCTGCTTAATGTCACTGAGTAACGCAGGAAATGGGCTTGGCTGACTGTGATCCAAGATGTACGATGTTCGGTCTGGAACCGTCGCATGGTTCACCAAAATGTAGTTAAAGTAATCCTGGTCTTTGTGCGCTGGTGTTCGCAGGTTTAGCTGATGAACATAGCTTTCAGTTGCCATGGTGCCCATTCCACCGATAATGGTAAAAAAGTGTTCCATTTATAATTACTCCTTGTTAATGGCAAAATACTTATCAAAGTTAACCGTATAGTTATGATTAATCCAGGTCTGTAAAGCTAGCCGGCGAAGGTTCATATCGGGGTGATAATTAAAGGTCGTTCCATACTGTCCGGCCTCGATTAGGGCTAGGGCCCGTTCTTTGTCTTCGTTTTCTCTGGCATACTTCTTAAAGACCTTTACTGGCACCCCTAGCCATAGCTTTTCGTGCGACCGATCTTTATTCGCATAAATCGTTGGCTGATCCCTTAACGTCCCCGTTACGTAATCCTGCACGACCATATCCGCCAAGTTATAACCATTTAGTGTCACGAAGAAGCTGGAACGACCCTGCCGCAGATTAATCTCAAACAACTTAAAACTTCCGTCACGTGAATCATACTTCATATCAAAGTTACAATACCCCGTAAACTCAATCTTTTCCAAGAACGTTTTAATTTGCTGGTAGAGGGCTGCATTATACTCGGGTAAAATTGCGACGTAATTACCGATCGCTGATGGGGCTGGATCCTCTAACAGCGGATGTCCCATACACATTAATTTGACATGGTGATACTGATCCGTATAAACGTTCAGGGTCCTCATATTGCTATCATCCCCAGGAATGAAATCCTGTAAAATCAATTCTGAGGTGTACCCATTATCATAAATCTTATGAACAATATCGTTTAATTCAGCTTCGGACTGAATCCGAAAGGCCTTCTTACGGCCCTCAAAGTGGACGTCTAACCATTCAACACTGTTTGCTGGTTTTAACGCTACCGGGTACCCAAAGGGGTTGCTAAACTGATCAGTCTCTGCGTCAGCCTGTGTGATAATTTCAGTCTTAGGGTATGGAAGCCCATATTTATCGCACATCTTATAGAAGTTTTCCTTCTGATTAAGCTGCCGCAGTAAATCATAATCAATATAGGGACAGATAAACACATCGTCCAGTTCCGCTTTATGCTTTGAAATCAACTCGGCATACCCGTCCCCACAGCCGATTAAAATAACGGGTTCCGGGTGATGGGCGTACTCCTCTTTAATGGTCATCATTGAATCAATCCAAACGGGATCTTCAGAAAAACCATCAATCACTTTTAGATCCACGATCTTTGAAAACCGCGTTGGAGCTAGCTCGGTCTGAGCGTAAGCCCTCACTGGCTTCTGATATAAATCGTAAAACCCCCGTGCCATTCCATAAACGTTAAAGTCACTCCCCAGGAGTACCGGGGTAAATGCTGGTACATTTTCCATTATTAATTAAAGCCCCTTCACAACTTCTTTAGCAATGATGACATCCGTCGGGTATGGGGTATCGACCCCTTTAACCTTCTGGTAGGGATCCTCTCCTTTACCTGCTAAGACGACGATGTCATCACCCGTGCTCATTTCAATCGCCTTTTTAATGGCGGTTGGTCGATCTAATTCGAAAATAACGTCCACTTTCCCATGGTCGATATGATCATCAATTTGTTTAGCAATGGCCATTGGATCTTCATAACCCGGGTCATCCGTTGTTAAAACGGCAACATCGGCTTCCTCGCTAATGGCTTGGCCAAAACCAGCTCGTCGTGATTCACCCTTATTACCGGGCGACCCCACAACAATAATAACGCGGCCAGCATGAGTTTGACCCTTAAGAAATTCTAGTAGTGCATGGACGCTAGCGTAATTATGCGCGTAATCAATATAGATGGTTCCATGATTATCGGACACGACCGTTTCCATCCGACCGGGTACTCGAACCGCCTCTAGCTTATCATAAGCACTCTCATGGTCAACCCCATCAAGGGCACTTGCAATTAATGCCGCTACCGCATTCCCCTCATTATAGTTCCCAGCAATGCCAACTTCATAGTGACCACTAATTTGATCTAGCTTAGCCGCCTTATTAGTGGCCGCTCTTAAGTCAAACTCACTTTTGTGTAACGTTTCCGAGTCGTTGTTGTACCAAAAATCAACGGGAACGTCGAGGGCAATCTCCGCTCCCTTTCGGGCAAAGAGATACACATTTTCAGGTTGACTCGAAGTTTTGGCTGCGTAGTAAACGTCCGCTAGATGATCCGTTTCAGCGTTAATAATGCAACAGGTTGAGTTTACGAGGACCTGCTCCTTACAGAGCAAGTAGTCTTCAAACGTTGGGTGTTCATTTGGGCCAATGTGATCTGGCGTAATATTCAGAAAAATTCCCACATCGTAGGTTAACCCATAAACCCGGTTACGTTTATACGCCTGAGAGGAAACTTCCATCACTAAGTGGGTCATTCCACTATCCACTGCTTCTCGCATATCGTGAAAAAGATCCAGTGATTCCGGAGTCGTTAAATCCGATTTAAATTGTTGTTCAGGAGCAGGACCCAGGATCCGATCCACCGTCGAAAACAGGGCCGTTTTATCATCCGTCGTTTCCGCAAAGATGCCGTGGGTGAAGTAAGCCGTGGTTGTTTTCCCCTTAGTTCCCGTCACGGCAACGATAAATAAGTCATTCTGGGGGTACCCGTAAAATGCGGCTCCAATTAACGCCATTGCCTTTTGGATATCCGTTACAATAATGGCTGTTAATTCTGAGCCTTCTTCGTATTCTCGTTCGGAGACGTATCCGGTTGCCCCCGCAGCTTTAGCACTCGCTAGGTATTCAGGCCGAAAATTACCCTTACAGAAGAACAGCGTTTCGTTAGATACCCGTCTTGAATCAAACGTGACGGCCCTAAATTTTTCAGAACCGTTATCAATAACTTGCGCTAATAACCGGTGTTCAGCCAAAACCGTTTTGATCTCATCTATCCCAATTATCATCGAGTCATCTCCCCTTCACTTGGTGTGGGAGGCGCCGTTAGCTTCCCCACTATTTTTTTCTCATAAAACGACAACAAGGTTGTTACGGATTCATCCACTAACAACCTTGTGTTAATCATGACTTCACGTCATTGACTTTTTACTATTTAATTAATCAATTGCGGTCCGATGAACGTACTGGCGCATATCAACGTTCGTATCTTCTGGGAAGTAAACCGCATACCAGATAATAAACGTGTAAACCGTAAAGATTTTTTGCATACTTGATTGGCCGTTTACGTGGGCGTCAAAAATCTTCATCAATTCATCTGGGTTGAAGAACTTCTGGGCAATATCAGAATGGAATGCATTAATAATCCGAGTCTTATATGGTTCTTCAGTCATTCCCTGAGCAACGGGTGACGGAAAGCCAAGTTTTTCCTTCTTGGCAACCCGCTCTGGTAATTCAGCTTCAGCGGCTGCCCGTAAGGAAATTTTGGTCTCCTCCTGGTTAATCCGCGTCTTAACGGGCATGGTTGCCGCAAATTTAGCAACTTCTTTGTCCACTAATGGCGTCCGAACTTCCAGTGAGTTTGCCATACTCATCCGGTCCGCCTTATGCAAAATATCGTAAGGTAACCAGGTATTGATATCGAAGTACTGCATCTGGGTCATTTCATCCAGATTTGAAACATCGTCAAAGATATGCTTCGTATAAGCTCCCGTATCAACGTTTAACTTAGGGTTCTTTAAAATCTTGTTCCGGTCTTCATAATCGTAAACGTAGTTAACCCGGTAATAACGTTCCGAAAGTGGTTGGGCTCCCCGAACAAGGAAGCGCCGGCCGTGGAACCGAGGGAACTTCTCGGCGGTTTTTCCGAGTGCCTTACGAATTGGCTTAGGTACCCACTTTTGGTAGCGTTCAAATGGGTAGGCTTCGAGGTAGGTGTTGTAACCACCAAAGAATTCATCGGCCCCTTCACCGGAGAGCGCAACCTTAACGTCCTTCCGGGTCCCCTTGGACAAGTAGTACAACTGCATGGCCGATGGGTTGGAGAGTGGTTCATCCATGTAATACATGACCGTTGGCAGGATATCAAAGTAGTCAGCGGATGACATGTACAATGGTGTGTTCTTCTGGTGAATTTCTTCCGCAAACTGCGTGGACCAGCTCAATTCTGAAAACTTTGAGTTCTTAAACCCAAGTGAGAAGGATTGGATTGGTTTTAGTTTAGCGGCTTCGTTTAGGACGTAACTCGAATCAATTCCGCTGGATAAGAAACTACCGACCTCAACGTCAGCAATCATATGAGCCTTAACGGATTCGTCAACAATTTTCCGAATCTTCTTAGCATCTTCCTCAACCGTCTGACTGTTATCAATATGATCATAGCTAAACTTGAAGTAGTGGTGAGTTTCGGTCTGGCCACCCTTAATATCGTGCAGGAAGTACTGACCAGGCAAAACTTTGTAGACGTTTTTGAACATCGTATCCCGGGATGGAATAAATTCAAAGCTTAAGTGAACTGGCAGTAATGCTTCATTAAATTCTTTTTTAAAATTGGGGTGATCTAAGAAGGCCTTAATTTCTGACGCCCAAAGGAAGGTCTGACCGTCATCATAGTAATACAGCGGCTTAATTCCAAAGTGATCTCGGGCACCAAATACCTGTTGGTTTTCCTTATCGTAGATAATGAAGGCAAACATTCCCCGCAGTTTATCTAGTAACTTAGGACCCCATGCATCATATCCGTGTAACAAGACTTCTGAGTCGACGTCCGTACGGAACTGGTAACCTAAGTCTTCTAATTCTTTCCGAATATCCTGATAGTTATAAATTTCACCATTAAAGGTTAGGACCTTTGTCTTGGCGTCGTTTTCCATCGGTTGTCTACCATGCGCAAGATCGATAATTGATAAACGACGGAAGCCTAAAGTGACACTTTCATCGCTAAAGTAGGCCTCATCATCTGGCCCACGGTGCTTAATCCGATCGGCCATAGTGTTGATGGTGTCAGTTGAGACATCTTTTTGGTTAACAAAACCAACAAATCCACACATGTTAAATTCCCCTTTTTAATTTACATTGATTAACAACTCTATCGTTCAACGTTATGCAAAACTATCAAACCTAATTCTACAAACATAACATAAACATCTTAGCAAATTTTTAGCCGTAATACCAGTCACAGTAGGCGCCAGATCAAGTTTTTTGAAATTTTCATTTTTCTTTACCTTTTCACCTAGCTTGAGAATTTATCCGGGAACAGCCAAATCATTTTCAGTGCCCCAGAGTATCCGCTTACAGCAAATTGCGGTATAATCAATTCAATTAATACTCAAGGGGGTTTTACAATGGATGAACTCATTTTCTTCAACCCAGGTGATTCAATCGGCAACTTTCACGATTACAATGACGCTGTCCAAACAGCTCAGATCTATCGGGAGAAAAATCAGGATGACGGCCACGTACTTGTGGTTCAAAAAACTGAGGCAAACCCCACTTCGTTTGATATTTTTTTAGCGGATGATCAGATAACCCATAAGAATGAGCAGCTGCCAACCGGCCAAGATAACGAAGCCTCATATAAAATTTCAAAACGTTTCTAGTTAAGATGCCGTCCTACTCAAGTTGAGGACGGTATTTTTATTTCCCTAAAATAGACTTGTGTCCTTTTAAAAGAAAATTGTATAATATGTAAGCCTTTTTAAACGTTTTACCCCGTCCAAACCCTGACGACAAAAAAGCTGGTATCGGGAAATTAACTTTGTTTCGCTGTAGGGGCAGAACAATATTGGAGGAATTTTTGTGGCCAAGAAGACCATAAAAGGCGACGACGGAAAAACTTACGTGGTCCAAGAAAAGCGTCCATGGTATAAAAATTGGGCTTTTTGGATGGGCTTAACCATCCTCTTACTTATAGTTGGGATTGGCTTTTCTCAATCTGGGAAAGTCCGTAGTGACACCCAGTCAAAGTCCAGCGTGACTCAAACGACTGCCGTGCCAAAGCTGCACCTAGATAAGCACACGGTCAACGATACTGAATCGTTAACCGGCACCACGGTTCCCCAAGCAACCGTTAAATTTGTTTCAGATTCCGAAGCAACTGAGAAGGTCAAAGCTGACCTTGACGGTAACTTTAGTGAAGCCAATCTACAACCTGACACAACATATACCGTAATGGCAACCAAAGATGGTCAAACCAGTCATCGTGAGACCGTTACGGTAACGAGTGCCACGGATGAATCTGACAGTTCAGAGTCATCATCAGAAACATCAAGCGAGGATGATGACGCCACAGAAGAAGATAGTTCCGAAAGCTCATCGTCCTCTGATGCTAATGACGTTGACTCTGAGAGCGACGCTGACAGTATTGAGGACGATGCCGAAAAAGATAGTCTCGACACCGAGAAATCAGATGAAAGTGCGGATGAATCAGGTACAAATTCTGAACCGTCACCGAACCAGAATACTGCAGCACTCCACGCAGCTCAGGACTATGCTGACATGGATATGTCCGAACAAGCCGTCCGTGATCAACTCACCTCATCTTACGGAGAAGACTTCTCAGAATCAGCAGCCGATTACGCTATGTCGCACTTAACCGGGGTTGACTGGAACCAAAACGCACTTAATTCCGCTAAGTCCTACCAGGAAGATCAAGATATGTCCGTTAACGAGATTCGGGATCAACTCACCTCATCCTACGGGGAAAACTTCACTGACGCCCAAGCTGACTACGCCATTAGCCATTTAGACGATTAAGTTAATCTACACAATTCCGTTAACTAGTGTTGCAATTTTTTTAAAATGTATTTGCAAGTTGCCCAAATTCGTGTATAATTGTTCCTGTTGCAATGCAATGATGCCCCGATGGCGGAATTGGCAGACGCGCAGCGTTCAGGTCGCTGTTTGGGCAACCAAGTACAGGTTCGAATCCTGCTCGGGGCATATTAGTTTGGAATAGAAAGTTTTTAAAAAATAGGAACCTTGCTAAATCAACGTTTAGCGAGGTTCCTATTTTTGAGTTTGGGTAAGATTAGGTGAGTTTTTCAAAAGTGTTTGCACACTTTTTGCACACCGTTAAAACTTCTGATGATTAAATCTTGCTTAAATTAATAACTAATTGAGGATTTTGACTCATTAAACTACCTAGTGCTGACGTTTTTTCAGTTCATCGGATAGTGCCTTAATATAGTCAATATTGTGCGCCTCATGGACGGCTTCAATGAGGTAGGCGTCTAGACCATCCGAATGAATAAAGACTTGCCACTGAATGTAAGCTGATACGGTTTCGGAGTCACACCGTACCGAGAAGACCATCCATTCTAGACCCTTTAATTTTCGAGTTGTCAAACGACTAAGATCCATTGTCATTCACCTCCCTTCTCGGGCATTGACTATTTTGAAGCACCAGTATGGACTCCCAAAACTAAAAAAAGACCCCCACCCGACTGAATCGAATGAAAGCCTTCTAATTAATTTTACTAGCGCAATCGGTTGTTTTTTTAGAATAAATTGCGTACAATTTAGCTGATTAAAACTTATGATTGGAGAGATTAAAATGACGCAGTTAAATCAAATCACCTTGGATTCACAACTTTGCTTTGCCTTGTATACCGCAAATAAAAAGTATAACCATTTCTATCAGGAAGCCTTGGCCCCCTTTAATCTCACGTACTCCCAATACATTGCGTTGCTCTCGCTTTATGAACAGGCTCCGATGACGGTAAAGGAACTGGGCAACCATCTGAACCTTGATAGTGGGACATTAACGCCCCTCCTTAAGCGACTAGAAAAACAGGGTTGGGTAACCCGAACTAGAAGTACGGAAGACGAACGGCAAATGATCATTGATCTGACAAAAATGGCTCAGCAAAATCAAGCTGACCTCTATAATCGGGTAACCTCCTGTCAGAAATTACTGGGGTTAACGACCGATCAATACCAAGCCTTAGTAGTTGCAGTCGATAAAATCAGTGACCAACTTGATTTAGTAGATGCCGATCACTTAATTGCAACGGTTCCAGATTAACCTTAAAAAGGAGTGGACAGCAATGATGACCCTTCAAATAACCGAATTTGCTCAGGAGAAAATTCTCGCACGAATGGGAATGGATCGGTCAAACCAATTGATCTTGGATTTAGACGATGGCGTTGGCCCCTACTCGGAGTTTGCAACCTGTTCTTTGGAGACAAACTATCAACTTCTGATAACAGAGCATGTCGATTCAACCATTTATAATCAGGTTCTTCAATCTCCGTTAGGTCCCGTGTCCGTCAAGGGGTACGCGCATAGTTTCTTCTCTGAGGACCCTAAAATTAGTGTCTCTTCCGACTATAACCTTCAGCTAAGCGACCGATCTGGACTTTTGGACTCTAACGTTAGTCTCATTTACCATCCCCAACCATCGCCTGTTCACATCGAAAAGACAGGCGGCTGTTAGCCAACTTTAAAGTAGGGTGATGACCATCATGAGCATGGCAATAAAGTTGTTAAAGGCATGCATATAAATGGTACTCGTAATGGTTTCCGTTCGACGGTAAACGTAAGCAAAAATCCCGCCCATAACGGCATATAGTAAGAAGCTGGCAATGGTTGTACTACTATGAGCAAGTGAAAACAGAATTCCACTCGTGATGATCGGCGTCCAAAACTGCGAAGAGCCAAATAAGCCATCCATCAGGAACCCCCGGAAGATCAATTCCTCCACCACCGGTGAGAAAACAACCGAACTAACGGCCATGGCACCGAGGATAAAATGATTAGAACTCATTAGCTTTAAAATGGCTTCGTTATTTGCCGTTTGGGTCTGACCAAACACCAGGACGTTAATGAAGTTTAAGAGAAACTCCGTTAGGTAAAAAACAACGAGGGCCTTCCCCATTAGCTTCCAAGTCGCCGGGGATAACCGAGACGTTTTTTCTGGGTGAACCCAGTGATACACTTTTTCGGCTAACCAGACGAGGGCGGCAAATAGCCCAAAGTATAGGCCAACCCATAATAAACTTTGGGTCGGATCCGGTTGAAGCTTACGAATTAAAGCCAACGGTAGCTGAACCAGTTCGATTAAAATAATCATACCCAATAAAACGAACAGCCGACCGACAAACTGTTTCGTTGAGGGTCGTTTTGAATGAAATGTTTGCATGGTTAACCTCCATAATTCACTAATAAAATTTAAAAATCATGATGACAATTGCGAACGGTTGCGTTACCATATGGTTGCGGGTATTACATTTATGTCATACCCCATCAACAGATAAATTTCATTTTACTCCCCCAAAGTAAATGAAATTTTCGTAACACAACCCCCAATTGTGTTACAACCTTACTCTTTGGCCATTACGTTTACCGTGATGGCTTTTTTAGTCTCATTTTTGGTGCCGATTACCCACCAACAGTAAAAACAAGAACGTGGCCGCAATCGTGGCCGCTACCCACCCCACAACCCAAATAATAATTTCTACAATAAAACTAAAGTGAATGGCACTCGTTAACCAAAATAGTCCAATAATAATAAGTGCCGGAACAACCGCGATAATTAAGTACGATAACGCCCTCATGACATTCCTCCTTGTAAGCATTCCACGTGGGTTTTAAATTTAGCAGCAGTATAATACGGGGTAAAGCAACAGAAAGGATGTCCTCATCATGAATCAAGAAGCTGTCTTACCCTTCCAACAACTTTATCAAGCAACAACTGAAAGTCTTCTAATGGCGCCCCTATCCGATAAGGAGGCTGGTGATATTTTAACGCAGTTGGATCATCTTCCGGACCAAGATGACTCCCTTGCAAAAATTTACCGCATTTTAATTATGGACGAATTAGACTTTCGGCGGCGCCAATTTGTTTTTGTGGGGAATATCAACCATGACGGAACCTTCTTAGATTATCCCCTTGATATGGCACATTGGACTAAACTGTCGCCGACTGATCAACAAGGCTATTTAGACACGGGTATGATGTTTGACGCCCATCCCGTATCGCTTTCTGAAGCCCAACGGTTAATTGAATAAACCAATAGCGAAGGAGCTGGACCAGTCTTGGTCCAGCTCCCCTTTTATTTTTGTTGGTCTTTGAGTAAATCGCGAATTTGTTCTAGGTAAACTTCTTCGTTGGTTGGTGCCGGTTCTGCGTCCGGATCCTTCTTCATAAATCGGTTCAGACTCTTCGTTAAGAGAAAAACCACAAACGCAATAATTATAAAATTAATGCAAGCATCTAAAAATGAACCGTACTTAAAGTGTGCACTACCCACCGTGAACTGAAGCCCGGATAGGTCAATTTTCCCAATGAACAACCCAATTAACGGATTAATCAGATTGGTGGTTAGGGATTTAACAATTGAGGTAAACGCAGCCCCAATGATAACCCCAACGGCTAGATCAATCACGTTCCCACGTGCAATAAATTCTTTGAACTCTTTTAGCATTCGATACCCTCCTGTAGACATAAAGCTTACCTCTATTTTAAGCAATGGCAGATACGATTTGCAAGTTGAATTCATAAACCCCCGCTTTTTTAAGACGTTATTCATAAAAGCAGGCACCGTGCCCATTTTACAGCTCCCTCGCTGGTGAACGACCATTGTACCAAAATTTACACGGCGTCTCGTTTGCGTAATCGCTATCAATGGCATACCATAAAAGTTGAAAGAGGCGAAAGCAGCGAAATTATGAAGCCTCATGCCTCAAAAAAGACGAAAGGATGCGGTTTAGCTTGAAAACAATTGACATCAAAGTCACAGACGATGCTATGGATATTGTCTATAGAACCGATACGCAAAATTCAGAGCGCCGCTTTGTAATTGCCTATAACCCCGAGCAAGAAATCGGGGAGAACTTGGAAAACATCCGGGTAAAACTGGTTGGTTTACCAGTTGATGCTGCAATCATTGAAGACTCATTAGACTATGAGTTTTCTGATACCATTGTGGGGATTAATCATCAACGGATTGATATTGGGCTGGCGCTTGCCAACATGCTAAACATTCCTTCTGTCAGTCGCCGTTCATTGGAAGAAAACGGGCTTGAAAAGGCCGTAAACGATAAACGGAACTACTTACAGTGGCACCTCGACTACTACGGCGAGTATACTGCCAAACGGAACTACGGCCAAGAAGCCATGCTAACCATTGGTAATGGTTACTTTGGTTTACGCGGAGCCTACGTGGAAGCTCACGCGGATACCGATAACTATCCCGGGACCTACATTGCCGGGGTATACGATAAAAACATCACCAACGTTAATGGCCGGGACGTTGAAAACGAAGACTTAGTTAACATGCCCAATGCCCAAGCCCTATCATTTGGAATCGACGGGCAAAACCGGTTTGAAATCAAACCTGAAAACATTCAGGATATTTACCGGAGTTTGGACCTTCGTACGGGAATCCTCACCATTCACATGATGATTCAACTAGCAACCGGTCAAATGCTTCGGGTTGTTACCACTAAGGTGGCCGATATGATTGATTGGCATAACTACGCCATTAAATATGAAATCACCCCCCTTAACTTTTCGGGGGCCATTCAGATTTACTCTACCATTGACGGTGGCGTAGTAAACAGCAACGTGGAACGTTACCGCAGTCTAAATGAACATCATTTGCACACGGATGGCATGTCAAACCACGATAACGAAATTGTTCTGACGGGGCATACCTTAACTTCAAACATTCAGTACGCCGTCGCCGCTAAGTTGGCGGGATCGGGAATTCCTCAGAATGCTGACTACCATATCATTCCGAGTGACGATAAAATCCAACAAACGGTCACCGTCAACGTGGAGACGGGCAATTGTTATACGTTTGAAAAGGCCGTTTCCATGGCCACCAGCCGGGAAACGACGGGTGACCTCGAGCCAGCGGTTGAAAAACACCTTCGGTCGGCAACCTTTAATACCGTCTCTGATCACAGTAAGAGCTACTGGAAGAAAACCTGGTCGGGATCCGACATTGTGATTGATCAGGACCTGACCAGTCAAAAACTGACTCGGGTCAACATTTTTCACATGTACGTAACAGCAGCGGCGGCTGAATCTGGCGAGCTAGACGTTTCAGTGGGCTCCCGTGGTTTACACGGTGAAGCATACCGGGGCCATATTTTCTGGGATGAAATGTTTGATATTCCCTTCTACACCCTGCATGCGCCAAAGCTAGCCCGGCAACTGTTAATGTACCGGTACCGCCGGTTAGATGCCGCTCGTGAAAACGCTAAGTCTGCGGGATACAGCGGCGCCATGTTCCCCTGGCAGTCTGGCCTCGATGGTGATGAACAATCCCAGGTGGTTCACTTAAATCCGCTCACAAATACTTGGGATCCAGACAATTCTCATCTCCAACGTCACGTTTCCTTATCGGTTGCCTATAACGTGATTATGTACACCAACATTTCCGGTGACAAGGAGTTCATGAATCAGTACGGGTTAGACATGTTGGAATCAATCGCACGTTTCTGGCTCAGTATTGCTAAAAAGAACGAACAAACCGGACGTTACAGTATCTCTGGGGTTATGGGACCGGATGAATTTCACGAAAACTACCCCAATAGTGACAGTCAGGGACTCCAGGACAACGCCTATACCAACATTATGGTAGCCTGGCTCTTCCGTAAGCTAGCGTTGATTCGTAAGAACACTAAACCCGAAACCCTAAAACAGGCTGACGAACAAAGCGGGTTTACATCGAACGACGTTAAAGCGATGGATGACGTTGCCCATCACCTTAACCTTGAAATCAACCGGAACGGCATTATTGCCCAGTTTGCCGGTTACTTTAACCTCGAAACCCTTAACTTCGAGAACTACCGGCGTAAATACGGCGATATATCCCGGATCGACCGGATTTTAAAGGCCCAGGGAAAGACGCCAGATGCCTATCAAGTGGCCAAACAGGCTGATACCTTAATGCCAATCTATAACCTGACTGAACCTGAGGTCCGCCAAATTATTAAGGACATGGGTTATGACTTACCGGCTAATTCGTTCAGCAAAAACTTGCAGTTCTATTTGGCCCGCACGACCCACGGATCCACCCTATCCCGGATCGTTTACTCGGTTCTTGACGAAATGGATAATAGCATGGATGCTTCCTGGAACTTCTTCAGTCAGGCTCTCCTATCGGACTACTACGATATTCAAGGTGGTACAACGGCCGAAGGAATCCATCTGGGCGTCATGGGCGCAGTTACCCTTATGGAAACTCGGAATTACGCCGGGTTTGATGCGTTTGGCCAAACCATTACCATTAACCCCCACATGCCGGATCAATGGCAGAAGATTAGTTTCCAACAATTAGTACGGGGCATTAACTATAAGGTCATCGTTTCTCACACCGAAATTTCCGTCACGGCGGATCAGGATACCTCCGTTGTTTCAAACGGCGAAACCTACGACCTCCTCGCAAACAAACCACAGATTATTACCTACAATAACTAAGGAGTGTGACAAACATGGTTCAATTTTCTGATATTAAGGGATTTGTATTCGATTTAGATGGTGTGATTACAGATACTTCGGCTTTGCACAGCAAGGCCTGGCACAAAACGGCGGACGAAGTTGGGGTCACTTGGACCACCGAACTTGATAACGGCCTTAAAGGCATTAGTCGGATGGATTCCTTAAACATGATTTTAGCGGCTGGGAACAAGGAAAACGATTACACTCAGGCGGAAAAAGAAAAACTGGCGGACGAAAAAAACGATTATTACATTCAACTCGTTGACGCAATGACCGCTGCTGATATTCTTCCCGGGATTCAGTCCTTCTTAGACAGCCTCGTTGAAAACCACTACCAGATTTCACTGGCCTCTGCGTCCAAGAATGCTCCTCGGGTTCTTGATAAGTTAGGTCTGTCGGATTACTTCAAGAAAATTGTTAATCCAGCCGACTTAACGAAGGGCAAACCCGATCCAGAAATTTACACTAAGGGCGCTGAACTTTTAAAATTACCACCCGAGGCTTGCATTGGCATTGAAGATGCAGAAGCGGGCATTGACTCCATCAATGCTGCGGGTGAAACATCCGTTGGACTCGGTGATAAAGCCATCTTGAAGGATGCCGACATGGTTTTTGCAACCTCCCGTGAATTAACACTGGGCCACATTGCAGATAACATGGAATAACTTTAAAGTAACTGGGATCATCGGTCCGTTTCGCTCAAAATATAGGACCGTTGCATCGCGGCTTAACTAGAGCCAACCTACAACAAAATAGGGATGATAACCAAATTCGATCAAAAAAATCGAACTCGGTTATCATCCCTATTTAGTATGGTTAAAACAGCTTCTGTCCCAACCCCTTAAGCAGGATATTAACGAATATCCACTAGGGCTTCATCAATCATGTTGAGGACGGATTCAGTGTTGCCAGGAACTGATAAATCATACTGTTGTAAATCAATTTTAATTTTTGGACTGGCGTCATATTCCCGGTACCACGCTTGATAAGCCGTCCAAATCCGTTTGTAATAGGATTCTAGTCCCGGATTATCTTCAAATTGTTCGTAGGGCCGGCCCCGTTTTTTGATTCGGTAGAGGATGGTGTCAAAGTCACTATCAGCATAAACTAACAGATCGGGTGCCTTCTTTGGCAATTCCGTTAGCTCATTCATCATGTTATCTAAAAGCTGGAGATAGACACCTAACTCGGTGTCCGTAATGTTCCCCTCCGCATTATTTTCCCGCGTAAAAAGAGCATCTTCGTAAATCGACCGGTCAAGGACGTTATTATCATCCTCAAGCGCCTGCTTCATCATTCCAAACCGTTTATTTAAAAAGTAGATTTGAAGTAAGAAACCGTATTGTTTGGGATCTTCATAGTACAGTGGTAAAACTGGGTTTTCACCAACTGGTTCAAAGAACGCCTTTGTATTTAAATGTTCGGCAATTTTGCCAGTGAGCGTTGTCTTACCAACGCCAATCATTCCTGCCGTGATTATCACCATAATAGCCCCTCTTTTTCAAAATATAACAAGATATAGTGTACCATAAAATAAAAACCCCCACATGTGAAACCGAAAATGAAGGCGAAAACATTTGCCCACATTTAAAAATGAGGAGGAATGCGGATAATGGTAAGGTTTTCATTAAATGCGGTATAATAATATTGAACATACAATCGTAAATATAGGGGGAATTTGATATGTACCAAGCCATTGTCTTTTTCGACCTTGATGGCACACTGTTTGATAATCAAAAGGAATTATTGCCATCTAGTTTGAGTGCCATTGATGAATTACGGGAAACCAACATCCTGCCAGTTATTTCGACCGGCCGCAATATTTTTGAGGTCCAGTATGTTTTAAACGAGACGGGAATTGACTCCATTATTAGTGCGAACGGCAGCTACGTGGTCTACGCCGGCAGTAAACTATTCGCCGAGGAATTAAGTAAGACCGACTTAGCTGAAATTACCGACTATGCCAACGCCCAGGGTGATCCCGTTGCTTACTTTAACAGTCACGAATTTAGATTAAGCCAGCAAACGGACGTCACCAAGGAAAACTATAAGTTACTGCGCCTCAATCCAATCGTGGACGATGACTGGTATAAAACCCACGAAGTAAACTTCCTGAACATCTTCAACAGCAATAAGGAAGAACAATATAACGCCCACTTCAAGGGCAAATTCTCACTGGTTCGGAATAATCCCCGGTGTTTAGATACCATGAAGTATGGGGTCTCCAAACAAACCGGAATTCAACAAATGATTAAGTATGCCGGACTCGAAGGGATTAAAACGTATGCCTTTGGCGATCAACTGAATGACCTCCAAATGTTTGACCAAGTAGATGTCCCCATCGTCATGGAAAACGGGAATCCAGAGGCCAAGAAAAAAGCAGCTTACGTCACCACAAGTAACGAGAATGACGGAATTGCCAACGGACTACGCCACTTTGGCTTAATTCGTTAACCAGAATCATGGCCTTGTCTAATGACATTTTAAAGGGGCTCTCCATGGCTGGATTAAAATCCAGCCATGGAGAGCCCCTTATTTTATTCTGATGGATCTTTCATTAACCACCCTACGGCTCAGAGTGTCAACTGGCATCAATAGCGACTAAGGGGTGAATCGGCTAATCCGTTACCGGTTGCCGGTGGAGGGGACGATTATCCAATCCGGTCCGCACAATTAAAACGTCTGAAACGGCGTGAGTCGTAATATAACTTGCCGTTGACCCTAAAAACATCCGCTCAACGACGTTAGCACCGGTAGCTCCAACAATGATGAGGTCAGCCTGTTTTTCCTCCGGTAGATCATGGGCCAAAATTGTTTTAGGGCTCCCGTACAGGACGGATGTCTCCACCTTCGTTACCCCAGCTTCCCGAGCTTGATCAGCGTAGCGACTCACTAAGGTAGCCATGTTGGCCCGGACTTCATCCATTGCCTTTTGGTCAACGTAGCCAAACCCAATTTCGGTGGCCCCTAACCCCACGAATTGCCCCCCGTTCATAACGGTAGCAATGCAGAGCCGGGCCTGATTCCGAACTGCAATTGCAACGGCCTTTTGCAAGGCCCTGTGTGCTTGGCGGGAGCCATCAACCCCCACTAAAATTGTTTGGTACCGTTTTGCGCTCATTGGAATCCCTCCTATTAATTTACCTCTTTCTCTTTACTTGGCTAATTCATAAATGGATTCGCCATAAATGGCCATGGCTCTTAACAGATCACTCACTGGCTGATATTCATTGGCTTGATGCATCGTACTTGGCGTCCAAGGGAATAGTGCCCCAAAGGCCACCCCCCGTTCCATTAACCGTCCGTAGGTGCCACCACCGACAACTTCGGGTTGAGCATCCGTTTCACCCGTCTGTCGCTTATAGATCGCCATTAGCGTCGAAACAATGGGATCGCTCGGATCAACGTAGTGGGGTTTCATTTCCCGGCCCTTTTCAATTGTGACAGCCATCTGACGGGTAGCAGCCGATAACCCTTCACGAATTTCCGCTGGCCCCACTCCCTTAGGATACCGGAAGTTGGTGTTCACTTTTCCACCTGCATTGGCGTCAAAGTTCATAATCCCAACGTTCATAGTGAGATCACCCATGACATCATCCGTATAGGCAATTTCTAATTGGTTAGCCCGTGAATCATCATGCAATTTAGTCGCAATGAGGGACAAGAAATCTTCCGCATCGCCACCAAATGGGTACTGGTTCAAGAACTTCGCTAGGTAAGTTCCCGCATTCACCCCGAGTTTGGGTTCCATTCCATGAGCTGCCTTCCCAATGATGTGGAAATGCAATCCATCCGCGTTGGTCTCCACCTCGCCGGTGACCGGTTCTTCGGCTAAGAAGGTTTCAAATTCGGCCTGCATTTGGCTAACCTCGGTTGTTTTAACGTCCGCCACCGCATCCCGTGGAACCATGTTTTCGCGTAAGCCCGAGTGAAAACTAACCAACGTTAAATTGCCAGCGTTCTCGCCCTTGAATTCAACCTCAAACGTCACGTTGCCTTTTTCACCGTTAATTAACGGAAATTCAGCATCCGGTGAGAAGCCCAGCGTCGGAGCTGGTTCCACTTCCATATAGTGGGTCATCCCGGTCCAATTGCTTTCTTCATCCGTTCCTAAAATTAGGCGGACCTTTCGTCCCAGTGAAATCCCGTTATCCTTTAACATTCGTAACCCGTAGTAAGCAGCTAACCCCGGGCCCTTGTCATCGGAAGTTCCCCGGCCGTACAGATTGCCATCCTTCTCCGTCAGGGTATAGGGATCGGTCTCCCAACCTTCACCCGCTGGCATTTGGTCAACGTGTGATAAAACGGCTAGTGTTTCATCGCCGTCTCCAAACTCAATGTACCCCGCCAAATTGTCCAAGTTTTTAACGGTAAATCCATCTCGCTGCCCAATTTCCAGGAACTTTTTCAACGCCGCTGCGGGGCCTGGCCCAAGTGGTTCGGCCTGTGTCGCTAAACTGTCATCGCGCGCACTATCAATTGCTACCAGTGCTGTTAAATCTTCAATATATTGATCGCGGTAATTTCCCGCTAGTTTTTGCCAATCCAGGGTCATGTAAAGGTCTCCTTTGATGTTAAATGATTACCCTTATTTTAGCATAGCTAGCGCATCGTGGCTCGCGTTTCAAAAACGTTCCCTTACTGATTCTTAAAGAGAACTGCTATACTAAAGAAAAAGTGTGGGTTTAGGAGGAATTTTAATGACACCAATCCGTGAAAATATTTTACTGCATACCATTCGTAAACGGCCAGCCGATAGTTTTAAGGGAACCTACGGCCATGTCACTTTAATCGGCGGGAACGTCAATTATGGGGGAGCCATTATTATGGCAAGCAGCGCCGCCGTCTACAGTGGGGCTGGCCTAGTTTCTACCTTAACCGATCCCGTTAACCGATCCAGTCTACATAGCTGGTGCCCTGAAGCAATGTTTGCTGATTTCCATGACCAAACTGAGGTTGTTCGCCTCACCGAATCGGCTGACGTGGTTGTCCTTGGCCCGGGACTGGGAACGGACGCGTTAGCCCAACAAATCGTACAGACCGTATTTACAACGGTTAAGCCGCGTCAGGTCCTAGTGGTTGACGGATCAGCCATTACCCTAGTCGCTCAACAAAAGCTCCAATTTCCCGATGCCGAAATTATTTTGACCCCCCATCAAATGGAGTGGCAGCGCCTTTCCGGAATCTCCATTCCAGATCAAACGGAGTCCGCTAATCAAGCTGCGGTTTCCCGCTTGAAGGCAACCGTTGTGCTCAAGTCACACCGGACTGAGGTCTACACGTCAACCGGCGTCTATCAAAACACCACGGGGACCCCAGCTCAGGCGACTGGTGGCATGGGTGATACCTTAGCGGGGATTGTCGGAGGATTTGTTGCCCAGTTTTCTAACCATTCAAACGCCGTCTTGGCCGCGGTCTATACTCACAGCGCAATTGCTGATCAACTAGCCGAGAATCAATACGTCGTGCTCCCCCACCAAATTATTCAGAACCTGCCAGCCTTCATGAAGGTTCACGAAGCAAAGTAACTCAGATTAATCGATGGTCTACTAAATAGAGCGCGTAACCAATCTCGATCTCTCTGATCGAATTAGTTATGCGCTCACTTTTCGTATCGGTCGAGTTAGTCAATCTAGCCCGATTAGTTATTCCCCTCTAAGAGGTCAATTTCACGTTCGTTTAGTGCCCGGTACTGTCCCGTTGATAGCGCCGAATTCAACTTAAGCGGCCCAATTTCACGCCTGGCTAGCGTAGCAGGCTGCCCTAATTCAAGAGCCACCTGATAAAGAGCGCTTTCCTGGTGATTTCGAACCTTGATTTGATAGGTTACCGCCGGCCTAATCCTTTCAACTTCTGGAGTCAGTTGATTGAGCTGTCCCCTTAACCGCTGCTCTAATTGAGTTGATAAGGGGTTAACAAACCGTAATTCATAACTTGTTGACCACTCCTGATCGGTAACGTGATGAGCAAACGCCTGACTAGAGGTCACTAAAACGATGCCCGCAGCTTCGCGGGGAAGCGGTTGGATGAGTTGGAGGTCGGGACGTAAATCAACCTCATTAAAAACACTTCCAACCGTTTTACTACCGTCCCGGCTCAATGAACTTGCCATCCCCACCGGCTTATTAACGAGGTATGTCACCGCTTGGCGATGCGTCACATCTACCCCTTCAACCAACACCTGATCCGTCTCTTTGACTGGGGTCCGGGGTGAAGTAACGACGGTACCGTTAACCATAACGTTGCCCTCAATTAATAATCGCAAAATTTGCAAGTGTGTGCCCTGATGGTGCATAAATAAATAGCTTTCAAGGTTCATTTAACCACCTACTTAATGTGTAAAATTCGCCGGAATGCACCAACCCGAGGTCCCATAATCTCATCCGCTAAGCGAGTCCTAAGCACCATATAGATATAGAATCCCGCGGCTCCAGCAACGGCAATGATTAACGCCACCATACTGGCAATCCGCCCGTAGCGACCAAAAATCCCAACCAGCAGAACCAATAATCGGGCAATGACAAACGTTGCGATCGACAGCCCCAAAATTTGGTTTGCCTTATTGGCAATGGGATTAAACGATAGCCCAAATTGCAAATGCAGGGAGCGTAAAATGAGAAGGCAGGTGACACCCAGTCCCACTAAGGTTGCAGCTAAGGGCCCAAACGTTCCCAGGAAATAAATAGCGGGCCACTGCAATAGCAGTTTCACTCCCGTCCCAATGGCAAAATAGCGAACCGCTAATTTATTTTGCGAAATACCCTGCATGACCGCAGACATGACGGTGAATAAGCCTAGCAGGATAGAAACGTAAGATGAGAAGGCCAGAACGGATGAGCCAAGGGCTTCCTCAGCCTGACCATAAAATAGAATATTTAATGGCCGCGCGACCGCTGCCATTCCTAAGGCACTAGGCAGCATCACAAACATAAACAGTAACAGCGCATCAGAAATTTGGCGCCGAACGTCCTGTTTGTCTCCCCTAGTAAAAGCCTCTGACAGTAGCGGAACCGCAGCAATGGCTAACGCCGAGGATAACGAAACCGTAATCATGATCAGCTTATTGGAGTTTGCCGCAAATAACGCATAAAAATCGTTTAGTCGGGCCATCGTATAACTCCCCGCCATTTTCATGACCGGGAAGAACGTGTACTGATCAATTAATTGAAAAATGGTAATTCCCGCGCCCAAGATAATGAAAGGTACTGCTTGAGAAATAATTTCACGGTAAAGTTCTTTACCACTAACCACTAAGTCATTATTACTATTTTCTATGTAACCCGTAAATACCGAGCGCCGTTTAACGTAGTAAACCCCCAAAATCAGGAAGCCGGCTATGGCACCAATAAAGGCTGCGAACGTTGACTGCGAAACCGCGGTTACCCAGCTGCCGTGCCAAACCCGCATAATTAAAAAGGCGGTCACTAGCATATAAATTACCCGAGCTACCTGTTCCACGAACTGAGAAATCGCTGACGGTGCCATCTGTTGGTACCCCTGAAAGTACCCCCGCGTTAAACTCATGGCCGGAATGACTAAGATGGCCCAGGCTAACGAATGGAGCACGGGAATGACGTTTGGATCGCCTCCAGTTAGCAACGGCGCCCCAAAATATAGAATTACAGCGGACAGGACCCCCGTGATAACAGCGAGCACCAATCCCCGCTTATAAAGTCGAACCCCAATCCCGTATTCATTTAAGGCATTGTAGTGAGCCACCTGCTTGGCAATGGCTGATGGAACCCCCGCAATGGCTGCTAAGAGGAAAAAGCTGTAAATATTGTAACCCTTACCGTATAAGGCATTTCCCTGAAGAAAATAGCTGCCAAACCAAATACTCCACGGAATAACGTAAATGGCACCTAAAATTCTCGAAAAAATACTTCCAGCGGTCATCCATGCCGACCCAATAACCATTTGGTCCTTTGATGACCGATCCTGAATGTTTGCCGAGGCTTCCTGCTCGGATCTTTCTGACATATTAAAACCCTACCTTCACAATCTCAAATTTCATTTAGGAATTCATTTAAAGCTCAATAATATCCATTTTATACTGATTTACACCCGTAAGCAACGAGAAAAACCGCTTATAGGGCCGGCTTTGCGAAACATTATCTTTTTGACCAAATTTACACATGTGTCTTATTTTAAGCCCCTATCCTGTGAACTTCGCTAAAAACGTGCTACGATGGACATAAGATTTCAAGTGTCAGATAAAGGAGGAATTTTCATGGATAAAGCGGTCAATGAACCAAACCGTCCGGCTGAAATGCGAATGTCAGAGGAACGGGCTGCCGAAGTTGTTCGAATGGTTAACCACATTCGGCAAAACTTTCCGGAATTCAAACCATTTTCAAACGATGATTTAATATACGAAACCTACCTTAGTTTTAAAGACGTCGACACCTCAGTCGACAGTGACCTGCAAACCATGAGCCGCATCTTCTACAATCGGTTTAATACCGACCTAGGACACAGCGATTGGACGGCCGAAGGCTTCGAAGAAGAAATGACTAAACGTTTCTTTATGTCCCTATCGCAAACATTAATTTCATAAATATAAAAACGCGATCCCACTTTTGGGAATCGCGTTTTTTAGTGGTGACTTATTTAGCTACAATATTAACTAATTTTTCTGGAACCACGATTACTTTTTTAACGTCCTTACCCGCAATCTGTTCTTGAATGTGGGCGTCAGCAAGGGCTAATTCTTCAATTTCAGCCTTTGAAAGTGACTTATCGACCGTTAAGTGTGACCGAACCTTACCGTTGACCTGCAAGGCCAGTTCAACTTGGGATTCAACCAATTGGCTTTCATCATATGTTGGCCACGGAACGTAGGTAACGGATTCCTGATGCCCTAACTTACTCCAAAGTTCCTCGGCAATGTGGGGCGCAATTGGCGCCAACAGTTGAACAAACCCTTCAATGTACGGTTTGTATAACGTTTTAGCCTTGAACGCTTCATTAACAAAGACCATCATCGCAGAAATTGCGACGTTAAAGTGCATCTTCTCGTCGTCATCTTCGACGGCCTTGACCATCTTGTTATAGGCCTTATCTAATGACCCATCGTTTTCATCAACCACCGATGCCCGCAGCTGGTCTTCGTCATTAATAATGAGACGCCAAACCCGTTCAATCCACCGGTAGGCTCCGGCAATTCCTTCGGTGGTCCATGGCTTAGACGACTCTAATGGCCCCATGAACATTTCGTAAACCCGTAAGGTATCAGCACCATACTCTTCTACGATATCATCAGGGTTAACAACATTCCCCTTAGATTTGGACATCTTTTCGTGGTTGGAACCTAAGATCATCCCCTGGTTAACCAGCTTAGCAAACGGTTCCTTCGTTGGCACCACCCCAATATCATGCAGGAACAAATGCCAGAACCGGGCATAAAGCAAGTGCAAGACGGCATGTTCGGCACCACCAACGTATAAGTCAACGGGAAGCCAGTACTTTAATTTTTCGGGATCGGCAATCATTTCCCCGTTTTCTGGGTCAACATAGCGTAAGAAGTACCACGAACTCCCGGCCCATTGTGGCATGGTGTTCGTTTCCCGTTTGCCGTGACGCCCATTTTCATCCGTAACGTTAATCCAGTCGTCTAGGTTAGCGAGTGGACTTTCACCCGTACCCGACGGTTCCAAATTATCCGTTTCTGGTAACGTTAACGGTAACTCATCTTCAGGCACCAACGTGGTTTCACCATCGTCCCAGTGAATCACTGGAATGGGTTCACCCCAATAACGCTGCCGGCTAAAGATCCAGTCTCGGAGCCGGTAGTTAACCTTTTTATGACCGGCATCATGCTCTTCTAACCAATCAATGGCCTTTTTGATGGCCGTTGTCTTATCAAATCCATCTAAGAAGCCAGAATTAACCAGAATTCCGTCGCCCGTATAAGCCTGAGCCTGGACATCCTCATCTTCACCACCAGAAATCACTTCAACAATTGGCAGGTCAAACTTCTTGGCAAATTCATGGTCGCGTTCATCGTGGCCTGGAACGGCCATAATTGCCCCCGTTCCGTACGAAGAAAGCACGTAGTCGCCGATCCAGATGGGCAGTTTTTTGCCGTTAACCGGGTTAATGGCGTATGCCCCCGTGAAGACCCCCGTCTTATCCTTATTAAGATCAGTTCGTTCAAGGTCGGATTTCGATTCAATGGCTTCTTGATACGCCTTCACTTTGTCGGCTTGAGCTGGCGTTGTAATTGCATTAACTAGGTCATGCTCAGGAGCTAGCGTTAAATAGGTTGCCCCAAACAGCGTATCTGGACGAGTCGTATAAACCTCAACTTGGGTATCGGCATGCCCGTCGATATCAAAGAACACACTGGCCCCCTCTGAACGGCCAATCCAATTACGCTGTTGTTCCTTAATGTTTTCGGGCCAGTCTAGGGTATCTAAATCTTCCAGCAACTTATCGGCGTATTCCGTAATCCGGAGGACCCATTGGCGCATCGGGACCCGGTAAACGGGGTAACCGCCCCGTTCGGTTTTTCCGTCGATAACTTCTTCATTTGCGACAACCGTTCCGCCCATGAAGTCCGGCGCCCAGTTGACCATGATTTCGTCTTCATAGGCTAACCCTTTTTTATATAACTGTTCAAAGATCCACTGCGTCCACTTATAAAAGCTGGGATCTGTCGTGTTAATCTCCCGGTTCCAGTCATACGAAAACCCAAGGGATTTTATCTGCCGCTTGAAGTTTTTAATATTTTCGTCCGTAAAGTCCTTTGGGTTATGCCCCGTTTTTAAGGCGTACTGTTCCGCCGGGAGTCCAAAGGCATCCCAACCCATTGGATGAAGAACATTGTAGCCCTGCATCCGTTTGATCCGGGCCATAATGTCGGTTGCGGTATACCCCTCAGGGTGTCCAACGTGTAGTCCCTGTCCAGATGGGTAAGGGAACATATCTAAAACATAGTACTTCTTCTTGGTCTCATCATCACCCGTCTTAAACGTGTCATGTTCATCCCAATAATGCTGCCATTTTTTCTCAATGGCTGTGTGATTATATGCCATGCCTTTGTCATCCTTTCTATAGAACTAAATAAAAAAAGCCTCCAGAACGACAGTTGTCATTCTGCAGGACGAGTTAACCGCGGTACCACCTACAATTTCCCATAACGGGACGCTTAAAGGGCCGGTAACGAGGCTAAACGTCTTGACCTAATTTATTCAGTCAAAAAACTCGGAGATGAGTTCGGAAGTGATGAGGCCGAGTTCGCATCCCCACTCGGTTTCTGATCCATCATAACTTCCTACTATTTCTCGTCATCGTTTCATTTTGAATGGTTTTATCTTATCAGAGGCACACCCTAAAAGCAAGGCTCCTCCAAAGATTTGCGCTATAATTAGTATCATCAACTTCAAATATTACTAGGAGGTTTCGCCATGCCGCATCCAATTACTCGCCGGCGCTTTTGGTTAACCGGGCTTGCTGCCGCTGTTTTTTTAGCCTTACTCATCGGGGTGAGTCTGCAGCAGCCCTGGGTTCACCAATTTGACGAGATGGGGATTCGTTTAATCCGGCAACCCCAGAATCCCATGATAACTAAGGGGATGATTGACACTAGCCTGTCTGGGAATACCGTTCCCACCTTAGTCATCAGCATCCTCATTGCCATTATTTTAGCGGTCCTTCACCACCCGTGGTCTGGGGCGATGATTATCTTTAACGTTGTTGTGTGGGCAGGTAGCCTTAATAGCCTGATCAAACACTTGGTTAGGCGGCCTCGGCCAACCGTCGATCGCCTTCTGCAAGAATCAACCTATAGCTTTCCAAGTGGCCATGCCATTACGGCCATGCTCCTGTGGGGATCGCTCGCATTAGTATTAGGCTGGCTAATCACCACTGCATGGCTCCGGCACACCGTGCAGATTCTCTGCGCTAGCTGGATTCTATTAGTTGGAATCAGCCGTGTCTTTGTTGGCGTCCATTACCCGAGTGACGTTCTGGCTGGATGGTGCCTTGGATTTGTCTGTTTGACCCTTTCTCAGCTCATCTTCGGTCACCTTGCCGAACTATCATACCAAAAATAAAGTCCCACCGCATTAATGATTGCGGCGGGACTTTATTTTTTAAAAGAAACTGGCGTTGCGGGCTTCCGCAGGTAATAAAATTATTTGGCTTTCTCCATCATCATAAGCTAAGATCGTATCCGGTAAATCTCCCGAGTACGGAAAATCCGTATCGAAAGTTGCCGAGAGTTCTATCCCATCGTCTAAATCGGTTGGCTGGAATCGATAAGCAACCTTACCATCCTTTGCCTCTAGGTGAAAGGTAAGCACGTTTTCTAACGGAAACATGCCCTGCAAGTCCTGATCAATTAAATACCACACTGTATCAATCATTTCGCCAGGAAGTACGGCTACTGTCCCATAGCTTGCATATCTTGCGTGGTGATTATCAAACAATACCACTCGCCTCACTCTCGTAAAGATTACATTCAGTATAACCGTTTTTGACCACGACCGTAAATAATCCGTTTAACGTTCACTTGATGGTTGACTTCTATCAAATGAATTAACAACGAAGGCCGCCACAACAAGGAGTACCGCAACCAAAAAGACATGGTGAAGTCCCAAATATAAAATCCGGTGTAACGTCTTGAGTAAGTGTTTGGGCAGTGTCACCGCCGTTTGCGGGTTAATTAATCGGTTCAGCATCCCCATATTAATATTATGGTGTGCGGAAACCCCTTGGTTTAAGGAAACGTTCATAATAATTCCAAAAACAGAAATCATTAGCGTTTGCCCGAGTGTCCGCGACAACGTATTAAAGGAGGTTGCTACCCCAAGATGTTCTGGTGCAACCTGTCCCTGGACCGTCACGGTTGTGGTCGTAATGGTGATCCCAAAACCCGTTCCACAAATTGCCGCAATTAAGAAAAACCATCCAAATGGCGTTGATTGTGGAATGAATGCCATTATTAAACTCCCCGTCAGTACAAATGTCAATGAAAAATAGACAATTCGCTTTGGCGTCCACTTTAAAATTAGCCGTCCCGCAATGAACGAACCGACAATCCACATCAATGAGCTCGGGGTAATCGCAAATCCAGCAACGGTTGCGGGGTACCCCAAAAGCCCCTGGGTCCAAGTGGGCAGGTAAAACTCAAAGCCCATTAAAAATCCGCTCACTAGAGCAGCCACTAAATTTTGCGATACAAAGGTTCGGTTTGAAAACATGGCTAACGGAATTAGAGGATCAAGGGCGCGTTGTTCACGCCGAATGAAGCAAACCCCTGCTAGTATAAAAATCATTCCCATGCAACTGAATAACCACCAGTTAATGACGACATCGCCCAGCCACTGAAAACCCAACATTAAAGCTAAAAGAGATACGGATAACCACAGGGAGCCCTGCCAATCTAACGGTTTTGATTGCCGTTCCCACTCATCGTTTAAGTAGGCCCAAATCATAAACAACGTTATTAACCCGATTGGTAAGTTAATGAAGAAAACCCAGTGCCAAGTTAATCGATCCACAATAAATCCCCCAATTAAGGGGGCAACTATGGATGCAATTCCCCAGGCACTCCCATTTAGGCCCATAACCTGCGCCCGTTTTTCAAAGGGATAGATATCCGCAATAATGGTGTAAGCCAGGGGCATAATGGCCCCCGCCCCAATTCCTTGAACAGCCCGCCAAAGAATTAGTTCCTCCATATTAGTCGAAATTCCGCTTAGCAGGGATCCAATGGTAAAGATAATTAATCCGGCCATCATAATGGGTTTACGCCCCCAGGTATCCGCTAACTTCCCGTAAATAGGTGTAGCCACGGCACTTGCTAGCAAGTAAATGGATGAAACCCAGTTCATGAGGGAAACCCCGTGTAAATCCCCGACAATGGTTGGCATTGCGGTCGTTACCACGGTCCCCTCAACGGCACACATAAAGGTACCAATAAAAAGGGCAATCGTAACCACCAAAACGTTAGTCTGTCGCTGCTTCATTTTCTCCTCCGAAAAAGTGCACCGGCCCCGCCATCCTAGTGTAATTAGACAATCAATTGCATCATTGTCCGCCAACTTCATTTTTAGCTAAGACAAGGGTTGTACCAGGTTAGTTTCACTGGCACAACCCTTGTCGATCTTTTAAACGTTAAAGCTCGTCCGCAAATGCGGCTTTTAAAGCATCCACTTTATCTAAATGTTCCCACGGTAAATCAATGTCGGTCCGACCAAAGTGACCGTAAGCAGCCGTTTGTTTATAAATTGGTCGTTTCAAATCAAGCATTTCAATGATTCCGGCTGGGCGAAGGTCAAACAGGTTTCGAATCACTTCAACTAATTTTTGTTCAGAGACCTTATTCGTTCCAAACGTATTTACTGAAACGGAAACCGGTTCTGCCACCCCGATTGCATAAGCAATTTGAACCTCAGCCTGGCTAGCTAACCCGGCAGCCACCACATTCTTTGCAATGTAGCGGGCCGCATAACTAGCACTTCGGTCAACTTTCGTTGCATCCTTACCAGAAAATGCACCCCCACCATGGTGGGCAAATCCGCCGTAGGTATCGACAATAATTTTCCGACCCGTTAATCCAGCATCCCCTTGGGGACCACCAATAACAAATCGACCGGTTGGGTTAATTAAGTAGGTTGTCTTATCTGATAAGAGGCCTGCCGGAATAACTGGCTTAATAACCTGTTCAATAATATCCTTTCGAATTTGATCCAACGTTACGTCTGGATCATGCTGTGTACTGAGGACAACGGTATCAACCCCCATTGGCTTACCATCGTCATCATATTCAACGGTAACTTCGGCCTTAGCATCGGGACGCAAGTATGGAATCGAACCGTCCTTCCGAAGGGTAGCAATCCGTTTCATCAACTTATGGGATAACATGATCGGTAATGGCATATATTCAGGCGTTTCGTCAATGGCATACCCAAACATTAACCCTTGGTCACCGGCTCCAATTTGATCTAACGGATCCGTATCGCCATCACGGGTTTCTAACGAATCATCAACCCCTTGGGCGATATCAGGCGATTGTTCATCAACTGCAACTAAGACGGCACAGTTATCACCATCAAAACCGTATTGGCCGTCAGTATACCCGATTTCCTTGATCGTATCACGAACAATTCGTTGGATATCAACGTAAGCAGAAGTCGAAATTTCACCGAAAACGAGCACTAACCCCGTAGTTACGGATGTTTCACACGCTACCCGCGCATCAGGATCCTGAGTTAAAATAGCGTCGAGAATGGCGTCACTGATTTGATCAGCAATCTTATCCGGATGTCCCTCTGAGACAGATTCGGACGTAAATAAATGTCTTTCTTGCACGAGAATATTCCCCCTAAAAATTAAACGAACGGAGTTGACCGATAATCTTCCGTTCCTCGGTTACAAGGCACCTCCATCTACATGGAGCCTATCGGGAATTTTGACTTATAACTCTAAAATGATACCATATCTAGCCGATTTCGGCAAAGTAACTTCCCCCATTGACCTGACTAAAAAAAGCAACTAAAATGATGAGTTATAAGTCAAAGATTGGAGTTAATGACATGGACACCATCAAACGATTATCTTCAAATCCATTAGTTCAAGAGGTTAGCATCAGTGCCGTTGTTCAAGCGCTGATTTGGTGGATTGTTGGTCACCAGCACGTTGGGACAGCCACGGTCACCATTGGGACTAATGGTCAACTTATTTTGGCCTCCCTTTTCCTAGGTGCGGCGGCTTACTTAGTGGTAAAACGCCACTTTCTCTCCCGGGTGGGCCCTATTTTAGCTGCGGCCGCAGGTGCCCTAATTGTGCTTAGTCTACATCATCAGAACCTTCTACTACTAATCGGGCTTTTTCCGTGCGTCACTCTAATTCTCATGTGCATTCCCAAGCTAGATCTTCAGACTGAATTCGGGCTTATCATCTTAGGAATGGGTTTTGCCCTATCCTTTCCAATCATTTTCTTTTATGCCACCCATCGGTTTTTAAGTATTCAGTTTCTTTGGGAGTTAATGCCATTAATGGCCAGCTACTGGTTCTTTTACGAGCCGGAATTTATTACCCGTCCCAAGAACTGGCTGTGGACCCTAATTACGCCACTGATTCTTGCAATTTTGCTTCTCTCGCTTCCCCTGAGTTGGCGCAGTATAACAGCCATTATTTTAGTGATTGTCACTTGGTTTGGCCGACCCTTTGTCGCCAACCGCTATCACTTTATAATGACGACGTTGTTACAGCTTGCCTTCACCCTAATTCTCTACTAAGCTTAAATAAAAGGCTAACATCCCAACCTATGGCATGTTAGCTTTTGACGTTCCAGTTAATCTCCCATTTAAAAGTTTCCTAAAACTTTAAGAGACTACCCCGTTAAAATTCAAACGGTGCTAAACTAACTCAATGAGTTCATTTACCAGGGAGGAACTAAAATGTTACAAATTAAAGTTGTTGGCGATATTCGCCAGGGACCGTTTCAACCGTCATTAACGGGAAATCCGATTGTTGATGAAGGGCTGCTCCGGCACTTTTGTCAGAAATTAGCCAAACAAGTTTCTGTGCCAGTGGTGGTCTCACATGATTTTGACCCTACGGCTTCATCACCGGATATTTTTATCATTGACGATCAAATTCTAAACCAATGGACCGAAAATCACCCCCACCAACTGACAGTTATTCCCATTCCCCACAATGAGCTTTTGCATGGTGTGGTTCAACCGACCATCAATCGATTGCTTGATGGAACAGAATTAAGCTCCCCCACTAACTAACCACGGACTGTGTCATTCACTTGATTCAGTCTTTTTTATTGGATTTAAGTCAGTTCCTCAATGAAACAAATGCCATTTTTAATCCGACTCGATCGATCTTCCAAATGGCGTTGCAACAAGGCAAGAAAGTCGTACTGGTCAAACAGTTCGTTTCTAATTTCATTAGTTCGGTGGGACAGATTAAACTGTCCCGTGCGAATATGGAACCAACGGCGAACCTGATAGGCGTTGTCATAGCGAATAATCTCTATGGCGGTACCTTCTTGAATCGAAAGACCCTCAAGTTGCTTTAGTTGATCATTCGCAAAACTGGTTTTTGAATGACTGACTGCGTCCAAAACCTCAATCACAATGTCCAACCGCACATCCGGTTGTAACAAGGGTTGATAGGTTTGGTAAAAGCGTTCGCGAAAATCTACAAGCGAAAGTAAAGCTGGATAAAAACTGCGATCATGACTCAGATGGGCATTTGAAAACTCCCCATTTCCATCAGTTGTCTTACGTAGACTCATATTTATTCCTCCCCACCTATAATTACCGGTACTCCTTTATCCAATGGTATATTCCAATGGATAATTGAAGGATACCACCAACGGCGAACAATTACACGTTAAAAATTAATTTCGTTCCAATATTCATTAATAGAGCGAATAAATCGTCTAAATTAATTAATAAAATTATAATTGTCACGAACAATGGGCAGTATCCATTATGAATTTTAAAACTGACACTTAACTTCTATGTGTCTATATTTAAAGTCCGCAGTTTTTCAGAATTCCCACCAAAAAAAATACGTTTTTGATTCATTTTACTTTTATTCATGCTAGAATACGGTTACATTTAACGTATACCATGGTCAATGTTAAGGAGGTTTTTTTATGGCACATTCTGTAACACTTGAGGATATCATGACGGGTTACCTTGCCAACTACAACGATGAAATGAAGACTGAGGCATCCACAATTATTGACGGGAACTTTCCCATTATGTGGTTTGGTGATCTGAATGCTTACGAAAAGTCGGACCATAAAGTTGTGACCGTTGGCATAAGTCCATCCGATCACGAATTTGATCCACAGCCCGATAATTCAGATGCCTATTTAAGGTTTAAGTATACGTCTCCATCCACTGATAATGATTATCAGGAGTATAAAGAAAATTTCAACACGTACTTTGGTCTTAACCCCTATGGCCACTTCTTTACCGACTATGAGCATGACATTGTCCAGCCAATTTTAGGATCTCAATATGGCTATGGTTTCAAATCGGAGTCACAACCTAAGAATCAATTGATCCACTTAGACTGTCGAACTGCCTTAGCAACCCACCCTAACTGGTCGGCCTTAAAATCACCGGAACAAATCCAACTAAAAAACCAGTTTATTAAGCCGGGTAATCAACTATTTGTTCAGTTTCTGGAATTATTACAACCAGACATCACTTTCGTAAGTTCGGGCCGCGACGATTTCTTTGGTAACGTCCTCCCCGCCCTTAAGGCACAGCCAGAACCTACTGATCAGAAGGCTCAAATTTTCTGGGTCACGTACCCCAACTCTACTAACCAAAAGGCAATCCTTTGGAAGGAAAACGGCCAGTGGCCAAGCGCAAATGCAGAACGCTTGATTACAACCGTCAAGTCGGATAGCCAACATGCCGACTTTTTCAACCAATTCTAATCATAACTTTAATGGAACTAATCAACCTCTCGATATAGACCGATGTTGATTAGTCTTTTTTTCAATAAGATTAAATTTTAAACATATTCCGATTTTTTTCGAATTGCCCCACTAAGTTTTGCTATACTAACGGTGAAGAACATTTTTTATTAACTGGTGACATACATAATTTAAATTCGGGGGTACTTACACTATGACACTTAAAAAAAAGATGGGCAGCATTGTCCTGCTAGCCGTTTTACCGCTAACGCTTGCCGCATGTGGCAACCAATCTTCATCTACTAACCAATCCTCTTCAAAGAGTGAAAAAACAACCCAGGCTTCGTCTTCCAGCAAAAACAGTCATTCAACTTCATCCAGCAAAGCCAGCAGCTCTTCAAGTTCTCAGTCCTCTCAGGACACTTCATCAGCCACGTCTTCATCATCAGCATCTAAAAATTCGAGTGAAAGCAGCGACTCAACTGCAACGGCTACAAGTGATAGTCAGGCTATAGCAACATCTAGTTCCTCCGCTACGTCATCATCCAGTTCCACTCCAGCTACTTCCGCTTCAAGTAACCAAACAACGATTAATTGGAAGGGAGGCGCCTTTCCAAGTCTCTATTCTATAGATGAAATGCGGCAGAAGTATAACTTACCCGACTACACGACCCATCAAACCGCTACTAACCTACTGCACCATAACCAATACATGGGGCTCGTTAAAGGGACTGACGTCCACAATGGTGGGGTTGGCGCCCAAAGTACAGAAGGCTCTGTAAACACTGGAGATTACTACGCAACCTTCTTTACGTATGATTCCAACCAAACCATGCAGTCCAAAAAATACGTTGATTTAAGCAATGGGAGTTTCTACGTTCAACGCTTTTAAGAATAACTTATTCTAGGAGGTCTTAACAATGTCTCAAACCAAAGAAATGCTCGATCAATTTAAACAGGAAGTTCAAGCAATTCGTGACCAGGAACCCGATGTCCGGTTCGATATCAAGGATGAACGCGGCAATACAGTGTTAAATGCCCAAGCCTTTGGGGAATTTATCAAGTTAACGGTTATGGGTGAGAAACTTCAAGCCATACGCTTTATTTCCGCTAACCTTTTCAACTTAACGGTTATTAAGCATCAAAATTAACTTAATTAAAATGGTTCAGGCAGATTAACTACCTGGACCATTTTTTAGTACTAAGCTAATTTTATCCCTTCTAGGTTAGCAAGCGATATAATAACTATAGTAAACTAAAGGAGCGATCAAGATGGAATTAAATAGCGAAGATAGAAAACAATTTATTGATGCAGTTAAGAAAGTGGCATCCCGCCAAATTGATGATGCACAAGAAGTTGGCAATCGCCGCTTTGAAACCCATGAAGATGCTGAAAAGGCTATGGCAATTGCCCAAGAAGTTGCACCCGACCGTAAATTTGAGATTGGTCATGCTAACGGAAAGTACTTCGTAGAAATCAAGTAATTTAGTGGATGATGGGGCTTAAAGCCCCTATCATCCACTATTTCGTATTTTAACTAGAATTGTTATAATATTAGGTATAAGGAGGTGACGTTTGATGTGTCAAATTGGAAATAACGAAAACACCCTCATTGAATTTTTCACTGACGTTTACCGGTCACAAATTCAAAATGGTTTGCGGCCCGTTGAAGCCCAGAATGTCTACATAACCCCCCAGTTATTTGATGAGATGAGTCAAATGTTGGACGGTAAATCTCAGCTGTTAGATGCCATTAAAACGCTATCCAAGGCCGGATATATTTTTGTCCCGACTAATGGATATGAACCAGAAACTAATATCACAAGCGTTAAACTAATGCCTGAGCACTTTGCAATTAGTTAGACATTACAATACTTGGTGTTGATGAAGAAATTCAGCAACACCTTTTTTGTTTAGCAAAGAGCTGGTACGCAGGCGAACGCCTATGCCCTATCCTAATGCAAAGTAAACATGTAGATAATAAGGTTCGAAACGCCGTCTTATCCAAAATTTGATCATCGTTTTCTGTTAATGGACAAAAAAGAGATAGATTGTTTTAACAATCCATCTCTAAACCAAATCGGCTTTTACGTATTCAAGAGGCGGTAATCGGATTCGAACCGACGATAAAGGTTTTGCAGACCTCTGCCTTACCACTTGGCTATACCGCCATAAACAATAAAAGGGTTTGCCAATCCAGTAACGAATTAGCAGACCCTTTTCTCAAAGTACCGGAGGTGGGGTTCGAACCCACACGAGCTCAACACTCACTGGATTTTGAGTCCAGCGCGTCTGCCAATTCCGCCACTCCGGCATAACACTTATTAAATTGTGAATGTTAACTACCCATTCAAGGGCGGTAGATGGGAATCGAACCCACGCGTGCCGGAACCACAATCCGGTGTGTTAACCACTTCACCACTACCGCCATAACATTACAAACAGGGATAGTAGGAATTGAACCCACACCGACGGTTTTGGAGACCGTAGTTCTACCTTTAAACTATATCCCTATGGTGGAGGGGAGTGGATTCGAACCACCGAACCCGAAGGAGCGGATTTACAGTCCGCCGCGTTTAGCCAGACTTCGCTACCCCTCCATAAATGGCACGGGACGGAATCGAACCGCCGACACACGGAGCTTCAATCCGTTGCTCTACCGACTGAGCTACCGAGCCATTTCACCATGAAGTGAATGCTATGCTATTAAATTAAGATAACATAACCACGGTCCGTACGAGACTCGAACTCGTGATCTCCTGCGTGACAGGCAGGCGTCCTAAACCAACTAGACCAACGGACCAAATAATTTGGTGCTGTTATGTTATCAATGGAGGATACAGGGCTCGAACCTGTGACCCTCTGCTTGTAAGGCAGATGCTCTCCCAACTGAGCTAATCCTCCAAAATGACCCGTACGGGATTTGAACCCATGTTACCGCCGTGAAAGGGCGGTGTCTTAACCACTTGACCAACGGGTCATATACAGACTAAGTATATAACTTTAATATACAACGGAGAGTAAGGGATTCGAACCCTTGAAACAGGCTTTTACCCGTTTACACCATTTCCAGTGGTGCTCCTTCGGCCAGCTCGGACAACTCTCCATTTAACTCCGACAGGCGGACTCGA
>NZ_QCXQ01000010.1 GCF_003124125.1 Levilactobacillus bambusae
TCCCCGAATGGAGGTTCTATTGGCCAAATGTTTGAGACAACAATGAGAGGAGCGAAGAGAATGGCCATTTTAGGTGACACAGCTTGGGATTTTGGATCCTTGGGAGGGGTGTTCACATCCATAGGAAAAGCCCTCCACCAAGTCTTTGGAGCAATCTATGGGGCTGCCTTCAGTGGGGTTTCATGGACTATGAAAATCCTCATAGGAGTCGTCATCACATGGATAGGAATGAATTCACGCAGCACCTCACTGTCTGTGTCACTAGTATTAGTGGGGGTCGTGACATTGTATTTGGGAGTTATGGTGCAGGCCGATAGTGGTTGCGTTGTGAGTTGGAAAAACAAGGAACTGAAATGTGGCAGTGGGATTTTTATCACAGACAATGTACACACATGGACAGAACAATACAAATTCCAACCAGAATCCCCTTCAAAGCTGGCTTCAGCTATCCAGAAGGCTCACGAAGAAGGCATTTGCGGAATCCGCTCAGTAACAAGACTGGAGAATCTGATGTGGAAACAAATAACACAAGAACTGAATCACATTCTATCAGAAAATGAGGTGAAGTTGACTATCATGACAGGAGACATTAAAGGAATCATGCAGGCAGGAAAACGATCCCTGCGGCCTCAACCCACTGAGCTGAAGTACTCTTGGAAAACATGGGGGAAAGCGAAAATGCTCTCCACAGAACTTCATAACCACACCTTTCTCATTGATGGCCCCGAAACAGCAGAATGTCCCAACACAAACAGAGCTTGGAACTCACTAGAAGTTGAAGACTATGGCTTTGGAGTATTCACCACCAACATATGGCTGAAATTGAAAGAAAAGCAGGATGTATTTTGTGACTCAAAACTCATGTCAGCAGCCATAAAAGACAACAGAGCCGTCCACGCCGATATGGGTTATTGGATAGAAAGCGCACTCAATGACACATGGAAGATTGAGAAAGCCTCTTTCATTGAAGTTAAAAGCTGCAACTGGCCAAAGTCACACACTCTCTGGAGTAATGGAGTGTTAGAAAGTGAGATGATAATTCCAAAAAATTTTGCAGGACCAGTGTCACAACACAATTACAGACCAGGCTATCACACACAAACGGCAGGACCCTGGCACCTAGGCAGGCTTGAGATGGACTTTGAATTCTGCGAAGGAACCACAGTGGTGGTGACTGAGGACTGTGGAAATAGAGGACCCTCTTTAAGAACAACTACTGCTTCTGGAAAACTCATAACAGAGTGGTGCTGCCGATCTTGCACATTACCACCACTAAGGTACAGAGGTGAGGATGGATGCTGGTATGGAATGGAAATTAGACCACTGAAAGAGAAAGAAGAGAACTTGGTCAAACACAAAGA
>NZ_QCXQ01000011.1 GCF_003124125.1 Levilactobacillus bambusae
TGTTTGAGAGGGTTGTTAAGAAAATGGCTGTTGGAGTTCAGACCTTTGATCGTCAACGCCAGTGGTATCCAATCCGCTTTCTGCTGTGAGGATGTTAAAAGCAGTGGGGAAACGGACACCACTGCCAGTGTTGTGCAGCTCACTCTCCATGCGTTTTGTAATATCACTGCATTGGGGACGCACAAGATGACCATACTTGAACTGACTGATGCGTTGGCTTTGGGGATGATGGTTCTCAAAATAGTGAGAAACATGGAAAAGTATCAACTAGCAGTGACTATCATGGCCATCTTGTGCGTCCCCAATGCAGTGATATTACAAAACGCATGGAGAGTGAGCTGCACAACACTGGCAGTGGTGTCCGTTTCCCCACTGCTTTTAACATCCTCACAGCAGAAAGCGGATTGGATACCACTGGCGTTGACGATCAAAGGTCTTAATCCAACAGCCATTTTCTTAACAACCCTCTCAAGAACTAGCAAGAAAAGGAGCTGGCCACTAAATGAGGCTATTATGGCAGTCGGGATGGTGAGCATTTTAGCCAGTTCCCTCCTAAAGAATGATATTCCCATGACAGGACCATTAGTGGCTGGAGGGCTTCTCACTGTGTGTTACGTACTCACTGGAAGATCGGCTGATTTGGAACTGGAAAGAGCTGCTGACGTAAGATGGGAAGAACAGGCAGAGATATCAGGAAGTAGTCCAATTCTGTCGATAACAATATCGGAAGATGGTAGCATGTCGATAAAAAATGAAGAAGAAGAACAAACACTGACCATACTCATCAGAACAGGACTGTTGGTGATATCAGGACTTTTTCCCGTGTCAATACCAATCACGGCAGCTGCATGGTACCTGTGGGAAGTGAAAAAACAACGAGCAGGAGTATTGTGGGATGTCCCCTCACCCCCACCTGTGGGAAAGGCCGAACTGGAAGATGGAGCATATAGAATCAAGCAGAAAGGGATTCTAGGATACTCGCAGATCGGAGCCGGAGTTTACAAAGAAGGAACATTCCACACAATGTGGCATGTCACACGTGGTGCTGTCTTAATGCATAAAGGGAAGAGAATTGAACCATCATGGGCGGACGTCAAGAAAGACCTAATATCGTATGGAGGAGGCTGGAAGCTAGAAGGAGAATGGAAAGAAGGAGAAGAAGTCCAGGTCCTGGCATTAGAGCCTGGAAAGAATCCAAGAGCTGTCCAAACAAAACCCGGTCTTTTTAAAACTAACACTGGAACCATAGGCGCCGTGTCTCTGGACTTTTCTCCTGGAACGTCAGGATC
>NZ_QCXQ01000012.1 GCF_003124125.1 Levilactobacillus bambusae
AATCGAAACCATTCAAGAATTTTTCTTGAAACGTAAAATTGATAAGGCCTCTGTTGATGAAGCCAATATCAAGACACTCTACTCAGAGAAATTAATTGGAATTTCAATCCCAATCAAGTAAGAAAATTGAGTAAAAACTCGATTTGAGAGAAAGTCCAATAAGTCTTTCAATAATAAAACGCATAGTAGCAAGAGTTTTGTACTGACCCCAAAAAGTTAGACAATTAATTTATCCGAAGGATTTAGTTCTGTATTGCACAGGGCTAAGTCCTTTTAGTTTTACCTTAATTCGTTTATTGTTGTAGTAATCAATATAGTCTATAATAGCTTGTTCCAATTGCTTAAACGACTGAAACGACTTCTCATAACCGTAAAACATTTCCGATTTCAGAATCCCAAAGAAGGACTCCATCATACCGTTGTCTTGGCTGTTTCCCTTACGTGACATGGATGCTTGAATTCCCTTACTCTCTAGGAACCGATGATAAGAATCGTGTTGGTATTGCCAGCCTTGGTCACTATGGAGAATCGTATTTTCGTAGTGCTTCTCTGTGAATGCCTGTTCCAACATTGTTTGTACTTGTTCTAAGTTGGGCGAAGTTGAAAGATTAAAAGCAATAATTTCGCTGTTAAAGCCATCTAAAACTGGTGATAAGTAAAGCTTTTGAGTACTTGCTGGAATGGCAAATTCAGTCACATCTGTGTAGCACTGTTCCATTGTTTTAGAGCCTTCAAATTGGCCTTGAATGAGATTCTCTGCTTTCTTACCAACGTCTCCTTTATGAGAAGAATATTTTCGTTTCTGTCGCATTTTAGCTTGTAAATTGAGTACTTTCATCAAGCCTTGAACTCTTTTATGATTTACCAGATAACCACGATTTCTTAGTTCTAAATGAATTCGACGATAAGCATAATTTCCCTTGTGTTCGATAAAAATGGATTGAATTTCAGCTTTAAGCTCTTGGTCCTTATCTGTTTTGTCTAGCTGTTTCAAGTGATAGTAGTAGGTCCAACGAGCTAGTTTAATGGATTTTAGAAGAAGAACTAACGAAAACTCAGTCATTAATTCTTGAACAATTAAACAATTTCTGTCTTTCTCTTTTTCCTCCTTCAATCGGAGTTCTCTTAACTTTTTTAGGATGGCATTCTCCGCTCTCAGGTACTCATTTTCTGCTTGAAGACGTTCTAATTCTGTCCTCTCTGCAGGTCTCTTTTTTGGCTTACGTCCCATTTTAGGTACTCTCCCTCTTGTTTTCTCAACAATAGTATACCCGTTTTTCCTGTATTGTGCTAGCCAGTTAAGAAGTATCGTACGACTTGGGAGGCCGTATTCAAGAGAAACTCTATCTTTAGTCCAGCCTTCATGTCAGACTTTATGAATCATTTCTTGTTTTAAATCAGGAGAATAGTAACGATTTTTTCCTTTTTTGACGAACTCTATTCCGTAACGATCAATCAATTTAATCATATACCTAAGATTAGAATTGTTTATCCCAAATTTATTTGAAAGCTTCTCTAAGCTATATCCTTGTTTTCTAAGTTCATAGATCTGAACTTTATCATCATAAGTTAATTTCATAATAAAAACACCCCAAAAGTTAGATTTTTTCTGTCTAACTTTTGGGGTGCAGTTCATGTACACCTGATATGATGCGTTTTATAATTTTAAAGACTTTTTGACCAGCCTCATTTTTTTAACTTGATACTCAGTGAAAAGCAAAGATTAAACTAGGAAGCTAGCTGTAGGCTGCTCAAAGAACAGCTTTGAGGTTGCAGATA
>NZ_QCXQ01000013.1 GCF_003124125.1 Levilactobacillus bambusae
TTTTCAATATGCTGAAACGCGAGAGAAACCGCGTGTCAACTGTGCAGCAGCTGACAAAGAGATTCTCACTTGGAATGCTACAGGGACGAGGACCATTGAAACTGTTCATGGCCCTGGTGGCATTCCTTCGTTTCCTAACAATCCCGCCAACAGCAGGGATATTAAAAAGATGGGGAACAATCAGAAAATCAAAGGCTATCAATGTCTTAAGAGGGTTCAGGAAAGAGATTGGAAGGATGCTGAACATCTTGAACAGGAGACGCAGAACTGCAGGTATAATTATTATGATGATTCCAACAGTGATGGCGTTCCATTTAACCACACGCAACGGAGAACCACACATGATCGTCAGTAGACAAGAGAAAGGGAAAAGTCTTCTGTTCAAAACAGAGAACGGTGTGAACATGTGTACCCTCATGGCCATGGACCTTGGTGAACTGTGTGAAGACACAATCACTTATAACTGTCCTCTTCTCAGGCAGAATGAACCAGAAGACATAGACTGTTGGTGCAACTCCACGTCTACATGGGTAACTTATGGGACATGTACCGCCACAGGAGAACACAGAAGGGAAAAAAGATCAGTGGCACTCGTTCCACATGTGGGAATGGGACTGGAGACACGAACTGAAACATGGATGTCATCAGAAGGGGCCTGGAAACATGCCCAGAGAATTGAAACTTGGGTCTTGAGACATCCAGGCTTCACCATAATGGCAGCAATCCTGGCCTACACTATAGGAACGACATATTTCCAAAGAGTCCTGATTTTCATCTTACTGACAGCTGTCGCTCCTTCAATGACAATGCGTTGTATAGGAATATCAAATAGAGACTTTGTGGAAGGGGTTTCAGGAGGAAGCTGGGTTGACATAGTCTTGGAACATGGAAGCTGTGTGACGACGATGGCGAAAAATAAACCAACATTGGATTTTGAACTGATTAAAACAGAAGCCAAACACCCCGCCACTCTAAGGAAGTATTGTATAGAGGCAAAGCTGACCAACACAACAACAGCATCTCGCTGCCCAACACAAGGAGAACCTAGCCTAAATGAAGAACAGGACAAAAGATTTGTCTGTAAACACTCCATGGTAGACAGAGGATGGGGAAATGGATGCGGATTATTTGGAAAGGGAGGTATCGTGACCTGTGCAATGTTCACATGCAAAAAGAACATGGAAGGAAAAATCGTGCAACCAGAAAACTTGGAGTACACCATTGTGATAACACCTCACTCAGGGGAGGAGAATGCAGTCGGAAATGACACAGGAAAACACGGCAAGGAAATTAAAGTAACACCACAGAGTTCCATCACAGAAGCAGAACTAACAGGCTATGGCACCGTCACGATGGAGTGCTCTCCGAGAACGGGCCTCGACTTCAATGAGATGGTGTTGCTGCAAATGGAAAACAAGGCTTGGCTGGTGCACAGGCAATGGTTCTTAGACCTGCCATTACCATGGCTGCCCGGAGCAGACACACCATCTCGTATGCCGTC
>NZ_QCXQ01000015.1 GCF_003124125.1 Levilactobacillus bambusae
CCCCCACAATAGTATGACCAGCCCCCCCTGCCGCAACCAAGGTCCACTACTTTCCCTTCTGGTGTGACCAGGTTTCTCTCGACGAACCATCTCAGTTTCGCCGAGCCTCGCGACACAGCGTGGTGGTCTGTTTCTCCTCTTTTGATGCCTTCTTTTGCTAAGGTTCTATCCACTTCCTGGATTCCACTTTTCTTATGAGATCTGGAATTCACTCTTCCCCAATGCATTCAACCGGTTTTTCCATTTTTCTCCAAGCGTCTCTCCTGTGTTGCCAGTTCCCCTTCTTGTGTTGGCCGTGTTCTTCATAATAGAAAAGAGAAGTCCGGCTCCGGCCAAGTAACTCCCTCTAAAAATGTTAGCCATTGACACTGCAATAGTTGTATTCCAGAATCTTCCTGGATTTCCTTCCCACAGTGTAGAGATGGGCCCGGTTGCTAAGGTTAGAGCTTCACATAAAGCCCATGTAGTCCTCATCATCAATACTTGAGTCACGCAGAGGACTAAGAGCATTACTTGTCCCAACTGCTTTTCAAACTTTGGATCATAGGGTATTGGATCTAGGTCAATCACTGTTATTCCATCCACAGTTGGGTTTTTCATGATGCCCGCTGCTGCTCTTTTCTGAGCCTCTCTAGTTGCTTTCGCTTGGAGTCCTGGCCCTATGATAGCATAATGTGCTACCAATAAGAGAAGGGCTGCTGTGAGAGTTATGGGGTTGACTTGTGAATAGCACCCGATAGCGAGAAGGGGAACTCCGATGTCCATTTTTGACAATGGCCATCCTTTCCCAAGACCCATTAACACTGTGGCTTGGTTGGCAATGGCTGTTAGAGACACATTCACTGAGGAATTTTCAATGCTATGCCTCAACATTGGTGTGATGAAAGTTGTTGCCACGGCATACAGAGTCCAAGCTGATGCAGGACGTAAATCTATGTCCAGGATGTTGCTCTCAGGTTGCTGGGTTGTAATGCTTCCCAATCCGAAATCTTTCTTTGTTTTTTCCAGGAAACCCATCTCATTTGCCATGGTTGCGGCCACCACTGTAAGGATGGCTATGACAACATAAGTTAATTGGTTATCTTGGGGTGTTCTCTGCTTTTCTGGTTCTGGAATGAGCAAGACTATGAGAAAAAACTCCAGTATTATTGAAGCTGCTATCCAGTGTGGCTGTATTTGTGCATACCATAGGAGAATACTGGCCGTGATTATGCAGCACATTCCCAGGGTCATCTTCCCTATACCTTTTCCACTCATCAAGAACAGGAAAATTCCGCCCGTGACTGTGGCCAAGAGTGTCAGTAAAAGCAATGTTTCCAGAGTCTCCGGCAGTTCACTAAGAGCATGGTTGTACGCCCTTCCGCCTGCTTCAGCTGTATGCAAGACTGCTAAGTTGTCCAGTGCATTCCTTGCTTTCTGGGTCATGAAGGTTGGGAGCCTACCCATCTCTGTGATTAGATTC
>NZ_QCXQ01000016.1 GCF_003124125.1 Levilactobacillus bambusae
TGGGCTTGCCCGCATTCCAAATGTGGTCTATGGGGCTAAAAACCAGAAATTTGGCGCTGCTGGGAGTTTGTACGATATCTTGACAGATGAGCGTCTCAATCATCGTGTGGAGGTTGAAATAGGAATTTTGGAAGATGAATGCGCAGCTATCATGCAGGATTTTTTTAGAAATAGACGGAAAAAATAATTTTGCTTTTAAAATGAATAGGAATGTGATATAATAAATAGTGGAGCAACAGTTCTGCGTGAAGCGGGTCAGGGGAGGAATCCAGCAGCCCTAAGCGATTTGAATTGTGTGCTCTTTTTTTCGTGCTTTTTCCGAATAAATAAGATAGAATAATCTAGAATAAATGATAATAGAAAAGAGAAAATTATGAAAATTCGTGGTTTTGAATTGGTTTCGAGTTTTACAGATGAAAATTTATTGCCCAAGCGTGAGACAGCGCATGCGGCTGGTTACGACTTAAAGGTTGCTGTGCGTACAGTTGTTGCGCCAGGAGAGATTGTCTTGGTTCCGACAGGGGTTAAGGCTTATATGCAGCCGACTGAGGTTCTCTACCTCTATGATCGTTCTTCAAATCCTCGTAAGAAGGGCTTGGTTTTAATTAACTCAGTTGGGGTCATTGATGGGGATTATTATGGAAATCCTGGAAATGAAGGGCATATTTTTGCGCAGATGAAGAATATCACAGACCAAGAGGTTGTTCTTGAAGTTGGGGAACGTATTGTCCAGGCTGTTTTTGCTACTTTCTTAATTGCAGATGGAGATGCAGCTGATGGCGTTCGAACTGGTGGATTTGGATCGACAGGGCACTAGAATGAAGATTATCTTTGTACGTCATGGGGAGCCAGATTACCGTGAGTTAGAGGAGCGTTCTTATATAGGATTTGGGATAGATTTGGCACCCTTGTCTGAGATGGGACGGCAGCAAGTCCAGAAATTGAGCAAAAATCCTTTACTCTCGTCAGCTGAAATAATCGTATCTTCTGCAGTCACAAGAGCTTTAGAAACGGCTTCGTATGTGGTCTGTGCTACGGGTCTTCCTTTAAGAGTAGAGCCTTTATTACATGAATGGCAGGTCTATAAAACAGGAATAGAAAACTTTGAAACAGCTAGAAGACTGTTTTTAGAAAACAAGGGGGAGTTGCTTCCTAATAGTCCTATTCAA
>NZ_QCXQ01000017.1 GCF_003124125.1 Levilactobacillus bambusae
TCCTTACCTAATCTCTTCAACATAAATAACCCCAGCAATATTATGCATTTCTTCCATTAATTTTAAATGTTCAAAGTTTTCGTTTAATTTTAATGATAAATAGCAGGACACTTTTGTTGACTTAATTTTATTTAATTGACGTTCTTCATCAAGATTTCCTATACCATTTTGAATTTCTAAAATCTTAATACCCGATGTATTTAAATATATAAGTAAACGATTATAACCTTCTAAAGAACTAAAAACCAAGTAGTAATCAGCAATTTTAGTTTTCGAGTTTAAATAATCTTTAAGAGGAGTAAATAGAGTTAAAACTGCTATGAGTACAACTCCGGCTAAAATAGCACCTTCATAAAAACCAATGCCTATAGCTAAACCAATAGTTGCTGAAGACCATAATCCAGCTGCTGTTGTTAAACCTTTAACTTTTTGATTAGTTACCATGATTGTTCCTGCCCCTAGGAAACCCAAGCCACTAATTACTTGGGCTCCCATTCGACTAGGATCACCGCTACCATAACGACTAGTGATGAACTGATTTGTCATCATTACAACACAAGTTCCCAAACAAACTAGTAAGTAGGTTCTAATCCCTGCTGCTTGGTTTTTGACTCCTCGCTCATAGCCAACAATGCCACCGAAAAGAATCGCTAAAAAGCACCTAAGAAGTATTTCCCAAATACTCAGTTCGTATGAAAGATTCATATTATCTCTTACCTCGTTTACCTTGGAATAGGCTTGATAAATAAAGAGCTGCACTAGACATAATCATTAAAATTACAGAATAAACAAACATCATTGCCTGTGCATTTAAAGTTGCTGTTTCATCAGTAGACTGTTTAATAACGATTCCCAATGGTTGGAAAAGTGGATGGTACAAGAATACAGATAAGTCATAGTCAGATAATAAAGAATTAAAGTTTAACACAACTACTGATAATACGACTGGTAAAATATACGGTATAATAACTCGCACCATAGTGTAGAAACTAGATGCACCCATACTACGTGCAGCTTCTTCCATATCATTATCTATACTGAAAAATACAGCCCGAATCATTCTATAAGAAAATGGTAATTTTTGAATAGTATATGCAATAAGTAAAATAATTACTGTTCCTACTAAAACTAAATTAAATAGTATTAAATGAGGTATATTATAAGTGAACATTAATCCTAGTGCAATCAATGTACCTGGCAATATCCATGGTATCAGTGCACCATACTCAAAGAATTTATCGAACTTACTCTTA
>NZ_QCXQ01000018.1 GCF_003124125.1 Levilactobacillus bambusae
GGCCGCTTTGGAGTGTGAGCGAACAAAATAGTCTGTTCTTCATCTTGCTTCGGTGTGATATCGACCCAGTCCCCTTCCGGGCTTTGCCAAATAGCATGAAACTCTGCTTCTATCATGACATTTGGCCATTCCCAAATCTGCCACCCGCAAAGCATTTTCCCGCCACTTGAGAGAACTTTGCGTTCTACATTCGGAAAGCATTCGCTCACTATCGCGCCTGATTCAGGCTGCACTTTTACATAAACCGGTGGTGCCTTCAGGTTTAATTTTGATATTAACCTATTGACTTGCTTTGAGATGGTTCGCGGGGTGTTTGAGTTGGTCAAAATGCCCCCTTAATGGTTTCTTGCCATAGTTACAAACTCTTTTATTACTTGATCCCAGTTATCCGGTGCTCCAAGCATTGTAGGAGTATCTAGCGCGTGCCGTCGTAACGCAGCCTCAAAAACTTTCATATCAAGTCCCGGACCAAAACGACTGTGCAAGTCATCCATGACACTGGCAAAGCGATTCTGATCCAGTTGGTGTCCGGTGTACCATGTTGGAATGCCTGCCCAAGGGGCTATTATGGCGTATACTTCATCTTCCTTTTCTTTACATGAATCAACAAGGAAAGCGTCGATGAATAATTTTCCAAATATGACAGAGTACAAATACAACATACTGCTTAAATTCATGAACTCGGAAATCGAGAATGAGATTTTTCTTAGTAGGGGCAACATTAGTCATGGAGAACTGTTGTCGGCTTATCTGGAGGCTGACCCACAATTCGTGGAAACAGTAAAACGATTTGGTTTTGAAAAGTAACTAGAGTGATACGGGAGTAAGTCATCATGAGTATGCGAATGACAATAGAGAATGTGCGTAAAAGCTTAGCTACATTAGGTAGTGCTCGTGTTAACTACAACACTACGATAGAAGGTGCATATAGCATTTGCTTTGTCGGCCCTCAGCACGGCTCAATTGTTTTGGGCGATGATGCTGGACTCCCTGTAAGTTTTGATACGCTAGGTGATGCTGAACGTGTACTGCTGTCTCTTGGCGTAGTGTCATTTAACGTTTGGCATTATCAAGCTGCAAGCTAATTGTAATCTGTCCATTAGTTGGCCTTACTGCTTAATGTTGGTCATTAATGCAATTAAAAAGGGGGAATTATGCCCTATCAAAATGCAGTGTTTGTAAGAGCAGCACTTGAAGCACTTGGCATTACACAACCGGCGTTGCTGGCATTTGCTGCTGTGGTGGTTATTGTGGCGTTCACTGTCAGGTGGCGGATGAACTGGAATGAATAAAGCAAAATGTTGAGGGGATTGGCTATGGCCGGAATTAAGCAAATGTCTGAGAATACACAGAATCTTGTAAGCTTCATTGGTTCTTTGCCGTCAGCAAAGAATGTCCGGGTTTATACCCAGGAGCAGCAACAAGTCATGAATCTGGAAGGTGAAACTGCGGCTGTGCGCCGTGC
>NZ_QCXQ01000002.1:0-157077 GCF_003124125.1 Levilactobacillus bambusae
GTTCAGTTTTCAAAGGTCTACCTTGTCGTTAGCGGTTTAACCACTTCGTGACAACTTTTAAAGTATATCATGTCGTCAACTAGATGTCAACAACTTTTTTATAATTTTGAATATTTATTCAAAATTATAAGTTGCTACATTTTTCTTTGACAACGTTTATTATATTACCAGCATTTATATAACCCGTCAAGCTTTTTTTAATTCATTTTTGAATAATCATTCAGAACTAAATTAATCGTCAAGTTGCCTGGCCGCTAACTTGCTGACAACAAAAAATATCTTACCAAGAACTTAGTCTTAGCGCAAGCCTTTTTTTGTTCTCGGCAATAAAAAAGTTCCCGCTAGCTTTGATCAGCCATCAAAACTAGCGGGAACTTTCTGATATGATTATGAATCTTACTTAACGCTGCTGCTTATACTACTTGTACTGCTTGATGACGAATCATCAAGTTCAGGTGCGGTCGTAGTGTAGTCGGACAACGTACTTTGACCGTCATTCTTCGCTTGAAGGCTGGTACCCTTCTTTTGTGCTTCATCTAAGCGTTCCATTGCACTCGTGTACTTATACGAATATTCCTTCTTATCCGTCTTAGTAAACCCAGGGAGCTTATAGAACCTGAGTAAATCACCATAGATGACCCGATCAGATAACGATAGTTCCGTTGTTACCTGGTTCTGCATCTTAGCCACCTGTTTCTTTTGCTTAGCGTTTAAGGTTAATGGTTCACCCGTCTTGGTGGAATAAACGGTTCCACCAACCTTAACGTACGTCGGCGACACAAAGTCACCATCTCTAAAGGCTACGGTTTGACTTCGGTTTTTAGCTAAGAGGTCTTCCCCGAATTGAATCGATTTATTATCCTTAACCCCTAATAGGTTCAATAAGGTTGGCATCACATCAATTTCACCACCGTACGTATGATTAATCCCACCCTTTAAGTTACTAGCATTAATCATAAAGGGAACCTTTTGGAATTGGGCTAAATCATAGGACGTGACTTTATCCTTATGGAGTAAGTCAGCAATCGCAGTTCGGTGATTATTGGAAATTCCGTAGTGATCCCCATAGAGAACAACCATACTGTTCTTACTTAGCCCCGTCTTTTGAAGGTAAGCCATAAATTCACCAAAGGCTTCATCCAAGTAGTGGGCAGTTTGAACGTAAGGATCAACCGTCTTATCCCCCGTTTTGGTTGCGGGGAAATCAACATTTTCTTTATCTAACTCGTACGGGTAGTGGTTCGTTACCGTAATTAATTTAGCGTAAAACGGCTGTGGCAGCTTCTGAATGTAGTCAGCAGAATCCTTTAGGAAGATCTTATCCTTCAAACCGTATCCAACGCTATAGTCGGATTTTTGTTTATAGTAGCTTGAGCTAAAGAAGTACTGATATCCCCATGACTTGTAGGTATTGTCCCGGTTCCAAAAGCTCGGAACATCCCCATGAAAGGCCGCCGTTGTGTAGCCTTTCTGATCTAAAATCGCGGGAGCCGCCTGAAAGGTATTCTGAGTTCCGTACGTTGTCATCGCTGACCCGGTCGGTAACCCGTACAATGAATTTTCTAGCATTAACTCAGCATCGGACGTTTTCCCCTGCCCAACTTGATTATAAAAATTGTCAAAGGAGATCGTATGCTGATTATGATAAAACTTATTTAGGTTAGGCGTTACCTGTTTGCCATCAACTTTGTAGTCGATCAAAAATTGTTGGAAACTCTCCAAGTGAATAACGAAGACGTTCTTCCCCTTTTCCTTACCGTAATAAGAAATGTTCGGTGAAACCCGGTTCTTCTTTAAATACTTAATAACACTATTTAAATCACTGGCGCTCGCATGGGCCCGCGTCTGACTTTCCTTTTGGGTGGTATACGCATTAAAAGCCGCGTACTCGTTTAACCCTAGATACTTCACTAAATAGTTGTTATCAAACGTCCGTGTTAGTAATCCGGATCGATCAGAGTTAGCCAGCCCGTATTCGCCAAACATTAAGGCGAATGATAGAACGGTAATGCTCAACGCATACCGCCGCTTGAATGGCCGGTAGTCAATCTTAATCACCCGGGTAGCTAACAGGACAATCAGCACAATGATATCCACGTAAACGAAGAAGTCAAACGGCCGAACAATGGCCGCCAACGACTTGCCAAGGTTATTTTGGGTACTCCCGGATCCGGTAATGACCGACATCGACATAAAATCCGAAAATTCACGGTAGTAAACAACGTTGGCAAAAATCCAACTAGATTCCAAAAAATCAATGATGAGCATTAGCCAGTAGGAAAGCTTCCCCCGAAAATAAAGGGCAATTCCGAAGATTAACAAAATTGCCGGAACCGGGTTAATGACCAACAAGAACTGCTGAACTCCACCCTTAGCTCCCAGTGTAAATTCAGTTTGATAAGCGACATACGTTTTTATCCAAAAGAGGACAACAACTAAGATAAAAAATCCCAGTCGCGTATTTAAAAACCGCGACGTTTTCTTTCCGATGCTAGACATCTAACTGCCTCCAAATATTACAATCTAAAAAAATTATAACTGAAATCCCAAGGACTTCAATGTATGAATCAATTCTTAACAAACATTTCAAAGTTATCCCTAAAAATTTCAAAAAAATAAGGGTCTGTCACAACAGATCCTCATAAAAACACGACAACATCGGTTTATTAATTATCCGAAAGTAAATCAAAGAGTTCAATGGCAACTAAGTCAATGTTATCAAACTCAAACGACACGTCCGGATTAAATTCGTATAACGTGTAGGTATTTGAATCCTGGTGGTAAACCACACGGGCACGTTCTACACCGTCTTTTTCGAAACGACGTGGTTGAGGCTCATCGCCTGTATCCTGCTGCATAACCTTTAACCGGTCAATGATGCCTACCAAATGAGAGTCTTCCATCGGGTGGTCTCCTTTCTAACTTCAATACGATTTTACCAAATTTAAGCGCGTCTGACACGATAAATTCGTGAAAATTCAAATTTACTTATCATCAGTAGAATCTTGGACCTTGGTTGGTGGGATCACGAGAGCAATCAATCCGCTAAGCATCCCGAGATAGTAGGTTAAGATCCGCCAGAGGAGCATTGCCAGCACGAGTTTGCTACTAGAAGTAATGAAACTGCCAAACAGCGCTTCAAAACTATACTCCGCCCCCCCGGACCCCCCCGGAATCGGAAACAGAGAAATGACAATCACAATTAAGATGTGCAGGCACGTTACCATAACAATGTTAACGTGGGTATATCCCAGTGCCAGCATAATAAAGTACGGTATGAGGTAGTACGCCAGTAGTTGAAAGAAAGTAATGAGAAAAATCTTAGCCATCATTTTCCATTCATGGCTAATACGCAGACTTTCATGGTAAAAATTATCCAGTTTTTCGTCCAACTGTCGTTTAATACCATCTAGCCGCTCCTGCTTCATGAACCATCCCACGGGGATTAAGCATAGGCTCACCAATTTTTTGGTAAACCGCGGCCAATACATCACTAATAACAGACCGATAATAACCCCTAAGTGGATTAAAAAACCAAATAAAACGAGGAGCGCAAGGGCATGCATCTTTTCGACGATGTAGTTAAACCCAATCAAAAGGGCAATAATAAAGTTCACGACAATCATAGCTTGATACACCACGAACTTCATTAAAAGAACCGAACTGGCACGACCACCATCCACCCCCGCCTGCATAAGCGCGATGAGCTGAGCGGGCTGGCCCCCAGTTGAAAACGGCGTTATCCCGTTAAACAGCTGTTCAATAGCTGGGACCCGAACGGCATCCCGGAAGGTAAACCCCGAAATCCGGCTAGATATAAAGACTTTAACAATCAGTCCCTCTAACCCCAGGTAAAGCAGCATACAGAGAACGGCCACCGCAAACCACCAAAGGTTGATATGCAGTAAGTCGTTCCAAAGGGCGTGCAGCTTAATTTTACGCAGTGAGAAAGCAAAGATTCCTACCCCGACCAGGAACATAATTGCCAGGGCAATTTTATTTCGTCTGGTCATTGGCTACCTCTCTTCTGCTTGTTGCGTGTAAAAATCATGCCATACTTGTGCGAGATGGTGTTCCGAATAACGATCAGCGGCTGCCAAACTTAACTCTTTTAATCTAGCCAATGCGGCTGAGTTAGCTGCTAGGTTCCGCAGTTTAATGTTCATTTCTACCCCGTTTTGGGCGGGTTCATAATACCCATCAATAATTGCTTTATAAAGATCTAAATCACGTAACAAAACCGGGGTTCCGGTACTAAACGCCTCTAACACCGACATGGGAAAAAGTTCGTTATAGGATGGGAGCAAAAAAACGTCCGCCATGTCATAGTAATCCACTAACCGATCGCGGTCGACAATTCCCGGGAACTTTAGGTTAGCCGGGGGATTCTCCACGACCCGCTTTAACTCAGCGTACCCATCCGTCATGGCACCAAATGAAAAGCCACCGGCCCAAACGAACTGCATTTCGGGGTTCTTTTTAGCGAGGGTAATAAAATCATTAACCCCCTTGCGTTCCTGAATTTGGCCAACCCCTAAAACCGTAAACCGGTTGGAATCCAGCCCATACTGTTGTCGGAGGGCTAGTTTCTTGGCGTTAGAGACCGGATAAAATTCTTCCTTCCGCACAAAATTAGGAATGTACGTAATTTTAGCTGGATCAATACCGTACGCCGCTAATTTTGGAATGAACGTTGGGTTGACCACCACGATGTGATCCATCCGCTTATAAAACGCAATCACGTACCGGTAAAAAATTGACCGAAAGGGTTGAGGTAGCTTTAGACTACCCTCTAACGTCTCAGGTAAGAAGTGAACATACCCAATTTTTCGGCCCCGGTTTGGCATAAACGTTGAGAGATAATACGATGGATTAACGGTATGGTAGTGTGAAATATCCGATTTCTGCCATGAATTAACCCGAACGTTAAACGCCCCTGCCTCATCATGGGTCATGAGGTACATCAACTCATCATACGCACTACCGACTCCCTGGCCCTTCACCGAATCGGCCTGTGAAAACATATTAATGGTAAGCATTAACTGACTCCTTCTAAATTAGCTATCAAAATCGATGGTATCTTCATGCGATTCTTCGTACATCACCTGAGCATCGTGATAAAACTTAATCACTCGTTGACCAAACGTATCCGCTGAAATTTCAGCCAACTTACGTTCCAACAAGTCGGGATCGTGGTAGTCATCTGGGTGCGTGAGGTAATCAATGACGTCGGCAACCATTTCATCCTGCGTCTTAAAGGTCATCCCCAACGACTTTTCGCTCAAAAGGTCATCCGTATAGGGACTTGTCATCACAACCGTTTTTAATCCCGCTGCCATCGCCTCAATATAAGTTAATCCCTGGGATTCCGAATCGGATGACGACAAGAAGACGTTTGCTAGGTGGTAATAATGGTAAACATCATCATTATTAATTTCGCCGGCAAAGGTGATATGGTCCGTTAATTGCATGGTTTTGGCCTGTGCTTCTAAATCTTGACGCGCTGGTCCATCCCCGACAATCAGCAACTGGGCGGTTGGTACCGCCTTTAAAATTTCTGGCAGCGCATCAATCGATTCCTTAATGTTCTTTTCGTAGGCTAACCGGCTTAACGATAAAATGATGGGGGTATCCGGTTCATAACCGTATTTCGCCCGTAAATTACTCGTATCCGGCTGGTCATACTTATGCAAATTAACGCCCGTCGGAATAATTCGGATGGGCGATTTAACCCCGTAACCCGTTAATGTTTCTAACACTCGGTCACTCGGTGCGATAATTCCCGTCATATGATAGCAAAACGCTACCGTTAGTTGTTTAACGTTTACCGGCTTTAGTATTTTACCGTTCGCAATGTAGTGCAGATAATCCTCGTACATCGTATGGTACGTATGTAAACATGGAATATGCAAATTGCGGGCTACAAACTTTCCAATGAGACCCATCGAAAACTCAGTCTGCGTGTGAACAATATCCAAATTCAATTCCTTCGCAATTTGGTACGCTTGAAACAAGCCACGAACGGCAATTCGGCGATCCTTAAAGGAAATGAAGGGAATGCTTGAGAACCGAAAAACGTTTCGTTCGTACACGTTCTTTTCAACGTGCGGGTCAGTCGTTGTAAAAATATAGACTTGATGCCCCTGTTTTTCTAGTTCTTCACGCAACGTTTTAATCGATGTTGAGACCCCACTAACCTGAGGAAAATATGTATCTGTAAACAGTCCGATATTCACATTTTCTCCCCCTAAATCTTTTGTGACAGAGTTTACTCAACCGGGGTAACCCCCAATTGTCACGTCTAATAGAGCTAATTATATGGGTTTCCTGAATCCTTTGCAAACAGAGATCCACGTCTAAGCCGGCTAATTTTAAGCTGACGCCCCATCGTGACGCTTTTATGTACCCAGCCACTGTTCTCGAAGTTAGTTCTTTAAAAAAAGTTTAAGTCCCTTACTCACGACATAAAACGTAAAGCGGGAACGTTAAACCCGCTTCGCTTGAGCAGACGACTCTTTCAACAAGGCCCGAAAGTCTTCCATCCTCAATAGGATGCTTTCGGCCCTTTAGTTACGGGATAGGGTGTGGAGCTTCTTGCTTACTTTTAAGGATTAACGGAGCTCATAAAAAATACTGGGTTTTAGTATTATTTGTGAGCTTGATTAACCGCAGAAAGTTGAGAAACGGGACCCGACTAAAGACAAACCACAACCAAATAAGATAAAGGACCAAATTCGATCAAAACACAATCGAACCTGGTCCTTTATCTTATTTTGCATGGCCTGAGCGTCTTATGTCCCAGCCTCACAAAAAAGCGCTGAATCCAAAGATTCAGCGCCCTACCGGTTACCTAACTAAGTTAGTTAGATAAACCTTCATTCTTCATCGTTTCAGCAATGGCATCCATTGCTTCTTTTTCATCTTCGCCATCTGTCGTAATCGTAATGTCAGCGTTCTGACCAACACCAAGGGACATAACCCCCATGATAGACTTCAAGTTTACTGACTTGTCTTGGTACTGCAAAGTAACTTCTGAGTTGAACTTACTTGCGGTTTGAACCAAAAGCGTTGCTGGACGGGCATGAATCCCAGTTTCAGCAGTAATGTGAAATTCGCGTTTTTCCATTATCGATCAATCTCCTTATCAGGTAGGTTATATTGTGGGACTGGTGAGGGCTTCATAATAGCACTTATAACCATTATTAGAAAACGAGGCCTTCCCGCTTACTTAAAGAATAGCAATAAACCCGTCAAAATACAAGTTATTTAAAATCGCTTTCATAAAACAAATTCTAGTGATCATCGTGCTCGTAGTGGTAAATAACCTTACCACCACGTTCAGCTTGGCCAATAACCCGTTTTCGCGTTTCGTAAGCCATATAGGCCTTTTGAAATTCGGGGAATTCTTCCTCTTCGATTTCAAAGCTCTCTAACTGGCCATCCCGAAGTTGATCCATCAACGCAGTAAAGTCTCGCATGTGTTTTCCCCCCAACTACTTATTTCTTCCATGCTACTTGATCCCCCACGTTTGGTCAAAGAATTTCTGCACTAAAATGGTCAAACGAGTTTTTAGCTTAACTTAGGGGCAAGTGCTAAAATGAGGGGTGTTAGAAGCTTGAAATTAGTTGTTCTTTCCCCGATAACAAATTACTTGCACCACAACTGTGAGCATGTATAATATCGGTAAAGGTCAAATAAGGTCAAACACTAACGATTCCTATTTGAAATCTTTTAGAAGAAAGGAGACAGCAATATGCTATGTCAGAACTGCCACAAAAATCCAGCGACCATTCATCTCTTTATGAACATGAACGGTCAACGGCAGCAAGTTGACCTATGTCAAAATTGCTATCAACTTCTAAAAAACCAGGAAAATAATTCTGGAAATGGAGGTACGCGTAATATGGCACAAGATCCATTCGGGTTCAACAACTTGGATGATATCTTTCGGGCAATGTCTAACGGCAATGGTACCGGTCAATCCGGCTTCCAACAACAAGTTCCCCCTACCCAACCTAGTGGCCCTAACGGAAACGGTGGTGGTCAAAACGGTAGCGGAAGCTTGCTCGGCCAATATGGCATTAACCTCACCCAGATGGCTAAGGATGGTAAAATCGATCCAGTCATTGGACGGGACAAAGAAACCGCTCAAGTTATTGAAATTTTAAACCGCCGCACTAAGAACAACCCCGTTCTCATTGGAGAAGCCGGGGTTGGTAAGACCGCCGTTGTTGAGGGTCTGGCCCAACGGATTATCTCCGGCGACGTTCCTCAGAAGCTGACGAATAAACAAATTATTCGCTTAGATGTTGTTTCGCTGGTTCAAGGGACCGGAATTCGGGGTCAATTTGAACAACGGATGCAACAATTAATGAAGGAAGTCGAAGCTAACCCAGAGGTCGTCCTCTTCATTGATGAAATTCATGAAATTGTCGGTGCTGGAAACGCAGAAGGCGGAATGGACGCTGGAAATGTCTTAAAGCCCGCCCTTGCCCGTGGTGAATTCCAATTAATTGGGGCCACCACCTCAACTGAATATCGCGACATCGAAAAGGATGCCGCCCTTGCCCGCCGACTTCAGCCCGTTCAAGTGAACGAACCAAGTCCGGAAGAAGCCATTAAAATTCTTAAGGGTGTTGAACAAAAGTACGAGGATTACCACCACGTCAAATACAGTGAGGGATCCCTTGATGCCGCCGTTCGGTTGTCTGACCGTTACATCCAGGATCGGTACTTGCCGGATAAGGCCATTGACTTAATGGACGAAGCCGGTTCCAGAAAGAATCTCACGATTAACGTTGTGGACCCGCAAACCATTGAAGACAGTATTAAACGGGCCGAAGAACAAAAGCAACAGGCTCTCGACCAGGAAGACTACGAAAAGGCCGCTTACTACCGGGATCAGGTCAAGAAATTAGAGGCCAACAAGGACTCCGCCACTACGGATGAAAAGGTTCCCGAAGTTACCGCCACCGATATGGAAAAGATCGTTGAGGAAAAGACGGGAATTCCAGTTGGCGATATGCGTGAGAACGAAGAAAAGCAGCTGAAAGATTTGGCCCCGGACCTTGAAAAACATGTTATCGGTCAAGATGAAGCCGTTGATAAGGTTGCCCGAGCCATTCGCAGAAACCGGATTGGCTTAAACGGAACCGGTCGCCCAATTGGGAGCTTTCTCTTTGTAGGTCCTACCGGCGTTGGAAAGACGGAAACGGCCAAACAACTCGCTAAGGAACTGTTTGGTTCCGAAGATTCGATGATTCGGTTTGATATGTCTGAATATATGGAACCCCACTCAATTTCTAAGTTAATCGGGTCCCCTCCTGGCTACGTGGGCTACGAAGAAGCCGGACAACTCACCGAGCAGGTTCGTCGTCATCCTTACACCCTAATTCTGTTGGATGAAGTTGAAAAGGCTCACCCAGACGTTTTGAATATGTTCTTACAAATTCTGGACGATGGCCGCCTAACCGATTCACAGGGCCGAACCGTTTCCTTTAAGGATACGATTATTATCATGACTAGTAACGCTGGTTCTGGTGATGCGGAGGCCAACGTTGGATTTGGGGCTGCAGCAAGTGGCCAGACCCACTCCGTTTTGGATCGGTTAACCAATTACTTTAAGCCCGAGTTCCTTAACCGGTTTGATGACATCATTGAATTTAACCCGTTAACTAAGGCCGACCTCATGAAGATCGTATCCCTAATGATTGACGACGTTAATAACATGCTGAAAAAGCAACGAATTCATATCCATGTAACTGAACCCGTGGAAGCCAAACTGGTCGATGAAGGTTACAACCCCCAAATGGGGGCCCGGCCACTGCGGCGGGTTATTCAAGAGGAAATCGAGGATAAAATTGCCGATTACTACCTCGACCATTCCAACACAAAGAAGTTATTGGCCTCAATGAACGGTGATAAAATTGTGATTTCCGCTGATACTTCAAGCAAGAGCAACCAGACTTCTGACACCACGGCGGAACGATCACAGGACGCCAAAAAAGAGGATCAGGATCGCAAAGAAAAGTAAGATCCCGATTCGCTACCAGATCTAGCGATTAGGTGCCAAAATAGGGATGCTAGTTTAATTCGAGGATTGATAATCGAATTAGACTGGCACCCCTATTTTTTATGCATTCCTTCTCATAAACTAACTGCGTTCTGGTACCCGTTTGGGGTATACTAGACGTATGAAAAAGATTGGAGATGAGTACTGATGGCATTTTTTGATTGGTTAACAAACTTTTTTTCGAATAACCATGAATCGGTTGAACAAGATGACCCTAATTCAATGAATAAACAGTCACGTTCAGTAGACCCAATTCAATCAAAAACGACTTCAACCGATCAATCAGTGCCTTTAGCGCCCACCCAATCGAGCCGGGAACGGTCGGTTGAAGTACCCACCGCAATTCTGATCTTATTATATGAGACCGATGACGGACAGGAGCTTCGTAAGCCCGACGTTTTAATGGGCCACGTTGGTGATCCCCTAAAGTTTCATGAGCCAACCATTAAGGGCCACGTTCTAGTTGGAATCGACGGATTTACTTCCAACTTTATTCGCGCTTACGATGCGATCACCTTTAAATTTGCTAAACAGTTGGGTCAAGCCATTATGGTTTATCCGATCGACATTGATACCGGCCAAATTTTAAGTGAGCCAACCATTCTAAGCGGGCAGTTAGGTGAGGCTTACGAAGTTAACACACCATCAATTGAAAACTATACGATTATTCGTTCTAGCGGCCGGTTAAACGGTATTTTTTCGAGTCAAAGTGCAACCGTCTACCTGCTTTACCGGCGCGCCGATTGGAAAACGTCGCAGGTCCTTAACCTCTTTGGCGAGCTAACAGAAACGCGAAACGTCTACGATCGGCCAGCCGGAAGCTTCATGGGTTACGGTCTCCCTGCTAACTCTGTTTGGCACGTGTATCAACGGGTTCAGCTAACGGACGACACCGAGTGGCTTAATCTAGGCGGTCTTCAATGGATTCGGGCTGATAACGTTAATATCATTGATCATCCGTTATTTAACCCGTACGCTAACTACCAGGCGCTATCGCGGTGGGTTTCCACCCCCATTACGGGAAGTGCAACGGTTGATTACATCCCAGATAAAAAAATTAAGGGTTACGTTCAGCCCTACGGCATTCCCATCTGTGAAATTCCGCATGGAACCAAGGTCCAACTCATTGCTAGAATTGTCGATAATCAAGAACTGGTGTGGTATCAATTAGACAACCAAAGTTTTGTCAACGCTAGGTACTTAACGAACATTAAGGAAGCCACTTCATAAAATTAAAGTAGCGGTCCCATTCCGAGCTAACACTCGAAATGGGACCGCTACTTTAACGTCTCAGAGACCGCACTATGATGAACCTAGTCGTTTCCAAATTTCTAACCCGGTCACCGGAATTAAAATACCAATTAGGCAGATAATCCAGGCCCCAGTTGGTAACGTCACGAGGCCAAACCAAGGTTGAAGGATCGGTACAATCGCAATCATGAGTACCAGAATTAGCGATAACAGCATGCCCCAGTTCAATCCCGGATTTTGTTTAATCGTGGCTAACGAGAGGAAGCTCCGGGTCTTAATGGCGTAAATACTGATCATTGACCCGATGGAAAGAACCAGAAAAATCATGCTTTGACCAAGCGTAAGTGAATGATCTGGCAGAACCTTCGATCCAATTAGGAAGACAACCAGCGATACCGTTGCCAGCAGGAAACTTCGGAGCATCACCCGTTTCCCTAAACCGTTGGCGAAAATCCCCTCGGTGTTATCGAGTGGCGGCTGCGTCATTGCTGTTCGTTCGCCAACCTCGCGACTCAAGTAAAAACCAGGAATTCCGTCGGCTAAAACGTTAATGAGTAAGAGCTGTTCGGCTAGTAACGGCGTTCCCCAGCCCAAGCTGACCGCCACTAACATAATCGCGATCTGGGCAAAGTTAACCCCGACTAAGAATTCCACCGTCTTTAGAATGTTTTGATAAACCGTTCGGCCTTCACTTACGGCAGCAATGATCGTCGCAAAGTTATCGTCCGTCAGCACCATATCTGCCGCACCCTTTGACACCTCCGTCCCTGTGATTCCCATCGCAATTCCAACGTCGGCCGCCTTTAGTGCGGGGGCATCGTTGACACCATCACCCGTCATTGCAACAATATCTCCCCGTGCCTGCCACGCTGCCACAATTCGAATTTTATCTTCCGGGGTAACCCGAGCGTACACCGAAATGTTTTGGACCTGGTCTGCCAGATCTTGATCACTCATTTGAACAAGATCTTCTCCGCTGACTACCCGATCGCCGGATTCATAAATTCCAATTTCCGTTGCAATGGCCACCGCAGTCGCTAAATGATCTCCAGTAATCATAACCGTTTTAATCCCGGCCTTTTTTGCCTGGCGAACGGCTTCCACAGCTTCGGGTCGGGGTGGATCAATTAAACCAATTAATCCCCCAAACGTTAACTCAGTCTCGAAGCTCTTCCAGTCCCGGTCGTTTAACTCCTCGGCTGAGAGTTCCCGGTACCCAATTGCGAGGACCCGCAACGCATCCTTAGCAAAGGCCGCGTTCATCTCATTCACCCGATCCTGTTCCCCGGGTTGCCATTTAACGGGGAGGCGATCGACAGCTCCCTTCATGATTAGCAGGAATCGGTCAGACGATAGTTGGTGCAGCGTCGCCATCGTCTTACGTTTTGAATCAAAGGGATCCTCTTCTAACCGTGGCAACTCTCTTTCTAATTCTTCCCGGTTCCGACCCAGCTGATCCAAGTACCTGACGATGGCCAACTCAGTTGAATCCCCGATTGGGTTTCCTTGGCCATCGTCCAGTACCGCATTACTCGCTAAGGCAAACCGATTCATCATCTGATTTTCAGCTGGTGACATCGTTGTCGTAGCTTCCGCTGGTGCGTTACCCGGCACCCATACGGTGGTAATCGTCATCTTATTCTGCGTCAGCGTCCCTGTTTTATCGCTGGCAATAACATCAACTTGGCCAATTGTTTCCACGGCATCAACCCGTCGGATAATGGCATGCCGTTTGGCCATTTCGCCAACCCCATGGGCTAAACTAATCGTTACGATCACGGGGAGAGTTTCAGGAACCGCCGCTACTGCTAGAGACACCCCAATAATAAGACTATCAGCTATGGGTTCCTGGTACACAAACGTACTCAAGAAGAAAATAATAATTCCACCAATAATTGCAGCGGCGCTAAGTGCTAAGGATAGTCGGCGCAACCGTTTCTGCAGGAGCGTCATTCGCCTTTTCGTCCCGTTAAGGAGTCCCGCAATTTGGCCAATTTCCGTTTGCATTCCCGTTTGACGGACGACAAACTCACCTGTCCCACTCGTTACCGCCGTCCCCGAGTAAACCGTTGCGTCGTCATCAGGTGATTTTTCAATGGGCTCACTTTCTCCCGTTAAAATGGCTTCATCGATTAACAAGCCGTTGCCCTTTAGGAGGTGACCGTCTGCCGGAATTTTATCCCCGCCAACCAGTTTGACAACGTCATCGGGAACCAGGTCTTCAGCGTTAATCGCTTGAAATTGTCCGTCCCGTTTTGTTACCACTTCTTGCACCGATAGTTTTTTCAATTCAGCCAGTGCTTGTTCCGCGTGAGATTCTTGGTAGATTGCAATTGCAACGTTAATCACTAATATTGCCCCAATAACAATGGGCTTCGTCCAGTCATCCCCCTTTGCCACGGATAGATACACGGATAAAACAACGGCAAAGAGCAGAACGAGGGATGAGACATCTGAGAGATGACGCCAAATTTGAGATAACAAACTCGGCGGCCGCCTCTCTTCTAAGGCGTTCTTTCCGTACTGTTGAATTCGCTGTTTGGCAGCTGCCGTGGTTAGGCCGTTTTGATCGTTAAAAACTTTTGCGGTCATATTGGTCATCCTTTCGGTATGTGGCAAATCCATTTCCATTAAGGCTTAAGCTTACTAAAAAAATGCGATTAAATTATTGCTAGACTATGAAAAAAGCAAGAACATCGGTCGACTAACGGCAGATATCAACCGACCATTTTAATGACCATAAAAAGAGGTAGCGAAGCCCATCGATCAAAAGAATCGAATCTGGCTCCACTACCTCTCTAATTGGGTTGACTGATTGGCTGAGCAATCAAATGACTATAAGTTTTTATCCATGTTAAACGTAAGCTTCGACAGTTCCAAGCCGTGCGCAATTAAACTATTTATAAACGGTTGCGTCTTATCCTGCATGAGTGCCGTAACGTTATGGTTGGCCGTCGTTAAGGCCTCGGTCAGCTGATCCCCACTGAGATCCCGGGTATTCGTTAACGTCTCATTAACGTGTGTCCGTAATAACTGTTTGACATCAGTTAGGAAATCAACGTCCTGTTGAATAAACTGACTATAGTGGGACTCAACGAGCATGGATAGCGTTCGGTACATCCAGTAGGCACTCTTGCCATCCTCAATTTTCATTGGCGTGTTGGCGTAAGTAGCATCCGTATCCGTAGCGTTGGCAAAGAACGGTACATAAGGACTAAATGCCGGGACCCCAAAGCAGAGCCAAAAAATAGCCGAACGATCCGCAGAGACGTCATTTCTAAGTTGTAGAACGTGGGAATTCTGGGTCCGATTCATTGAAATTGGCCGGTATTTCGTCCGAGTTTCCGGAGTACCCAGTTTGCCTAGTGGATCATAAATGGTTTCGTTATAGTGAGAACTCAAGATATATTCCACGTCTTCCACGGCAATTTTCTTTTCCGTTCGGCGAATAAAAGGGAGATCACTGGATTCGGGATCCTGATCAATTTCTGGGTTAAGGTACCGCTGGGCAAACCATACCCGTGGTGTATTGTAGTGGCGATCCTTTTCGTTGCTGGTCCCAAAAATATGCCGGAAGTTCCACCCCTGTTGATCCGGATTTAAATGGTTGACTTCAACAAATTCTTGAATCCCTTCCGACCACATAAAGTTATCTGGATCCTTAAAATCAACCTGCTGAATGGCAACCTGATTAGCTGCAACGGCGTACGCATCGTCAGGAATTCGTTGGGCAACCCAATGATGTCCCGTCACAATTTCCATGTACCAAACATCGTTGTGATCTGAAAAAATGACCCCGTTCCCCTCAGGTGACCCATACTGCTTAATTAAGTCGCCCAAGTACTTCACTCCGCCCCGCGCCGAATTAATGTAAGGTAAAACCATTGTCGGCATGGTATCCTCCGCTAATCCATCCATGACCAACGGATCAACGGAAAGCGCCTTTTCGTTGCCATAGACACTTTCCGTTGCACTCATGGCAACGTTTTTTTCGTTAAACCCATTTTCGTCATATTCCCCTTCGTTTTCAACATCAACGTTGGGGGTGGCCATGTAGCGGTACCCGTCTTCGGGCAACGTCGCCGTAAAGCCATTCTGGGTTGAGGTAATGACTTCACCCTTTCGACCGGTAACAGCTGGCTGCATAATGAACCGTTGCGGCGTTAACGGTAGAAAGGTATCATCGTTCCGCGCAATCATCGTTGAGCCATCAATTGACGCCTTCTTTCCCACCAATACCGTTGTACAGGCAGAGAGGTGTTTACCAGGAATCTTAGTTGTCATGAGTTAGCGCTCCTTTATTTTCATTGGAACCTAGTTTACTCCTTTTATCCAGGAGACTTCAACTTTTAACTTAGAAACCAATCGGGCCATTTTGTTTGCGTTTTCACACCTTTTAGTTCACACTGTAAGTGGTTAAACTTTGGAATGCATTATTTTTAGATGGAGGCTTTTAACATGAAAGTAATCGTTATTGGTTGTACACACGCAGGAACCTATGCCATTCAAGAAATCTTAAAGGATCATCCCGACACCGAGGTTACCGTTTACGAAAAAAACGATAACATTTCATTTCTCTCCTGTGGGATTGCCCTCTACTTAGGCGGGGAAGTAAAGGATCCCGCCGGACTCTTCTACTCCAGTCCTGATGCACTCGCTAAATTAGGCGCTAAGGTCGAAATGAAACACAACGTCACCGATATCGATCAGGCAAATAAAACGATTACGGTGGAAGATTTAGACCAGTCCACGACGTTCACGGATACATATGACAAATTGGTGATCACAACCGGATCATTACCAATCATTCCCCGGATTTCAGGGATTGATAACGATAAGGTCATGCTCTGTAAAAACTGGAATAATGCCCAGGAACTCTTTAAGGCTGCACCAGATGCCAAACGGATCACCATTGTGGGTGCGGGCTACATTGGAGCCGAACTAGCTGAAGCTTACTCTAAGACGGGCCACGAGGTTACCTTAATTGATTCCGCCGATCGCGTCCTCAGCAAGTACTATGACAAATCATTCACGGATAAGATTGAACAAGCCTACAAAGATCATGGCGTTCACCTTCAACTTGAAGAAACGGTAACCGGTTTCGAAGGTTCCGACTCTTTAACGATTACGACGGATAAGGGATCGGTCGAAACTGACCTTGCCATCCTATGTATCGGGTTCCGGCCAAATACCGCCCTCCTGAAGGATAAGGTCGACATGATGCCAAACGGCGCCATTGTTACGAACGAATACATGCAAACTTCCGATCCAGATATCTTTGGTGCCGGTGATAGTGTTGCCGTTCACTTCAACCCCACCGGTCAAAACGCCTACGTTCCGCTAGCCACTAACGCTGTTCGTCAAGGGATTTTAGTTGGTAAAAACTTAGTGAAGCCAACCGTTAAGTACATGGGGACCCAATCAACGTCAGGCCTTGAACTTTACGGCATGACCATGGGATCCACCGGTATGACCTTGGACGCAGCGTTGAGTCAAAATATGAACGCTAAACAAGTTCTGTTAACCGTTAACTACCGACCAGACTTTATGCCAACGACGGAACCCGTTTTAATGTCCCTCGTTTACGAGCCAGAAACGCACCGGATTCTAGGGGGCGGCCTAATGAGTAAATATGATATTACGCAGTCAGCCAACACGCTATCTGTCTGCATTCAAAACCAAAACACCATTGATGACCTTGCCATGGTTGACATGTTATTCCAACCAAACTTTGACTGGCCATTTAACTACCTGAACCTCCTGGCCCAAGCAGCCTTAGACCAAGAAGACGAAGGCTAAGTTAATCCTTCCTTAACCCCAAAAGCATCAGTTGCCCCCATAAAGGGTAATTGATGCTTTTTTGTTTACTATAAAAATCCCGTTACTATCGAAACTCCGTAACTGAGAATGACAATGAACGCCCCACCCCATAGTAACCGGGCCCCAAGCGACTGATTCCGCCAAAAATTTTGGCCAATATACACCAAGGCCACACCGCACCCCGTTAAAAATAATCCGGCGGACGCCGGGGCTGGAAGTGAGCTCATTGCCAATCCCCGGGCCAAACGAATAAACTGACTTATTTCATAACCGATCCCCAGAATTGCAATCACTACCACTAATCCCCAACCAATTCGATGCCAAACGGCCGACCGTTGGTGAATAGCATTCACTAGCTGGTGCCATCCCACCCCGAATAGAATGATGGTTAAGATGCACCCGACGATAAAATACCCCTTAATAGCCACATAATCCCCCCTACAAAAAAGAACTGGCCTCAGTTTATTTCAACCTTAGCACAGTTCATTTATTTTGTAATTGTTAGAGCTTAGCGGTTAATTCAACCTTCGGGTACTTATCCTGGAACCATCGTTCAGCATATTGATTCTCAAAGAGGAACAAGGGATCGTCATTGATATCCTTAACCAACAAATTCCGGGACGATGCCATGTGAGGATCCAACTGTTCTGGGTTAATCCAACGCGCAATTTTATGTCCCATCGGTTCCATCTCAACTTCCGAATTATATTCATTCTGCATCCGGAACTGGAAAACTTCAAATTGAAGCTGCCCAACCGCACCCAGAATATACTGTCCGGTGGTATAGGATTGGTAGAGTTGGACCGCACCCTCTTGAACTAGTTGGTTAATCCCCTTGTGGAAGGACTTTTGTTTCATAACGTTCTTTGCCGTTACCCGGACAAACAGTTCAGGAGTAAACTGGGGTAGCTTTTCAAACTTAATCGCCCGTTTACCCGTGTAGATGGAATCCCCAATCTGAAAGTTACCGGTGTCATATAGTCCAATAATATCACCGGCAACCGCCTTTTCAACACTCTCACGGGTGTTAGCGAGAAATTCGGTGACGTTTCCCAGCCGAACCTTTTTCCCTGTTCGTTCCTGGGTCACATCCATTCCCCGGTCAAATTCACCCGAACAAACCCGGACAAACGCAATCCGATCCCGGTGATTTGGGTTCATATTAGCCTGAATCTTAAAGACAAATCCTGAAAATTCAGGATCAGTTGGCTCAATTTCACCATCATCCGTTGTTTTATGTGGGGATGGGGCCGGCGCAAATTGAAGGTAGGCATCGAGAAAGGTTTTAACCCCAAAGTTAACGAGGGCCGAACCAAAGAATACGGGGGTTTGATCCCCGCTGGCAATTTTTTCGGCACTAAATTGATCCCCGGCCTCGTTAATTAATTCCATATTATCCCGGGCATCCGTATACCACTGATCAGTTTTTAGATCGGCGTACCCATCGTCGATGTCCCCGTCGTCTTGCAGGGAAATAAAGGGATCATTCTCATCCGCCGGACGGAAGAGTTCAATGCGATTATTAAATCGATCATATAACCCCTTCAGTTCCTTTCCCATCCCGATTGGCCAGTTCATTGGGTAGGCTTCAATCCCTAAGACTTCCTGTAGCTCGGTAATTAGGTCCATTGGGTCCCGGCCGTCCCGGTCCAGCTTGTTCATAAACGTAAAGATCGGGATGCCCCGCATCTTACAAATCTGGAAGAGTTTCTTTGTCTGGGGTTCAATCCCCTTAGCCGAATCAATGACCATGACGGCTGAGTCAACGGCCATTAATGTCCGGTAGGTATCCTCCGAAAAATCTTCGTGTCCGGGGGTATCCAAGATGTTAATCCGTTTGCCAGCGTAATCAAACTGCATCACCGAACTCGTAACGGAAATTCCCCGTTTTTGTTCGATTTCCATCCAGTCGGACTTCGCAAAGTTCCCGCTCTTTTTAGCCTTAACGGTTCCGGCTTCCCGAACGACACCTCCAAATAAAAGCAGCTGTTCCGTAATGGTCGTCTTCCCAGCATCGGGGTGAGAAATAATGGCAAAGGTCCGGCGCTTTTCAACCGCGTCGGTTAATTTTGTATTACTCATGGTCTGTCCTTTCCTTGTTCGACTAATTACCGGCGCTAAACCGATTCGATCAAAACATAGTGGATTCATTTTATCATAAACCAGCATGATTTTCACGTCATCGCAAGGGTTAGGGACATCAACCGTTTAGGATAACCTTAGTGTGGTTACGTTATTCCTCAAGATCTACCGAGTGACTTCTTCACCCTCCGATAATTCCTAATTATTTTGCTGAATCTGTGCCACCACATAGTTAATTATTTTTAATGAACTCAAACCATCATCAATGGCACAAAACCGGTTGTAGAAGTTCATAAACTTGGCGTTTTCGCTCATATCAGGAGTTTTCAGGGCCGCCGTTACATCCTGCCAGAGTTGCCCTTCATCTTGGGCAATCTGACCGGGTAAATCCCGTTCGTAATTAAGGTAGAAGCCGCGTAGTTCATCCTTATACATATGGTAATCGTACGGATAGAATACGATGGGCCGCTTTAGGTAAGCGTAGTCAAAGAACACCGACGAATAATCTGTAATTAAGGTATCGGAAACCAGGTAAAGGTCTGAGATATTAGGATGACTGCTAAAGTCGTAGACAAAGTCAGAGTAGTCGCTGATATCCAACGCATTGGAAATTAAATAGTGCATCCGCAAGATCAATACGGTATCTTCACCAAACTTGGTCTTGAAGTCATCAAGGCTGAACGGCAATTCGAAGGTATACTTCCCCTTTTCCGCAAACTGATTATCCCGGTACGTTGGTGCATACAGCACCACCTTTTTATCGAGGGGCAGCCCAAGTTGCTGCTTCAAAGCCGTAATATCATCCGGAGTACTATTAATTAATTCATCATTTCTGGGATACCCAACCTTTAGGATCTGATTGTTAAATCCAAAGGCCGATCGGAAAATCTGGGTTGAATAGTCGTTAGGTGAAACTAACGCATCCCACCGATTGGCCTCTTTAACAAAGTTAGCGTGGTATTTTTTGGTCGTCGTTCCTGGCATAGAGACGTTCTCAATGTCCAACCCAAGCTTTTTCAGCGGGGTACCGTGCCACGTTTGGATGTAGGTCACATAACTGGGTTTACGGACCCACGCTGGGAACCGGGCGTTACTAATCCAGAACTGGGCCTTTTGAAGCGTCCGTACCCACTTGCTAGTTCGCCGAACGACAAACGGAATGTGCTGGTCCCGACAGAACCGCTTTAAATCCCGGTCGTTGTCAATGGACCAAACGAAGTGGAATCCCGGATACAGTTGAGTAAACAACTGATAGATGGCGTACGGTGAATCACTAACCTGTCGGCCGCCAAAGCTTTCAAAAATAATGGTGGTTTGATCAAACGGCCGGTGCCCCCGCTTAAATAACCGGCGCATCCGTTGCAGGTTCACCTTATCCATGAGGATTGAAATAAGGTGAAAGGCCGCCGTCGTTTTCTCTGGCACCGTTGCAATTTTTTGCCCGACCGTTGGGGCAGCCGTTTCAATAACTCGTAATCCGTTATTAAAGCTCTTCTCCAAGAGGATTAACCGATGATTGGGCGCATAAGCCTGGGTAACGTGGCCTTCTAAGGCCCCCACTAACACAAGCCGCTGTTCGATCTGGTCCCCCTCATGGGTGGAACGGATAAAGAGCTCTTCGGTGGTGTCACTCGGCAGATCAGTCAGAGGGATTTCTACCATAAATAGTCCCTGGAGTGCCCGTTTCGTAATCGGATATTCCAAAATTGACTCATTCGCCCGGTTTTTTAACACAATGCTTTGTGACTCAATTGGCCGACTATTGATTTGGTTATGCCCCGTAATCTGGAGCCGATCCGGAAATAAATTAATTGAGTTAACCGAAAACTCATTCTGCGGCTGCTCAACGTGCAGATCAAATAGGGCCCGGCCATTCGCATCACTACTAAATTGATACCAGCTCGTTAATGACAGCTGGTGCCGGTCGCTTAAGTACTCACTCTCCACTTGAATGACGCCCCGAGTCTCATGACTAATGAGGTTTAAGTAAAGTTCCCAGCTAAACTGACTTTGATCAAAATCGGCAAACGCAAAGTCATTGGCATCTAACAGAACGTGCATTATGTTACCGTTTGTGACGTTCTCAACGGGAACCGTTAAACTTGCCCGGGACTCCTTTTCAAAAAACGTCACCGCTAAATCATCGTAAGGACCAGGAACGTCAATTAATTCAAATTCGAGTTCTTGTTTTCCTTGTTTGGGATGTAATCCAGATAAAATTGCTCGCAAATTGTCCGCTCCTTAATAATTAAATATCAAATGATTTTGCAACAGTGGCGCTAACTGAGCGTTATCGTCGAGATTAATAAACCATCGGGTGTTGGGGTCGTTAAATTGTTGCAAGACTAATTCATCAAAGGCGTAGAGGTCCGCATACCGTTTATACGTCACATAATCAACGACTTCAAAATAATCTTCGCTCATTGTCATTAACGTTGTGTCCGATGCATGATCCGAATCCGCCTGGCTAAAACTTGTCTCATCTTGAAGGGTCCGTGGCACAATATTGGCTGTTTCAGCAACGTTCACTGCCAACTTCACGTTCCGCTCATGCCGAACGAACCGGTACACGGCCTCTTCGTTAACGTTGAGAAGATAGCTTTCAGCCAGCGTTTCTTCCTCGTCGAATTTTTGGATCCCAATGACACGGCCGGATTCATCGTAAGTATTCGTCTGACAAATATGGTCGTGATCAAATTGATTAAGTTCGAGGGGATCATTATCCTGGCTCAAGACTAATTCCGCTACAATATGACCATGGTCGTTTAAGTACCGCAGGACGGTGTGCCCGTCATCCGTCACAACTTCACGTTCCGTAAGCCCAGAAAAGTTGATATCATGACGTTCGTCTTCTGAGAGTGGAATTCCGTGGGAATCTCTAAAAAGTTCAGGGAGGGTCACGAGGTTAACGCCATGGGAATTGGGGAGTCCCTTCATCAGACGATTAAAAATCCCTTTGACGATCCAATACTTATTAAAGTCCATCATCGCTAACATGACCGTTACCTGAACTTCACGTTCCAACAGGTTCGTTAGTTGCTTGCGAAAGGTGGCCTTTCGAACGCCATTCAACGACGTCATAAGAAATACGGCTTGCTTCATTCTAAGTTCCTCCTGATTAATGCACGTTAAAAAGAAGAAAGAACCCAAAGTACACGACTGAGGATTCTTTCTAGGGAACTAGCCCTAACTATTCTTCTTTCCAATCATCGTCGTTTGACAACCCAAGATCCTGTTTGATTTTGGTGGTTGAAATCCCTTCGGTCCGGGGAAGGTAGATAACCTCACAGTAATCCTTTAAGAAATCGAACTTTCCCTTCCAGTCATCGCCCATGACAAAGACATCAATGTCATTATCTTGAACATCCTGAATCTTTTGGTCCCATCCCCGTTCAGGAATGACTTCATCAACATATTTAATCGCTTCAAGAATGTATTTCCGGTCTTCATATGAGGTGTAGGCGCGCTTGCCTTTTTCGGCGTTAAACTCGTCCGTTGAAACACATACCGTCAAATGATCGCCGAGCTCGCGGGCCCGCTGCAACAATCGAATGTGACCCTTATGGATCAAATCAAAGGTGCCATACGTGATTACTTTTTTCATAAAAATCTCCTGTTTATTTAAATTCGCAACGTTTAATTTGGCGGCGGGGACCCTACCCCAACCGCTAACCTCTTAAATAGTAGCATACTGGTGCTATTCGTCAATGTGAATTAACGAACGTTAATCATTTCTTGACGAATTATCCGATCCCGCAGCTGCCGTCTTCGGATGAATCAATTGGTCCGCCTTCGCCTGTTTTTGCTGAGCTTGCTGGACCTCATATATATTATATCCGTACTGAACAACCGTTTTAACAACAGCATAGAGTGGAATGGCTAAAATCATTCCGGCCAAACCCGCAATATTTCCGGCCGCCAGTAATAACACAATGATGGTTAGGGGATGAATTTGAAGGGAGCGCCCGATAATATTAGGGTAAATCAAATTACCATCAACCTGTTGCACAATGACGACCACCACAATCACTTCAATGATCATTGTGGTTCCAGACGTCATTGCAACTAATAAGGAGGGCGCAATTCCTAGGTACGGACCCACGTAGGGGATAATATTACAGACCCCGGCAAATACGCCGAGGAGCAACGCATACTTTTGCCCGATCAACATGTAGCCGATGGCAGTAAAGGTCCCTACGAATAAGCATTCAATCACCTGGCCACCAATATAGTGCGAGATCGTTTCACTCATTTTATTCAACAACTCAATAATTTGATTCTGTCGGGCTGACGGCATAAATTTCCGGAGTGACGGCTCAAATTTTGGCCCATCTTTCAACATGTAGAACAGCATTACAGGTACCGTCACTGCAATCACCGTTACACTAGTGATTGTTGAGACCACTGATCCGATTCCCGTACTAACCCCATTGAGCATGGAATCAGCGTACTTTGAAAGGTAATTTTGGGTTCGATTTATGTATTTTGATACATCAACGTGTTGAAGTAACCGACTATGGGACCATTTTTCAACCAGGGTCTGGGTCTCCCGGGTAAAGTTGGGGACACTGCTAATTAAGTTAGAAATCTGGTTAATCAGCCGGGGGACCAACCAGGTCACACCATAGGCTAAAACACCAAACAACAACACGAAAACAATGGCCACCGCCCACGTCCGACTAATCGAAAACTTTCCGAGTTTAACCTTAGTGAGGAGTTGGACAACGGGGTTCAGCATATAGAAGAGCACGCCCGAAATGAGAATGGGAACAAAAATCGTTGATAAAAAAATACCGATTGGCGAGAAGAGAAAACTAATTTTAGTACAGCACCAGATTAACGCCGCAATAATTAGGAGTTCTAACGACCAAAACATGAGTCCTGAATTTTTTAACTGCTCCATGGACTTCCTCCTTATTTTTTAAGCCTATTAATATTTAATATTATACCCTTTTTCGGGGTTCAGTAAGAAAACGAGCTTAAACAAAACGGTTGTTTTGCTCAAGCTCGTTTTAGTGGAAGGCAACGTCACGATCGCAGCTCCTATTGAGATCGACGTGACAGTTCAAGGTACCGATTATACCAGAGGTCAACGTACTCCTCTGAAAACGGTCCCTTATGATTATTGATCCAGTCAACCAGAACCAAAACGTTCGACTTTAAAATCTGGTCAGTCTCTGACCCGTAATGCCACCGTTGACTAAAATCTTCGTATTCATCCACATCTAACAGTCGTTTTTCACCATCCGGAAAGACTTTAACGTCCAAATCATAATCAATGTACTTTAAAGCTTCCTTATCCAAGACGTAGGGGGATGCCAAGTTACAGTAGTAGGAAACCCCATTATCACGAATCATGGCGACGATATTGAACCAATACTGCTTGTGGAAATACACGATCGCAGGCTCACGGGTAACCCACCGCCGGCCATCATCCTCTGTGACTAGCGTATGGTCGTTACACCCAATTAGCGTGTTCTCGCTGGTTTTGAGTACCATGGTATCGCGCCAAGTTCGATGCAGGCTGCCGTCATGCTTGTAGCTCTTGATCGTAATGAAGTCGCCTTCCTTAGGTCCCTTAGCTTCGCGTACCATATCATAACCCTACTTTCTAAAGTAACGGGTAGTATAAACTTTTTTCATTAATATTATACCAGATTCTTCAACTCGTGGGCGGGCATTTTTTGCTCCATCCTTACCGCTTAATCGTCCGCTTGCAACGTTTCTTCGTGATCTTCAAACCAATAGTTAATGGCATCAATGGCATACCCCTTCCGGTAGAGCGCCTGACGCGTTTTTTGTTTACGCTCGCTTGGCTTTCTTCCCCGGAAACGGTGCCATAAACGCTCTGCATCGTGATCCAACAGCTGGGCCTGTTTTTCTTCATCGGGAACTAATTCAAGTTCGGTAAAAACCGCTTCGATTTCATCATGACCAAATCCCCGACTCATGAGGGCCTGCGTAATTTTAGGTTTCTGCATCGAGAAAGGCTTATTTTGGTAACGTTTGGTCAGCTTTTTGGCGGTTGCCAACGCATTTTCAATCTGTTCAGTCACTGAAAATTCTTCGAGGGCATCGTCAATGAGGTTTTCCCCCACCCCCTTATGCCGCAGGTTCTGCCGGATGACGCGGGGACCCTTATCAGAAGTCAGCTTCATCGTTCGAACGTAGCTGCCCGCATACTTTGCGTCATCAATGAGATTCAAATCCCGGAGTTTCCGCAGCGTTTGTTCACGAACATCTTCAGGGATGTCTAACGCAACCAGCTTATCAATGACTTCTTTTTCCGTCCGCAGTTGGTTAGCTAAGTAATCCAGCGCCCGGTTAAACGCCCGAGAAACATCGTCAGCGTGAATAAGCTGTTTTTTCAGTTTGGGTGTCACATCCATACCCTTAAATACCCGAAACTCGATTAAAACGGCTTCACTGACTGGAAAGGCATAAGCCCCGTCCACATAAATATTATACCGGCCCTGATGTTTTTGAGCCTCAATCATGGTAATTTGTGACATTTTTGGCGTCCCCTTTCATTAAATCATCTACTAATTGCCCACTTACATCAAGCGATCACCGACTTTTTTGAATTTGTTCGGTTGAACTTCCAATCCCCTGTTATAATAAACGTATTCATAAGTTTAAAGGATGGGATGAGAAAAAATGATGACCGCACACGTAGTCTTTGCTACGATTACCGGTAACAATGAAGATGTCGCTGATATCGTAACCGAACAGTTTGAAACCCTTGGCGTGAAAGTTCAGGAGAGCGAAATTTCACAAATGGATGCAGCTGATCTATTGAAATCCGATATTCTGGTCGTGTGTGCCTATACTTATGACGAAGGCTCACTTCCAGAAGAAGGAATGGATTTTTATGACGACCTTCAGGACCTCGATTTAACCGGTCACGTCTACGGTGTAGCCGGTTCAGGTGACACTTATTACGGTAAGTATTATAACACCACGGTGGACCGCTTTGATGAAGCGTTCAAAAAAACCGGAGCCAAAAAGGGCGCCGATGACGTTAAAATCAATCTTGAGCCCGGCGAAAAAGATATTCAAGCATTGGATGACTTTGTTAGTCAGTTAGTTCGATCCGAAAAAAAGCAGCGGGAACTCAACTAAATAACAGCATGAGGCAGGAACATAAGACGTTTAGATCATGCGAAATAATGCCCGGGGCCAGGTTCGATTATATCTTGATCGGATTTGGCCCCGGGCTTTATTTGGTTGTGGTCTGCCTTATGTTTCGGACCATGTGTTGCAAGAATCGTATTTTTAGCGAAGCGGACCTAATGCCCCAGCCTCGAACTATTATTATTTATGCTTTTTTTGTCGTTTGATCTTTCTGTTCGCCCGGTGCTGGATTCGATTGATTTGACGTCGTGATGCATGAAGCCAGTATAATCCCGCTTGTTCTTCAATTGCCCCCTCAATCATTTCTTGAAGGGTAGCATTAATCACCCCGCCAAACATCAGAATCACACCTGAAAAATCCAGCCACAGCATAATCACGATAAATGTCCCAATTGTTTTATAGCTATCAATATTCTGCGCAAAGTATTTAACGTACAGGGTAAATAATTGCGACAATAGCAGCCACCCAGTAGTCGCAATTAGAGCGCCAGCCCAGACAAACTTCCAGCGAACCTTAGCGGAAGGCACAAAGTAGTAAAGAACCAGCAGGAGTAAAAATAGCATAGTAAACGTTAACGGCCACTTTACGGAGGAGATGAACTCAACTGGTTGAGCCGATAAATGAAACAGCGGCGTAATTTTTTCCATAATTAATTGTCCAAAACTAAAGAATAAAACGGCAATAATCATAATAATGATTAGGGCCGACATCCAAATAAACGAAATGACCCGGTTCCAGATGGCGTTTTGGTTAGGTGCCACTCCGTAAGCCCGGTTAACGGTCCGTTGAAACGCCGCAACGGCCCGACTAGCGGACCACAACGTGACAATCAGTCCGATCGAGAAGGCCCCCCCGCTACCACGGGTTAAGAACGATCGGACAATTGGCTCTAACGTTTGAAAAATAGTGCTTGGTACCATGGGTTCAATGTAATCTAACACATGGTTAGCATTAATGTTTAATAGGGGTAATAAATTACCGATAAACAGTAACGCCGGAAAAATCGAGAGTAAAAGATAGTAGGCTAACACAACGGCTGAATCCGAAACCTGTGCCATGGTGTAGTGTTTTACGACCAGTCCGACAAAGTCCTTGAATTGCTGCCAGGCCCCCTCCTTCACCGTCTTTTCACTCATCCTTGTTTCCTCCTTTGCCTATTCTTACTTCTGAAAGGCCGCCCAAATCGCCTTTAGGATTCGTTCTGAAGCGTGCCCGTCGCCGTACGGATTTTCCGCATCGGCCATTTGTTGATAAGCGACTGGGTCCGTCAACAGTACTTCCATCGCCTGAATAACGTCCTCCCGCTTAGTCCCCACCAACTTCAAGGTCCCAGCGTCAACCCCCTCGGGCCGTTCCGTCTCCGTTCGCAGAACTAAAACTGGTTTACCTAATGATGGGGCCTCTTCCTGAACCCCGCCGGAATCCGTCATAATGAAGTAGCTTCGGGCTGCCAGATTATGAAAATCAACCACGTCTAAGGGTTCAATTAAGTGGATGCGGTCGTCATTGCCTAACACTTCTTCTGCAGTTTGCTGCACCACCGGGCTTAAATGTACGGGGTACACAACTTCAACGTCTGAATGCCGATCAACGACATCCCGAATGGCTTGAAAGACCTCCCGCATGGGGGCGCCTTGATTTTCCCGTCTGTGCATGGTCAGCAGAATTAACCGCCGTGCTGGGTTAACCTGATCTAACACCTCATGGTGATAATCTGGCCGCACCGTTTCCTTTAAAGCGTCAATGGCCGTATTACCAGTCACAAAAATATGGTGGTCATCATGGGATTCCCGCCGTAAGTTTTGGCGTGATAACTCCGTGGGGGCAAAGTAGAGATCGGACAAAACATCCGTTAATTGGCGGTTCATTTCTTCTGGGTAAGGCGACCACTTGTCCCACGTTCTTAGCCCCGCTTCAACATGCCCTAACATCGTATGGTGATAAAAAGCGGCTACACTGGCGGCAAACGTCGTCGTCGTATCCCCATGGACCAGGATAATATCCGGATCAGACTCGTTCAAAACTGGTTCTAATCCCGTTAAGACCCGTGTCGTAATCCCATTTAGGGACTGATTAGGCCGCATAATATTTAAATCAAAATCTGGGGTAATGTGGAAGATCTCTAACACCTGATCCAACATTTCTCTGTGCTGGGCCGTCACGGTGGTAATCGCCTGAAATTGTTCAGGATGCCGTTTCATTTCTAATATGATTGGCGCCATTTTAATTGCTTCCGGTCGGGTTCCAAAAACGGTCATCACCTTAATTGGCTTTTGCATTATGATCCTCCTAACGCAAACTCAAATTCAACGTTTTAATACTGCTTTTCAAAATTAATGTAATCTGTTTTATTATACCAGACGAGGCTAGCTATGATAGACTGAACGTAGATTTAATGCGAAGGATGTGAATAAGATGAACGACTCAAATTTTGAACGTGACCTCAAAAAATACGCCTACCTGATTGTCGAAACGGGGGCCAACGTTCAACCAGGTCAAACTGTCGTGGTAGCAATTGCTGTTGACCAACAACCTCTAGCTCATCTGATTATGGAAGCTGCGTATGAACGTGGTGCCAATGAAGTGATCATTGACTGGAAGGATGATCTAACCACTAAAAATTATTTATTACATACCACCGAAAAAAGCTTAGCAACTGCTCCCCGTTACTTGGAGGTTCAGGCCAAGGACCGGGCGGCTGACCGGGTCACCCGAATTTCCGTCGTTTCTTCTGCACCCGATGCCTACGCTGAAGTTGCAGCCGACCGAATTTCGGCTTATCAGGCCGCCCGGGGACGTGCCCTCGCCCCCGTTAGAAAGGCGACCCAAAATAACGATTTGAGCTGGGTTGTGGTGGCAGCGGCCGGTCGAAAGTGGGCCCAGGAAGTCTTCTCGGATCTAACGGATCAAGCTGCTGTCTCCGCCCTTTGGCAAGAAATCTTTAAAACCACCCGAATTGACCAACCCGATCCCGAAGCTGCTTGGGATCAGCACGTCAAAGCACTCGGATTGAAGGCGGATTGGTTAAATCATCAGCAGTTCGATGCCCTCCACTACGTTGCTCCCCACACTGACTTAACGGTCGGATTACCCCAACACCACCTCTGGGAAGCAGCGGGCAGCTACGACGCAGCCCACCACTTCTTTATTCCTAATATGCCCACCGAAGAGGTTTTTACTGCACCAGATCGCTTGCGGGTTAACGGAACGGTTCGCTCTACCCGGCCCTTAAGCTATGCTGGTACCCTAATCAACCAACTGCAGTTAACCTTTAAGAACGGTAAAATCGTTGAAGCTACGGCAGCCGAGGGTGAACATGTCTTACAGCAGTTAATTGAAACGGATGCCGGGTCCCAATACTTGGGCGAAGCCGCCCTGGTTCCAGACAATTCACCAATTTCACAGTCTGGAATTGTCTTTTTGAACACCCTATTTGATGAAAACGCCGCCGATCACTTGGCGATTGGCGCAGCCTACCCCACGAATATCCGAAACGGCAGTACCTTCACCGATTCCGAATTATTAAATGCCGGTTTGAATATCTCCCAGGTTCACGTTGATTTTATGATTGGGTCATCAAAAATGGCCGTTGACGGGCTAGATAAAAAGGGACAGGTAACCCCCATTATGCGCAACGGGAATTGGGTCTAGGTCGCTCTATTTGATATGCTACCCACGAATACGCTATACTTTTACTAGATTATGGCGATTATTTAGACCGCCTGAGGGAGGAAGATTTTGATGCAGAAACTGAGTTTAATCGTTCCCTGCTATAACGAAGAAGAATCCATCATGCTATTCTTCGACACGGTCACTAAGGTGATTGACGGGATGAACACCCCACAAAAAACGGTTGAACCCGAATACATCTTTGTTAATGACGGTTCAAGTGATAATACTTTAACCATCATGAAAAAATTGCAGGCGGAACACCCCGACACTGTCCATTACGTTTCCTTTTCCCGTAATTTTGGCAAGGAAGCGGGGCTTGATGCCGGCTTAAATGCCAGTACGGGTGATCTTATTGCGGTCATGGACGTTGACCTACAGGATCCACCGGAACTCCTGCCTGAAATGGTTGAGCTAATTAATAATGAAGGTTACGATTGTGTGGGGACCATTCAACATGACCGTGCAGGCCAAGGCTGGTTTCGCGCTTGGGCTTCCTCCACTTTCTATAAGATAATTAATAAAATTTCCGATGTTCGCATTGAACCAAATGCCAGGGACTACCGGTTAATGACCCGCCAAATGGTTAACGCCGTTCTATCCATGAGCGAATATAATCGATTCTCAAAGGGAATTTTTAGCTGGGTCGGGTTTAAGACAACCTACTTGACCTATGAAAGCAAGCCTAGAGCGGCGGGAACCACCCACTGGTCATTACGCGAACTTCTGAGTTATTCTCTAACCGGGATCATGGATTTCTCCGATGTACCCCTAAAAATCGCCACCTTTGTGGGCGGGATTTCTTTTTTTCTCTCCCTCATCGGAATTGTCTTCATCATTATCCGCAAGTTAACCGTCGGAGGCAGCGTGGCTGGGTGGGCCTCCCTCGTGACAATCATTCTCCTCGTTGGCGGAATTCAACTTTTCTGTCTCGGAATTGTCGGACAATACCTTGGCAAAATTTACTTAGAAACGAAGCACCGGCCCCTATACATTGTGAAGGACGAAAAATAAATTTCACTCCACAAAAAAACTCCTACGTTAACCACGTAGGAGTTTTTCTAATTCAGCTAATTAATTGATAATCGTGTTCATCAGAAGCACCATTAGCAACCCGACCACTGAAATAATGGTTTCAAGTGAGGTCCAAATGGCAAACGTCTGCTTAACCGTAATATCAAAGTATTCTTGGAACATCCAGAACCCAGCATCATTAACGTGAGATGCGGCTAACGAACCAGCTCCGATAGCTAACGCAATCATAACTGGATCAGCATGTAAGGATGTCATCAATGGGAACACAATTCCGGCTGCCGTCATTCCGGCAACGGTTGCGGAACCCAAGGAAACACGTAAGATAACAGCCACTAACCAGGCCAAGATGATTGGTGATAGGCTAGTGTGCATCATTAATTGTTGAACGGCTTTACCAACCCCACCATCAATTAAGACTTGTTTGAAGGCAGAACCACCAGCAATAACCAACAGCAACATTGCGATTGACTTAACGGCATCAGTAATGGTTCCTTCAATTTCCTTCATTGTCCGGCCACGGTGAAGACCCATAGACCACATTGCGAAGAGCATTGAAATCACCATTGCAATAACAGGATTCCCGAAGAACGATACCCAAGCATCAACACCAGTTGGGTTCTTAATGGTCCGCCCGCCGTTCACAATTAGTGAGTAAATCGTGGCAACTGCCATGAAGACAACTGGGAATAAACTTGTTAACAGTGATAAACCAAAGCTAGGTGTATCCTTGATATCAAACTGTTTCATTTCACCAAAGGCAGGCAATGACTTCTTCACAACGAAGACGTCTGGCATAAAGTGGCGAATGACACGCGTCCAAATTGGCCCGGCTACGATGATACATGGGATCGCAACCACAATCCCGACTAACAGAACTTCACCAATGTTAGCACCTAAGGCCGTTGCAACGGCCGTTGGAGCTGGTTGTGGTGGTAAAAATCCTTGAGCGGCGGATAAGGCTGCGGCCATTGGAATCCCTAAGTACATGAACGGAACATCGGCTTCCAGTGCTACGGCAAAGACAATTGGCGTAACAATAACTAATCCGACTTCGAAGAGTAAGGAAATCCCAATGATAAAGGATGCGACAACAACGGCAAGTTGGAGACGCTTCTTACCAAACTTATCAATTAAAGTCCGGGCGATCCGGTATGAACCACCGGCATCTGCAACTAATCGACCAATCATTGCCCCAAAACCGAAGACAATAATTAACTCACCCATCGAACTTCCAATACCAGTCTTCAACGCATCCGCAATTTTTGCCGGATTCATTCCCAAACCAAGGGCAACTAGAATTGAAGTCACGATAAGGGAGACGAAGGTATCTACGTGGAATCTAATAATTAGAACCAGTAAAAGTAAAATACCTAGAATAAGTACTAAAAATGGCATGAACTTTTCTCTCTTTCCTATAGTGACGTTTGCAATAGTGAACGTTTCTTAAATATTAGAAAACGGTTTCCAAATTTTTTAAAAAGCGTTTTCCTGCCTGCTCCAATATTGTATGAAAAATTTTTACAACAATCAAGCATTTATATGAAATAAATTTACATTTTTCAAACGTGGACACCATGTCAAGACCTCGACAGGTCTTTATTAAGATAAGATGATTCAAATAATAAACTAAAACTTATTTAACCGGCAAAAACGGTTTACTATTTTGTGATAGTAAGCGGATTCAAGGTTAAAATTTGTTCCATATTTAAAAGCAATCGCCGGGTAAAGTAACCTCGTCTTAGTAGACGGCCAAATTTTTGTACCTGCAATTGACAGCGAGACATCTCACTATCACTAACAGATGAAATCAAGCCGTCAATTTCGCTAATCGAGGACAACGCATACCCCAGGTAATTATCCTGAACTAGCTGAGCGATAGCGGCCTCTTTCCACACAATGACGGGCATCCCAAGGGCAAGGTACATCGCCACTTTATAGGGATTATTATAACGAGTGTAAGCCCCAAAATCGTCCCCTGTATCCCAGGCCAGCCCGAACCCGTTCGGCAGCGTTTCCTCTAACAAACTGGCACCTAAAGCCCCATGGTATTCCACGTTCATTGCGGGCTGTTGACCATTGTTCAGTCCAAACGCAATGAGCGGGGTTTGTTGATTCCACGTGCTCAACAGGTTGGACTTAACAAATGAACCCGCTATTACTACTTCCCGCTGAACTGGTTCCGTCTTAAAGGCCGTATCCGTCAGGTAATCCCAGCAGTCTTGCACCACAATTGGCGTGGTTACGCCATCCATTTTCATTTGCTGACGCATATTTACCGTAGGAGCAATAATTCCTGCTACTAAATTTAAGTGGCGGATTTCATCAAAACCGGGGTTAATCCCATGTCGCAATCGTTCGTAGTCGTGTACCATTAACACCACTTGAACTCCCCGGTACACAAGGTGTTCAGCAAATGATACCTCAAATTGGTTTCCGTTATACGAGGGGTACTGGTAAACCACTAAGTCTCCGGCCCGTATGCTTCCCGTCATTCCCTCAATTCTAGCGCCCAGTTCCGCCATGGTTTCTCTAGACCGGTCGTACCGGTGAACGTCTAAGTAACGATATCCCGCCGCGTTGTGGGCAATCCGGGCAAAATCAGCTTTGGCCTTCGTTGTGGCATCTAATGAGGTGCCCTCTATAATTCTAGTAACCCACTTCGTCATCACCGCTCTCCTTCCTTACCAGCCAGCCGCCTTGTATACAAATTAACGGTTTTTGTGTCACTAACCGTCCGTGAATCAGGCGATCTGAAAATCCCTCGTAGATCACTTCATTGAAGGCAGCCAGTGTTATTTTATCTGGCGTTAGGCGATTCAAAAGCGCACTACTTAATTCAAGCAAAATGGCTCGATCACCGATCAAGACCGTTCTCAGAAGTTTCTGGACACGTTGCCCATTGCCAAGTGTCCCAATCTCTAATTGATCGTCTAAGTAAATTCGATTGGCTTTAACATGAGGAAAGGGATCCATTAACAACGTATAGTTTGAGTCAACAATGGCTAGTCGGTTTACTTCTGGATGGGCAAATAGTTCCCAGTAAAGGGATAACCAACCTAACCGGGTATCTAAGTCAGCGTCAAACTTGATTCCCGATAGGCCAAGATCAGACATAGACCTCATAAGCGGAGATTCTGATCCTCCGCCAAGTTGAATAACCAAGTCTACCCGTTCTTTAGTTAATGCATTGCCAAGGTTCATCTGAATGGGTTCGGGAGCTAGTACTTGGTTACGAATTGAATCCGTAGTTACCCTGTATTCATAGGTATCCTTCCCGTTCACCTGTCGCATCATTACCCGATTGCCATAACCCTTAGGTTTCTCGAACCGTTCGACAACGGTCCCCTCTAAGTTTAGTAGTTCAATAATTTGTTGCGTCTCATTAAATCGCCAACACCGACTGGCTGGCCAAAATTTCATATTGGACTCACTGCTGAGTTCACCGTTTTCCAGGAATTCAATTGCTAGCACTCCTCCGTTTTTTCCCATTTTAACCCGTTGAATTCCATTAGCCATAAAAATCCACTCGTGGCCCTTTAGCTGCCGATAAATTCCCTGACTATCCATTTCAACCTCCTACTGAAGTTTAAACCAGGCATTGGTCTCATGTTGGTTAAACGACATGATTGACGTTACTAAGCGCCCGTGCCCCAACCGCTGAGTAAAGTACCGATACAAAACGTAGTTAAAAAGACTGAGATCCGTTAAATTATTAATTTGATCCGCTGTCATGGTCCGCTTTAACGTAATTAATCCGCTAAGTAGTTCTAAGACAATGCCGCGTTCACCCGCAATCACTGCTGGATTCAGCGTTTGCAGACGTGAATTATGCACAATAAATGAATTCACTTCGGGGATTGTCTGGGTCAACAACTGCAAATCTTCTAGTTCATTTAGTTCATCTGCGACATACAGACAATCGGCATCCATCTCTGGAAACGGATTTTGATTTAGCGTAACCGTTGCTGCATCGACCATGGCTACCCGTTCAACTTCTGGATGCCGGTGCAGCATCCAATAGGCCCACGTCCACTTATCCGAGGTAGGCTGGGAACCATCATCCTTGCTTTCACACTGGTATAAGCCCGGCCATTGACTTTGAATCTTAACATTTGTCCGAAGGTACAGGGGCAACGTCCAGCGTGTCACCGAATCAGCTAACCGGGAGCCAGTACGCTGAATTTGTTCGTCCTGTTCTGACGACTTCGATAGGGCCTCACTGAGTATAATTTCTCGCTGTACCGCTGCATGCGGGATAAAACTAACGGGTGCCTGCTGTAACTTAAAAATTGATTCCAATGTCATCGTGGCAATTTCCCCCCTTTGTTGACAACCTGCGTTCGATTCATAAATTGTTCCTGAATGACGTTGCGCAGTTCTCCTAGCGCAGTCTGCGGAGTACCCGCTAATTGATCAACCCGGCTGCGAAATAAAACTTCTCCCGATAGTTCCATTAACATTGAACGACTCCCGATTAACCCCTGCAAGTGCTTATCGGACGCTTCCACCAGTCCCAGCTTTACCTTGGGTGAACTCATTAACTCATACGTTGTTAAGGCTATTTCATGGGTTATAATCCCCACCCGGTTGACATAACTATGTTCGGACAGCCACCAATAAATAGTTTGCCAATAGTCGAAGTTTGCTGTATTGGCTTGGACCGGTACGATGGTTATCCCATCTTGTTCCGGCTGATCTGCCCAGGTTGAAATAGTCTCAGCTTGTGATGACTGTTCTACCCGAATCAGAATCGCAGCTTGTGATTCCATTGTAACGGCTGGAGGGGACGCCAAAATAGGGGCAGGTGCCCATCGATCGTTAATGGTTCGTTCCATCACTGTGGAACTATAAAATTTATCCTTGCTGGTTGTATCCATAAGTATTAGTGATTGATCTTCCCACACCGGTGGCTGGTACACAGCTTGAACTTGCTGATTCGCATCTAAAAAATTGATTAATTGGCGTTCATTATCCCAAGTCCAGGCCTTCAAGTTGGGTAAAAAGCCCATTTTAGAGGGGTAGCTTAGATACCCCTCTTCCTGAAACTCAATGGCTAATATGCCGACCCCTCCCATAATGACATTCTGATGACCGTTTTTAGAGAATTTCCACCAGTGACCCTGTACAGTATCAAAAAAAGCGTTGCGATTCATGTGTACCCCCTACTTATGTTTAAACCAGGATCGTGAATCCGATCGGTTAAAAAAGAAAATGGTTGAAACTTGGCGGCCATGCCGCAATCGCGTCGGAAAATAACGATAGGCTACGTAGTTGACCATTCCCATTTCATACGCCCGTAATTCAGAGCCGTCATTAACTAAATGCTGATAGATCTGCTCCACCACTAAGTTAGCCATTAGTCCCAAAAACTCTAAAACTTCGGCTCGGTAACCACCAATCACTCCGGGGTTTAAAAGTTGAACGTGCTGATTAGCTCGAAGAAATTGATTAACCTGATCTGGCATGGTCCCCTGAAAAACAATGTCGATGGCGAGATCAGTAAATTCATCACCCAGGTAAAGTCGGCCTGGTTTCATTTGACCAAACGGATTATTTAACATTTCAACATCGCCTAAATCCGTTAAAACCACTTCCGTAATCTCAGCATGGGCCGCCAAAAACCGATAAGCCATTATCCAGCGCAAGAAGTATAGGGACACATTCTGAAAGACTTCGAGCCCGTTAACCTGAGTCAGGACTAAGTCGGGAGTGTTATAGGTAAGATCATCGTTCGTTAAAACGTACACCGGTACACCAAAGGGCTTAGTTGACTCAACTAACCGACTAGCTTTTGGAAGCACCGAATCCGACGTTAAGACGGTTCCACCCCGCTGAGTATCCGTTTTTCCTGAGATAAATTCCGTTAAAATAAGTCGGTTTGGCGCCCGTTTAACTCCTGCCATTCTCCCCCTCCGTTTCAATAAGAATTTTAGTCATGGGCTGGTGTGCTTTTAGAAGCTGGTCCGCCAACTTCTGTGGGAGCGCAACATGCTGAACGTACGGTAACCGATTGTCAAGAATCGCCTTTAAATTGCCCCGAACCTCGCCCTGTTCATCCAGTGGCGATTCGATCAGTGCTAAAGTATTATCCGACTGGGTTTGGGATAGGGCCGTTAACTCAAGGCCAAGATACGAAATAACAGCTGCGTCATCCGCTTGAATAATTTCACCCACCTTAGCAGCTAAAAAAGCTCCTGTACTATCGTAGCGCTCCAAAATTCGGTGGGAGGCTGGATCCTCAACAGTAATGAGGTTCATCTGCCCGTTATAAAAGTAGTAAGTCAAAACCACAACTTGATCATCGTTATAGAATTGAATTCGTTGGACATGATTATCGTCATAGTCAATCCGGCTAAAGAGCTTGCCGTCAAACGCATACTCCTCAATAAAATCCCGGGTTCCATCCAAATTCAGGTAGGTAATATTATTTACTAACCGGCGAGTATTCGGGTACAATCGGACGGTTCCAATAGGGTACCCATCATGAATTAAGTTAATTTGACCGGACTTTGCCATAAAAATTTCAGCACCCGCAACGGTTGGAATCTGATCAAAAAAGAGGAATTGGTCGGGATTATAAGTTCGGTTTGTCACGTAATCAACCACGTTAACAACGTTAATTTGTTCCTGAATCTGCTTCTGCAAAAGGCCCGGATCCGGTGCGAGCGTTAACAATGTCCCGTTTATTCGCTGTAACCGCGCTTTTTGGGCCGTCCAATCTGTAGTATCAGGATGCAGCACATTTAGAACCTCATAGTTCATGAATTAAACGCCTCCATTTTTCTGCGATAACGTGATCCTGATAGTCCGTGACGGACTCAACAACTTGTCGTTGCAAAGCCGGGTAATCCTGAACGGCCACTAGCTGTTCAATTCCTAACGTCAATTGTTCAACGTTAAAGGCCTCATCATCCCGCTTAAAGGGTCGTAAAAAGCCGTTTACCCCGTCGTGAACCAGTTCAATGGCCCCAAATCGGGCATTAAACGTAATCACTGGCAGGGCAGCACTCATTGCCTCAATGTATGTCAACCCAAACCCCTCAGAATAAGAGGCTGAAATAAAGGCGTCGTAGTGCGGGTATTCGGCTTCTGGCTGTTTGGTTAGCCCCTTCAGTTCAATGTATTCCCGGGCGTCCTCCCGCTGAATCAAATCGTTTAACTTTGATCGGGTTTCTCCCTGACCAAAGATATCCAACGTAACAGCATGCCCCGCCCGATGTAACTTGACTACCGCTTGAACGATTAAATCAATATGTTTTTCCGTGGCTAACCGAGATATCGTCACTAACTTAACTGGGTGCATCAAGGTATGCGTCTCAATAGCGTCCACGTGATCATTAACCCCACCAACCGGAATGGTAACAATCTTATCCGCTTCGGTTGGAAAATCTTGCAGCAGGTCCTGACGCTGCATCTCAGTTGCAACCACTAACCGATCAATCTGATTTAAATGGGTGAGCACATATTCATAGTAGTTATTCCATAGTGGCGCACTCAAAACATTGCGGTCCGATAGATGATCGGCATGTACGACATCAACCTTATGCCAATCGGCCACTGGATCGTCAAAAAGTGCGACTTCATTATCCTCGCCTCGGTCAACGATAAACGTGTTCTGTCCCCCGTAAAGTCGGTTCAGTTGGTGAAAGAAATACCGCTTCAGTAAAACCATATTCTGAAAGTATAGGTGCTGATCGTTAGCTTGATGGTAAAGGTGGATATTTGTAATCTGACTCTCTGTTCCAACAACCCTCTTTCGGTACGAAACCATTAACTGACCGGTCCAAATATTAAACAGTTCAACTCGGTCAGTACTGACCAAGAGGGTTTCGGGCTTGTCAGGATTAGGCTTTTTAACGTAGAATTCCCGGATTCGCAGGCCTGAAGTCGTTCGAGCCTCGGACATCCGGTTTGTTTTTGTCTGGTCAACCAGCATCCGAAATTCAGCGGTACTACGCCGCGTCAAACCCGATACCGCATAGTCCTCCCCCAAAACGAAGTATTCCCACATGTTGATGACTTGGTCATCCTTGATCTGCCAAACATCCATGGCTTCATGCAAATTCTTAATCAATTCTACAAAGATGAATCGGTATGGCAGATTCGCCTGATCAAACCGTTTGGCTCGGTAAAATTGCGCGTGTTCTACCCCGGAATTTCCCACACCCATTGCTTGGTTTACAAAAAAATTCAATTCGTATTGCTCCCTTCAGGTGAAGATTGGTTAAAAAATCTAAAGTGCCGTTCAAATTCAACGAGTCCCCTGTGAACCCGGTCTGAGGTGCCAAAGGTTTGAATCTGAATTGGCGTTTTTGCCTTAACCCCCGTCTGTCGCAGCAATTGGATTATCTCAACAACATCCGTCGCTTCTAATCCAGGATTAGATAAGATGAGGAGGACATTATTTTTGTTCGGCAATAACGGACAAGTTGTCGTTTCCATCGACTGGGCTAAAATCGTAATCGTCCACGCTGTCGTGGTTGGCTGCTTGGCTAATAGGACTTGATTACCACTGGAAAGGCGTAAATGGCGAATATCAGCAACGTTGGGAGCCTGATGAATTACTAACCATAGTCCCCGAAAGATCATCCGTTGATTATTAAGATTCACTAGTTCGATTCGGTAGGAAGCTGCTGATGCCGGATAATCAAATTGACCCTTTAACTCCACATAGTTCTCCTGTTGAATGAGGATGTCGTCCTGGTCAAAAAATGTGACCTGCATGTGAACGGACCCAACCGGCTTAGCCTCGATATCTAATTGATATCCGTAGGTGGTTCCCGGCGTTAAAAGGGGTAATTCCGCAGATGCCCGGTCATAAAAGAAGTTTAACTTTGACCTCCACGTATGAATAACCGACCCTGGTGATTGACGAGGATTCAGATAAAGCACTTGGTTATCCTTCATTTTCAGCTGTGTCCCAAATGGATAGGTCGTTCCCGTATTCAATCCCCAGTGTACTAAATATGCGCTTGTCATCCTCTGCCTCCTAATTAATCAAAATGCCGGTTAAAGTACTGTGTTAAAACACGCTGATACTGTGAAATGAACCATTTGACCACCTCGTTGGTTTGGTCGTTGTGCCGGCCAATTAATCCCTTATGGATAACCGGCGCACCCGGAAAGTTTTGAATCAAATAGTCATTTAGGACTTGAAATGCATTTTGATCATAATCATCATCCTTCATGTAGACGATATCAAACTGGGTCCTCGAAAAATCTCCCGTTTTAAACTTACGCCAGAAGATTTGATTTGCCCGTTGAATATCCTCATCAGTCGTTCCCCCCGTCCAACTCAACAGCATATCCAACGAAACATCGAAGTCATCCGGGCGCTTAATTCTGGAGTTCGCAGCAATGGTTCCCAAATGAATTAGAGGTTTTCCAACAATGACGGCAATTGGTTTGAGATCGGCTGCATAGTACAGGGCAGCGAACGATCCCATGGAAAGACCAGATAAGATTAAATCGTGCGGGTCAAACTTAAGCTCCGCTAACCGTTCATGGATATACTTAGGAATACTAGCTTCTAGCTCCTTGCTACCCACGTAAAAGTCGCCTCCCACAAGTCGTGGGTCATTAATCAGTACATATGGCGCCTCTAAGCGACTCATCATAAATTGGCCTTCAAATCCCTCATTGGGCCGATATCCCGAAAAATAAACGTTTAGGGGTGGTTGGCGGTCCCCAGCATTAAAGTAGAAAATAAGTTCTTGGTTGAGATGCCGATCTAAAATCTGATTTTCACCGCCAATCATCATAAAACCATGCTGACCATGGGACCGGCGCAAATGGACGGGGCCAATGGTAATATCACCGGTTCCTCGGCCAAATACACTTAGTGAAACATTCGTATTCTCAGTGATAGGTGGCAACACGGTAGTTTGATGCAGCTGATCCCCCTTAATTACCAGAGTTTGATGGTGATTGCTCTGGGTGGCATCTAAGTGAATGTGATACTCGATCTCAGTTTGATCATCGCTAACATCGCATTCGGGCATTAACTCCCACTGCGCCGGAACTTGGGCTTCAAAAAGCCGACTAGTAAAACTACCTAACCACTGAAGTTTCGTATCTGACACCCCGTGAAAAATTAATTGAGTGGCTCCCCGTTGTTCAATCTCGGTCACTAATTCAGCTGCATATTGAAAATCACGGGTGTGAAATAAGAACCCCGCCTGCCCCTGAAAAAAATTGAGGTTAAGTTCTCTAGCAAGCTCCGCTGGAACTTGAAAGGAAAGGTAACGAACATTTTGCAGCCTCAACAAGGCCCGATCGGACTCATTCACGGCTACTCGATCATCTATTACCACACTATTAGCGGGAAACTTCGCCACTAATTCTAATTGGTTAACCACTTTGGAATCAGCGGGAATTAAAAACCGAGCCTGATCATATTGTGAATTTAATTTGCCACCTAAAAAAAGGCCGGCCTCATTTTCTGTTTCGGATAAAACCTCCTGATCAGAAAAGTACACGACGGTTTGATCTTCTGGCAGCCAGTCGGCCAGGTGAAGGGGTTGACCACCTAGTTGAATTAAAATTGGATTGCTAATCGCCATTTAAGCTTTCCTCCCAAAATGCCAGTATTTGGTCACTCGTAAACGTTGGTATAAGCTGGACATTAGCCACTAGGGCTTCATTCCAGACGTTTAACTGACTGATATACATAGCAATCGACTCCTTAAGTTGGCTTTCCGTTTGAACGAGCCGTCCGTTTTGCCCCGGTTGTAAGTAGGGAGTTTTTACTCGATTCAGCTGGGGGACCCCGGCACTAATGGCCGCCACCTGAAGATATGTCACCGGCGATTCACTTAGATCGATGAGCAGCCGGGCTTGCCCCATTTCGGATTGAGCCCGACTTTTCGTTAACTTCGGCTCCAAGTGAAACTTAGCCAACTCAGCATATAAGGGCCCCAATTGGTCCTGCCACAGTTTCTCATCCGTTTCAGATAGGGTTTCCTGAATTGCCATGGCCGTATGATAGAGATCCGGCCACTGATCTGAATTGAATAAGACATTCGTCAATTCGGCCGTTTCAAACCAATCGGCTATGGGGTAATTCTGACGGATACGGGAGATGATCAGCTTGGCTAGCTGTTGGGTTTGCTGATCACTGCAGTTCACGACCGTCAGCTGCCCCTGAAACTGATGAATGCTTAAATCCATTGTGTCAAATTGCCAGGCCAGTTCAGTACTTTCTAGCTGTCCCACCGACCAAATAATTTTCTGAGTGGCCGATGCAGCACTGTTGCCTAACCTCAGGTCTGTGGCATACGGGTACCCAATTCGAGCCCTTTCACTCACTGACTGCCCAAACCTATCGCGGAGCTGGATAATCTCCTGGTTGCCCGCTACAAAAATTTGATGGGCGCCCATAAATAATGCGGCCATGGTCGGATCCTGTACTTGGTTAGCTGTCACTAGCAGGTTTACAGGTACCAAGCGTTGTAAATCAACTAGCACTGCCGCATTTTGCTGACTCGGATTAGCTATAAAGTGAACGACGGCTTTTCTAGCCTTAAGTTTCGTCACATGCCGGATCATCACTTCCGTTAAAACGGCCTCTAAATCTGGATAGTTTCCCCGTTCAAACCGTGATTTTGCAATGGGCTGAACTAAAAGCTGCCTCTGATTCCCCTCTAAGACAACATGTCCATATTCATCAAACCATTTTTGGGTGAGAACCTTTTCTTGCTGATCCAACATCCTCTCAACCAGTATAAAACCACGTTCATCGTAATCCTGAACCTGCTTTAATCCACCGTTCCAATTCGTTTCTACCCGGGTAACAAGCCCCATTTCATTAACAAAAATTTGTTTCACTAATTCATCGTCGACCATAACGTCCGCACCGCTAATCGTTTGGATGAGTTCAGCTTGATGCGGAAGCGGTACATCTGATAAACCAAGGCCCCGTCCCTCAGTGATTTTAATCCCTAATGCGTGATCTAAAACATCCCACGTTGGAAACCCCAGCAGATCATTTCGGTTCAAGAACAGCCGCAAATCAGATTGATGATGAACCGTTAATAGCTGAACTTCACGTTCGTTATCGCGCATTAAACGTGCCAAACTAATCATGGCCTCATTTGGGGCGTAGTCAGGCTGCGTGTGTTCTCCAGGAACCAACACTAACATTTCTAATCATCTCTCCTCACAGCAGTTCGTAATGGCTGCTAACGTATAGGGCCCGAAACTGTTCAATCACGTTATCCAAAATCGTCACAACCATGTATAGACTTGAAAAATAGTAGGAAAATAAACTTGCAACTGGTAGCCACAGTCCAACGACTAATGGAAGGCAGCTAATGGTCACTAAATACAAGTTAGCTACGACATCAATCCGATGCACGTGCTGATTTAAAAATTGCTCGGTTGCTTCACCAGGCATGACACCCAAGAAATAATCACCATTTTTATTCATGTCCTCCGCAATCTGATGCGGCATTAGGTTCATATAGCTAAAGAGGTTGCCCAACAAGATAATGATCAGTGCATATAGTAAGATGCCCTGCCAGTGCCGAGTTGAGAACCAGACCTGAATAACTTGTTCCCCGTTTGGGATATCCCAATGACTGATAACGAGTCGAAGAAGCGAAAAGACGACTAAGCCAAACATTAGTGGCATTGCACCAGGCAACAGTACTTTGATCGGCAGATAGGCCGTAGTCAGTGAGTTGTCCGTCATTAATTGCTGAATGGGGAGTCGTAATTCAGCATGGTTAAAAAACTCCGTCACCGCCATAAAAAATAGGGTCGCCACAATCAAAATAATCACGTTTGGAACCGACATTGTGTAGGCCGTCCCCGTTTTCTGTCCGGAAAAGGTCTGGATACTGGAGGCCAGGATACCAGGTACGATCATAATGCCTAGTCCCCCAAAACCAAATATCCGGTTTAGGTCCGACAACCAAGTAACCAACATTGCTCCCGCAACTAAGACAAGAACCGAACTTGCCATGATCATCTCTGCGTTCATAGTTCCACGGGGAGTTATCCAATTCCTCATCATACTGACCATTTGAGCCGCCTGCAAAATAGCAAAGACTAAAACCATAAGCCGTTGCATAACCATCGTTTGATCCGGCGTCCATTTTTTTCCAATCCCTAGTGCCCGTAACGCTGAAAAAAGAATGAGCGTGACCATATACGGTCCCATCCCAATGGAAAATAGCGTTGGTTTTGCGTATTGAGCTCCCGTGATCGTGGTATAAACCTGTAATAACGGATTCGTATGCAGGAGGCTCTGCGCTCGCCCGGGATCTAACTGGGGAATTAACACTTGTTGTCCTAACTGTAAAACGACCAGTACCAGCACGGTAAATCCAATCTTTTTATAAAACTGTTTTGTCACCAGAACTGCTCCTTTTCCTACGGAAATTCAATTTCAAACGACCCATCTGGATTTTCATGAAGGCTTGAGAGGACTATATTTTGAACCGCTAAACGCCAAAATAGTGTCTTCATATGATTAAACCCCGAAACGGCTTCTAATTGGTACGTCGCCATCGGATCGTGTTGCCCCACCGATCGAGTACTTGTAATCGCCCGTAACTGATGTAAATTGTCAACCTGTTCAATCCAGGCATTGTCTAAAGCGTGTAAAATAGTAAGGCGTAAATAATATTCTTGTTGGTCCCTTCCCGCTAATTGCCCCATCTTATTGGTTAATTGCTGATGTACACGTTGCAAAATAGCCGTTTTTAGCTGCTCAGGATGCCCCATTAACTGGGTAAATTGATCATTAACAATGAAATTATAGTCGATGGTATTCGTCATAAAGTTCAGTACCGAGCTTAGCGTTAAATTGGGTTGGCTAAGCAGTTGCTTAACCGCCTTAACAGCAACCTGATCTGCAACCTGGAGTAATTTCGCTAATGGCATAACCATTAATTGGTTGCGAAACTGATAGATTGCATTTTGTTGGGTTCTAAGCACGTTATCATAAGCGACAGACGACTGCCGACCGTTTTTCCCCTGACTGGCTGCCCGCTTTTGGGCTCTACTAACCACCTTTTTCAATCGGCGGTTAGTAATGGGAAATCCTTCTGATCGCTTACCGGCCTGTTCCTCTGCCAATAGTCGTTGCTGATCCTTACCGATTTTTTGAGGACCGTGTTCAATTATTACGCGATCATCTAAGGCAACGTAGAACTTGGTTAATCCAGGATCACCCTGTCGTCCAGCGCGGCCCCGCAATTGATTATCCACCCGGCGGCTCGTCATCCGTTCAGTCCCAATCACTAAAAGGCCGCCAGTTGCGGCTGCACCAGGTCCAAGCTTAATGTCTGTCCCACGACCCGCCATGGAAGTTGCAACCGTTACAGCGCCCATTTGACCCGCATCCTTAATTATGGCAGCTTCCCGAGCCGCATTTTTTGCATTCAAGACGTTATGAGCAATTCCATTTTGAAGCAGCAACAGGGAATAAAGTTCTGAAAGTGACACAGATCCCGTCTCAATCAGTACGGGCTGCCCCCGATCATGTGCTTCCTGAATCCCGGCCAACGATGCATAGAGCTTTTCTTCGTTGTTAACATAAAGTTCATCCGGTAAGTCTATTCGGACGTTAGGTTTATGGGGTGATACCGTAAGAACTCGTAAATCATACGTATCTAAAAATTCCCGCCGATCCGTTGCTGCCGTTCCCGTCATTCCCGCTAAGTGAGGAAACATCCGGAAAAGATTTTGGTAGGTTACGGAAGCCATCGTCCGATTCTGGGCACTCAGTGGGAGCCCCTCTTTAGCTTCTAGTGCTTGATGCATTCCCGCCTCAAGATGCATCCCAGGTAGAGTGCGTCCATCCTGAATGTCCAGAAGCAAAAGTTGGTTTTCACTAACCACATAGTCCCGGTTAACTGTAAATAGGGTATTCGCTCGGAGCGCCAATTGTAAATGCCGATACAAATCAACCCCTCGCTCATCAAGCAGGTTCTCAACCCCAAAGTACGCTGATAGCCTTTGAATTCCAACCGGTGTAAACCAAACTTGCTTACGATCCTCACTCATTTCATAGTCCTGATCCCGAGTTAACGTTTTAACCACCCGATCCGAGGTCTCAAACAGGTTTGATTGAACTTTTGGAGCACCCGCAATGACTAACGGTGTTTGCGCCATGTCTAATAGAACGGAATCAACTTCATCAACGAGTGCATACCGAAAATGGCTCAAAGCTTTTTGAGAGTCGTCCGCTACTAAATTATCCAGTAAGTAGTCAAACCCGAGGTTATTGTATGTTGTATAGACGATGTCTGCCCGGTAAATTTCTGCTTTATCAACGGATTGAGCGGTAGTCTCGGTCCGAGCCATACTGGTTAATCCCAACCAGTGATAAACCTGCCCCATTTCTTCGGCGTCCCGTTGAGCTAAATAATCGTTACTAGTGACTAAAAAAGCCCCCGGACCAGCTAAACCGTTTAAATACATAGGCATTGTTGCCGTCAATGTTTTTCCTTCACCAGTTGCCATTTCCGCAATATTGCGCCCATTTAAAATCGTGGCTCCTAACACCTGATTGGCATATGGAAAAAGGCCGAGGACCCGGCGATCTGCTTCTCGAACGGTAGCGTAAGCCTCAACGAGTAGCTGAGATAATGACTCGCCATGACTCATCCGGTTACGAAACTCCCCCGTCTTACCTTTCAGCTGTTCATCTGACAATTGGGTGTAATTATCTTCTAAAGCCAGTATTGACGTCGCCATGCGTTGATATTTTTTTAATTGCCAGTGATTCCAATTCACCATTAATCCTGCCCCACTTTATCCATTACTTTTTTCGTGGTATATTAACCCTATTATGACAAAACAAAATAAATTATTAGATGATGCCATTAGGCAGCGCTTCGACCAAGAAAAAGATTATCAGGCGGTCCGACCATCGCATAAAAAACGTACCCGTCTTGAGGTTGCCATTGGAATTATTATGTTTTTAATCCTGATTAGCAATCTCATTATCATGCTCATTAATTATCTTTAGCTATTAACATCCAGCCGACTAACTCGACTGGTTTTTTTATGCCTAAAGTATTTTTAAATCGGCCAGAACTAATCGGCCCTGCATTTCTAATACTGCCCGTTTAAGGAAGTATCCAGATCGAACCAAAATTCCAATATTTGCCGTGGCCTTTAAAATTTCTTGATATTCGGTCTCAGTCAATTTGGCCAGTCGATCTGGCAGCTCGCTGAGATTCTTAATCACCAGCCCAATCCGATTCCGTGTTACAAATTCTGCTTCGGCGGCCTGATCCCACACAATAACGGGTTCATTTGCTGCCAAGTACATCGATAATTTATTGGGACTGTTGAACCGTTCATACTCCCCGTAGTTACCCTCAACCTCTGGATAGTCGGTTGAATCCCACACTAAGCCAAAACTTCCCTGTAGGATATGGCTAATGGCCTCTGGATCATAGGATCCCTGGATTTCCATTCCTTCGGCTACTTCAAAGGCATCATCTACGTTGGCGTAAATATTCATGGGCTGATGGCGAGCTAATTCGACTAAAAATGGTGCCTTGTGTAAACCACCTGCGTAATCAATTGGATCAGTAACGTGACGGTCTTTTGAATCAAACAGGGTCGTTACGTACCCGGCAAGACCCCGGATCACAATCGGATATTCAGGGGGTAAATGCCACTGTCGCCGAATCTGATCGGCCATTTGATTCGTATGAGCAATAATGCCATCTCCCTCAGTAAATAGTGGCTCATCACTGGGCGTGTGATAATCCCCCTTCGTTTGCCAGAGAGGTGAAATATCTTGGACATAGGCGACAACGTAGGCCCCAATTTGATGAATTTTCTGAATAATAAGGCGTTGGGTTTCCAACGAAAATAGTAATGGATACTGGATAATAACGATATCCTGTCGTTTTAACCCGCTAAAAATTCCGTCAAAACGTGCGGATCGGTGGCTAATGTCTTCCCCTTTATCGGAATAAACAAAGAAATCAATAATGCGCCCATTCATTTCCTGAATATAAGTGAGGTTGTCTGCTTGAGACTTACCGGATGCCCCTTGATCCCAGCCACTAAAAAAAGTCTCCTGAAAGTTACCGTTACGTTTGGTCATATAAATCGTCATCTTATGACGCCTCCTTACCCCTATGAATGACCACTGTTATACCAATTTCTAATTATGTAAGAGAAAGAAGCTCCGCTCTATTCGAGTTGAGCTTCTTTTTCGAAAAAACTATTTCACTGTTAATCACGTCGCTGGTTGAACAACCGGCTAATTCCCAAGAAGGCGAACAGCGTAAATCCAATCCCCATTAAAAGAGGCCCTTGAATTTTATCATCACCGGTTTGCGGTAATTCTGATTTTCCCTTTGCTTGAGCATCATGATGACCTAATGAAACGATATGATCTGACGTGCCATTAGATTCTGAACTGTTAGTTTGTTGACCAATGCTTTCAGTATCTTGACCGCTATTATCAGACCCTTGGTGATTACCAGATGATGTCTGATTTCCGGATCCTGATTGCCCCGGAACATTAGAATGACCTGTTACATGAACAATAACAGTTACGGTGAAGACATTTCCACCTTCATCGGTATACGTGTACGTAATCAGGTAATCTCCCGGTTTATTAGTATCAACAGTTCCTGTCACTACAACATTATTAATTGTAATTGGTCGACCATAACCATCAGTTCCACCACCAAAACTGTCACTTGGATTCCAATCGGATCCTTCATTAATAGTTGTGTCGTGGCCGCTCAAGCTAGCATCAGACTTCACAACTGTCACCTTAACCGTCACGGAATGAGCGTTTCCGGCAGAATCTACGTACGTATAGGTTACATAGTAATCCCCTGCCTTATGTGGATTAACAGAACCCGTCACGGTCACATCGTTAATAGTTATTGGATTGCCAAATTCATCAGTCCCACCTGCAAAATTATCGCTTGGGTTCCAAGTAGCATCCGGTCCGAGGATAATCTCACTATCGTGTCCATGGAGGACAATTTTCGCCATTGCATTGGCTTCGCTATCGCTAGTTGAGGTTGACTCACTGTTGGAACTAGAAGTGCTTTCGCTATCTGATACAGACGTGGACGTACTATCGGAGACTGAGGTACTTTCGCTATCCGACACGGAAGTTGACTCACTATCTAATACCGACGTGCTTTCGCTATCCGACACGGAAGTCGATTCGCTATCTGAAACAGAAGTGCTTTCACTGTCTGAAACTGAAGCTGACTCACTATCAGAAACTGAGGTTGACTCGCTATCTGATACTGATGTGGATTCACTGTCAGATACGGAAGTCGATTCGCTATCTGAGACTGAAGTACTTTCACTGTCTGAGACTGAGGTTGACTCACTGTCCGAAACTGAGGTACTTTCGCTATCCGATACCGAAGTTGATTCACTCTCTGAGACTGAGGTTGATTTACTATCTGAAACAGACGTAGATTCACTGTCGGATACCGACGTGCTTTCACTGTCTGAAACTGAAGCTGACTCACTATCAGAAACTGAGGTTGACTCGCTATCTGATACTGATGTGGATTCACTGTCAGATACTGAAGTTGATTCACTATCCGACACTGATGTCGATTCACTGTCGGATACGGATGTCGACTCGCTGTCAGAAACAGAGGTCGATTCACTATCTGACACAGAAGTACTTTCACTATTCGAAACGGACGTGGATTCACTGTCGGAACTCGACGTGCTCTCGCTATCCGAAACTGAGGCTGATTCACTCTCAGAAACAGAAGTACTTTCGCTGTCTGATACAGATGTGGACTCGCTATCCGAAACTGAGGTGGACTCGCTGTCTGACACAGAAGTACTTTCACTGTTGGAGACCGAGGTACTCTCGCTGTCAGATACAGACGTAGACTCACTATCTGATACTGAGGTACTTTCACTATCAGAGACGGAAGTTGACTTACTATCTGATACAGATGTCGACTCGCTATCCGAAACTGACGTGCTTTCGCTGTCCGATACGGAAGTCGACTCGCTATCTGAAACTGATGTGCTTTCGCTATCTGAAACAGAAGTGGACTCACTGTCTGAAATAGAAGTTGATTTGCTATCGGAAACCGACGTGCTCTCGCTATCTGATACAGAGGTCGATTCACTATCAGAGATTGAGGTTGATTCGCTATCAGATACTGAGGTGCTTTCACTGTCTGAGACCGACGTGGATTCACTATCTGAAATCGAGGTACTTTCACTATCAGAGACTGAGATAGACTCACTATCTGATACCGATGTGCTTTCGCTGTCAGAAACGGAAGTTGATTCACTATCGGAGACGGATGTGGACTGGCTGTCGGAGACCGAAGTACTTTCACTATCCGAAACGGACGTGCTTTCGCTGTCAGAAACCGAGGTCGATTCACTATCGGAAACTGAGATGCTCTCGCTATCCGAAACTGAGGTCGATTCACTGCCTGAGACGGACGTGGACTCGCTGTCGGAAACAGAAGTACTTTCGCTGTCTGAGACTGATGTGGACTCACTATCGGAAACGGAAGTCGACTCGCTATCTGAAATCGATGTGCTTTCACTATCTGAGACTGACGCCGATTCACTATCGGACACAGAAGTACTTTCACTATCCGAAACTGAAGTGGATTCACTGTCTGAAACCGAAGTACTTTCACTGTCTGATACTGACGTAGACCCACTGTCGGAACTCGACGTACTTTCACTATCGGAAACCGATGTGGACTCACTATCTGAAACTGATGTTGATTCACTATCAGAGACCGATGTCGATTCGCTATCTGAAACTGAAGTAGATTCACTGTCTGAGACTGAGGTGCTTTCGCTATCCGATACCGAGGTCGATTCACTGTCTGAGACCGAGGTTGACTCACTGTCCGAAACTGAGGTGCTCTCACTATCTGAAACTGACGTACTTTCGCTGTCTGATACTGAGGTGCTTTCGCTATCTGATACCGATGTCGATTCACTATCTGAAACTGAGGTGCTTTCACTGTCGGAAACTGAAGTTGACTCGCTATCTGATACCGATGTCGACTCACTATCTGAGACTGACGTGCTTTCACTGTCTGATACTGAAGTTGATTCACTATCTGAAACTAATGTGCTTTCACTGTCAGAAACAGAGGTGGATTCGCTGTCTGAGACGGAGGTTGACTCGCTGTCCGAAACTGAGGTTGATTCACTATCTGAGACCGAAGTACTTTCACTCTCGGAAACGGAAGTGGACTCGCTGTCAGAAACGGACGTGCTTTCACTATCTGAGACAGATGTGGACTCACTATCGGAGACCGAAGTACTTTCACTATCAGACACAGATGTTGACTCACTTTCGGAGACAGAGGTGGACTCGCTATCCGAAACGGAAGTGCTTTCGCTGTCTGAGACCGACGTGGATTCACTGTCTGAAACCGATGTGCTTTCACTATCTGAAACTGATGTGGACACGCTATCCGACACAGACGTGGATTCACTGTCTGAGACTGACGTGCTTTCGCTATCCGATACCGATGTCGACTCACTATCGGATACTGAGGTTGATTCACTGTCTGAAACTGAGGTGCTTTCGCTATCAGAGACCGACGTGGATTCACTATTGGAAACTGACGTTGATTCGCTATCTGAAACTGATGTCGATTCGCTGTCAGAAACGGAAGTTGATTCACTATCAGATACGGATGTGCTTTCACTGTCTGAAACAGAAGTACTTTCGCTATCTGATACCGAAGTCGATTCACTATCCGATACTGAGGTGCTCTCGCTATCCGATACGGACGTGGATTCACTATCAGACACTGACGTCGATTCACTGTCTGATACCGATGTTGATTCACTATCCGCAACTGATGTACTTTCGCTATCTGAAACTGATGTGGACTCACTGTCCGATACTGAAGTACTTTCACTGTCTGATACTGATGTTGACTCGCTATCCGAGACCGAAGTACTTTCACTGTCTGAGACTGACGTGGATTCACTATTAGAGACCGATGTGGACTCACTGTCTGAGACTGACGTACTCTCACTATCTGAAACCGATGTGGATTCGCTGTCAGAAACGGAAGTGCTTTCACTATCCGACACGGATGTGGATTCGCTATCCGAAACGGATGTCGATTCACTATCAGACACTGAAGTTGATTCACTATCTGAAACAGAAGTACTCTCGCTATCCGAAACGGATGTCGATTCGCTGTCTGAAACTGACGTTGACTCGCTATCTGAGACCGAAGTACTTTCACTCTCGGAAACAGAAGTGCTCTCGCTATCCGAAACCGATGTGGATTCACTATCCGACACAGATGTCGACTCACTATCGGATACGGATGTTGATTCACTGTCTGAAACTGACGTGCTTTCACTGTCCGATACTGAAGTTGACTCACTATCGGATACTGAGGTGCTTTCGCTATCGGAGACTGAAGTCGACTCACTATCAGAAACTGAAGTACTTTCACTACCAGAAACAGAAGTGGATTCACTGTCAGAGACAGACATGGATTCGCTATTTGAGACCGAAGTCGATTCACTATCTGATACGGAAGTACTTTCACTACTTGAGTTTGAAGCCGATTCTGATCCCTCAGGGGTCTTGTTTACGTTTGGATAAATAAATACATTATTCAAGGCTTTTCCACTTGCATCAGTGGTTTTTATTTGAAAATAACCCCCACCTGCTGCTGTAACTTCCAAACTACTCAGTTTGGAATTCGTTACGGACCAATGTCCTGTGGAATCAACGGTCGCTGTGACCGTAAAATAGCCTCCATCATCTGTACTAACATTAAACGTATATTTATATCCAGGAGTCCCAGTCCCAGACAGTATATTGTTCACCGTCGTTAAGGTACTATCATCAATCGTAAAGTTAGGATCTGGAACGATCGGAAACGCCTGTTTTGGCACAGCCACCTCTTTAGATTGTTCAGTGATTATATTTGAAGTGGATTGTGAAAGACTTACTGAGGTACTAGTAGAATCACTTAGCACCGTTGAATTAGTAGAGCCAGTTATTTCTGTGACCGCACTATCCCTGTTTGAGGTGGAGTCAGAAAAAATTTCGTCATCGGACATAGATCTACTTTCGCTTATGGAAGTCGACTGAAATCCATTTTGACTACTTGTACCTAATGAAGTTGAATCTGACTGTAACTGGCTGGAATCTGACCTTTTCGTTGAAGCTGAATTTTTTATTGATTCGCTTGTCGAAACGGACGTTGATGTCGACTCATGATCACTAGCTGAAGTCGACTTGCTGGTTGGAGTTGAAGTACTTTTACTATTAGAATTTGATGTCGAACCTTTGCTTGACGTCGTTTTACTCTCACTCTTAGAAGTAGACATCGATTCTTTGTTTGACGTCGACATACTCTCACTCCTAGAGGTCGACGTCGATTTGCTCATTGAAACAGACTCACTCTTACTAGTTGAAGCCTTTTCACTTGCTGACGTACTTGATGTCTCAGAACTAGAAGTCGAGGAGTTAGCTGACTTGCTTGTCGTACTTCCACTGGTTGATGCCTTCGTTGAAGTAGCCGGAATCGTTTCGCTCTGCTTAGTCGCCAAGATCTTGTCGTCTTGATTAGCTTGTTTAGTTGTTTTAGGTGCTGATGAAGTATCTGCATGAACACTAACAGTCAAGCTAGGTAATAGAAAGCTTGAGAATGTTGCAATTCCCGCGATAACCCACCGCTTGCCTGCCTTAAACATCTTGAAGTGTTCTTTGTAATCCTTATCTTTAATTTGCCTATTTTTCCCAAACATTACGCTTACTCCTCTACATTCGCTCGCACCAATCATCAACAATTTTTTAAACATAATATATATTATGCATATGGTACAAAATTATTTTTATTCACTCTAATTTTACGGATAATTTGTTTATAGTCAACATTATTAACGCGTTTTTCTAAAATAAATGCCTTAAAACCAACGTTTTTCACTTTTATACACCAATAAAATGTAAATGGCATTAACAATTTTTATACCTAAAATTATAAATGTATGCATATGAAAATAGACACAAAAAAACACCCATCAAATGACGGGTGTTTTCATGTAAACAACTAATTTGACTCGAATGGGCCTACCCGGACTCGAACCGGGATCAGCCGCTTAGGAGGCGGTCGCCCTATCCTGTTGTGCTATAGGCCCATATCAAAACCATGTTTTATTTTCGCATGGTTTTAGTTAATTGTAAAGATCCTAATTTTGACCGTCTCGCCGCTTTTTTCGCATTCCCTTCCGCGAATTGTGCTTATTCTTACGGTGTTTCTTACTGAATGACTCACTAACTTTAGCTGACGGTTGCGACGCCCGTTTTTGGTGCTGACCAGTTGATTGTCTAGCGGCTGGCTGCCGCCCGGAATCCTCTTGCTGCCTAGCCGGCTTTATTTTTACCCGTTCCTGTTTGATTGGCCGGGTGGTGGTTAGACCCTTAGGGGTGTAATAAACGGTCGTTAGTGAATAATCCAACTCAGATAGCATCCGCCGAACATCCCTTAAATCATGGTCATCCCCAAAGGTAATCACCTCACCTGGTTCACCCATCCTTCCCGTCCGTCCAGCCCGGTGGACGTAGGTCGTCGCCGTTGTTGGCCGATCATAGTTAACAACCGCTGGTAATTTAGGAATGTCTAACCCCCGGGCGGCTACATCGGTCGTTAATAGCAGCTTGACGTGCCCCAACCGAAAATCAGTTAGGGCTTTTTGCCGCTGGGTTTGTCGGAGACCACTCGTGAGTGGAACAGCGGAAATATGATCGTGTTTAAAGTGGGCAGCAGTTTTCGCCAACCGACTTGTCGAATCAAAGAAGACTAGGGCCCGAAAACCGGGGATAGCTAATAACCGTTTTAACATTTGATCCCGCTTGGTTTCGTTGACTTGGAGCAATTCATGTTTAACCTCACCCTGAGTCTGATCAGATTCACGCACGTCAATCCGCCGAACGTCCTTACCAAACCACTTCGGCAGTTCATGCAAGATATCAGTGTCGGTGGCCGAGAAAAAGCCCAGTTGGCAATCAGCGGGGGCGGCTTGGGCAATGCGCCGAACCGTCTCGAGTGTCTCACCCGTCAACAAATCATCTGCTTCATCAATCACGAGCGTTTCGAGCTGATGCAATTTAAGCCGTCGATCATCAATCAGGCTAGCCACCCGACCAGGAGTCCCAACCACCACTTCGGGATGCTTTTTTAATCGTTCCATTTGGCGTTTGAGATTTGCTCCACCAGTTAGCGCCAATACTTGCGCGTTTACCAATCTTGCCCAATCCCGTACGACATTGGTGGTCTGCATTGCCAATTCCTGGGAGGGTGCCAAAATTAAGACTTGGGTTCCCTCGCCGGGCATTACTTCCGCTAAGGTTGGTAACACAAACGCTAAGGTTTTACCCGATCCGGTTGGTGCTAGCCCCAGCAAATCTTCTCCCTTGACCATGGGATCATAGATTGCCGCTTGAATTTGGGTGGGACCGTCAAACCCAAGTTTGTGAAACTGGTCTTCAAATTGTTTCAACATACTGCCGTTCACCATTCCGTTCTATTCGAAATCCGTTTCGTCACTGGGAAACACAATTCCAGCTGACTGTCGCAGATCAAAGAGTAATTGATTAACTTCAACGCTTAGTTTAAACCATTTGGTGTATCGTTCCTGCTGTCGTTCATTGGTTGGATTAACCATCACCGCCGCAAAATCAGTGGCTTCAGGGATCATCGAATTTCCGGCTAACTTGGTTCCAAGCGAACTCAGTGTACCATCTTCGGCAAGGTAATCCACCTGATCCAGTTCACCCGCATTATCGATAATCAAAGTATCTTTCAAGCCGTAGATTTCAGAGGTTTGGTAGGACGTCGATGTCTTACCAAAGTTCAAACTCACCGTAAACTTCGGGTACTGTAAAATGGCAATCCCCTTACCATCCACTCCCGTACTAATCATGTCAGGAAAGTAGGTGGCCTTCTTTGGCATACCAAAGAGTGTTACGGCATCGTAGGCAGTGTACACCCCTAAATCTTGGAGGGCCCCACCCGCAAATTCAGCCGTAAAAATGTTGGGGGTTTCGCCCGCTAACACCTTATCGTACCGGGATGAATACTTCATATAGGTAAACGTTGCTCCCTGAATGGTCGACATTTTATCAACCTGGGATGCAATCGCCTGAAAATTAGGGGTGTGAATATTTCGTGCGGCCTCAAAGTACAGGGCCTTCGGGTGCTCCTTTAACAGGAGCTGAAATTCCTTCATTTCGGCTGGGTTCACGAACGCCGGTTTCTCCACAATCACATTTAAATCATGGACAATGACCTGCTTCGCCTGAGAAAAATGCAAACTATTAGGGGACGCAACGTATACCACGTCCACGTTTCCGCTTTCCAACATGTCCTGCAGGTCAGTATATGTCTGATCCGCCCCGTTCTTTTGGGCAAATTCATCCGCGTGCCCTTTAGTCCGCGAGTAAACGCTAGTGAGCGTATATTCGCCGCTTTCCGTTGCTGCCTCAACAAATTGTTGTGTAATCCAATTGGTCCCAATGGTTCCTAGTTTTAACATGGAATAACCCCCTCAAGTTTAAGTTGTCCCCTTATTTTAACAAATATCTTACTCAAACCCCATTCTTTCACAGACTCATTTCATTAAAAAATGTTTTTTCTGAGCTTTTTTGCGAAATTAAGTCCTTTAGCAAGTAAAGCGTGTTATATTTGGGGTAAGTAATAAAGGGAGGGATTTTGATGAAAGCACGTCGACTAGCACTTTTCGGGGTGTCCTTATTCGCCGGTTTAACCAGTGGTCGTCAACTAAAACGCACGAAGGAACAGCCGGATCAATCCCCCCTCTTTTTTAGTGGCACCTGGGTCTTTGAAGATCCCCGGACCCTTCACCGGCACGTCCTAGTGGTCAGTCCTAACCTCGATTTGGCGCTAGATGATCAGCCGGTTCGGGCTAGCGTCAAAGAAGTGACGGCTAATCAGTTAGTCTATACGGATCAATACGGATACGAATTGAAAATCCAGGCTGATGACCAGCAGCCCCGAAGCTTCTTTGATGAAGCAGATGATCAAACCTATTACTTTTTAACTTCTATTAATTAATTAATCAAAATAGGCGCCGGATAAATCCATTTTGGATTCATCCGGCGCCTATTTTGATGATTACTGAGTCTTATTCCATTCTTTCTGGGTGCCGTTAAAGACGGACCGGGAAACGTTAATGCTGGAATTACCCAGTTTCATACTGCCTTGGGGTTGAAACTCCACAAAGGCAACCTGTTTTTCAGGATTCTTTAAGCTTCCGTCGGCCTGCCAATACCGGTTCTTAGTGCTAACGGCGTTTTTTCCCCACTGATGGTAAAGTTCGGCCGTGGTCCAAATAATCACCTTCTTACCATAGTAATCAGAAAGTGACTGGACAAGTTTTTTGAGGTTCTGGGTTTGTTTCTGAGCGTCAATGGTTGACCGAGAATAATCACCGTAGTATTCCACCTGAATCACAATCGGCAACGAACCACTGTCCGATCCAACCGTCTTAATGAAGTTCTGGGACTGTTTGGCTGCGGACGTTGAAAAGCTGTAGACGTGGTAAACCCCGATTGCAACGTCGTTTGCCCCCTCAGACCGGGCAAGGTTATCCGAAAAGTCATCGTCAACGTAGGTTGAGCCAGACGTCGCATGGATATAGACGAACTGAACCTTTTTAGCCGCCAACTTTTGAAAATCCACGTACCCAGCATCTTGATCAATTGCAACCCCTTGAACGGGATACTGTGCAATCTGCTTTTGATGATAGAGATGGATGCTATGGGCCATCCAGATGCCGCCAGCTGCAACGAGCAAAAGTATTAAGATAATAAGCCAGCGTCTCCGTCGTCTTAAGCGACGGTATGTATTCGCATATATTGGCTGGATATCACGCCGCTTCATAGTCGCCCTCCCGTTTAAAACACCATTCCAATCCATTATAGCACGGGGGACTAAAAAGATTAGTGCAGACGAATTTTCTCCATCAACGCATGCACCTTGCGAATGGATTCATCACTCTCGGATCCCATTCGTAACGCACTCGTTGTGAACAGCGTATCCATAATGACCATCTGGGCAATTTGGGAGTACATTCCTTCACTTCTAACGTCATTTTCTTCAGCTAACGATGCAAATGTAATATCGCATAGCTTAGCCAGTGGTGACCGCATCGAATTCGTAATTCCGATTAGAGTCACCTTGTGTTTATGTAATTCCCGGCAAATGGTCATGGTTTCCTTGTTCCGCCCCGAGTGCGAAACAACGATTGCCACATCGTTCTTCGTCATTTGACTCGCTAACATCAGCTGGAGATCGTAGTCTGGGTAGTACACACAGTCGCGGCCCGTTTGAATAAACTTATGGTAACCATCGAGTGCTGCAATGCTTGACCCCCCCAGTCCGAAGAACCCCAGACGTTTTGACCGTAAAATTCGTAGTACCGCCCGGGCTAAGTCATTTTCTGATAACCCCGATCTGGTTGCCGTCAGAGCATCCTGGGTCTGCTTAAAAATCTTATCCGTCATGGCGCTTAAAGAGTCGCTCTTTTGAATCTCATTAAAGAACTGGGGTTTGTTTTCCTGCTCCAATTGCCCCAGTGCGAGGCTAAATTCCCGGTAAGAAGCAAACCCCACTCGCTTCGAAAACCGAGAGACTGAGGCGGTTGAAACACTAGCCGCATGGGCCAACTCTTTAATCGTCATGTTACTCACATCCCCGGGGCGGGCTAGAACCAGGTTCGCAATTTTTCGTTCCGATGGTGACATAGCGTCAGACGATGATGCCATGCCACCCAACGTTAATTTTGCCATTCTGATGGGGCCTCCTTTTGAAGCGCTTTACTAAGTCGTTTAAATGTAACTAATTTTGTAAACATTTTACATCATTTGCCTTGAAATGTGAAAATAATTTACATATAATAACTGTAAATCAAAATTTTGCTTCCTCTACAGAAAGGACTTTTTAACCATGCAATTCATGATTGGTATCGACATCGGTACAACGAGTGTTAAAACCGTAATGTACAACGATGAGGGCACAATTGCTGCTCAATCAAACAACCTCTATCCCCTTTACCAAGACTTACCTGACATGGCCGAAGAAGATCCAGATGAGATCTTCTCAGCCCTCCTCGATGGTTTAACGACGGTAATGCGTTCCGTTGATACAACTAAGGATAAAGTTGCTGGTGTTTCCTTCTCCTGTGCCATGCACAGTCTGATCCTCTTAGACGAAAATCACAAACCGATTACCCGTGCAATCACTTGGGCTGATAACCGGGCTGTTGAATACGCTGACAAGCTTAAGAATAGTCCAGAAGGTAAAGAACTTTACGAAAAGACGGGAACTCCCATTCACCCAATGACCCCGCTTTCAAAGTTAATGTGGTTAAATGCCGAACATAAAGACTTGATGAACCAGGCTCGTTGGTTCATCGGGATCAAAGAGTACGTGATTTACAAACTCTTTGGTGTTTTACAGGAAGATTACTCAATCGCTAATGCGACTGGAATGTTCAATATGTACAAAATGGATTGGGACGACCAAGCAATGGCCCTTGCGGGTGTTACACGGGACCAATTACCTAAGCTGGTTGACACAACCGCACAGCTTCACGGACTTAAGAGTGAGTACGCTGCAGTTACCGGTTTGCCAGAGGAAACCCCATTCGTGATGGGTGCTTCAGATGGCCCATTAGCCAACCTAGGGGTTAACGCCATTGAACCTGGGGTGGTTGCCGTTACAATTGGTACTTCAGGAGCCGTCCGGGTCGTCACTGACAAACCTCAAACTGATCCTAAGGGCCGGTTATTCTGTTACTACCTATGCAAGGATCACTGGGTTGTCGGCGGGCCCGTCAATAACGGTGGAATTGTCTTCCGTTGGGTTCGTGACCAACTCTGTGCCCCTGAAAAATTAACGGCTGAACAAATGCACGTTGATTCTTACGACCTGTTGACCAAGATTGCTAGTGAAGTGCCAGCTGGTTCAGACGGCTTGATCTTCCTGCCATTCTTAGGTGGCGAACGGGCTCCAATTTGGGATGCCAACGCTCGTGGAACCTTCTTTGGGTTAACCCGTCAAACCAACCGGGCAACTATGATCCGGAGTGCGCTCGAAGGAATCGTCTACAACTTATACACGGTTATGTTAGCCATGGAAGAAGTTGTTGGAAAACCTAAGAGTATCCAAGCAACTGGTGGATTTGCTAAGAGTGCTTTCTGGCGTCAGCTCTTATCAGATATCTTTGAACAGGACGTTACCATTCCGGAGAGTCCTGAAGGAACTGCCTTGGGTGCAATTGTAATTGGGATGTACAGTCTTGGAATTATTGATAACTTAGGCGAAGTTTCTAAGTTTATCGAAAACGCCAAGACTTACCACCCAAACCCAGACACATTCCCAGTATACCGGGACCTCGTTCCAATTTACATTCGCTTAAGCCGGATGTTAAAGACGGAATACAAGAACATTGCCGAATTCCAACGGACCCATCCAGATCCAAACCTGGATGGCGAAGAATAGTCGAGAATCCTTAAACGCGGTTCACCCCCATTTTCTGGGTGGTGAACCGCGTTTTTTGGTTACTTTCACCCTGAACCTTGCTATAATAGATAAATTGGAAATCGATGTAAGGAGATGACATTCTGATGGAAGAGAACCACCTCGAACGAAGTATTGGCCTGTTTTCAGCGTTGGCGACCGTCATGGGGACGGTTATTGGCGCTGGGGTGTTCTTCAAGGTCTCAAGCGTTGTTGCGGCTAACTATTCCGCTAGCTATACCATTATTGCCTGGGTATTGGGCGGAATACTAACCATTTGTGGTGGATTAACGGTGGCTGAATTGGCGGCCGCAATCCCCCGTACTGGAGGAGCCCTGAAGTACCTTGAATATGCTTACGGCAAACCCATGGGCTTTCTCATGGGGTGGGCTCAGCTACTGATTTACTACCCCGCAAATATTGCGGCGCTGAGCATTATCTTTGGGACCCAGTTCGTTAACCTCTTTGCCCTCCCCCACGGCTGGTTAGTTCCCATTGCCGTGATCTGTGCAGCTAGTTTGACCCTCATTAACTTTTTGGGGGCTAAAGTTGGGGGTCGGGTGCAATCCGTCGCCCTAATTGTCAAACTAATTCCCATTGCCCTGATTGTGATTGTGGGGCTAATGGTTCCCTCACACGTTAACGTGGTCTGGTGGCCGGTCCAACCCGGTCATCAGCTGAGTCCCATTACGGCGTTTAGTTCGGGACTTTTGGCCACCATGTTTGCCTACGACGGTTGGATTAGCATTGGTAACGTGGCGGGGGAAATGAAAAACCCAAAGAAGGATCTCCCGCGGGCCATTGTATTCGGTTTAACGGGCATTATGATTATTTACACGTTAATTAACGTCGTCTTCCTTAAAATGCTTCCCATTGATCAAATCGCTGGAAACCAAAACGCAGCTTCAGAAGCAGCGATACGGCTCTTTGGTCAGTTTGGGGGTAAATTAGTGACCATCGGGATTTTAATTTCCGTGTATGGCGCCATTAATGGCTACACCATGACGGGGATGCGGGTCCCCTACGCCCTAGCAACTGAACGTTCATTACCATTCAGCGGCTGGCTTAGCAAGTTGTCTAAGACTAACGTTCCAAGCCACGCTGGGTTACTCCAGTTCGGCATCGCCTTTATCATGATGTTAATGGGCAGCTTTGACATGCTGACGGATATGTTAGTGTTTGTCATGTGGATTTTTAACTGTTTGCTCTTTATCGAGGTCTTTATTCTGAGGCACCGCGAAAGCGAACTGGAACGCCCCTATAAAGTTCCTTGGTACCCCGTGATCCCCTTTATTGCCCTCCTGGGTGGGGTATTCATCTTGATCACCACCCTTATCACCGAATTTAACTTAGCCATGGTTGGAATTTTACTGACCTTAATCGGGATTCCCGTCTACGTTATTATGCAGAGGCGAAACAGAAAATAAAGGCTGGGACATAAGACGTTCAGGCCATGCCAAATAAGACAAAGGACCAGGTTCGATTGTATTTTGATCGAATTTGGTCCTTTGTCTTATTTGGTTGTGGTCTGTCTTATGTCCCGTAACTACTGGTCCGAAAGCATCCTGCTAAGGATGAAAGGCTTTCGGACCATGCTGCAAGAGCCATCTAGTGAAGCGAAGCGGACCAATTATTCTAACCCCTTGTTTTAACCTTATTTCATTTGTTCCTTTAGTGCCACGCCAGTCCGTGATCCCGGCGCCTTTAGACTTTCTTCCGGTGTTCCAGCATAACGGATTTGACCACCGTACTTACCGGCATCCGGCCCCATATCAATGAGCCAGTCAGCCTGACTGATTAACGCTAAATTGTGCTCAATTAGAATGAGGGTGTTGCCTCGATTAACCAGTCCCTCAAAGAGTTCAATAATTCGCTGCGTATCGTTTAGGTGCAGTCCCGTGGTGGGTTCATCCAAGAAGTAAATACTTCCCGTATGATCTAATTCCATCGCCAGCTTCACCCGCTGAACTTCCCCACCCGACAACGTCGTCATGGATTGGTTAAGGTTTAAATAACCCAGACCCACTTGATCCAGCAGGCTCACCTTTTGATAAATTGCTGGGACATCCTTAAAGAAATCGAGTGTCTCACTAATTGAGAGGTTTAACACCTCAGCAATATCCTTCCCGTGATATTGGTACTGTAAGGCCTCTTGACTATACCGTTTGCCACCGCACAACTCACAAGTTTGAATCACCGGATCCATAAAGGCCATCTCGGTGATCATCACACCCTTCCCCTTACACCGGGGACAGGCACCCTTCCCGTTATAACTAAACAGCTGGGACGATACCCCGTTGGCTTTGCTAAACAGCTTCCGGAGGGGATTCAAAATATTGAGGTAGGTGGCAGGCGTGGACCGAATATTCACACCCACGGCTTCCTGCCGCAAATCAATAAAATCCTGATCCGCAACTTTTTGTTTGATCGCATTAACTAACGAACTTTTACCAGAACCCGCTGGGCCGGAAATAATGGTCATGACTCCCCGAGGGACCTTCGTACTAACATCAGTTAAGTTATGGGCGGTCACGTGTTCGACTGACAGCCACTTATCAGGCTGACGGGGTTGTCGGAAAACAACCGGTTCCCGGAGCATCTTACCCGTAATGGTATCGGAGTCCAATAACTCGGGGTAAGTCCCCGTAAACGTCACCCGGCCCCCATCCTGGCCAGCTTTAGGTCCAATTTCCACGATGTAATCCGCCATTCGAATAATCTCCGGATTATGGTCAACGAGGACAATGGTATTGCCTTGCTCCCTGAGTTTGGTCAGGGACTTCGTTATGAGCTGAATATCATGCGGATGCAGTCCCACACTTGGTTCATCCAAGACATAGATCAAATCTGATAAGGAACTGGTTAGAAACTTAGCAATCTTAATCCGTTGGGCTTCCCCACCCGATAGCGTATCCGTTCCACGATTAAGTGACAAATAGCCGAGACCAATATCAACCAGGGCCTGCACCTTACTTTGAAGTTCACGGACCATTGTCTTGGCTAGTGGGTCGGTAATTTGACCGAAGAAGTCAAGGACGGACACGAGATCCATTGCGCAGACCTCCGCAATGTTTTTTCCGTTAATCAATCCCTTTAATGAATCCGGGTTTAGCCGACTTCCGTGACACACGGGACAGACTTCCCGCGTAACGATTTCAGCGAGGGCCGCCTTATGGTGCTGGCCTGAGGCGCTATGCACAATGGACCGCATCATCCGGGGCACCAAGCCCTCGTACTTGGCAGTCCTAGCCCACTCCTCCGGCGGGTTCTTTAGCTTCTGCCGGGGTGCGTGCATCAATAAGTCATACTCGTCTTTAGAGTAGTCCTTAATCTTCTTATCTAAATCAAACAGGCCACTGTGCCCGTATTCGTTCCAACGCCACGTTCCGGGACCAAACCCTGGAAACGTCATGGCGCCCTCGTTTAACGACTTATCGGGGTCAATAATCTTACTTTCATCAATTTGATCAATAAACCCTAATCCCTGACACTTCGGACACATCCCCTGAGGCAGATTGAATGAGAACCATTCGGAATACCCAACCCAAGGTTTGCTTATCCGGGAAAACATTAGCCGCAATACCGAATAAATCCCCGTATAAGTTGCCAACGTTGAACGCGAGTTGCGCCCAATGGGTTTTTGTTCCACCACAATGGCAACCGGTAAATGGTCAATTTCATCAACGTCCGGCTGCCCGTACTTTGGTAAATACTGCTGCGTAAAGCTGGGAAACGTTTCGTTTAATTCCCGTCGAGAAACGGCTGCTAAAGTATCAAAGACTAACGAGGATTTACCCGCTCCTGATAAGCCTGCAAACACCGTTGTTCGGTGCTTTGGAATATCTAAATCAACGTCCTTCAAGTTATTTTCGCGCGCTCCTCGAATACTAATGGTCCCGTCCGAAAAAAGATCCTGTTTCATCCAATCCCTCCTCAAGTTGTCTTCACCAATCCGCCCATAAAAAACGCGGACGATGGGTATAGCATAGATAATTTGCCTGTTAATTAGCTTCATTATAGGTCAAAAGCCCTAGGTAACCTAACATAAGCGTAGGTTTCCTAGGGCTTTTCTTCAATCTGATTTTAATCCTTTTCTAACACCGTCACTGATTCCACGTGTGGCGTTTGTGGGAATTGATCTACCGGTTGAACCGGGCCACTAATGTGGTAGCCCCGGTCCATGAACCGTTGAACATCCCGAACTAACGTTGACGGGTTACAACTCACGTACACAATTTTCTTCGGTGCCATATGGGAGGCAGCTTCGATTAACGATTCATCGAGGCCCTTTCGTGGGGGATCAACCACGATCACGTCGGGCTTTAACCCGGCTTCTTCCCATGTTTGCATCTGGTCTTCCGCCTTAGCGGTAACAAAGTTGGCATTCGTAATGTGATTCTTTTGGGCGTTAATCTTAGCATCCTCAATCGCATCAAACACAATGTCGACCCCGTAGACCTGCTGGGCATGTTGGGCGAGGGCCAGTGAAATGGTCCCAATCCCACAGTAAGCATCAATGACGGTTTCCTGACCCGTTAACCCCGCTTTTTCAATGGCTAAACTGTACAGTTTCTCCGTTTGTTGGGGGTTCACTTGGTAGAAGGACCGGGGTGAGATCGCAAAGGTTAACCCAAGCAGCTGGTCCTCAATATATCCCTTGCCCCACAGCAGTTTGGTTGATTTTCCCATGATAACGTTCGTCTTCTTCTGGTTCACGTTTTGCATGATTGAAACGAGTTCCGGAAGCTGTTCTCCCAACTCTTTGACAATTTCATCCACCATCGGAATTTTTTTGGTCCGGGTCACAAAGACAATCATGAGTTGATGGGAGTAGTAGCCCCGCCGAACCATAATGTTCCGCATCACGCCCTTGTCTTGTAGTTCATCATAGGGCGTAATCATATACTTTCGTAAGAGATCACGGGCAACAATAATGGCCTCATCAATTTTTGGATCCTGAATATAAAAGTCCTCAATGGGAACGAGGTCGTGGGAATGCTGGCGGTAAAAGCCCGTTTCCGTCTTACCCTTAACCGAGCGAACGGGAACCTGAGCCTTGTTCCGGTAATGGGTGGGATCTTCCATCCCGATGGTTGGCAACACATCCACATCAATCTTCGCCTTGCTGAAGTCTTCGGCTACCTGATGCTGCTTAAATTCAAGCTGCTTGGGGTAGGCTAAGTGTTGCAGGGAGGCAATTCCCGTTTGAGTATAGGCCTTATCGAGTTCCGGAACCCGGTCAGGCGATGTTTCGGTCCATTCAAGGGCCCGACCAAACGCAAAGTTCTTTTGCACCTTGGTTACCCGAACCTTAACTTCTTCCCCCGGCAACGTGTTCTCAATAAAGATGGGAAAATCATCAACCTTAGCGACCCCCATTCCCTGGTACGTGAGATCTTGGATTTTAACGTTATAATCATTGTTTTTAAATACTGGAACCTGTTTTTTCATATTAACCCCATTTCAAATCACAAAAAAGATTTTACTGTCTTCATGTATCATACAGCAAAACCTTTTTAAAACAAAATTTATTTAAAAACTACTCTTCCGGCAGCTTTTCGACTTCCTTCATGAACTTTTGTTCCGCCTCCAAAACGTCAGCCTCGGTAATGGCCGAATCAGGAATATCATCTGTATTGGCATACATCATGATGTGCTGCTTTAAGTTCCGGAAGGTCATCGGGGCATCACCACCGTATTCCCCGTCCAAATTAATCATCATCCGGTCAGTCGACTTCGCAATCACCTTATTCGTCTTGCGGTAGATCACACGCGGATCGTTAATGTGTTTGCCGTTCAACGCCAACACGATCAAATGCAGCATGTCCACTAAGTTAGCCTGCTTGACGATGATCATCGTGAACTTTCCGTCATCCAAGGAAGCGTCGGGCACAATCTGCTCGAATCCTCCAATGGAGTTCGTTAGGGCCAGTAAAAACATGGTGGCCTTCCCCTTGTATTCACCACCGTCGTAAACTAGGTCCATATCAATGGGTTTAATCCGCGGCAACATCTCTGCTCCCTTAACGAGGTAGGCTAAGTAACCAAAAATGGTCTTCATATCCGAAGGCACATCGTAAGTCAATTCCGTCAGTTGGCCCCCACCCGCAATGTTGATAAAGTAGGATTCGCCGGCCTGACCGATATCCATCTTAACCGTTTGGTTTTTTAACACAATCTTAGCCGCTTCTAACGGATCCTCGCGGGGAATATGGAGCGCCCGCGCATAGTCATTCGTTGTTCCAGCAGGAATAATGGCCATCCGGGGGCGCTTTGGCAAACCGGCAATTCCGTTAATGACTTCATTAATGGTTCCGTCGCCACCTGCCGCCACAATAAGTTCAAACCCATCCTTAGCCGCCCGCTCAGCTTCATCCCGGGCCGAATTCGGTTCGGGCGTCGTTGCATAAGCACTGGTTTCGTATCCAGCCTGTTCAAAAACATTGAGAATGTCAATCATTTTTGCCTTTAAGAGTTCCCGACCTGACGTCGGATTATAAATGACCCGTGCCCGTTTTTTCATGATGACCTCCCCTTATTGTTGCTTCAGCGAGGCCATTAACAATTGGTTAACTACCTTAGGATCAGCCTTACCGTGAGTTTGCTTCATAATTTGACCCACTAAGAAACCAACGGCCCGATCCTTACCGTTCTTGAAATCTTCAATGGATTGAGCGTTATTGGCTAAAATATCATCAATAATGGGCTGTAAGACAGCGGGATCTGAAATCTGAACCAGATCGTTCTTCTCGGCGTATTCTTTCGGGTCTTCACCCTTAGTAATTGCCTTAAAGACCTTCTTCGCCATCTTAGTTGAAATCGTTCCATCACTAATTAGCCTAATCATTCCCGCTAGGTGAGCGGGTGTTAGATCCGTCTGCTGCAAGTCCACGTGGTTGTCGTTTAAGAAGGCATTAACGTCTCCCTGCAGGTAATTCGAGGCCATTTTAGCATCGGCACCCTGGGCCACCGTTTCATCAAAGAAGTCGGACATTTCCTTAGTCTGCGTTAAGACCATGGCATCGTAATCCGTCAGGCCCATGTCTTTAACGTAGCGGTCGCGCCGCTTACCGGGCATTTCTGGCATGGTAGCTGCAAGTTCCTGAATCCAGTCATCCCCAATATGCAAAGCAGGTAAATCAGGTTCTGGGAAGTAACGGTAATCATCCGCGCCTTCCTTCACCCGCATTAAAATGGTTGTTCCGGTCGCTTCGTCGTAGCGCCGGGTTTCCTGCTGAATTCGACCACCAGACATTAAGACTTGCTGCTGCCGTTTTTCTTCGTACGCCAGCCCTTTACGAACGTAGTTAAAGGAGTTTAAGTTCTTAAGCTCAACCTTAGTCCCGTAAGTATCGGAACCGAGCGGCCGAATTGAGATGTTGACGTCGACCCGCATGGATCCCTCTTCCATCTTCACATCGGAAATTCCGGTAAACTGAATCCGTTGCCGGAGTGCTTCAAGGTAGGCGTAAGCCTCATCGGGACTCGCAATGTCCGGCTTCGAAACGATTTCAATCAGGGGGGTTCCCTGCCGGTTTAAATCAACGAGGGAGTAATTACCAAAGTGACTGTTTTTCCCGGCGTCTTCTTCAATGTGCATTTCTTCAATGCCAATTTTTTTAGTTTGACCGTCAACTTCAACTTCAATCCAGCCATCATGCCCAATTGGGGTTTCCGCTTGGGTAATTTGGTAGGCCTTCGGATTATCTGGGTAGAAGTAATTTTTCCGATCAAAGTGTTCGTCGGGCGTAACGGTTGCGTGTAAAGCTAACGCTGCCATAATGCCACTTTCGACGACGCCCTTATTGGTTGTGGGCAAAACACCCGGATAGCCCCAATCAATCACATTGGTGTTAGCATTGGGGTCGTCCCCAAATTCAACCGGTGACGGACTAAAAATTTTCGAATTCGTCTTTAACTCAACGTGGACTTCAAGTCCAATGGTTGTCACAAAGTTCATGTTTAGTTCTGCCCCCCAACTTTTGGTGTTTTTAAGTGAAAGTCGGTATTTTGTTCAAAGGTATAGGCTGCTTTATACAGGGTGCCTTCGTCAAACGGCCGACCAATTAATTGCATTCCGACTGGTAGCCCCTGACTGAATCCAGCTGGGACTGACATTCCTGGTAACCCAACTAAGTTTACGGGTACCGTCAAAATATCATTCATATACATCGTCATGGGGTCGGATACCTCTGACCCTAAGTCGTAGGCCGTAGTTGGCGCAACCGGGCCTAAAATCATGTCATAATCCTTCAAAATGGCCTTAAAGTCTTGGATCATCAGAGTCCGAACTTGTGCCGCCTTCTTAAAGTAGGCGTCGTAGAAGCCAGCGGATAACGAGAACGTTCCTAGCATGATCCGTCGTTTGACTTCATCGCCAAACCCTTGCGTCCGCGTTTTAACGTAAACGTCATCAAGTGTTTTGACGTCATCAGCCCGGAAGCCATACCGAATCCCATCAAATCGCTGAAGGTTGGATGATGCTTCAGACGAAGAAATGATGTAGTAGGCGGCCACCCCAAATTCATTGTGGGGTAGAGAAACTTCTTCCACGGTAGCTCCCAATTGCCGGTAGGTTTCGGCAGCGTTTAAGATTGCCTGCTTAACGTCTTCGGCAACCCCGTCACCCAAAAATTCCTTTGGCAGCCCAATTTTCATGCCCTTAACGCTGGCACTCTCATCTAAGCCGGCCGCAAAGTTAGGGACGTCATTCGTTGAACTCGTCATGTCATGGATGTCATGACCAGAAATGGCGGATAGGTAGGTCGCATTATCTTTAACGCCACGGGTCAGGACACCAATTTGGTCCAAACTCGAGCCAAAGGCAATTAAGCCCCACCGAGAAACCCGGCCATAGGTGGGTTTCATACCAACCACCCCGTTAAAGGCAGCGGGTTGCCGGATGGACCCCCCAGTATCTGATCCTAAAGCAGCAAGAACCTCACCGGAGGCCACTGCCGCTGCAGAACCACCCGATGAGCCACCAGGAACCTTCGTATGGTCCCAGGCATTCTTCGTGGTCTTAAACGCAGAGGTTTCCGTTGATCCCCCCATGGCAAATTCATCCATGTTCGTTTTACCGATGGTAATGGCGTCTAAGTTCGCCAGTTTGTTGACGACCGTTGCGCTGTAAATCGGCGTGAAGTTTTCGAGCATCCGTGACGCTGCTGTCGTCCTTAACCCGTTAGTCATGATGTTATCCTTGATCGCTACTGGAATTCCCGCAAGCGGATTATCCTTATCAATCCCTTGGTCATCAAGTTGCTTAGCCTGTGCTAAAGCGGCCTCTTCGTTTAACGTTAAGAAGGCGTCCACTTCTGAATCCATTTTTTTGATGTTAGCTAAGGTGTCCTGTGTCAACTCTGTGGCACTCATTTTTTTATCGCTCAGTGCTTGATGAAGGTCAGCGAGATCCTGGTTTAAATAGGTCATTTAATTTGCCTCGCTTTCGTCAATGATGGCGGGTACCTTAATGTAGTCATCCTGTGTTTCAGGGGCGTTCTTCAGCAAGGCTGCTTGTTCTCCCCAGTTATCTGCTACATCTTCACGCATGGTATTAAGCTGATCTGTGACACTGCTGGTTGCCGGAACGTTCGTGGTATCTACCGCGCTTAACGTTTCAAACAGTCCAATTGTTTGATCGAGTTGATCCGTAAAATAATCAAGTTGCGCATCGTTAACTTCTAGTTTCGCCAATGAAGCGACGTGTTGGACTTGGTCACGATCGATCTGATTTGCCATCAAATTATCCTTCTTTCATCATTTTTGAAGAGCTAAACTCCTCCGAATAAACATACATTGCCATTTTACCATAACCGTTCCTTTTATAGCCCATAAAAAATTAGGTGGGACCTGGTTTTTAAACAAAAGGAACGTTTGGTAGAATCCACTCTGGATTCTACCAAACGTTCCCGGATACTCGTTTAATAGCTATCAAAAACGTGCGCTTGGAACTTAGATCCATTTTCGCTTCGAGAAAGATAACTTTGGGTTTCACCCGTTGCGGAAGTCACGGTAATATCTGCGGGAACCTTCGCCGGCAGATACTTTTGGGCGGCTTGCGCAAGGTACTGGGTAAAGCTCGTAATTTCAGTTTGACTATAGAACTGCGTCGTTACGTTAACGTGCATTCCCGTTAAGGAACCATTCTCATAGTGAACCTGTGCGGTCACCCCACTCAGATTCGGGAAGAATGAGGTCACCTGACTCTTAAAATTAGAGAACGCCGTTTTATCCGCACTCTTTGGCCCGGACTCCCCATTTTCAACGGGAAGGACATAGTTCTTTTGGTTCACGGTGGACCAATTGTTAATGGTCGTCTGATTGCCCTTGCTTTGGGTGTAAGCGAAGAAGGTTCCCCCGACTAGGCTATCATTTGATGACTGCCGGTAGAGCGCAATGGTAATGGGAACGTCCTTGAGCGCCTTCTTAGCCCGCAACCGTTTCAACACGGTCTTTGCCGCATCCTTCGCGTAAGCTTCACCCTTCGCCTGAGAAATATTGGTCTGATAAGTTGCCCCATACTGGGTCTTCTTATAGTAGTCCACGGAATTGACCGCAATCCCAATGGTCATCCCGCTTAACTTCAAGCTTTTACCGGACTGTTTCATATAATCCTGTTCTTCTAACGCTTGAATGTAGATTGGGTTCCGGGAAGTTGGACTCGTCGACTTATTCTTCTTCGGGTTTAAGCCCGTGGGGTTCGAACTGGATTCACGGCCCAACCAGTCCTCAACCGTACTAGAATCTAAGTATTGGCCCTCTTGGAAAACGTAAGACTGCGGGGGATAAATTTTCTTTGACAGGTTTTGCATGCCGCTTTCAAAGCTCTTAACGTTATAGACGTTACCCGAGTCCTCAGTATTGGTTACCCCACGTGATTTACTGGTGAGGTAGTGACCGTTTTTAATGACTCCTTCGTAGTCGCCGTTGCTCGTCTGACCCGTCAATGTCGTTCCACTCTTTGAAGTGGTTGCTCCGCCACTTGACGATGTCGAATTACTCAGGTTTCCACATGCAGCTAAGAACAGTACCGAGACCGCCAAAGCCATGATTGTGCGTAACCGTTTCACAACAATTTCCTCCAAACTTATGCCTCTTGATTCATTTCCTGCCGGAAGCGCTCTTCATTCCAAACGTCTACGCCTAATGACTCAGCCTTCGCTAATTTACTTCCAGCGTCTGTCCCCGCGATTACCAGATCTGTTTTGCCTGAGACGCTTCCGGTAACATCAGCGCCCTGCTTCCGTAACCACTCAGTGGCATCTGGGCGGGTCATTGTCTCCAGTTTACCAGTTAAAACCACCTTAAGGCCACTGAAGAACCCTTCGTCGGGGATTGCTTCTGGCTGCCCAAGGTACACCATATTAACCCCAGCCGCCTGTAACTCCTGCAGCAGCTGTTGGGCCGGTTCGCTTTCGAAGTAGGTCACAACACTATCCGCAATAATATTTCCAACGGAGTTAATTGCGGCAATGTCTTCCTGACTGGCCGCAACAAGTGCTGACATCGTCATAAAGTGTTGGGCAATTAACCGAGCGGCTTTGGAACCCACGTGACGAATTCCTAGCCCAAATAATAAACGTTCTAATGAATTATTGCGGCTATTATCGATTGCTGTCAAGAGGTTAGTGGCCGACTTCTCCCCAAATTTATCTAATGTTAATAATTGGTCGTAAGTTAAGCCATATAATCCGGCTACGTCAGCCACTAACTGTTTATCAAATAGTTGTTGAATAATCTTTGGCCCCAGCCCGTCAATGTTCATGGCATTTCGGGAGGCGTAATGGGTCATCCCCTCCGTTAATTGAGCCGGACACTTCGGGTTAATACACCGTAACGCCACTTCACCATCTAGATGCACTAATTCTGCCCCACAGGAAGGACAATGAGTCGGAATTGAGTAAGGTTCAGAGTCCGTTGGTCGTTTATCGGGGAGGTATTCCGAAATTTCGGGAATAATGTCACCCGCCTTATGCAGCAAAACGGTATCTCCCAACCGAATGTCCTTGTCCTCTAGGTAGTCTGGATTATGCAATGAAGCCCGGGCTACCGTGGTGCCGGCTAGCTGAACCGGGTCCATTACCGCGGTGGGGGTCACAATTCCCGTCCGCCCAACGGTCCACTCAATGTCCCGCACAACCGTTTCCGCCTCTTCCGGTGGAAACTTGTATGCGATGGCCCACTTCGGCACTTTAACGGTTGCCCCAATCGCCTGCTCAAGGGGGAGTGAATTGACTTTGATCACAATCCCGTCAATTCCATAGGCCAGTGTTGTACGCTTGCCCGTGTATTCCTGTACGTAATCGGCAACGTCCGCCATACTATGGGCAACCCGGCTATCAACGTTAACCGCAAACCCCAGATCCTGTAGTTCAGCCAACAGGTCGCTTTGGGTCCGTGCGCTAACGGTTTCGTAGTCCGCGACGTTATACATAAAGGTGCTCAAGTGCCGCCGACCCGTCACCTCAGGATCTAACTGCCGCAGACTTCCCGCTGCTGCATTTCGAGGATTGGCAAACGTTGGCAATCCAGCGGCTTCCCGGTCCGTGTTGAGTTTTAGAAAGGACTCCTTTGGCATGTAGCATTCGCCCCGGACCACAACGTTTAAGGGTTGGCTTAACTTTTTGGGAATTGAGTCGACCCGGCGTAAGTTAGCCGTAATGTCTTCCCCAATTTGCCCGTTACCACGGGTCGATCCCTGAACAAAGACCCCGTTTTCATACCGAAGTGAAATGGCTAGGCCGTCAATTTTCAGCTCACAGTTATAGTCGAAGGGTTCGGTAACATGTTCTCTCAGTCGCTGATTAAACTCATCCAGTTCCCCCTCCGAAAAGACGTCGCCTAACGACAACATCGGAATTTCATGTCGAACCTTGGTAAATCCCGCCAGGACGGCACCCCCAACCTGCTGGGTGGGTGAATCTTCCGTCACAATATTGGGAAACGCAGCCTCTAACGCCTGTAATCGAGCGTACGCAGCATCATATACCGAATCCTCGACATCGGGATTGTCGGAGGTATAGTAGTCCTCACCCCACTTAATAATCTTTGGTCGGAGTTCATCAGCTTCTTTTGCGGCTTCTTCAACCGTCATCTTTTCAACTGGCCTGTCTGCCATTTGTGATTCCTCCCTTGATGATTAGGACTCAACCCGGGTTATCGGTGCAAAGGCCGCCAACAACCGCTTAATTCCCTCGGATGGGAAGGCAATATCTAATTCCTGATTCTCACCTTCACCGCTAATTTTGACCACCGTTCCAGTCCCCCACTTTTTATGGGTCACTTTATCGCCCGTCTGCCAGGTAACTTTCTCAGCTCCGGTTCCTGAAGCTGAAGCAACCCGACCCGTCTTACCGTGGTAGGTGGTTGCGGTCGCCCGATCCGTCCGTTTAGCAAACGGAACTTCCTTAGCTCCACTTCTCACCTGCCGATTTGCCTGTGTGTTATCTAAATGCAGCAATTCGGGACTGATCTCTTCCACAAACCGAGACTGCGGGTTAGCCTGGCGGTGGCCGTAAAGCATCCGTGAATAAGCATTGGTTAGGTATAGTTTTTGCTTAGCCCGCGTGATTCCCACGTATGCTAACCGACGCTCTTCCTCTAATTCACTTTCCTCCAGCATCGCCCGCGATAACGGAAAGATCCCGTCTTCCATTCCCACTAAAAAGACCACCGGGAATTCCAATCCCTTAGCCGCATGCAGCGTCATTAACGTAACCTGCTGGGGTTCCTCATCAACGTCATCCTGATCAGAGACTAAGGCTAAGTCTGAAAGAAAATCCGTTAAACGGTTCGCCTCTTCGTCGTGGTCCTGCTTGGCCCATTCATCATCAAACTGGCGGGTAACCGTCAGAAATTCTTCAATATTCTCAATTCGAGTTTGGGCTTCCAAGTTGCGGGAACTCTTCAGGGCATCCATGTACCCCGTTGTATCAAGAATTTGCTCCGTGAGGTCCGTCACGTCTAAGTAGTCGGCCATTTTCTGCAGGTTCAGCATAATCTGACCAAAGGCTTCAATCTTATTGGCCGTCCGCGCAGAAATATTATTGGCCAACGCCACGTTTTCAGCTGCTTCCAGCTCGCTCCAGCCATTAAACTCCGCAAAATCCCGGAGCTTTTCAATACTAGTTGCTCCGATGCCCCGCTTCGGTTCGTTAATGACCCGTTCCAGACTCATTGAGTCCGCGGGGTTAGCGATCAGCGTTAAGTAGGCTAACACATCCCGAATTTCCTTTCGGTCGTAGAACTTGTGTCCGCCCACCATTGTGTAGGGGACGTTAGCCTTGACGAAGGTTTCTTCAATGACCCGGGATTGGGCATTGGTCCGGTATAGCACCGCAAAATCACCATAGCCGAATTTTTTTTCGCGCATTGTTTCCTGAATCTTGGCCACGATATAATGTGCCTCATCGTTTTCCGATTGGCCCCGGTAGTACGAGATTTGGTCCCCACCGTCATTTTCAGTCCATAAGTCCTTATCCTGCCGGTAAACATTATTAGCAATCACTTCGTTTGCAGCCGATAGAATTGTCTTGGTTGACCGGTAATTTTGTTCCAGCTTGACGATTTGAGCATCCGGATAATCCTTTTCAAAGTTCAGCATATTATCCATATTGGCGCCCCGCCAACCGTAGATGCTTTGATCGGCATCCCCAACGACGCAAAGGTTGCGGTAGCCTGAAGCCAGCATATGAATCAGTTGGTATTGGGCATCGTTGGTATCTTGGTATTCATCCACGTGAATGTACTGGAATTTATCCTGATACCGTTTTAAGACTTCCGGTTCCTGCTGAAAAAGCTGAATGGTCAGCATAATTAAGTCATCGAAGTCTACCGCCTGATTCTGCATGAGCCGGTTTTGGTAATCGGTATAAACCTGGGCAACAATTTTTTCAAACGGACTGGTGGCACTTTGAGCATAGTCAGCTGGTGTCGTCAGGGCATTCTTCGCATTTGAAATCGCACTTAAAATCGAGCGTGGATCATATTTTTTGGCGTCAATGTTCTCATCACGTAAAATTTGTTTGACCAACGTTCGCTGTTCGCTGGTACCGGCAATCGTAAAGGCCTTCGTGTAACCAATTAATTCGGCATCCCGACGTAAAATCCGCAGACAGAGGGCGTGGAACGTTGATACCCAAACGTCACTCCCGCTATCGCCAAGCAGTCCACCAACCCGTTCACGCATCTCGCGGGCCGCTTTATTGGTGAACGTAATGGCTAGAATCCGCCACGGCATTATCCCTTTATCTTCAATTAAATAGGCGATTCGGTGGGTTAACACACGGGTTTTCCCACTCCCGGCTCCTGCCATGATCAGTACGGGGCCCTCAGTTGTTTCAACTGCCTCCCGCTGCTTATCATTCAGTCCGGCTAATAAATCTTTCGTTGCCACCCAATCCGTCATCCTCTCTAAAATTATCCTCTCAATTATAGCAAAGATACCGAACAGACGCTCCCCTAATCCGCTAAAAAAATCGAGTTTAACTAATTCCTAAATCGTTAAAAAACACGGTAACGACCACCTAGGGTCATTACCGTGTTTTTTGCTTTTTAATCCGTTTCAGCTGGCTGTTCTTCTTGCTGATCGTCAGCCCATAAACCGGTATCTTCAATCTTATCTAAAGTTTGGGAGACGGAATCCGTCTCGACCATGATATACCCGATTCGATCGTCATCCTTCGGCCGGGGTAAGTGGTAAAAGCAGAAGTGCCAGTTATCCTTCAGCAACCACTGGGTCCGAATCGCATCCAGCTGGCTTTGCTTAAACGTCACCAAGACGGCCGGCGTCAGCTGTTTCGTCGTCATTAACGGCAGCCCGCAAACGGCCCGCAAGTGGTTTTCAAACTCGGAAACAGCTGCCGTTTCTGAAAAAATATAGCCGGCAGAACTTGGAGCTGAAATGATTTTATCTACGTACAACGCCCCATTCTGTGTGAGGTAAAAGGCAACCTCAAATACACCAGCATAGTGAACGTTAGCGGCCACTTCTTGACCGATTCGCTGAATTTCCTGTTCCGTATTGGCATCTAAATCAACGGGTACGAAAGATTCATGAAGCTGTCCATCCCGCGTCACAACTTCCGTGACCGGATAAAGCTGGGTGGTCCCATCCTGTCCCCTAGCGACCAACAGGGAGAGTTCCCGGTCAAAGGGGAGTAGAGATTCAAGAATGTAGGTGCCCTGACCCACTAACCCCGCCGCCTTAGCAATATCAGTCTGGCGCCGAATCACTAGCTGACGATCCGTAGACCAATCCTTTTGAATGGGTTTTAAAATGCAGGGGTAACCAATCGAATCGACCGACTGATAAATATCGTCTAACGTAATAATCGTTGCGTAGGGCGCAATGTTCACGTTCAGCTGTTCAAAAAACGCCCGCTCCAATAACCGATCCTGCATGATCTCTAACATATCGGTTCCCTGCGGCACAGCTGTAAACTTAGCCAGATATTGAATGACGTCTAAGTTCACCCGTTCAGAATCGTAGGTAATGAGGTCGCAGCTTTCAGCGAAGCGTTGGAGCTTTTCCTTATCCCAACCGTTGCCCACCACCTTGAAATCAGCTAGTTTCATTTCTTCACGTGTTTCGTCGGATCCGTAAACGCCAACACGCAAACCAATCCGGTGCGCTGTACTAACCAGCATTGCGGCGTTAGTACTATTACCAATGATTCCAATTGTATCGCCAGGATATAACACTTTGTTATCCACTTTGACTCCCCACTTTCTTAAGTGACCGTTCACTTTTTGTCTAACTTCATGTTAAGAGTTTCAGTCCCGTTTGACAAGCAAATTACAGTTCATCAACAAAGGTCACCTGATTATCCGCTAAGGAAGCAACACTTGCTAACGCTTCAAGGTGAATTCCTGCATCCAAGACCATTTGGTGGCCCTTTTGGAAGCTCTTTTCAATCACGACCCCAACGCCACCAATTTCAACGTTGGCCGCTTGGCAAATTTCCATTAATCCCTTCACTGCCTGGCCGTTAGCTAAAAAGTCATCAATAATCAAAACCCGGTCGTTGTCATCCACGAACCGTTTGTCAATGGAAATATCGTTGTTTACCCGTTTGGTATAGGAATAAACTTGGGCGGTATATAAATTATCGGTCAAGGTCAAGCTCTTGTGTTTACGCGCAAAAATCATTGGGACTTTAAGTGCCAATGCCGTCATAATCGCAGGTGCAATTCCAGAAGACTCTACCGTGAGGACCTTGGTAATGTGTTCGTCCTTAAACAACCGGCCAAATTCTTCGCCCATAGCTTGCATTAACTCTGGATCCACTTGATGGTTTAAAAAAGCATCGACCTTAAGCACATCCCCTGGCAAAACAAGTCCATCTTGACGAATACGGTCTTCTAATAATTTCACGTTTTGTAACCTCCAATTATTTTTCGAAACAAATTTTCTCTAGTTTACATGATTTTCATGAAGTTTGACAACTTAATTCCATGAACTTTAAGCGTTAACTTAATTTTTTTTGTAAAGTAAGCTCACACGTCATTTTTTAAAATTCGCCGGCAATGTTATAATGTTGTGCGCAACATTATTTTACATTCGGGGGTTTTACAATGAGTATTAATTTATTAAACTTAGCACCTGGCAAATTATCAGCCACAGACCTTCAGGCCATTACCAATTTAGGTGTCACAGTTCTAAATCCGACCGGTTTGACACCAGCTCAGTTCGACTCAGTCGACATTGTTTTTGGTTGGAACGGTGACGTGATTGACCAACTATTGAATTCATCTCAGTCAAACCTCAAATGGATTCAGCTCACAAGTGCTGGAATTGACTACCTCCCTTTAAAACGGCTGGCCGAACATCACATTATGGTTAGCAACGTCAGTGGCGCTTACTCTCAGCCAATCGCTGAATCAGTCATTGCCTTTATCCTCTTCTATACCCGTGACCTGAGTGCGTTACTCACCGCTAAACAAAATCATTCGTGGCTAGATAAAAACGAGTTAGCAACGCATATGAGCCTGCTTAAACAACAAAAAGTCGTTATTTTTGGAACGGGCAGCATCGCCCAACACATCGCTAAATTACTTAACGGTTTCGGTAATTTCCCGGTTGGAATCAACCATTCAGGTCATCCGGCAGATGGGTTTTCCTCTACGGAAACGTTAACTAACGCCGCCGACGTCGTTAAAACGGCGGATATTATCATTAATACCCTCCCGCTAACGGCTGAAACCACAGACTACTTTAACGCCGACTTCTTTGACCTCATTCAAGATCTAAACATTTTTATTAGCGTCGGCCGGGGTAAGAGCCTCGATCAAACCGCTTTACTTTCAGCCATGCGGACTAACCGCGTTCACCGCGCTGCACTAGACGTCTTCCAGCAGGAACCCGTTCCAGCAGATAGTCCACTGTGGGATCAGCCAAACCTCATTGTTTCTCCCCACGCTACTCCGGGGATCGATGGAACGAACCCAATTATCTTTGATATTTTAGAAAAGAACCTCCGTCAGTTCATAGTAGATGGGACCTTAGCCACTAACCAAGTTGATTTACAACGCGGCTATTAAATTGGTCCGTCCTAAGTTATTCGACTGACGATAATAGAGACCATAATCAAACTCGATTGTTGAATCGAACTTGATTATGATCTCTTTTTTTGGTGCTGCTTAACGAGAAATTCATCTAGTTTTAAACGATCGAAGCACTTATCTAGCCCGTTCTAATGCCGCCATATAGGCCTCAGCATTTTCGGTAACCCCGGCAAAATCATCGTTTTCAGCCGGACCAACTAGTCCGCCTCCCGCACCGACCACCGTTGCGCCCGCCTTAAACCAAGCCTCAAGGTTATCAACATTCACCCCACCGGATGGCATTACGTTTAAGTATGGGAATGGTCCCCGGTATTCCTTAATGGCGGCCGGAGTAGCCATCGAACCGGGGAAGAGTTTAACCACTTCAGAACCGGCCATCAGTGCCTCTTGGGCCTCATGAGGTGTGAAAATCCCCGGAATATAAGGCACCTGATAAAGGTTACACATCTTGGCAACCTCTGCGTCAAACGTCGGGCTAACAATAAATTCTGCGCCCGCAATGATGGCTAGCCGAGCTGAAACCGACTCAAGCACGGTACCGGCTCCAATTACAGTGTCCGTGCCCGCATACTTCTTAACGAGGTCGGCAATCACTGTATCAGCATGGGGAACGGTATAGGTTAACTCAATCCCCTTAACGCCCCCCGCAATGACAGCATCCGCAATTTTCATTGCCTTTTCCGGACTATCCGCTCGGACAACCGAAACAATCCCTACGTTAATTAACTTTTGTAATAATTCTGCACGTTTCATTTTTTATCCTCCAACATTATTAATAAACCGTTCTAATTGTTCCGGAGTGGGATAACCATCATTATCACCTGGTGATTGGACGGCCAGTGCTCCAATTGCATTACCACGTTTGGCAGCATCTACTAGTGATTTACCTTCCAACAATGCTGTAATTAACCCGACTGCAAATCCATCACCAGCTCCAACGGTATCCACAACTTGATCAACATGAAACCCTGGTACCCGTATGATTCTGCCAGCTTTGGTTTTAATAAAGGCTCCCGCTGTACCTGTCTTTACCACAACTACCTGGGTCTCTACGCCCTGATCCAAGTAAAAATCAGCAATTTCTTCGGGATCACGTGACCCCATGAGAACTTCTCCTTCATTAACTCCAGGCAAAATCACTTGACTATGCTTTGCCAGCTCATTGGTTACCCTGATCATTTCAGCTTGAGTGTTCCACAATGCTGGTCTTAAATTTGGGTCAAATGTCGTTAGAATATTTGCTTCAATAAGCCGTTGATTTAACCGTTTAAAAGCGGTTAACGATTTATCTGACAAGGCCGCAAAAATACCGGAGAGGTGGGCTAATTTCACGTCGGATAAGTCGATTTTTTCAATTTGATCACCCTGATAGTTCGCGGCCGCTGAATTTCTCCGGTAGTAATAGGTCGAAGGATCTCCGGTTGTCACCCGTTGTTTAAGGTAAAATCCCGTCCAGAAATCTGAATTGACCGTTAGATAGCGAGCATCAATGCAATTTTTTTTACTTCGTCAATAATAAATTGACCAAACGGGTCATCCCCAACGCTTGAAACATAGGCTGCTCCATGACCTAATCGAGCTACCCCCACCGCAACGTTCAACTCAGCACCTGCCAAAAATTTTTCAAAGTGGGCAGCCTGAATTAAACTAGTATCTGCATCTTGGGCAGCTAACACCGCCAACGGTTCGCCGATCGTTAAAAATTCACTCATTTTAGCTATCTCCCTAACTTTCTACTTCCTTAGCCTCAGTCAGCTCAACGGTCTGGGTTTCGATTTTAATCTTCCCCTTCTTAATGAGATGGTTGTAGTACCACATCGTTACCGCCGGCGTCAGAACCGCAGTGATTAAAACACTCGTGGCGACAATAGCCGTGGCTGACGAAGCCGTTGCTTTAAACCGGGGATCCATCGTTGCAATCACCATTGGAACAGATACCGCCGCCCCGGCCGTGGATGAAGCAGCCCAACCTGCTAACCCATCGGATCGAACGACATACCGATCAGTCAGATATAGCGCATATCCGGAAACAAAGACCACTGCAATCCCCATTAGAATACCAACGGCACCTGATTTGACCAGCATATCAAAGTTCATACTGTAGCCAATGGTAAAGGCAAAGAACGGGATGAGGGCTCCCCCAACGGGCGCGTACATTTTCCGAATATCTGGATCTAGTCCGCCTAATAAGGCACCTAGCACAAACGGAACTAAGGTTGATACTAACGCTTGCCACGGAAAGGCACCGATTCCGGCTAAACCCAAGGTAATCATCGTAAAGAAGGGACCAGATTCAACGCTGAAGAATGGATAGGCGGCTAAATCCACTTCACGACCCGGAATGGATGACATTAAGGCAGCATATAAACCACCATTAGAAGCATTAAAGGAAGCGATCACGGCTAAAACCGATAATCCTGAAAGAATTCCTGTGGTAATACCGCCAATTGGCAGAAATATGTTGAGAACAATACCTAAGATCGCTGCTAGAACCACCTTAACCACCAACAAGTTAATTCCCTTAGCCGCAATCTTACCAGATGCCTTTAGGTCGATGCCCGTTCCAACACAGAAAAAGAAGATGAAGAGAATCACATTCGTTCCCAGTAAGTAGGTCCCCGTAACCCCGCCTAAGAACATGTCCGTTTTTGGCCAGAAAGTATGTATCAGGGCCCCTAACAGTAAGGGAACCACCATAATCCCACCGGGAATTTTATCGATGTTCTTTTTAATTTTCATCACTCATCGGTCCTTATTTTTTAAATTTTAGTCGGTTAATCACTTCATTTTGAACCGTCATTCACAAAATTAGGCGAAATAAATACAGAGTATCGCCACACTCTGCATTTATCGTTTTTATTTACCGAACCAGGTACCCACCGTCAACGGCAATAATTGATCCAGTGACGTAATCGGAAGCCCGCGAGGCCAGAAAGACGGCGGTCCCCATGAGCTCATTCGTCTCACCCCAGTGGCCAGCTGGAATCCGGCCAAGAATCTCTGCGTTCCGCTGCTGGTCCTTCCGAATGGGTTCCGTATTGGCCGTTGCAATGTATCCGGGAGCAATGGCATTGACCTGGACGTTATAGGCGCCCATCTCACTGGCAAAGGACTTGGTTAAGCCGGCAACCCCATGCTTTGATGCAGTGTAGGACGGGATAAACTTGCCACCTTGAAACGACAGCATTGACCCAATATTGATAATCTTACCGTGGTTTTGCTTCGCCATGACCTTAGCAGCCGCTAATGAGAGGTGATAAACGGCGTTCAAGTTAATGTTAATAACCTGATTCCAATCTTCATCCTTAGATTCCAAAATAGGGTTCCGTTTGATCATCCCCGCATTATTGATCAAAATATCAACATGTCCAAACACGTCCAGCGCCTGGTCAATCACTTCTTGCGCCGTTCCCTGCTTCGTTAAATCAACCTGCATGAACTCAACCCGTCGACCCTTTTTCTCAATCAACTTGCGGGTATCATCCCAGCCTTCGGTACCAAAGGTTGGAATAAAAATATCAGCTCCAGCTTCGGCTAATCCAACGGCGTAGGCTTGGCCTAACCCGGTGTTACCACCGGTAATAATGGCAACCTGACCCTTTAAGCTGAAGAAATCCATATTAAATGTATTTAATACTTCAGCACGTTTCTTTACTTCTTCACGACTTTCAACCATTAATAACTTCTCCTTTATGCCTCGTATTTGGGATACATTTGACTAACGCAAGTCCTTCATATCTACCCCGTCCATATCATCGTAGTTCTGGTTTTCACCACACATTGCCCAGATGAAGGAGTAGGCAGTCGTCCCGGACCCGCAATGGATGGACCAGCTCGGGTTCACCACTGCCGATTCATTTTCCATCCAAATGTGTTTCGTATCATCTGGCTGCCCCATAAAATGAGCAACCCGGGTATCTGGATCTTCAAATTCGCAGTAGAGGTAAGTTTCCATTCGCCGAGCGTGGGTATGAGCCGGCATCGTGTTCCATCCGTTTCCAGGTTTCAAAACGGTGTAACCCATCTGCAGCTGGCAGGTATCCATTTGAGACGCATCAATCACCTTGTTAATGGTTCGATCATTCATATGGTCCTGATCCCCGATTGGCATATGGATGGCATCCTTGAACGGAAGCTTCTTAGTGGGATAAGTCTTGTGGGCCGGGGTTGAAACAACGTAGAACTTGGCTGGAGTCGCAGGGTCATCGGATTCGAAAACGACGTGTTCAGTTCCCATCCCGATGTAGTAGGCATCATGAGTGACGAGAGCTTCCTTTTTGCCGTTAATGGTAACGCTGCCATTTCCACCAATGTTAATTAACCCCAATTCACGGCGCTGTAAGAAGTAATCAACGCCTAAAACCCGATCTAAGACAATTTCAAGTGCCTCTGTGGTTGGTGTTACCCCGCCAAAAATCATCCGATCATTATATGTATAGGTTAAATTAATGTCCCCGGGCGTAAAAATATTAGTGGTTAAAAACTGTTCACGCATTTCATCTGCATTGTAATGCGAAATATCCTCTGGGCTGTGCGCATACTGCGTTTTCATCTTAAATGTCATTTTAATTCCCTCCGTATTTCCTATTAAGAAACTGTATTTCTTATTTGTTTACAAGCACAATATAGCAGGTGTCGAAAAAAAAAGCAAGTGCATTTTCGCACTTACTTTTTCAGCAATAACTAAAACGCTTTCTCTACTTGAGTTTGCGCTCGTTTAGCTAATTCAATTATTTTTTTTCGCCGGTCGGGATCCATCCGAAACTTAGGTGCAGTGACACTAAAGGCCCCCTGAACCCTACCGTAGGCGACTAGCGGAAATCCCACGCAATAAATATCCTGCTCATTTTCCTCATCGTCAATGGCATAGCCGCGTGATCGAATCGTCTCTAGATCTTCAGCAAGCCCCACTGCGGTAGTAATGGTATTCGGCGCAATCTTTTTCAGCTCTGTTTGTTGCAGGTAATCCGATAATTGACCGGCCGACCAGGTCGATAGAATGGCCTTCCCCATTGAGGAAGAGTACAAATTCATTTTACCGCCAATTCGGGATTTCAAACTCACGCTTCGCGGACTTTCAAATTTATCAAGCAGGACCACCATATTTTGATCGGCCACTCCCAGATTAATTGTTTCATTCGTTTCATTACGCAGCCGTTCTAATACCGGGGCTGCCAAGGAGCCAATGTTAAAACTGTCCGCCGCTTTCTGACCAAAGGCAAGCAATGATAATCCTAGGGCATACTGCTTCGACCCTTCCGTTCGGGTGACGAGCCCAAGCTCCTCCATTGTGACTAAAATCTTTAATGTGGTGGGCTTTGACATCTTAACGCCGTCGCTGATTTCCTTTAACGTTGGGGTGCCATTGAACCCTAACAAAAAATCCATAATCATTTTTGCGCGGATCAGAACCGTTCCATAAGGTTTCTTTGTTGTTTCGTCCATACCGGTCTCCTTCAATTTACATATAGGAAATTTACTTTCTCGTTAATAATATAACAATCACGAAAAATAACAAGCATTCGTTTCCTGGCTTCACTCATCCCCACCGGTTATGAAAATGAATTGAAAGCTCACTACTGCGCATTATTGACGACCACCTGATTGAGAGCTAAAGTACATACAGTTAATCAGCAGGGAGGAAACATAGCTTGGACAACGCAAGATTAAAAATCGATCCAGAAAAATTTGCTTATCACTACCTCGATTCACTAGAAAAGGAACCCGTTCCCAACGGTAAAGGCGTCGAAAGATCCGTTAAGGACCGCCTCTTTGCATATTTATCAGCCTACGTGCTTATCGAACGGTTTAACCAGTTAGAGGTGAGTCATTTTGACTCTCAGCCTTCAATTAATCCCCAACCTAAGTCGCTTAAGGACGTCGCAAAAAACGTTGCGCGTATTAATCAGTTAGCGGCACAACAAATTACAACGGATCAATTGCCAACGGATGAAAATGAGCCCGACCTTAACCTAACCAATAGCTCCGTAAAGAGCTTTCTTGAAAACCTCATTAAGATTAATGAAAAGGCTTCGTCTCATAACCGCTACTAACCAGGTAAACACACGGCAGTGACATTAGTCGTCTAAGCCTGGCAAAATAAGGATCCTCCCGTAATACGACCGTTCTTTGTTCGTGTTTTGGGAGGATCCTTATTTTAATTTGGCTTGACTAATGTCACGTAACTACTGGCACGAAAGCATCTGTATTTTGGATAAGGGGCTCCATACCAAGTTGTAGATGCGTGTTTTCTAAGCGAAGCGGACTTATGTCACGACCCCGTGTGTTTTTTTAACAAAAAAAACACACCCCAAAGGGATGTGTTTGAAAGCGAAAACCAATGATTAACGCTTTGAGAATTGTGAAGCTTTACGCGCTTTCTTCAAACCATACTTACGACGTTCCTTCATACGAGGGTCACGAGTTAAGAGGCCTGCACGCTTTAATGGGCCACGGAAGTCTGGATCAACTTCGAGTAATGCCCGAGCGATACCATGACGGGTTGCGCCGGCTTGGCCATCAAAGCCACCACCACGAACGTTAACAATAACGTCGTAGTTACCGAGGGTTTCCGTAACATTAAATGGTTGTAAAACAACTTCACGAATGCTTGCAAATGGAATGTAATCTTCGATTGCACGATCATTCATTGTGATCTTACCTGTGCCGGGTACTAAACGTACACGAGCAGTAGCGTTCTTACGACGGCCTGTGCCGCGATATTGTACTTGTGCCAATTATGTTTCCTCCTTCTTAAATAAGGTTCGTAATGTCTAAGACTTCAGTGTTTTGTGCTTGGTTCTTGTGTTCTGAACCAGCGTAAACGTGAAGTTTCATTGCCATCTTGTGACCCAACGAATTCTTTGGAAGCATACCTTGGACAGAGTATTCAATCAACCCTTCAGGATCCTTCGCACGAAAATCGCCAGCAGTCCGAGACTTCAAACCACCAGCAAACTTAGTGTGATGGTAGTAAATCTTCTTAGCTGCCTTCCGACCGGAAAGACCGACCTTCGATGCGTTGATAACGATCACGTTATCACCAGTGTCAACGTTTGGGGTAAAGGTTGGCTTGTTCTTACCACGTAAGATCGAAGCAACGACTGAGGCCAAACGACCTAAATTTACATCAGTTGCATCGATTACGTACCATTTACGTTCGACGTCACCTGGTTTTGCCATATATGTTGTACGCACGTTAAATTCCTCCATGTTTCTGTGTTTGTTCGACACCTAATAAGTTTCCGGGGCTTATCGTGGGGCAAACAATACCAACATTCATGATACAAACTTTTACTCTGAAAGTCAATGTTTTCCCCAAAGGTTTTGAAAACCTAACGCTGATTTTTCGGCAGTTTCGTCGGATGGTCCGGATCTTCACCCTCGTAAAAGACGTGGGCTAAATAGAGTCCGCTAGCCGAAACCGTTCGGCGGGCCTGCTTACGATCCATCACTTCGTATAAGCGCAATATATCGTGCTCAGGCCGCTTCTTAGCCCCGACCTCTAATAATACCCCGACCATGATGCGAACCTGGTTATACAGGAAACCATTCCCGTAAAATTCGAAAATCATTTCATTGGCAGTCTCATCCCGCCAAATATCAATTTGATAAATGGTACGAACGTTGCTCCGTGCTGACGACCCGGATGCGACAAAACTCGTAAAATCATGGGTTCCAATTAAATCGTTGGCCGCTGAGCGCATGAGCTCCAGGTCAAGCGGATAACGCCAGTGTCCGGTATAGTTTCGCTTAAACGGGTTTCGAAACTCGCCTAGGTCAATCCGGTACCGATACCGTTTGCCTGAAACATCATATCGGGCGTGAAACTGGTTGGAAACGAGTTTCACTTCCAATACTTCGGTATCGACCGGCAGCATGGAATTTAACCCCTTTAACATACTTTCGGCCGGAATTTTAAAGGGAAAGTCGAAGTGAACGACCTGTCCTAACGCATGAACCCCGGCGTCCGTTCGGCCTGACCCATAGACCTGAATCGCTGGATCAGGCATTTTAGCCATCCGGTTAACTACCTTTGTCAGGACCCCCTCTACGGTTCGCTTGTCCGGCTGCCGTTGATAGCCGAAGAAGTGGGTCCCATCATAAGCCATAATAATTTTGTACCGTTGTCTCAATTTAGTCTATCCCTTCATTAAGGCAGTTGTCGGAGTGCCAGTAATCCAATAAAAACAACAATGTAAAATCCCCAGCTAATGGTATCCTGCCTGTGCCATACTAGCTGGCGGTAGTGGGTCCGTGGCGTATCCGGCTGATATCCCCTGGCCTCCATGGCAACGGATAGGTCTTCCGCATGGTTAAACGCACTCACAAACAGGGGAACCAGTAACGGGATAACCGTTTTAATCTGTTTCATTATTGAACCGGATCCAAAATCCACCCCCCGAGCCCGTTGAGCGTTCATAATCGTTTCTGTCTCATCCATTAACGTCGGAACGAACCGTAAGGCAATGGAAAGCATCATCGCGGTTGTTTCAACCGGAAAGTGGACAATTTTTAGCGGAGCCATTAAAGATTCAATACCGTTCGCGAGATCTAACGGCTGGGTAGTTAACGTCAGCAGAGTCGACATCGCAATAATCAGTAAAAACCGCATAAAAACGTACGCTGAATTCACAATCCCAAACTGGGTAATTAAGAAGGGTCCCCACTGCCAATAAACGTGACTCCCTGCCGGACTAAAGAATAATTGCAGCAGAACAGTAAAAATAATGAGCCAAATCAACGGCCGAATTCCCCGGAAGAAAAAGTGCCACGGGATCTTTGACATCCAAATGGAAAACAGCGTGACGATGCTTAATAACAAGTAGGTCTCCCAGTTATTAGCCATAAAAACTAAAATAAAGAAGAAAAAGCTGAGGGTCAGTTTATCTCGGGGATCCAACCTGTGAACCCATGAATTCATGGGTAAGTAGCGCCCAAAAATCAGTTTATTCATGTCGTTTCCCCCCTAACTGTCTGGCTAACTCCTGAGCTAATTCAGCCGTGGTTAAGGGAACCGTCGTAAAGTTTGCGCCCCGTTGCGTTAACTGGTGCGCAAACTGAGTCGCGATGGGCAAATCCAAGTTATTGGCCCGTAACCACTCCACGTCCGTAAATACTTCTTCGGCCGTCCCATACTTTGCTGCCTCGCCATGGTCCATGACCAAAACGTGTTTGGCATAGTTGGCGACGTCCTCCATCTGGTGGGTCACTAAAATAATCGTTAGTCCCTGCTCTTGATGAAGCCGGTTGAACATTGCCATCATTTCGGTGCGTCCCTGGGGGTCCAAGCCAGCAGTCGGTTCATCTAAAATTAAGACGCGGGGCTGCATGGCCAACACTCCCGCAATTGCCACCCGCCGCATTTGTCCGCCAGAAAGTTCAAATGGTGATCGATCCGCCGTATTTTCTGGTAAACCGACGATATCAATCATTTGATCGGCAAGCTGATCTGCCTCGACTTCGTTCTTACCAAAGTTCATGGGACCGAACATAATGTCTTTCTTTACCGTTTCCTCAAACAGTTGATGTTCAGGAAACTGGAAGACCATCCCAACTTCTTTTCTTAACGGTTTTAAGTCCTTATTATTGGTCTGAGACGTAATTTCCCGTTCACCAATTGTCACGCTACCACTAGTGGGTTTTAAAAGAGCGTTCATGTGTTGGACCAACGTTGATTTCCCGCTGCCCGTATGGCCAATAACGGCTAAGTAGTCACCATCTGGAACCGTTAAATCAATGTTTTTAAGCGCAGAAAAGGACATCGGGGTCCCGGCTTGGTAATCATACGTTACCCCTTTGAAAGTGATTGCCATACCCATGCCTCCATTTCTTGATTGGTTAAGTAATGATCCGGCACCGCAACTCCCAGTTTTTTCAGTTCCATTGCAAGTTGCGAAGAAAAGGGAACGTCCAACCCCATTTCAACTAACTGCTGGCTTTTTTCAAAGATGTCACGGGGATCAGCCTCCGTCACTAACTGGCCGTCATCCATCACTAGCAAGCGGTCAGCCTGGGCTGCTTCGTTGATGTCATGTGTGATCGACAGAACCGTAAGCGGATACTGCTGCCTTAAGTCCGCAACTAAGTCCAGCATCTCCTGACGCCCAAGTGGATCCAGCATGCTAGTAGATTCATCTAAGATGATAATCTTAGGCTCCAACACTAGGACCCCCGCAAGGGCCACCCGCTGTTTTTGACCACCTGATAGTTTACTTGGTTCATGGTCGGCAAAATCTGACATCCCCACTTGCTCTAACGCCGTCTGAACCCGACGAACCATTTCATCATGGTTAACTTGATGATTTTCCAATCCAAACGCCACATCGTCAGCCACCGTTGAACCAACAAATTGGTTTTCCGGATTTTGAAAAATCATTCCAATTTCATCACGAATATGCCAAACAGTTTCATCCGTTAGTTTTTCCTGGTTAATAAAAATTTCACCCTCATCGGGCACTAAAATTCCGTTTAGGGACTTAGCCAAAGTCGACTTGCCGCTACCGTTATGTCCGACGATCGCTATCCACTCCCCGTCATTAACGGAGAATGAGACATTATCTAAGGCTAACTTAGGGTCATCCTCTTGATAAGCATAGCTTAAGTTTTTTACGTTGATTATCTCTGCCATTGAGGTTTCCTCCCTACGTCAAAAGTCCTGTCTATTATATCAAATCTCCCCTCAATAACGCTAAAAAAGCCCGAAATTATCCAATTATAGGATAATTTCGGGCAAAAAAAAATCACTAACAGGTTAAAGGCGCGATCAAGCTAATGACCATTCAAGCTAGACTTGGATTACTCCATCATCGTAGCGCTTTATACCTCTAATCCGAGTGATTAATTTCTTACAATGTTTCAAACTCCTAGCCGGCACCTAGGAACAGTGACGCTACCGGAATTTAATGGTTAAACTAAATTAGTCAACTAATTCCAAGATAACCATTGCTGCACCATCACCACGACGAGGCATGGTCTTGTACATCCGAGTGTAACCACCGTTACGGTCAGCGTATTTTGGTGCAATTTCACTAAATAGCTTTTGTAAGGCATTCGTTACAACAACGTTGTCGCCATCTTCCTTAACATCAGCAATTTCATCACGAACAAAGGTAGCAGCTTGACGACGGGCGTGCAAGTCACCCTTCTTACCTAATGAAATCATCTTGTCGGTTGTCTTACGAACTTCCTTAGCGCGGGCTTCGGTAGTCGTAATACTTCCGTGAATCAACAAATCAGTTGTTAGACTCCGGAGTAAGGCACGACGTTGTGAACTGGTACGTTGTAATTTACGGTAACTCATGAATAGTAACCTCCCTTTTAAAGTTTAATCTTCTTTACGAAGTGAAAGACCTAAATCAGCAAGCTTGGCTTTAACTTCTTCCAAGGACTTACGACCTAAGTTACGAACTTTCATCATGTCAGCTTCAGTCCGGTTAGTTAATTCTTGAACCGTATTGATACCTGCACGCTTCAAACAGTTGTAAGAACGAACGGACAAGTCAAGCTCTTCGATTGGCATCTCAAGCATCTTTTCCTTGTGCGTTTCTTCTTTTTCAACCATAATTTCAGCATTTTTGGCTTCATCGGTTAAATCAACAAACATCGTTAAGTGCTCAGTCAGAACCTTAGCAGCAAGACTGATTGCTTCACTAGGCGTAATTGAACCGTTTGTCCATACGTCCAATGTTAATTTATCGTAATCAGCACGATGACCAACACGGGTGTTTTCGACTTGATAGTTAACACGTTCGATCGGGGTATAAATCGAGTCAATTGCCAATTCACCAATTGGCATATCTTCCATACGAGCTTTATTTTCGTCCGCAGAAACATAGCCACGACCCTTGTTTGCTTTCATGCTCATGTGGAAGCTAGCCCCGTCAGCAACTGTACAAATGTACAAGTCTGGGTTCATTACTTCAACATCCGCACCGGCAACAATATCGTTGGCAGTAACTTGAGCAGGCCCCTTGACGTTGATTTCTAAGTTAGCTTCTTCGTCATCGTCGCCACTAAGCTTCAAAGCAATCTTCTTCACGTTCAGAATAATCTGGGTAACATCTTCAACAACCCCTTCGATCGTTGAAAATTCATGAAGAACACCATCAATTTGAAGGCTCGTAATAGCGGCACCTGGCAAAGATGAAAGAAGAACACGACGAAGGGAATTACCTAAGGTTGTTCCGTATCCACGTTCAAGTGGTTCCACAACAATCTTGCCGTAGTTTTCGCTTTCATCAATCTTATGAACGTTAGGCTTTTCAAATTCAATCATTCTTATCTCTTACCCCTTTCAAAACGCGTAGAGCTTCTTAAAGTCAATCCCATCATGAAGTATGCCCTCATAAATGAAACGCTCAATTAAACCCGACGGCGCTTTGGAGGACGAGACCCGTTATGAGGAACAGGTGTTACATCACGAATTGCAGTAACTTCGATCCCAGTAGCTTGGATAGCACGGATAGCAGCTTCACGACCTGAACCAGGACCCTTAACTTCGACTTCAACAGTCTTCATTCCGTGTTCCATTGATGACTTAGCAGCAGCTTCAGCAGCCATTTGAGCAGCAAATGGTGTTGACTTACGGCTACCCTTAAAGCCTAATGCACCAGCTGATGACCAAGAAATAGCATTTCCTTGCATATCAGTAATCATAACGAGTGTGTTGTTAAAAGTTGAGTGAATGTGTGCAACACCGGATTCGATGTTCTTTTTCACACGCCGCTTCCGGCTAGTATTTCTCTTTACCATAAAAGTTGAACCCTCCTTTATAGATTATTATTTCTTACGCCCGGCGATTGAAACTTTCTTACCCTTACGAGTACGAGCGTTGTTCTTAGTGTGTTGACCACGAACAGGTAAACCACGACGGTGACGCATACCACGGTAAGAACCCATTTCTTGAAGTTCCTTAATGTTCATGCTAACTTCCCGACGTAAGTCACCTTCGACTGGGTAGTTATCAACAGCTGAACGAAGCTTATCTTCATCTTCTGGGGATAAATCGCGAACGCGAACGTCAGGATTTACGCCAGTTTGAGCGATAATCTTTTCAGCAGTACTGTTACCAATCCCGAAAATGTAAGTTAATGCAATAACAATTCGCTTGTCACGGGGTAAATCGACTCCAGCAATACGTGCCATGTAAAGACACACCTCCTATATAATGAAATAAAATTACTTACCCTGACGCTGTTTGTGCTTAGGGTTAGCCGAGCAAATTACCATAACCCGACCTTTACGTTTGATCACTTTACAGTGTTCACACATTGGCTTGACTGATGGTCTTACCTTCATAAATATCCCTCCTAAATCATTGACTAAGACGGACTACTTAAAACGATAAGTGATCCGACCTTTTGTGAGATCATACGGTGACATTTCGACAGTAACCCGATCCCCAGGTAAAATCCGAATGTAATGCATACGAATCTTACCGGAAACGTGAGCCAGTATCTCTTGACCGTTTTTCAGTTCAACCCGGAACATCGCGTTTGGCAACGTTTCGGTAACTTTGCCTTCAACTTCGATGACGTCGCTTTTAGCCACGAAAGTACCTCCTTTTTGATAAAGTCGTGTTTTTCAACACGGCAGAACGGTAGGTTTCCCTACCGCGCTCAAAAATAAATGAAAGGACACCTATTCCTTGAGCAAAACCTTGCTAAGTTTACCATATTAATGAACTTGAATCAAGGTACCCTCGCGATTGGCCGCTAAATTTAACTTAAAGCTGATCAAGAATTTGGTGCACATCTTGATAAACATCATTAATATCTCGATCACCATCAACCATGTGCAAGATTCCCTTATTTTGATAGAAATCAACGAGGGGGGTGTTCATCTTGATGTTAACATCCAGTCGGTTCTTAACCGTTTCAGGCTTGTCATCATCACGTTGATAAAAGTCATGAGAACCGCAGATATCACAAGTGCCCGCGACCTTTGGCTGGTTGTAAACCTTGTGGTAAGTAGCACCACAATTGCGACAGATAAACCGTCCGGATAGCCGTTCAATTAAAACATCTGGGGCAACATCAATATTAATAACGGCATCAATTTTCTTACCCATATCAGCCATCATGGTGTCTAATGCTTCCGCTTGGTCAATTGTCCGGGGAAAACCATCAAGCATAAAACCATTGACGGTATCCTTTTGTGCTAGCCTGTCCGCAACAATTCCATCCGTTACTTCATCGGGAACTAAGGCTCCTTGATCGATGAATTTTTTGGCTTCGATTCCCATTGGCGTTTCGTTAGCGATTGCTTCCCGAAAGATATCCCCGGTAGAAATATGAGGAATATCGAAATCTTCAATAATCATTTGAGCCTGGGTTCCCTTACCGGCCCCAGGTAGCCCCATTAAAATCAGGTTCATTGACATAAGTTCGTCCTCCAATTGATCCAATTAAAAATTTTGCCTGAAAACAGAAGAAGGTGTGCGATCATCTCAACACACCCACCCCTTTTTTATTTGTTCGGTTCTTGAATGAAACCGATATATTGACGCTTCATTTCTAATCCGTTAATTTGCTGAATGGTCTGGATAGCCACACCCACAACAATTAAGAGACTTGTACCACCAAGTCCAACGGATTCACTCAAGCCAAATACGTTTGAGGCAACCAACGGAAGCAAGGCAATTAAGCCAAGGAACAAAGCCCCGACGGTACTTAACCGCATTAGCAATCCAGAAATATACGATTGCGTTTCATGCCCCGGCCAAACGCCGGGAATGTACGCTCCCTGCTTTTGCAGGTTTTCCGATAGTTTTTCAGGATTGACCTGAACAAACGCGTAAAAGAATGTAAATAGGACAATTAAGATTGTGTAGAAAACAGTCCCTGCTGTCGTCTGCATATTAAATACATTGGACAACACCTGGTACCACGTATCTTCAGAATGATTATTCTGAAAGGCCAATAAAATAGTTTGTGGCGTCGCAATAAAGGAACTTGCAAAGATAACCGGAATCACACCCGCAACGTTGACCTTCAAAGGAAGGTAACTGCTATCGGGGGATCCAGAAACCCGCCGCGTGTATTGAATGGGCACTTTACGATCCGCTTGTTGGAACCAAGTTGTAAAGGTTACGATCACCAAAATGGCAATGAGCAACCCAATAAGGAATAAAATGTTTTTCCCTAAATCCCCTTTACCTGCATCAACAATGTAGGTTTGGTAAAGCTGATAGACACCCGTAGGAATCCGAGCGATGATACCCGCAAAGATAATCATTGAAACCCCGTTGCCTAACCCTCGGTCGGTAATCATATCACCCAACCAGGTCGTCAACATGGTTCCACCCGTCAGAATTAACCCAATGGTAACGTACGTACTTACACCCGGATTATCAACTAACTTAAGACTACTTAGGGCGTTAAAACCCGCCGTAATCCCGATTGACTGAACAAACGCCAGGACAATCGTTAAGTACCGGGTCGCTTGATTCAGTTTACGCCGTCCAACTTCCCCTTGCTTCCCCCATTCCACGAAACGTGGAACAATGTCCATCTGAAGGAGTTGGATCACGATTTGTGCGGTGATGTAAGGCGAAACCCCCATCGCAAAGATAGAGTAATTCGACAGGCCACCACCACTGAAGAGATTTAACATGCTAACCAAGCCTGAAGACGCCACGCTTTGGAGAGCCTTTGCGTTAATTCCGGGAACCGTGATAAACGATCCCAGACGAAAGACCACCAAAACCATTAGAGTAAAGAGAATCTTGTTCCGAATATCTTTAATCTTAAACGCGTTTTTCAAGGTTGAAAGCATTAGATCACCTCAGTCTTACCGCCTGCAGCTTCAATTGCCTTAGTAGCAGCAGCAGAGAATTTGTTAGCCTTAACGGTTAACTTCTTATCTAACTGGCCATCACCTAAGACCTTGATGCCGTCCTTTTGGTTTTTAACGATGCCGGCTTCAACTAATTGAACTGGAGTTACTTCAGTTCCATCATCGAAAGCGTTCAGGGCATCAATGTTGACTACAGCGTATTCCTTGCGGTTAATGTTAGTAAACCCACGTTTAGGAATCCGACGGTAAAGAGGCATTTGGCCCCCTTCAAACCCAAGACGAGTCTTGCTACGAGCCTTTTGACCCTTTTGACCCCGACCTGAAGTCTTACCGTTACCGGAAGAGTCTCCACGACCCACACGGTTACGGAGCTTACGAGAACCTTCAGCAGGATGTAATTCGTTTAAATTCATGCGATTGGCACCTCCTTATTTTTAGTTGTATTACTTAACTTCTTCAACCGTAATTAGGTGTGCAATTTTGAAAAGCGCACCGCGAATTGCGTCGTTATCAGGCTTTACAACTGAACTGTTTACACGGTGCAGACCTAATGCCTTAACAATCGCACGCTGTTTTGGGAGGCGGTGAGCTGCACTACGTACTAAAGTAACTTTTAACTGAGCCATAATACTTCTCCTCCTTATTCAGCAAGGTGTTGAAGAGAAACGCCACGCAATGCAGCGACTTCTTCAGCACGTTTCATAGACTTCAAACCTTCGAAGGTTGCCCGTACAGAGTTGATTGAGTTGTTTGAGCCCAACCGCTTACTCGTAACATCGGCAATTCCGGCGAGTTCCATGACGGCACGAACAGCACCACCAGCAGCAACCCCATGACCTTCAGCAGCAGGCTTTAACATGATCTTCCCACCACCGTAAGTACCGATAACTTCGTGAGGGATTGAAGTTCCAACGATTGGAACTTCAATCAAGTTCTTACGAGCGTCATCGACAGCTTTACGGATAGCATCTGGAACTTCTTGTGCCTTACCAGTACCGAAGCCAACGTGGCCATTCTTGTCACCAACGACAACAAGAGCAGCAAAACGAAGACGACGACCACCCTTAACAACCTTAGTAATCCGGTTAATGGATACAACGTTGTCTTCGAGTTCAAGCTTGTCAGGATCAATAAACTTTGACTTTGCCATTTGCGGTTATTCCTCCTTTTTTCCTAGAATTGTAGTCCGTTTTCACGGGCAGCATCAGCTAATGCTTGTACCCGTCCATGGTATAAGTAACCCCCACGGTCAAATACAACGTTAGTGATGTTCTTTTCAGCAGCGCGCTTAGCAACTAAAGCACCGACAGATGCGGCCTTTTCAGTCTTGCTGTTACCACTGACTTCACTATCTAATGATGAGGCACTGACCAGCGTCACACCCGCTACGTCATCAATTACTTGAGCGTAGGTGTTTGTGTTAGAACGGAAAACATTTAAGCGTGGGCACTCGGCAGTACCAGAAATCTTATTACGAACACGTGCGTGACGACGTTGACGTGTCTTGTTACGATCTGGTTTGTTGATCATTATTGTCACCTCTTCAAATTAATTATCAGCTATGCGCTGTCTTACTTACCAGTCTTACCTTCACGAATCCGAACATATTCGTTTTCGTAACGGATACCCTTACCCTTGTAAGGTTCAGGTGAACGAACGGCACGGACTTCAGCAGCAAAGTCACCAACGGCCTGCTTGCCAATTCCGCTAATCTTGATCGTTGTGTTATCTGGAACTTCAACTTGTAAGTTTTCGGGAACAGTCATTTCAACTGGGTTAGAGTAACCAACACTTAAAACTAAAGTTGAACCCTTAAGTTGAGTACGGTAACCAACCCCAACAAGTTTCAAGGTCTTGGCAAAACCATCGGTTACACCTTCAACCATGTTGTTGACGTTAGCACGCGTAGTTCCGTGGATAGCACGCGTCTTGTTGTTATTGTCAGGACGATCAAACTTGATTTGACCATCTTCAACTGACATCGTAATAATTGGGCTGATGGCACGGGTTAAAGTCCCCTTAGGACCCTTAACAGTTACATCGTTTCCGCTTTGAGAAACTTCAACACCATCAGGAATGTTAATCGCTTTATAACCAATACGACTCACTTGGTTGCACCTCCTATTCTTACTTATCGATTACCAAACGTAAGCGAGCACTTCGCCGCCGACGTGCTTGGCACGAGCTTCTTTATCGGTAATTACACCGTTTGAAGTAGAAATAATAGCAATACCTAAACCATTTAAGACCTTAGGAACTGCGTCTGCTTTAACGTAAGAACGCAAGCCAGGCTTAGAGATCCGCTTAAGGCCAGTGATAACACGTTGGTTATCCTTACCATACTTCAAGAAAACACGGATGATGCCTTGCTTGTCGTCGTCGATGTATTCAACGTCACGGATGAAACCTTCACGCTTGAGGATTTCAGCAATGTCGCGCTTCATTTTTGATGCAGGAACTTCAAGTGATTCGTGACGAACCATGTTCGCGTTACGAATCCGAGTTAAGAAGTCTGCAATTGGATCAGTCATGGACATGAACGTTTGCCCTCCCTTTATTTAAAATTCTCGTTTTACCAACTAGCCTTGTGCATGCCTGGAATTTGACCTTCATGGGCAAGTTGACGAAGGCAGATACGGCAAAGATGGAACTTTTGATAAACAGAGTGTGGACGTCCACAGCGTTCGCAACGTGTGTACGCTTGGGTAGAGAACTTTGCTGGACGCTTACTCTTAGCAATTAATGATTTTTTAGCCAATTTTGTGAACCTCCTAATCTATTTTGAAAATGGCATACCGAAGTCAGCCAACAATGCGTGACCTTCTTCATCGGTATCAGCCGTCGTAACGATGACAATATCTAAACCACGAACGCGGTTAACCTTGTCGTAATCAATTTCTGGGAAAATTAATTGTTCCCGAATTCCCAAAGTGTAGTTACCGCGACCATCAAAGGAGCGGCTGCTTACACCATGGAAGTCACGAACACGTGGCAAGGAAACGTTGATAAGCTTGTCTAAGAATTCGTACATCCGGTCCCCACGAAGAGTAACCTTTGCACCAATTGACATACCTTCACGTAAACGGAAGCTGGCAATTGATTTCTTAGCCTTAGTAATTAATGGCTTTTGACCAGAAATTAAAGCTAATTCTTCAACGGCTTCATCAAGGTTTTTTGCGTTAGCGATTGCATCACCAACACCCATGTTCAGAACGATCTTATCGATCTTTGGAGTCTGCATAACAGACTTGTAGCTGAACTTTTCCATCAATGATGGTTGAATTTCGTTTTTGTATTGTTCTTTCAAACGAGCAGTCATGAATGTGTGTTCCTCCTTCCGCTAGTTATTTGTCGATTGTTTCGCCGCTCTTTTTAGCGTAACGAACTTTTTTACCATCTTCAACGCGGTAACCAACACGGGTTGGCTTGTTTGTTGAAGGATCAATAAGCATCACATTTGAAGCGTTAATTGCTGCTTCAGTATCCACAATTCCACCTTGAGGGTTTGCTTGAGTCGCCTTTTGGTGTTTCTTAATCATGTTGATACCTTGCACAATCACACGGTTCTTGTCAGCTAAGACCTTGGTTACAGTTCCCTGCTTGCCCTTGTCTTTTCCACTAATGACTTGAACCTTGTCACCGGTTTTAACGTACATTTGTGTGGCACCTCCTTGTTATCTCAAAATGACTTACAGAACTTCTGGAGCTAATGAAATGATCTTCATGTAGTCGCGATCACGTAATTCGCGGGCAACTGGTCCAAAGATACGAGTTCCAACTGGGCTCTTGTCATCACGGATAATAACGGCAGCATTTTCATCAAAACTGATGTATGAACCATCCTCACGACGCATCCGAGATTTAGTACGAACGACAACAGCTTTTACAACATCGTGAGCCTTGACAACACCACCTGGTGTTGCTTGTTTAACCGTAGCAACGATAACGTCACCGACACCAGCGTAACGACGCTTGGAGCCACCTAAAACCTTGATAGTCAAGATTTCGCGGGCACCAGAGTTATCAGCAACCTTAAGACGACTTTCTTGTTGGATCACAGCGAGTGTCCTCCCTTCATTTTCTTAAATAGAATACGATAAACGAACACTAGATGATAACTGCCTTTTCAACAATATCAACCAAACGGAAACGCTTAGTAGCAGATAAAGGACGGGTTTCCATAATCCGAACCGTATCGCCCATCTTAGCTTCATTATTTTCGTCATGTGCCTTGTACTTCTTTGAGTACTTAACACGTTTTCCGTAACGAGTATCTTGCTTGTACGTTTCAACTTGGACAGTAATTGTCTTATCCATTTTGTCAGAAACGACACGCCCTTGGTAGACCTTACGGGAATTCCGTTTTTCACTCATGTATTGCAGCCTCCTTTACCGTATTCTTACTTGTTAAGTTCTTGTTGACGCAACACAGTTTTAATGCGTGCGATATCCTTGCGAACCTGCTTTAAGCGAGCTGTGTTTTCAAGTTGACCAGTAGCCAATTGGAAACGAAGGTTGAATAATTCATCCTTGTAGCTCTTCTCTTTTTCAAGCATTTCAGCAGTGGATAATTTACTAATTTCATTAGCCTTCATTAGATTCGCCACCTACTTCCTCGCGAGTCACAATCTTGGTCTGAACTGGAAGCTTCATTGCAGCTAAACGTAAGGCTTCGCGTGCAACTTCTTCAGAAACGCCACCGACTTCAAACATTACCTTACCGCGCTTGACGGGAGCAACCCATCCAGCAGGTGTACCTTTCCCGTTACCCATACGTACCCCAACACCTTTTTCAGTGTAGGATTTGTCAGGGAAAATTTTAATCCAAACTTTCCCACCACGTTTCATGTAACGAGTCATAGCGATACGTGCGGCTTCGATTTGACGGTTGGTAATCCAGTGGGAAGTCAAGGCTTGCAGACCATATTCACCAAATGTAACCGTCTTGCCACCCTTAGCAGAGCCACGAAGCTTGCCACGGTGAACACGACGATACTTTACACGTTTAGGTACCAGCATGCTATTTCCCTCCTCGTCCGTTGTTAGTTCTTTGATCGATCTTGTGTTCGATCTTAGTTTGATCCTTTTCTGGGAGAATTTCGCCACGGTAAATCCAGGTCTTAACACCTAATGATCCATAAGTGGTGTGCGCTTCAACCCAAGCGTAGTCAATGTCAGCACGTAACGTGTGCAAAGGAACAGTACCATCTGAGTAATGTTCAACACGTGACATGTCAGCACCGTTTAAACGACCAGAAACTTGAACCTTGATACCCTTAGCTCCGGAACGCATAGTCCGTTGCATTGCTCCACGCATTGCACGACGGAAAGCGACACGGCCTTCAAGCTGACGAGCGACATTTTCGCCGACCAACTTAGCATCTAAGTCAGGCTTCTTAATTTCAATAATGTTAATGTGAACACGTTTGCCAGTCAACTGGTTAAGTTCCTTACGAAGTGCTTCAACTTCGGAACCACCCTTACCAATAACCATACCAGGCTTGGCGGTGTGAATGGAGATGTTCACGCGGTTAGCTGCACGTTCAATTTCAACGAGTGAAACAGAGGCATCAGCTAAACGCTGGTCAATGTATTTCCGGATTTTAAGATCTTCCTGTAAGTAAGCAGCAAAATCTTTGTCAGCATACCACTTTGCTTCGTAGTCGCGGATAATACCTGTACGTAATCCGGTAGGGTTTACTTTTTGTCCCACGTGTTATCCCTCCTCTTTTTCAGAAACGACGATTGTGATGTGACTAGTCCGCTTGTTAATTGGAGAAGCAGATCCTTTGGCACGGGGACGGAAACGCTTGAGCGTTGGTCCTTCATTAACAAAGACTTCACTTACAACTAAATCTTGACGATCTAAGTCGAAGTTGTTTTCTGCGTTCGCTACTGCGGACATCAATACTTTGTTCACTACTGGTGAAGCTCCACGAGGAGTGAACTTTAAAATAGCAATTGCTTCGGCAACGCTCTTGCCCCGAATAAGATCAACGACAAGGCGGACCTTACGAGCGGCAATACGAACATTTTTCGCAGTCGCTGTTGCTGATGTAACTTGTTCAGCCATGTGATATCCTCCTTATCTACTTATTTAGCGCGTGTCTTCTTGTCGTCTCCACCGTGACCATGGAAAGTCCGGGTAGGAACGAATTCACCGAGTTTGTGTCCAACCATATCTTCTTGAACATAAACTGGGACGTGCTTGCGCCCATCATATACTGCAATGGTGAAGCCAATAAAACTTGGGAAAATCGTTGACCGACGTGACCAAGTCTTGATGACAGATTTCTTTTCAGAATCTTTTTGTGCATCAATCTTCTTGAGTAAACTAGCGTCGGCAAAAGGTCCCTTTTTCAAACTACGAGTCATTATGAAACCTCCTCTATCTGTGGCGCATCCATTAGGATGAACACCTGGTCTCTTTCATTCGCGATTAGCGAGTTAATTACATCTTGGAACCTTTACGGTGACGGACGATAAACTTCTCGCTCTTGTTCTTCTTAGAACGAGTCTTCTTACCAACCGTCTTCTTGCCCCATGGAGAAAGAGGTGATGGAAGACCAACAGGTGCTTTACCTTCACCACCACCATGTGGGTGATCGTTAGGGTTCATAACTGACCCACGAACGTGTGGACGTTGACCAATCCAACGGTTACGACCGGCCTTACCAACGTTAACCAATTCGTGTTCTTCGTTACCAACGGCACCGATAGTCGCACGGTTAACGGAAAGGATCATCCGAACTTCACCAGATTGTAAACGAACCAATGAGTACTTACCGTTACGACCAAGCAATGATGCTGAAGTCCCAGCGGAACGAACTAATTGACCACCCTTACCAGGCTTTAATTCAATGTTGTGGATAACCGTTCCAACTGGAATGTTTTCCAATGGAAGTGCATTACCAGGCTTGATATCTGCATTAGGACCAGATTCAACCTTATCCCCAACCTTAAGACCCTTAGGTGCAATGATGTATGATTTGATTCCGTCAGCATAAACTAACAAAGCAATGTTAGCCGTCCGGTTTGGATCATATTCAATGGCTTTAACGGTTGCAGGAACATCGTCCTTGATCCGCTTGAAGTCAATAATCCGGTATTGGTTCTTGTTACCGCCGCCACGATGACGAACAGTCATGTGACCGTAGTTATTACGACCGGCACGGTGCTTTTTTGAATCAAGTAATGATTTTTCAGGCTTTGACTTAGTGATATCACTGTAGTCTAAGCTGGTCATGTTACGACGACCATTACTTGTTGGCTTGTATTTCTTAATCGCCACGTTATTTCCCTCCTATTTCAAAAATTTCTTATATTATTCTTCGTTGAATAATTTAATTTCTTTGGAATCGGCAGATAAAGTGACAATTGCCTTACGACGCTTTGATGTATAGCCTTCGTAACGACCTTGACGCTTTAATTTACCGCGTACGTTCATGATGTTGACCTTAACAACCTTAACGTCGAAGATATCTTCGATGGCCTTCTTGACCTGAGTCTTAGTTGCGCTAAGTGCTACATCAAACGTGTAACGCTTGTCGTCTAAGGTTGCCATACTTGATTCAGTAACAACCGGACGCAAGATGATATCGCGTGAATCCATTATGCGAGCGCCTCCTCTACTTGAGAAAGAGCTGATTGCGTGATGACGAGTTTATCAGCGTTAACAATATCCAAGACATTTAAGTCTGATGGAGTAGTAACTTTAACGTTTTCTAAGTTACGAGCAGCCTTAGCAGCTGTTTCGTTATCGTCTTCAAGAACAACCAGCGTCTTAGTAGTAACGTTCAAACCTGCCAATACAGCAGCGAATTCCTTCGTCTTAGGTGCATCAAACTTCAAGCCGTCAACAACGACAAAGTTTTGATCAGCAACCGTTTGGGAAAGAACTGACTTCATGGCTAACCGAGTAACCTTCTTTGGTAAGTGGTAAGCGTATGAACGAGGGGTAGGTCCAAAGACGATCCCACCGCCACGCCATTGTGGGGAACGGATAGATCCTTGACGAGCCCGTCCAGTACCCTTTTGACGCCATGGCTTACGTCCACCACCGCGGACAGCACTACGGTTCTTAACGGCGTGTGTACCTTGACGCATTGATGCTCGCTGCATAATTACAGTATCGAACACAACATTTTCATTTGGTTCAATAGCAAAAATTGCATCGTTTAAGGTTACATCACCGTTTTGACTACCGTCTTGTTTGTATAATGCTACAGTTGTCATTTACGTTTTCCTCCTTCCTATTTATTATTTACCGTCAGTATGCTTTGGACGTGGAGGACGAATAGCACTCTTAACTTCAACGAGTGACTTGTTAGCGCCCGGAACGTTACCCTTAATCAAGAGAACGTTGTTTTCAACGTCAGCACGAACGATTTGCAGATTTTCGATGGTAACACGCTTGTTACCCATCCGACCTGGCAACTTCTTACCTGGGAACACACGGTTAATGATGGCACCCATTGAACCAGGTACACGGTGATAACGAGAACCGTGAGTCATAGGTCCACGACGTTGGCCGTCCTTCTTAATGTTACCTTGGTATCCATGACCCTTAGTTGTACCCGTAACATCAACGATGTCTCCTGCTTGGAAGATATCAACCTTGACTTCGTCAGCTACCTTGTAATCTCCTAGCTCAACATCTCTGATTTCACGAATGAAGCGCTTAGGAGTCGTGTTTGCTTTTGCTACATGACCTTGTTCAGGCTTGTTGCTAAGTACTTCACGCTTGTCTTGGTAACCTAATTGAATTGCGTTGTAACCGTCGCTTTCAGCGGACTTAACTTGCAAAACAACGTTAGGCGTTGCTTCGACAACAGTAACTGGGATTAATTCCCCGTTTTCAGTGAAGACTTGCGTCATCCCGACCTTTTTTCCTAAGATTCCTTTTCTGGTCATGAGTACACCTCCGATATAATGTAATTTAGTAAAGTGATAAAAAATTAAAGCTTGATTTCGATGTCAACACCACTAGGTAAGTCGAGCTTCATTAATGAGTCAACCGTCTTTGGCGTTGGGTTGATGATATCAATCAAACGCTTGTGGGTGCGCATTTCGAATTGTTCACGGGCATCCTTAAACTTATGTGGTGAGCTAAGGACCGTGTATAACGTCCGTTCAGTTGGTAATGGAATTGGACCTGAAACAGAAGCGCCTGTACGCTTTGCGGTTTCTACAATCTTATCAGCAGATTGATCAAGGACCCGGTGTTCATATGCCTTTAAACGGATACGAATTTTTTGTTTTGCCATTGTGTTCCCTCCTTCGTCTATTTTGAAAATGGACTAACTCCGTGGAAATCTCCAACAATGCCCCATGGCAAAGCAGCCGGGCGTGTCGCAACCTCCCACATCATAGCTGTAATCTATCTTTGGTGATAGGGGTAGTCTTACCCCTCCTACAAAAACAGTACTCATCTATATTACTAAATAAATCCCCATCTGACAAGCCCTTTCAGCAAATAATCCAATTTCGTATTCAGATTGTTACATTGGTGTCGATTTTTTCCCGCAAGCTTTACTGGTGACGGATATAATTAGCGGTACTCGAGGAGGTTGATCTCTTATTATGGAGGAAAAACATCGTGCTGTGCTTGTTATTGACAACACCAACGACTTTGTTGCCACCGATGGTGTACTAACCAGTGGGGTTCCAGGGCAAAAAATTAAACCCGCTATTTTACAACTTCTAACCAGCTATTCTGCTTAAAACGACTGGCTTATTTTCCCCACCGATCTTCATAAAAGAAATGATCCCTACCATCCTGAAACAGCACTCTTTCCCCCACATAACCTCATGCAGACTTGGGCCGTGAACTCTACGGAAAAGTCGGTGATTGGTATCACCAACATGCTACAGATGCCAACGTCGTTTTAATGGATAAAAACTGCTATAGTGAATTTGCAAACACCAATTTAGATAATTACCTTCGCAGCCGTCGTGTCACAGATATTACTTTAGCTGGCGTCTGCACGGACATTTATATTCTTCACACTGCCGTTTCAGCGTATAACTTAGCTTATGAGTTAACCATTCCCGAAAACGCCGCAGCTTCCTTCAATTCGACAGGTCACGAATGGACCATCCCCCGCTTCCAGTCCATTTTAGGAGCCAAGACAGCCCCAATCCTCATTCAATAGAAAATAAAAAGGACCCCGATTGGGGTCCTTTTTATGCCATTAGCAGCCTACATTACTTTTCGTCTGCAGGTGTGCCGCCATTCTTCTTGATAATATCAGCTTGAATGCTCTTAGGCGTAGCTTCGTAGTGATCAAAGGTCATCGTGAACGTTCCACGACCCTGAGATGCTGAACGAAGGGTAGTTGCGTAACCAAACATTTCTGAAAGTGGAACGAAACTGTGGATTTGTTGTGCGTTACCACGCGCTTCCATTCCGTCAACACGGCCACGACGAGCAGTAACTTGCCCCATAACGTCACCCATGTATTCTTCAGGAACAACAATGTCAACCTTCATAATTGGTTCAAGGATCACAGCTCCCGCGTTCTTAACAGCGTTCTTCAGTGCCAATGATGCAGCAACCTTAAAGGCAGCTTCACTAGAATCGACTTCATGGTAACTACCATCATACAACTTAGCTGAAACGTTGATTAATGGGTAACCAGCAAGAACACCATTGGACATTGCATCCTTTAATCCAGCTTCAACTGAAGGAATGTATTCACGTGGGACAACCCCACCAACGATAGCATCTTCGAAGACAAAGCCTTCGTCATCGTTTGGTGTAAATTCAACCCAGACATCACCATATTGACCCTTACCACCAGATTGGTGAACAAACTTACCTTGGGCGGAAGTTTGCTTCGTAAAGGTTTCACGGTAAGCCACTTGGGGTTCACCGACCGTGGCTTCAACGTTGAATTCACGGCGCATCCGATCAATCAAGATGTCTAATTGAAGTTCACCCATTCCGGCCATTAACGTGTCACCCGTTTCTGGGTTAGTCGTTGCGCGGAAAGTAGGATCTTCTTCAGAAAGCTTTTGTAAAGCGTTATCCATCTTAGCTTGGTCAGCCTTTGTCTTAGGTTCAACGGCTAACTCAATAACTGGATCTGGAATTTCCATTGATTCCAAGTGTAATGGATGGTCAGGATCAGTTAAAGAATCACCAGTAGTGGTGTTCTTCAAACCGATTGCAGCGGCGATATCACCAGAGAAAACTTCTGGGATTTCTTGCCGGTGGTTAGAGTGCATTTGCAGTAACCGACCAACACGTTCCCGCTTGTCCTTAGTGGAGTTCAAGACGTATGAACCAGATTCAAGAGTCCCTGCGTAAACCCGAATGTAAGTCAGACGACCAACGAATGGATCTGTAGCAATCTTGAAGGCCAACGCAGCGAAAGGTGCGTTGTCGTCGGCACGTAATTCAACGGCTTCATCAGTCTCTGGATCAACCGCATTGTAAGGCTTAACATCAAGTGGTGATGGTAAGTAATCAATAACGGCGTCCATTAACATTTGAACCCCTTTATCCTTAAAGGCAGAACCAGCAAGGACAGGGAATAATTCAAGTTTTAATGTTCCACGACGGATAGCCGCCTTGATTTCATCAACTGGGATTTCTTCCCCTTCAAGGTACTTTTCCATGATTTCATCGTCAACGTCAGCGATTTGTTCAATCATGGCGTCACGACGAGCTTGGGCATCTTCTAGCATATCTGCAGGAATATCAACAGTATCCCAGTTGGTTCCCAATTCATCTTCATCGTAGATGTATGCCTTCATTTCAATCAAGTCAACAACGCCGACGAATTCATCTTCGGCCCCGATTGGCATTTGAATGGCAACGGCATTTGCTTGTAAACGTTCGCCAATTGATTCAACGGAAAAATCAAAGTTGGCCCCTAATTTATCCATCTTATTAACGAACACGATCCGAGGAACATCGTATTCGGAAGCTTGACGCCAAACGGTTTCAGTTTGTGGTTCAACACCGGCTTGAGCATCAAGAACCGCAATCGCACCATCTAAGACACGGAGGGAACGTTCAACTTCCATAGTGAAGTCAACGTGTCCTGGGGTATCGATGATGTTGATCCGGTGATCCTTCCATTGCGCAGTCGTAGCGGCGGAAGTGATCGTGATCCCACGTTCTTGTTCTTGAGCCATCCAGTCCATTTGTGAAGCCCCATCATGGGTTTCACCAATTTTGTGGATCTTACCAGTATAATACAGGATACGTTCGGTAGTCGTCGTCTTACCGGCATCAATATGGGCCATGATACCAATGTTACGAGTCTTATCGAGTGGATAGGCACGTGTATTAGCCATTAAAGTGTTACTCCTCTCAATTTTTAATCTTATTTTCAAAAAGGTGGCTAGTATATGAAATCATATAATAGCCACCAACCAATTTACCAACTAGGCAGAAAGAACATTCAGATGTTTTAACAGCCTAAATTAATTCTTGGCTCATGCTGCAAAGGCAGCATCTTGCTGATTACCAGCGGTAGTGAGCGAACGCACGGTTTGCTTCTGCCATTTTATGCGTATCTTCACGCTTCTTGACAGCTGCACCAGTGTTGTTAGCTGCATCCATGATTTCACGTGCAAGACGTTCAGTCATCGTGTGTTCACCACGAGAACGAGCGTATTGAACGACCCAACGCAAGCCTAACGTTTCGCGACGATCTGGACGAACTTCGATCGGAACTTGGTAGTTAGATCCACCAACACGGCGAGCCTTAACTTCCAATACAGGCATAACGTTCTTCATGGCTTCTTGGAATACTTCAACAGGATCGTTACCTGTTTCGTTTTTAATGATGTCAAATGCACCATAGATAATCTTAGTTGCAGTCCCGCGTTTACCACTTAACATTACCCGGTTGATTAAGCTAGTAACCAACTTTGAGTTGTAAAGTGGATCAGGAAGGACTTCACGTTTTTGAACATGACCTTTTCTAGGCATAATTCTAATCCTCCTTGGATAACTCAACCCCATGGGAACCATGCAAGTTGAGATCAAATCACTTTATTGTTTATTTACTTCTTAGGTCTCTTTGTACCGTACTTAGAACGACTTTGACGACGATCTTGGACACCGGCAGTATCGAGCGCACCACGGATGATGTGGTAACGAACCCCAGGTAAATCCTTTACACGGCCACCACGAATTAAAACAACACTGTGTTCTTGGAGGTTATGACCAATACCTGGAATGTAGGCAGTCACTTCAATAAGGTTTGATAAACGTACACGAGCATACTTCCGCAATGCAGAGTTAGGCTTCTTTGGCGTCATCGTACCAACACGAGTTGCTACACCACGCTTTTGTGGTGCAGGATTTTTCGTTTGAATCTTCTTGAAACTGTTGTACCCGTAGTTTAAAGCTGGGGCATCTGACTTAGAACCTTTAGACTTACGACCTTTACGAACCAATTGGTTAATAGTAGGCATCTAAATAGTCCTCCTTTCTTCATAATCCTTATTTTTAAGTCCACACATCCAGGTGGTTCTTTTTTACCAATAAAAAAAGATTGACCCAATGCGCATCCAGATTGAAGTGTCCTTCCCGCTTGCCAGTCAGCATGTCCTGTCGATACAGAAAAACTGTCTGCGAAAAGCACCTTATATAGGTTAACATGATGCCTACCCCCTGTCAATAACACTCACGGTGGTTTTTGAAATTATTTCGGCAATTTCGGCTTGTCTCACGAACTTACTAGTGAGGTGATCATCATGACAGTTTTGAATCAAATCCGTTTAATTTTAATTCTCCTCTTAGGCGCCAGCTTTGGCTCATTTTTATCCCTAGCCGTTACCCGAACTAACGCCCGGACTGGAATCTGTTTTCCAGCCTCCCATTGTGAGTGGTGCCACCATTTTCTGGCGCCACTTGATTTAATTCCCATTCTAAGTTGGTTATTTCTCCGGGGGCGCTGCCGTTACTGCCAACATCCCATTTCAAAGCTCAGTTGGTTAGCGGAATGTAGCTTAGGCTTTTGCTTCTTGTTAATTGCCCTACGGTACCCCATTGGTTCATGGCACATCTATCCTTACTGCCAGGCAACTCTTTTAACTGTTTTGGCCTTACAGGATTGGACAACCCGATCCTTTTCATCTTGGTGTCTCGCGTTACTCGCCCTGTCGAGCGCGATAGTCACTCAGCGTTGGCTGGCGCTGGGGCTCTTTATTTTGTTTTGGCTTTTACTGGATAAGTGCGCCGGTCGACTCCGTCTAATTGGCGAGGGGGACCTCCTCTTTTTTGGATACGTTTGGTTATCATCGAGTTTCTATCAAACAGCACTCGTCATTTTTATCGCTTCCGGCTTTCTCCTGGTTTTGGGCTTCATTTACCATCCCAAATCCCGGTACCTCCCCTTCATCCCCGCCCTAGCAATGGCCTGTGAGGTCGTTTTACAGCTATAAAAAAGCGGTTGGTCCGCCTAACTTTCATTAGGTTGACCAACCGCTTTAGTTTTAAAACTCAATTAGCTCAATTGAGTTCCTTCTTGCATTTGTTTTTCCAAGTCACTAATGGAGTAAACACCCTCTGTGGAAGCAGCGCCAACTTCTTTAGGCTTGATTTGCCGGTAATCAGGCATTCCAGTCCCAGCAGGAATTAACTTCCCGATAATGACATTCTCCTTCAAACCAACTAACGGATCGTTCTTGCCACGTAAGGCAGCATCCGTCAATACCCGCGTAGTTTCCTGGAAGGAAGCAGCTGATAAGAAACTGTTCGTTTCTAAGGCAGCCTTTGTGATACCAAGGATCACTGGGCGACCAGTAGCTGGAATTCCACCAGAAATTAACGTTTGGGTGTTATTGCGACGGAAATCTTGAACGTCGACTAACGTACCTGGTAGGGCATCCGTGTCACCAGGATCCATGATCCGAATCTTCCGCAGCATCTGACGAACCATGATTTCCACGTGCTTATCACTAATTTCCACACCTTGCATCCGGTAAACACTTTGGATTTGGTGCAGCAAGTAATTTTCAGTAGAAAGAACATCCCGAACCCGTAACATTTCCTTAGGATCAACTGACCCGTAGTTTAATGGGGCACCACGGTGAATGAAGTCCCCTTCGGAAATCCGCATCCGTGAGTTGATTGGTAACGTGTATGAACGAGTATCAGCTTCACCCTTAATGGTAACTTCCTTCGTCCGTTCGGCTGGGTTTTCTTCGATGGATTCAACCGTACCCGTAACTTCAGTAATTTCAGCCTTACCTTTAGGGTTCCGGGCTTCCATTAATTCTTGGATACGAGGTAACCCTTGCGTAATATCTTCGTTTCCGGCAACCCCACCGGTATGGAAGTTACGCATCGTTAATTGCGTTCCGGGTTCACCGATTGACTGTGCGGCAACTGTTCCGACAGCTTCACCAACTTCAACATCGTCACCTGTGGCCATGTTACGTCCGTAACAGTGTTCACAGACCCCGTGTTCAGTATTACAAGTGAAGGCATTTCTGATCGTAACGGCTTCAACACCGGCATCAATAATCTTTTGCGCAACGTCTTCATCGATCATTTCATTCATACCAATGATAACTTCATCGGTATTTGGATCCTTCACCGTCTTAGCGGTGTAGCGACCTAAGATCCGATCGTAAAGTGGTTCAATCATTTCATTCCCGTTCGTAATTGCACGCACAAGAACTCCACGGTCAGTGTGACAATCCTTTTCACGGATAATAACATCTTGTGCCACATCAACTAAACGACGAGTCAAGTAACCTGAGTTGGCCGTCTTAAGGGCCGTATCGGTCATCCCCTTACGAGCACCGTGGGTAGAAATAAACATTTCCATCACCGTTAACCCTTCACGGAAGTTTGACGTGATTGGTAATTCCATGATTTCACCGTTAGGAGCGGCCATCAGACCACGCATCCCGGCTAATTGCGTAAAGTTAGAGATGTTACCACGCGCACCAGAATCCGACATCATAAAGATTGGGTTCTGTTGTTCGAAACTCGTTTGTAATTCGTCTTGAATCGTATCCTTAGCATCATTCCAGATACCAATGACCCGTTCGTAACGTTCATGATCCGTAATCAAACCACGCCGGAACTGTTTAGTAACGGTTGCGACTTGTTTATGCGCATCTTCAATGATTTGAGGCTTATCCTGAAGTTCAGTCACATCGATAATTCCCACCGTAATCCCAGACTTCGTTGACTTGTCGTAACCCAAGTCCTTCATCCGGTCCAACAGTAATGATGTTTCTGTCACTTTGTAAAGCTTGTAAACTTCAGAAATAATATCAGATAAGAAGCCCTTCTTAAATGGTAATACCAGTTCAGCATTCTTCAAGTAATCATGGATATCCTCGCCGGCATCCAAAAAGTACTTATCAGGAACGTAACCATGCAGGTTAGTTGCCGTTGGTTCGTTCAAGTAAGGGAATGACTTAGGCAGGATACTGTTGAAAATCAGTTTTCCAACGGTTGTGACCATAATCTTTTGCTTCTGGCTGTCAGTAAACGTCTTGCCTGGGAGGGATGAAGTTTGAATCCCGACCCGCGTATGCCAGTGCACTAATCCGTTTTGGTAACCCATGATTGCTTCGTTGTAATCCTTGAAGATCATGCCTTCGCCTTCACGATTAGCTTCTTCCATCGTCAAGTAGTAGTTACCAATCACCATATCTTGTGATGGTGTAACCACTGGTTTACCTGAGGCAGGCGCCAAAATGTGTCCAGCAGCTAACATCAAAAGTCGAGCTTCCGCTTGGGCTTCATCAGATAAGGGCACGTGGATGGCCATTTGATCCCCATCAAAATCGGCATTGTAAGCTTCACAAGCTAATGGGTGCAACCGCATTGCCTTCCCACTCACTAAGACGGGTTCAAACGCCTGAATCCCCAACCGGTGAAGCGTAGGGGCCCGGTTAAGCAATACGGGGTGTTCCTTAATGACATCATCAAGTACGTCGTAGACTTCATCATCTTCACGATCAATCATACGTTTTGCACTCTTGATGTTTGACGCTAGCCCGCGGGCAACTAACTCCCGCATGATAAACGGCTTAAATAATTCCATTGCCATCGGAACTGGAAGTCCCATCTGGTTAAACTTCAGGTTAGGTCCCACATCAATAACGGAACGACCGGAGTAGTCAACCCGCTTACCCAGTAAGTTCTGACGGAAACGACCTTGCTTCCCTTTCAGCATGTGTGAAAGGGACTTCAATGGCCGGTTACCTGGGCCAGACACTGGTCGGCCACGACGGCCATTATCAATCAGCGCGTCGACAGCTTCTTGCAGCATCCGTTTTTCATTTTGAACGATGATTCCAGGAGCATGAAGATCAAGCAGCTTCTTCAACCGGTTATTCCGGTTAATCACCCGACGGTATAAGTCGTTCAAGTCAGAGGTAGCAAACCGGCCACCTTCAAGTTGAACCATTGGCCGTAAATCAGGTGGTAAGACGGGAATACAATCTAAGACCATCCAATCGGGTAAGTTACCTGATTTAACAAAGGCTTCCAGAATGTCTAAGCGGCGAACGGCACGGGTCCGTTTTTGTCCGGTTGCCGTCTTCAAGACATCCTTCAAGTCAGAAACTTCTTTATCTAAGTCAACGTCTTGAAGCAACTTCTTGATGGCTTCGGCGCCCATTTCTGCCTTGAACTCATTCCCGTACTGTTCCTTCTTTTCACGGTAGTCACGTTCTGATAATAACTGCTTCTTTTCGAGTGGTGTATTACCAGGTTCGAGGACAACGTAGGAAGCAAAGTAGATAATTTCTTCAAGTGCCCGGGGGCTCATGTCTAAGACCAAGCCCATCCGACTTGGAATCCCCTTGAAGTACCAGATATGAGTTACTGGTGCTGCAAGTTCGATGTGTCCCATCCGTTCACGGCGAACCTTAGACCGAGTAACTTCAACCCCACAGCGATCACAAACGACGCCCTTATAGCGGATCCGTTTGTACTTACCACAGGCACATTCCCAGTCTTTAGTTGGGCCAAAAATACGTTCGTCAAACAGACCGTCTTTTTCAGGCTTTAAAGTCCGATAGTTAATGGTTTCTGGTTTTTTAACTTCACCATATGACCAACTCCGAATCTTATCTGGTGAGGCGAGTCCGATCTGCATGCTTTCGAACTTATTGACATCGACCAAAAGATCGACCTCCTTCTTCTTTAGTCCTTGTTAGTAGTATCAGTAGTTACTGTGCTCGAATCTGCCCCCTGAGTAGCAGCCTCCGCAGCCTTCTTCTTTTCTGCTTCCTGTTCCGCATACTTGCTTAAAGCGTCAACGTTTATCACGTCATCGTCTTCGTCATCTAAGTCACGAAGTTCGATTTCGGAACTGTTACCGTCTAACACCTTAATATCCAAGCCAAGTGATTGTAATTCCTTAACTAACACCCGGAAGGATTCAGGTACACCAGGTTTTGGCAGTGGTTCGCCCTTAACAATGGCTTCGTAGGTCTTAACCCGTCCAACAACATCATCAGACTTGTAAGTCAAGATTTCTTGCAAGGTGTAAGCAGCCCCGTACGCTTCGAGGGCCCAGACTTCCATTTCCCCGAAACGTTGGCCACCAAACTGTGCTTTACCACCAAGTGGTTGTTGCGTAACCAGAGAGTAAGGTCCAATTGACCGAGCGTGAATTTTATCGTCCACCATGTGGGCCAACTTAAGGTAGTTCATAACTCCGACTGCAATCCGCTTATCAAACGGTTCACCCGTCCGACCATCGTAAACAACTGACTTAGCGTCAGACTGCATTCCGGCTTCACGAATCGCATCTTGAATATCTTCACTGCTTGCCCCATCAAAGACGGGCGTTGCAATGTGAATTCCAAGCTTCCGAGCGGCCATACCTAAGTGTAACTCCATAACTTGACCAATGTTCATACGGGAAGGCACACCCATTGGGCTCAGCATAATATCAATTGGTGTTCCGTCTGGCAGGTAAGGCATATCTTCTTCAGGAATAACCACGGAGACAGTCCCCTTGTTACCATGCCGTCCGGACATCTTATCCCCAACTTGGATCTTCCGCTTTTGGGCAATGTAAACTCGAACCATCATGTTTACACCGGGCTTAAGTTCATCCCCATTTTCACGGGTAAAGATCTTAACGTCTTGGATGATACCGCCGCCGCCATGAGGAACCTTAAGGGAGGTATCACGGACTTCACGGGCTTTTTCACCGAAGATTGCGTGGAGGAGTCGTTCTTCAGCGGATAATTCAGTCACACCCTTAGGCGTAACCTTACCAACTAAGATATCTCCATCTTGAACTTCTGCCCCAACCCGAATAATTCCATCAGCATCCAGGTTCTTTAAGGCGTCTTCCCCAACGTTAGGAATTTCACGGGTGATTTCTTCGGGTCCTAATTTCGTATCACGGGCTTCTGATTCATATTCTTCAATATGAATTGACGTGTAAACGTCATCTTGAACTAACCGTTCGTTAATTCCGATGGCATCTTCGAAGTTGTACCCTTGCCAAGTCATAAAGGCAACTAATGGGTTTTGACCGAGGGCCAATTCACCGTTTTCCATTGATGGTCCATCAGCTAAGATTTCATCAGCTTCAACCTTATCCCCAACCTTAACAATTGGACGTTGGTTGTAGTTCTTACCACCGTTAGAACGACGGAATTTCATTAACTTGTATTTATCTAAAGCACCATCTTCACGACGAACCCGAACTTCACGGGCATCAACATATTCAACCGTTCCATCGTGACGACAAATCATTGCTACCCCAGAATCATGGGCAGCTTTATATTCAATCCCCGTCCCAACGAGGGCAGCGTGAGGATCAATCAACGGCACAGCTTGCCGCTGCATGTTAGCACCCATGAGGGCCCGGTTAGAATCATCGTTTTCCAAGAAAGGAATACATGCTGTTGCCACGGCAACAACTTGCTTAGGCGAAACATCCATGTAATCAATCTTATCAGCGGTCGTTTCGATATTTTCCGACTTAGACCGGGCCATGATGGAATCAGTGGCAAACGAGCCATCATCGTTTAACGGCGTGTTTGCTTGCGCAACAACGTAGTTATCTTCTTCATCAGCAGTCAAGTAATCAATCTTGTCGGTAACCTTGTGCGTATCCCATGAAACACGCCGATAAGGGGTTTCAATGAAGCCGTACTTGTTAACCCGAGCGTAACTTGACAAACTATTAATCAACCCGATATTAGGTCCTTCAGGCGTTTCAATTGGACACATCCGACCGTAGTGGGTGTAATGAACATCCCGGACTTCATATCCAGCCCGGTCACGTGTCAAACCACCAGGTCCTAAGGCTGACAAACGCCGTTTATGCGTTAATTCGCCTAAGGGGTTGGTTTGGTCCATGAATTGTGACAGTTGTGAGGAACCAAAGAATTCCTTCACAGCGGCTACAACCGGACGAATATTAATTAATTGTTGCGGAGTAACCGTGTCGGCATCTTGAATAGACATCCGTTCACGAACCACCCGTTCCATCCGGGAAAGACCAATCCGGAACTGGTTCTGCAGCAATTCACCAACGGAACGAATCCGACGGTTACCTAAGTGATCAATATCATCGGTTGAACCGATACCCATTTGAAGGTTAAAGAAGTAGTTAATGGAAGCAATAATATCAGCAGGTGTGATGTGCTTCCACTTCAAATCAATGTTCCCGTTTCCGATAATCGGTAAGACCGTTTCTGGGTCTTCAGGAGATTGAACGTTAACGACTTGAATCGTCATTGGGTCCGTAACGACGGCTTCATCAGAAGGTTGGAAAGTCACCATCTTAAAGTCGTCGCGGTCTAGGTAGGCACCTAGGGTCTTCATCACATCGTTATCGACAACGGTACCGGCTTGCGCAATGACTTCCCCAGTATCTGGATCAGCCAACGTTTCAGCCAGGGTTAATCCAAGCAGCCGAGTCTTTAAACTTAGCTTCTTGTTAGTCTTATAACGACCCACGGGAGCCATATCATAACGCTTAGGATCGAAGAAACGAGCCGTCAATAAGTTACGGGAGGATTCAGCCGTCTTAGGCTCACCTGGCCGCAACCGTTCGTAGATATCCTTTAAGGATTCTTCAACCCGGGAATCGTCACTATTCTTATGGATATCCTTTTCAAGGGTTAACAGTAAACTGTCGTTTTCGCCCAAGATATCTAAAATTTCATCATCAGATCCGAAACCTAATGCTCGAACTAATTCGGTAATTGGGATCTTACGGGTCCGGTCAATCCGAACGTACGAAACATCCTTCGCATCGGTTTCAAATTCCATCCAGGCACCCCGGTTAGGAATCACGGTTGCGCCATAAATAACCCGACCATTTTTGTCGGTTTCTTCTTTATAGTAAACACCTGGGGAACGAACAAGTTGTGAGACAATAACCCGTTCTGCACCATTAATAATGAACGTCCCTTGTTCAGTCATTAACGGGAAGTCGCCAAAGAACACGTCTTGAGACTTGATTTCGCCAGTTTCATGGTTAGTTAACCGAAGCGTCACGTGTAGTGGTGCTGAATAGTTCGCATCATGTTCACGAGCTTCATCAGTGGTATATTTAGGTTCTAACAGCTGATAATCAACAAATTCTAATGAAAGGTTTCCTTGAAAATCTTCGATTGGCATAATGTCGTCGAACATTTCACGTAAACCTTCGTCGAGGAACCAATTGTAGGAATTCGACTGAATTTCAATCAGGTTAGGTAAGTCAAGGACTTCTTTAATACGTGAGTAACTACGACGTGTACGGTGTTTTCCGTATCTTACTAAGTGTCCTGCCAAGTTGTTCACCTCTCCAAAATATTCTGCGAATTGGCCTCATCGAATATTACATTTTGATTACAAATGCTTTTTTTAACTTAAATCATCCGAATTTTGGCAAAAAAAATCCAAAAATAAGATCATGATCTTACTTTTGGTTTTATAAGAACCCCACGGGACAATAGATCCGCTTAGTTCATTTCAATTCACGGTTGCATACAGGTGCTATCATACACACCTTTTGAACGATCGTCAAGTGCTTTTGCAGAACTTCATGCAATAAAAAAGCCACCCCACGGGGTGACTTTTAGCAACGATATTTTAGTGGCTAGCGACCGGTTCTTTAGGTTGAGGCGTCTTACTGGATACCGTTACCTTACCATGGGATGCTCCAACGGTAACGCGATCCCCCTCGTGAATCGTCCCATCTAAGAGTGATTCGCTTAACCGATCTTCAATTTCAGTTTGGAGTGCCCGTCGAATTGGCCGTGCCCCATATTCTGGATCAAAGCCCGCCGCCGCGATTTTATCAATCGCAGCCGGTGTAACCTTGAGCTTAACGTTCTGTTCCGCTAATCGATCAACAATTTCCTGCGTCATCAGTTTAACAATTTGATGAAGTTGTTCTTTTGTCAGGGAATGGAAGACTACAATTTCATCCACTCGGTTTAAGAATTCAGGTCTAAACGACTTCTTCAAGGTTTCTCGAATTGTCTTATTCATCGCTTCATAATTATTAGACAGGTCCTCGGCACCAAACCCAACGGTCTTTTCATCCCGCAGTTGGGTAGCCCCTAAGTTAGAAGTCATAATGAGAATCGTGTTTCTGAAATCAACTTTGCGCCCCTTCGAATCCGTCAGGTACCCGTCATCCAAGACCTGGAGCAAAAGGTTGAAAACATCGGGATGTGCCTTTTCAACTTCATCAAACAGAACCACTGAGTATGGCTTTTGTCGAACTTGTTCGGTTAACTGTCCGCCTTCATCGTAACCCACGTAACCAGGCGCCGAACCAATCAACCGGCTAGTTGAGTACTTTTCCATGTACTCACTCATATCGACCCGGATCATGTTATCTTCGCTGCCAAACATGTCCTGTGCAAGCGCCTTAGCCAATTCCGTTTTCCCGACCCCCGTTGGGCCCAAGAACATAAAGGAACCAATTGGTCGGTTAGGATTCTTAAGTCCCGCGTAAGCCCGTCTAATGGCCCGGGAGACTGCCGAAACGGCTTCGTCCTGCCCAATTACCCGTTTGTGAAGTTCACCCTCGAGATTGACCAACCGATCAGCCTGTGACTGGTTCAATTGCGTCAACGGAATGCCCGTCCATTCAGATACGATCTCAGCTACGTCTTCCGCAGTAACGTTTAAGTCATAGGATTGATCTTCCTCAGACTCGGAGGATGCTTCGTCTTCTTGAGCCTGCTTAATTTGATCCCGTAGTGCCATTTCCTGAGTTCTCAGGTCGGCCGCACGTTCAAACTCTTGGTTCTCAATGGCCGTCTCCTTTTCAGCTACTAATTGCTCAAGTTGCTGTTCAGGCCCGTTAACTGGGGCTGCTTCAAAATGATCAATTCGGACCTTAGCCGCAGCTTCATCCATTAAATCAATCGCCTTATCAGGCAGGTACCGGTCAGAGATATACCGGCTTGATAGTCTCACTGTGGCGGCCACAGCATCCTCTGTGATATTAACATGGTGGTGATCTTCATACCGTGAGCGAAGTCCATTAAGAATGGCAACGGCCTCATCCTCGCTAGGTTCATCAACCATTACGGTGGCAAACCGACGGGCTAACGCTGCGTCAGATTCAATGTACTTCTGGTATTCATCTAACGTGGTGGCTCCAATTGTCTGTAATTCGCCACGAGCAAGTGCCGGCTTTAAGATGTTAGAAGCGTCAATGGCACCTTCTGCACCACCAGCTCCAACTAACGTATGCAACTCATCAATGAAGAGAATAATATGCCCGTCATGATAAATTTCATCAATAACCTTTTTTAACCGGTCTTCAAATTCACCCCGATACTTAGTTCCCGCAACTAGCGATCCCATATCAAGCATCATCAATCGCTTATCTTGCATATCTTCCGGAACATCACCCGCTACAATCCGCTGGGCTAGCCCCTCAGCGATTGCAGTCTTTCCGACTCCGGGTTCACCTAGTAGGACAGGATTATTCTTAGTCCGGCGGGATAAAATTTGAATTACCCGTTTAACTTCGCTATCCCGGCCAACGGTTGGATCCATGCGACCATCTCGGGCTAGTTGGGTTAAGTCACGGGCTAACGAATCAAGCGTTGGCGTGCCCGCCTTAGTCTTCGCCTGCCGGGAATCTCGACGCCGAGTTTGTGTTTCAGCAATTCCCAACTTACGTAAGATAATTTTCCGAGTTTGGTCTAAGTCTAAGTTGAGACTCATTAAAATTCGGGATGATAAGAGGCTGTCATCACTTAGGAGAGCTAATAAAATATGCTCCGTGCCAATTTTAGCGGCGCCTAGACGTTTGGCCTCGTCACCAGCAATTGCTAAAATTTCCTTGGCCTTAGGCGAATAAGGTAAGTACGTATCCTTATCAACGTCAGTTAAATTACCATATCCCGTAAATTGTTCAATTTCTTCACGAACATCATCTTCTGTCACCGAAAATTGTTGGAGTACCTTGTTCGCAATCCCGTTCTTTTCAATGGTCAGTGCCAAAAGAAGGTGTTCAGTTCCCACGGCCTGATGCTTAAAGTACTTGGCTTGTTCCTGAGCTAAAACCAATACTCGTTTGGCACTCGGGGTAAATAAGTTATCCATTGCAGGTCCTCACTTTCTTAACTTTCGTAACATAAGTGGTTCAATATTTCGACTAGGATTTGTGCCCTAGTCCGATCTTCCTGCGCGCGATTATCCACCGACACAGCATTTTTGTCAATAGCCGCCAAGATAATATTAGCTTCCCGTCGGTTAATGGTTCCATCATTATATAAGCTGCGAATAACCGCTACACTATCATGGTAGGAAATGGACTGTCCGACCGCCTCAATCAGCGCATCAATGTGCTCTAAATTATCGAGCAGTTTGACCTTTTCGATGCGGATATATCCTCCGCCACCACGCTTGGACTGAACGACATAGCCATCTTGGATGGTAAACCGGGTCTTAATCACATAGTTAATCTGGGAGGGAACCACGTTAAACTGATCAGCAACCTCTGACCGTCGGATTTCGACCCGTTTTGTATCCATCAAAATTTGTTTCAAATAGGATTCAATCATATCCGAAATATTTTGATCCTCCATTTTGATTCCCCCTCACTTTTGACTAATATTGACTAAATGTCATTCAATATTATACGAAGTTTTGAACCAAAAGCAAAGTATTTACGCAAAGTACTCCGCTTAGCTCCATTGTAAGGTGGATGGGAGACTAAAACAACCGATCAGAATTCATCCTGATCGGTTGTGACGTTTATTTGCATTCTATCGGGAAAACAAGATTTGAACTTGCGACCCCCACGTCCCGAACGTGGTGCTCTACCAAGCTGAGCTATTTCCCGATCATCTAAACTGATGTCGAATGCGCTGGATATCCAGTGCGATCGGGAAGACAGGATTCGAACCTGCGACCCCCTGGTCCCAAACCAGGTGCTCTACCAAGCTGAGCTACTTCCCGAAATAAAAAATGCACCCAGTAGGAGTCGAACCTACAACCTTCTGATTCGTAGTCAGACACTCTATCCAATTGCGCTATGGGTGCAAAAAATTTAACTATTCAGTTAAATGCCGAGGACCGGGCTTGAACCGGTACGGTCATCACTGACCGCGGGATTTTAAGTCCCGTGCGTCTGCCAATTCCGCCACCCCGGCAAGGGTGATACAAAGCGGAAGACGGGATTCGAACCCGCGACCCCCACCATGGCAAGGTGATGTTCTACCACTGAACTACTTCCGCATATGCCGACTAGACGATTCGAACGCCCGACCCCTTCATTACTAGTGAAGTGCTCTACCTACTGAGCTAAGTCGGCAAATGTGTTTTGATATTAAACTACCTATTCGGTAGGATGCGGGCGAAGGGACTCGAACCCATACGTCATAAGACACAAGAACCTAAATCTTGCGCGTCTGCCAGTTCCGCCACGCCCGCATGACCTATTACCTGAACGTCCCCTTAAGTAGGACGTTCCATGGAGGATACAGGGCTCGAACCTGTGACCCTCTGCTTGTAAGGCAGATGCTCTCCCAACTGAGCTAATCCTCCATATGCTTACCAAACGATTAATTATCGTTCGAAACAACTATTTAAATATATCATCTCGTTCATTGTCTGTCAATAACTTTTTGAAGTTTTTCGAATAAATATTCGTTAGCTGAATATCTATTACCCGACAACACTTAACATCATACCCTAACTGCTCTTAAAATACTAGTCTAAATCCAATTTTTTTATTCCGTTTTAAAAATAAAGTAAAGCAAGCCCGCAAAAGTCGGTGAGGATCACCTGGCTTTTACGGGCTTGTTGACATAGAGAGCTAAATTCATTTGGCTATCCATGCATGTTTAATCAGTTTTTAAAATTTTTGATCTGCCTTGGTAATGGTTTTAACTCCCCCCATGTAGGGCACGAGGGCTTCAGGGACGGTAACGGAACCATCGGCATTTTGATAATTCTCTAAAATGGCAGCGACGGCCCGCCCCACGGCTAATCCAGAACCATTTAACGTGTGGACAAATTGAAGTTTGCCATCATCATCGCGGTACTGAATGTGAGCTCGACGTGCTTGGAAATCAGTCGTATTCGAACAACTGGAAATTTCCCGGTACTGGTCTTGCCCTGGCATCCAGACTTCTAGGTCATGGGTCATTGCGGCCGTAAAACTCATATCGCCAGTGGTCAACGTAATGACATGGTATGGCAACCCAAGTTTTTGCAATAGACTTTCAGCCTGTTTAGTGAGACTTTCTAATTCATCCCATGAGTCTTCCGGCTTACAGAATTTGACCATTTCAACCTTATTGAACTGGTGTAACCGGATGAGGCCCCGGGTATCACGCCCCGCACTTCCCGCTTCACTCCGGAAGGCTGGGGACAGTGCGGTAAACCAAACCGGCAGATCCTCTTCTGGAATGACGTTATCCCGGAAAAAGTTAACTAATGGTACTTCAGCGGTAGGAATTAGGGTCATATCCTCACCGTTTACCTGGTAGACATCCTCAGTAAACTTCGGGAATTGGCCGGTCCCGTACATTGAATCAGAGTTAACAATGTAGGGTGGCAAAACTTCCTTAAATCCGGCGTTAGAATTTTCGGTCAGGAAGAAATTGTATACCGCCCGTTCTAACCGGGCTCCCATGCCAACATAGTAAACAAAGCGACTGCCAGAAACCTTAGCGGCCCGTTCAAAATCTAAGATCCCTAAATCTTCCCCAATTTCAAAGTGCTGCTTAGGTTTAAAATCAAATTCCCGTGGCGTCCCGATTTTTCTTAATTCGACACTCCCAGATTCATCTAACCCTACCGGAACGTTGTCGTTAGGAATGTTAGGCAACCGTGAAAGACCGTCATTAACCTGGTCCTTTAAAACGTTTAGCTGCTCGTCAATCTGCTTGATTTCAGCGCTAACCTGCCGCATTTCCGCAATTTTGTCATCGGCATTTTCCCTATTCCGTTTTAACTGCGAAATTTCATCTGAAACCGTATTTCTCGTCGCCTTCATCGTTTCACTTTTAACAATTAGTTCCCGGCGTTGTTCATCTAGCGCCAATAAATCATCAATTTCCTGGGCCGATACTTTCCGAGTTGCCAACTTTTCCTTCACAAAATCCGTTTTTTGCCGAATCAATTTAATATCTAACATTCTTAGTTCCTCCTTGATTACGATAACCTAAAATGCACAAAAAGAGCCCCCGTCACATGGGACGAAGGCTCTTCGCGGTACCACCCAAGTTCATGGCAAAGCCACACACTTGAACGGATAACGGAACGACCGTGCAGGATTAACTGCCCGCTTAACGTGCTGGATCTTCGACCCCGGATCTCATCTACCACCGGTTTTCTGTAGGTTTACTTTAGGCACTTACGCGTTTATTTATTATGTTCATCATACTTCATCGTGGAGCTGCAATCAATACCTAAGCGGTAATTCCTAACCGAACGATTTCATCGTCAATCATTTTTAAGACTGCGTCCCGAGCTTCGGGATCCTCCACGAAGTTGTAGACGTCACCATCAATTTGCATCTTTGGCGATTTATCGTAGTCAGCGTACCACTGTTGGTACCGTTGATCTAGTTCTTGGTAATAGTTATAGAGAGTCGGATCGTTTTCAATCTGTTCATACGACCGGCCCCGTTTCTTAATCCGGTTCAGCATCGTGTCAAACGATACCTGGATCTCAATCAGTAGGTCCGGATTCTTTTTATGGGGTTCTTCCGGTAGTTCTTCCATCATATTTTGAACCAACGAGTCATAAATCTGAACTTCCGTCTGGGTTGCACGGCCAAGATCAGCGTTTAATTGAAAGAGCAGGGAATCCTCAAAAATTGACCGGTCCATAACACTAGCGTCATTCATGTAGGAAGCCTTTAAACTATCAATTCGCTTATTCAAAAAGTAAATTTGAAGTAAAAAAGCGTATTTCTTAGGGTCCTGGTAAAATAACGGCAAAATTTTATTGTCGTCAACGGATTCATAGAATGCGGGGGTACCAAGGTGGTCAGCTAACATCTTGGTTAAACTAGTCTTTCCCGCACCGATTGTTCCTGCAAGTACGATCATATAGTGAATCTCTCCTTATTTAGTCATTCGAAAAGCAACACCATATATTGTACCATTGAGATCCGTTAAAGCAATATCTAGTAGAAAATAATTAACTTAATCTGTGACCACCTGTAAATCAATGACATCGATTTCATCCTTGCCACCGTAGTTGTCTACCCATGGTAAAGCATACTGATTCAGAATTTTATGAATGGTATTGATGTTATCGACACCCTTCGTTTCCAACCATTTAATGAGGGCATCTTCCCCGTCCTTAGCGTAGACTTCAATGCCATCCTTCCAAGTGGCCCGACCGCTTAATACCCCATTAAAGTTAGCGTGAGCTTCCCCCGCCAGTTTTAATTGGGCCATGAACGTATCGGTGGGGACCCCACCACTCAGGAAAATATAAGGCCGGGTCACGATTTTCCCCAGCTGCGTGAGGTAATCACTGACTTCGGCTTCTGTATAAACCGGCGTCGCCTCTGAATGGGTCATCCCCTCAACAAAATCCGGATTAAACGGCATTTCTAGCTTCAAAACATCCATGTGATACTTTGGCTTAGTAAATTCCGCCGCACTTTTGAGCACTAATTCCGGCTTCTCCTTAGCAAACTCAGCACCCTTTGGGTCGTCAATTTTATCATCATACGTCACAATTTCAAAGAAGGTTGGAATATCAGCCGCTGCGGCTTCAGTCCCGTAACGCTCGGCGAATGCCTTTTTTTGATCGTTAATTTCGTCAGGATCGTTGGGATTATAGTAGATCAAGACTTTCAGTGCATCCGCCCCGTTCGCAATCATGTTTTCTGCTGACTGGGTGGGAATTAATTCAGGTTCCCGACCAGGCGTTGCCACATCATACCCCGTTTTTTCGTATGACATGATTAACCCGGTATTCTTATCCTTCGCTTCAATCCCCTCAAAGCCAAGTTCCTCATCGAGTAAAATGGCGCTTGCATGGGGACTTAGCACCTTAGAAACATCCCGCTTAAAATCATAAACCTGTTGAATGTTATAGGCCTTCCCATTTCGTTCCATTGCGTCCTGAATCATCTTCTTTAATGAACCACGCTGATCCAACGCTAGGGCGTTAATTTGCCCCTCGCTATCAGAAAGTTTTTGCATGCGGTCGACTTTTCCCCGCGTTAAACGTTTTGTCATAAAACCTCATCCTCCGTTTCTTTAATCATTATGGCGAATTCGCTTACAAAGTGCAATTAAAACCAACTATGAATTATACCACACGCCAACACTATACCACTAAAGCATTGACAAATCAGTATTTACGCCTAAAAAAAGTCCCCTTACCAATTATGGTCAGGGAACTTAAGAAACTTACTCTTGATCCGACTTAGGATCCGTTTTAAGGATAAACTCTGCATCTTCATGGATTGGTGAAACATCGACTTCGTCAAGCGGAATCAGGTGCGTGTGGTGGTGGATTTTATACCCGACGTATAAAAATAAGACGAGTGGCACACTAATATAAGTGACCAGCACCTGCTGCCAGTTCCCCGATAGAATCGACTGGGGATCCTGACCAACAATGACAGCAATACACAGAAACAAAGCTAGAAGCGGACCGAGTGGGAACCATTTAGCGTGGTATTTTAATTCACTCTTGTCGTGCCCCTGCATAACGAAGGCCCGGCGGAACCGGTAATGCGAAATGGCAATTCCGGCCCAGGCAATAAACCCGGTTAACCCAGAGGCCGCAACCAGCCACAGGTAAACCTGCGGACCGAGAATACTTGATAAGAACGTTGCAGCGGCTACCAGAGTGGTGGCCAGCAGCGCAAAGTACGGAATCCCGTTCCGCCCCGTCTTCGCTAACCACTTAGGAGCGTACCCCTGGTGAGCCATCGAAAACAGCATCCGGGTTGACGCATACATCCCCGAATTGGCCGATGAAATCACAGATGTCAGGATGACGGCGTTCATGACGCTAGCCGCGGCCGCAAGCCCCGCCCGTTGGAACACTAACGTAAAGGGACTGATCGTAATGTCCGAAGCTGAGGAGCCTAGTAGGTCAGGGCTAGTATAGGGAATCAAGGCCGCAATAATAGCAATGGCCAGAATGTAAAATAAAATAATCCGCCAAAAAACCTGGTTAATTGCCTTCGGAATACTGTGCTCAGGGTCTTCTGACTCACCCGCTGTAATCCCAACTAATTCCGTCCCTTGAAAACTAAATCCAGCAACGACAAAGACACTGAGAATCGCCGGAAAGCCCCCAACAAACGGAGCCTGTTTGACCGTAAAGTTACTGAGACCTACGGGACCATGGCCACCCATAATTCCCATGATGGTTAATAGCCCAATGGCGATAAAAATAAAGATCGTCACCACTTTAATGGCTGACATCCAAAATTCCGTTTCACCAAACGTGCTCACGGCCATCCCATTAATCAACAGAATCAAAATCAACGCGATGATACTCCAAATCCAGCCAGGAACATTAGGCAGCCAAAACTTCATTACTAATGCCGTAGTTGAAATATCGACAGCAACAGTGATCGCCCAATTGAACCAGTAGTTCCACCCTAACGCAAAACCAAGTGCGGGATCTACATACTTCGTGGCGTAGGCCGCAAACGAGCCGGAAATCGGCATGTTAGTCGCCATTTCCCCGAGACTTGTCATTAAGAAGTACACCATGATCCCCATCCCAGCGTACGCAATTAGGGCACCCCCTGGACCGGCCTTAGAGATGGCGGAACCACTGGCCACAAAGAGCCCCGTTCCAATACATCCCCCAAGGGCAATCATCGATAGGTGCCGGGACTTTAATCCCCGGTGAACCGTTTCGGCGTTTTCCGGCCCGGCCGCTGCATCTGAACCATTATCTTGCTTTACCATTGAATCTTCCTCCTTTAAAAGAAGGACCCTCTCTGTGCTTCCGGTAAAATAAAAAACCGGTTTCTCCGCCTAATGCGAAAGAAACCGGTCGTTAATTCACCGAAATCTAGTCGTAGAAAGCGCCCCGCAAACAGTCTTGCTTGCGACAGTCCCTGACCTATTCGGCCAGGGCCCAACAATTAATTTTCCAAGTTAATCATTTCGGCAACCTCCCCTTTTTAATCTGCATCATTGGTCTGGAAACCTCAACAAATTGACTCATGTCGGCTGCGCCTCTTCTCTATTGGCTCTAGTTTAAAACGATCGGACAAAAATTGCAACGTTAATCCATCCGTTTTAAAAATTCATCCCGGGTTTGTTTATAAATAATCTCATGCTGACCGGCAGCGAAAAGCGCAAATTCGGGGTGCTTAACCTCCCCTTCATAGTGGAACCCCAGCTTTTCTAAAACGTGTTTGGACCGCTCGTTCTCCACTAAAAAGCTGGCATAGATCGCCTCAACCGGAGTGTCTCGGACTGCCTGTGCTAAAAACACATGACCGGCCTCCGTCATATAACCGTGGCCCCAAGTTGCCTCCTGTAAGGAATAGCCTAGATCCCAAGCAAACTGGTCCGGAATTCCATGGTTCGTCATTCGTTCAAATAGTTCAATGGTCCCAATCAAACGCCGAGTTGGTTTCAATTCAATCCCCATGGCCAACGGGTTATTAAGGTATCGTTGCATGACATAGCCGGCATTTTCAAGGGATGGAGCCGCGGAAAATCCCGCCATTTTGGCGACCCGCTTGTTAGAAACCAGTTCAAAAAAGTCCTCTAGGTCACTCTGAGCCAAGGGACGTAAAGTTAGCCTAGGGGTATCAATTTTTTTCATGTCTGCCTTCTTTCCCCGCATCGTCTGCAGCTTTGCGGTACAATATAGGGGTAAATCTAGTTTAGGAGGTTTTTTCATGCAAACGTTTGTTAACCCGCTCAAACTGAAGGATAGTGCTGCTAGTCTGCACGCTTACCTTCACGATAAAACCAATCCGTCATCCAGTACTGAAAATCGATTACCCGCCGTCATTATCGTGCCAGGAGGGGCTTACACCCACATCCCCGAAACTCAGGCGGAGGACTTAGCCCTCGCCTTTTATAATCAAGGATACCAAGCTTTTTACTTACGGTACAGCTTTTTAGGGGAAAGTCAGCCCCTAATGCCCAAACCGATTGTTGAACTCTCCTCCGCCATTAAAATGCTACGGGATCACGCTGGGGAATGGAAGTTGAACCCCGCTCGGATCGCAACGGCCGGATTCTCAGTGGGCGGCCACATTGCGGCCCTTCAAAATGATTACTGGCAGGCGGAGTGGCTGGCAAACGACGCCACCGCATCGAACGATCAAATCAAACCGGATGCGGTCATCCTAAGCTACCCTGTCATTAGCCCCCAACTTGGTTATCCAACGGAACAGTCCACCATTGAAAAATGGTCTGCTAATCCAACCGCCATCGCGGCCGATCTACACGTTAGTCAACAAAATTCACCAACCTTCATCTGGGGAACCAGTGATGACCCAACCGTTCCCGTTGCAAATGCCTTGGCCTACATCAACGCGCTGAGCCAGGCTAAGGTACCCTTTGAAGCACACCTTTTTGACCATGGGCCCCACGGATTAGCGCTGGCAAATCAGGTAACGGCTTGGGAACCCGAAGCAAATTCACCTCACGTTGCCCATTGGCTTAACCTGGCCTTAGAATGGTTAGACCACGTTTGGGATAACCAACCGGACGATTAACCCGTCATCACATGCCTGGTGTCTTTTCTATTACACCGCAACTAAAAAGCGTTAGCAATGAGCAGCCACTCAATTGCTAACGCTTTTTCAGTCTATAAATTAATTTCCACTAATTGCTGGTGGTCAATCCTATAGCTTTGAGTTATGCAACACCCGAAAATTAACTAGTCGGGGCGCAAACCGGGCGTAGAGGCCTTCCGCAATTTGCAGCCACATATAGGCTAACATTACCGAACCCAAGGTATCTGAGGGGTAATGCGCATCCCGGTAAATCCGGGATGCCATGATGAGGATTAAAACGATCACCATAAGTACCTGAATGACGATCCGTTTCCAACTGGTCTGAATCATTGGAACGACAATGACCCATAAAATTGCAATTACCAGGAAAGCCCCAAAAACGTGGCCACTAGGAAAACTGTAACCGTCATCCACCTTCAAGTGCATACTAGGCCGGGGGCGGGCAATAATTTTCTTGACGATTGCCGCAACGGCATCCCCACCAATAATCGTTAAAATTGCCCAAATGGCTTGAATCTTATACTTAAAGCCCCAAAGTAAAAAGGCAATGAGTACCACCCATATAATATCCAACGTCGGACTCGCAATTGACGTCATAAAGGCATAAAATCCAGCCTTCATGTTTGAAGGATTCTTCTGAACCATGGAGATAAAGGTTGAGTCTAAAAAGTTTAAAAAACCAGTCTGCATTTTAACGGAGACGGCTAAAATAACAAACAGGACCGCTACCAGCCAGAATCGCCATGGTCGATCGGCATCACGGTTAATCATCATTTGCATAAGTACTATCCTCACATCCAAAAATTGATCTTAACTAAAAGTATACCACGCGCCTGAAACTTAACTTGGGCTAAAACCTTTATTTTTCTTTAATTCCGGTCTGCTTAAGCAGCTTTTGTCGGGTCAGATACCGCCGCTGTAAGCTATTCGCTAACTCCGACAAAACAAATCCGAACGCCAGAGCCCCGGCGATCATAACGACTTGTAGAAGATAATCGGCCGCAACCGCCGGATTACCTAGGGCAAAGTTCTTAATCATCTGGTAGGCTTGCCCACCGGGGACAAAGGGGACCAAACTGGGAATGGTAAAAATAATCACCGGCATCTTTTTGTGGCGGGCAGCCTGCATAGAGGCAACCCCAATCACAAATGCCCCAATCAGATTTCCCGTTACACTGCCACCACCGATTTGAACAATTCCAGAGTAAATCACCCACGCCAAAACCCCGATAAGACCACTCACGTTTAACGCCCGCCGGGGAATATTAATTAAAATCCCAAACGATACGGTGGCCGCATACGTTGCGACAATTGAAATCAAAAAAGCCACGGTTACCACCTCCTAGTAAAACTGAATGACCATGGCAATTCCAAGGCCGATCGCAGCGGCCGACATCCCAGCTTCCACTGCCCGGGCGGGTCCACTAACTAAGTTACCATCCAAGACATCCCTCATCGCGTTCGTAATTGGAACACCGGGAACTAACGGCATTACACTTCCGATAATGATGTCATCCGAATTAATCCCAAGCCCAAAGTGCACCGATACCATCGCTAAAACGGCAATGACCACCGAGGCAATAAATTCACTAACAAAGCGGACGCGCACTAACTTACTGAGGTAGTAAAAAATGGCCCACCCAATTGCACCAACGAGACAGGTAATCAAAAAGTCGCAGAGGTTATAGTTATGCCGAAAAACGACTTCTAGCGGGCCGCTGACAAAGGCCGCTGCTAATAGCTGTAACCAAAACGGAAAGTACAGCGAGTTTTTATCCAGCTCGTTAAGCTGACGGGCAAACTCATCTAAGGTAATATCATGGTGGGCATACTGCCGTGACAAGTCATTAACCACCACAATTTTTTGTAAGTCAAACGTCCGCTTGGTTACGGGCTCAATTTGGGCCCCCGCACCATCTTGGATGGACATTAAAATTCCCGTTACCATAATAAAAATCTTGCTATGTTCAATTCCAGCGTTTTTGGCGATCCGTTTCATTGTATCTTCGACCCGCGCAACTTCTGAGCCGTTTTCCATCATAATCCGCCCCGCCGTTAACGCCGTTTTTAAAACTAAATTATCCCGTACACTCTTTTCATCTAGCTCTTTTTCGGTCATGCGGCTGACCCCCGTTTCACTTCAACTTATACCTTTAGTATAGAGCATCAATTCATCCCCGTCTGCAATTTTTTCGAGCCCAACTGGAATTAAACCAAATAGGCCCGTTAGCCGGGATGATGATAGAATCATCATCCCGGCTAACGGGCCTAAACGTGAACTTAACGGGGCTTTCAACCCATATGTTACTTCACAAAAACATAGTGGGCGGCTTTATAGCTAACAATCAATTCCGTATCATCCGTTAAATTCTGGACGGTAACGGGTCCTTCAAACGGATCATGTTTTAGTACCTTGACCTGATCACCAATGTCTAGCTTTAATTCGCCAAGGTAGGTCAATAGGTCGTGGTTATCAATAAACCGGTCCACTGTAACAATGTCGCCATCCTTGGCATCATTCAGTACCTGGTGGCTATCTTCGTGGTAGTGGCCAGAACGATCCGGAATAATCCCCCCATGGGGACAATGTGTTGGATTGCCAAGCATCTCATCTAATGCGTTAATCATTCGGTCGCTCGTCACATGCTCAAGCTGTTCCGCTTCGTCATGAATGTCTGCCAACGAATAACCCAGTTTCTCTACTAGGAAGACTTCCCACAGCCGATGCTTGCGGACTAATTCCTCGGCCGCACGAACTCCCTTTTTAGTTAACGAGATTCCCGAGTACGGCACGTGGACTGCCAGTCCCTCTTCCGTCATCTTACTGATCATTTCAGTCACTGAACCAGCCGCAACGTTAAGACTCAGGGCAATTTGCTTATTGGAAACTTTTTTATGGGTTCCGCCCAGTTCAAATATTATTTTAAGATAGTCCTCCTTCATCGGAGTCATCTTGCTTCACCTCAACCCATTATTTTTCTTTAGCGTTTTCACTTTCTGAAAACTGACGAAAATCGTGTTCGCCATATATCATTTGTTCGTCGCTGCCTCGGCGACACTCCGCCTGAATAGTGACATGACTAATATGATAGTCCTGACACAGAACATTTTCAATCTTTCGGTACACGGGTTCAACATTACTCAAGGGCTGATCGTGTAAATTAACGTGTGCCGAAAAGATGATGTTGTTTTCATCAATCATCCACGCGTGAACGTGATGTACCCCCGTCACCCCGTCAATTCTTAGGAGATCGTGCCGAATCGCATCGTAATCTAGTTCAGGTGCTCCCTGCATTAAAATCCGAATGGTCTCCCGAATAATCGGCCAGGATTCCCACATAATATAGATCGCTACAACCATTGTTAACAGGGGATCTACCCAATACCATTGAACCGTTGCAATCAGAACCGCTCCAACAATGACTGCCACGGAACCCAGTGCGTCGCTTAATAAATGAAGGTAAGTCGCACGAATATTCAGGTTATGCTTCGATCCCCGGCTTAATAACCAAGTCGAAAGTAAGTTAGCTGCTAAACTAATGACCGCAACCCAGAACATCAAGGTTCCATGAATGGGTTCCGGATGGCTAAACCGGCGAATTGCTTCGACGACCAAAAAGGCTGAAATCAATATTAATAGGAAAGAATTTAATAGTGCTGCTAAAATTTGAGCCCGGCGGTAACCAAACGTATTCTGTTGGTCCTCCCCCCGCTGACTAATTCGGTGAGCCACATAACTCAGGACAATCGAAACGGCATCCCCCATATTATGGAAGGCATCTGATAGTAACGCTAAACTTCCCGAGACAACGCCACCTAGCAATTCAAATCCCGTAATCCCGATGTTCAAAAGGGTGACACCCAAAAAGCGTCGACCCGTTAACGGATCTTCTTCATGCATTTTCTCACTTCCTTACGCCTCCTATTATGTCAGACTTCACTAAAAATTTCCATCCTTCAACAATATTTTTTGGTTCGCCAAAAAAATGCACCTAAAAAAAGATTCAAGCCCCCGCGGAGAGCTTGAATCTCTGTTTTGAACGTTAATTTAAACTCGGGCTGCCACTGGTTGATGTGCTAACCGTTCGTACGCAAAGTCATCCACGTCACCGTTATTCTTAGTGGCCCCAACTAACTTTACCCGACCAGTCTCAGTAAACCCAGCCTTCTTGATCACATGCTGCATCCCTAAGTTATCAGGATGAGTATCAATCCGAATACTTTGAATCGTTTCACTTTGGTCAACCAGGTTAAAAATCTGGGTTAGTAATTCATTGGCGAGCCCACGTCCGTGATGCCTTGAAGAAACTGCAACGCGGTGCAAAGCTACGTATGGGGTGTCCTTCGTTAACCATTCACCGTTAATATCAACGTAAAGTGGGTCAACGCCAGGTATGACTGCTGTCGTCCCAAGAATTTCGCCATCCTCTTCTAATACAACTGTGAACCCCTGTTCAATGTCATCAACCAAAATCGACATATCTGGATAAGTTCCTTGCCATTGATCGATATTTTGTTTCGCTAACAGGTCCCGACCATCACTAATGATTGTTTCAATTTGTGGCAAATCAGCCATCGTTGCTTGACGAAGCAGCATACATAACACCATCCTTTAAGAACTTTTATTTTGACGATTTTGTTATCTTAACACGAAAATTTTTTAAAGCAACACTTTTTCTCAACTTTTTTCACTTTTATTTTCAGAAAAAACCATAAAAAAATGGCACCGGGAACTTCTTAAACCCGGTGTCACTTTTTAGCGTGGAAGCAGATCCAGACAAGTAGAAAAAAAACTTAACGTTATTTTTCTAAAACACACGTCATCTTATCTTTACGATCGCTTGCTCGAGCTTAAGCCCGAGTAATCAAAGCGCAATGATTCGCGCTATTTGGAACGGTTACGAATAACCTTTCAACTACAACACGACAACAACATGATACCAATCCAGCCACAAGATCGATTGGCAGTGAGAAGTTTTTGCTGTCTGAACCTGATATCTTCCACACCGTTAGAGTACCATATCACCGACCGTTGAACAAACAATGTACTTACTTTTTCGGAATGTGAGGGTCAAGCTCAAATTTCCAGCCATCAGGATAGTGGACGGCAATGAGCATTTTATCAGGTTCGGGATCGAAGGGGCCTAAAATCAAGGTTGGCCGTTCACGGTTAGTTGCCAGCTCCACCGGCCGGTCCTCCAAAAAATCCCGAACCGGTACGATTAGTTTGGATAACTCAAACGCCATCTCCGCTGCCTTAGCTAAGGTATATCCCTCTCTCGTCAAATGATTAATAATCATTGCTCGAACTACCTGCGTGTGATCGAACTTATGGTGGGCCCCGTCAGCGACTTGAATGGGTTCAATGTACCCCTTCTTTTCCCAGTAGCGTAACTGACTAACGGTAATTTTGGCCGCCTTAGTGAGTTCACTAATGCCAACTAATACCGGTTGTTCTAGCATTTGGCGACGGGTTTCCCGATCAATAATCGGTTGCACCAATAACTCCTCCCTTGCTTCAAACTTTAGTTGAATTGTTTCAATTTACGCTACTCAGTATAATAAAACTAACTTTTATGTCAAGTTTGTTGACAGTCACAACAGAAATGACTATATTAGAGAGCGAATCATTTTTTGGTTAATTAAATTTACAAAGTGAGGGATACAATTGGGAAATGCAGTTGATGTCGATGGGAAACCTTATAACCGCTGGTTGATGATCGCTGTCCTCTTAGTTGGAACATTCGGTACCGTACTAAATCAAACGATTTTAAGTACCGCTTTTCCAACCTTAATGAAGGCCTTCGATGTTTCAACGTCAACGGTTCAATGGTTAACGACCGGCTTTATGTTAGTCAATGGGATTATGATCCCTATCAGTGCCTGGATGGTTACCGTATTCAAATCCAAGCCGCTTTACATTACCGCCCTAACAATCTTCTTAATTGGGACCATTACCTGTTGGGTCGCACCTAGCTTTTCAGTGCTATTAACGGGGCGGTTGATTCAAGCAGTTGGTGTGGGGATTTCAATGCCCATGCTTCAAACGTTAATGTTAACCATCTTTCCACCGGAAAAGCGTGGTGCTGCCATGGGGATCGCCGGAATTGTCATTGGGTTAGCCCCAGCGATTGGTCCAACGCTCTCCGGATGGATCATTGATAACTATAATTGGCGTGATCTTTTCGGCATGTTGGTTCCAATTACTGCCGCAGTCATCATCGCAAGTTTTTGGTTAATGAAGAACGTCTTAAAGACCCGGAAGGAACCCCTGGATTACCTCTCCGTTGCCTTATCAACCATCGGATTTGGTTCCCTGCTATACGGGTTCTCAACCGCCGGAAACGATGGCTGGGGAAGTACCGTTGTGATTTCAACCTTAGTCGTTGGTGTCGTCTTCGTGGGTCTCTTTATCTGGCGTCAAATGACAATGAAGGATCCGTTCTTAAACTTCCACGTCTTCAAGTCGGGCCAATTTACGGTTAGTGTCATCCTTAGCTCCGCCGTTAGCATGGCTATGTTGGGGGCAGAAATGGTGATTCCACTCTACTTGCAAATCGTTAAGGGGATGTCCGCCTTTGATTCCGGCCTAACCCTCTTGGTGGGAGCCCTCATGATGGGGATTATGAGCCCAATTACGGGAACGGCGTTTGACCGATACGGTGCCCGTCGATTGACCATGATTGGAATGACCCTTCTAACGCTTGGAACCATTCCGTTCATGTGGATCACACGAAACACAGCTACTTCGTTCATTGTCATTCTTTATGCCATTCGGATGTTTGGAATTGGAATGGTTATGATGCCAGCCACGACGGCCGGAATGAACTCACTACCATTGAGTTTAATGAGCCACGGGACAGCCGTGAATAACACCATTCGTCAGGTTGCTAGTTCCGTTGGGACCGCCATCTTGATGTCCGTGCTAAGTGACGTCACTAAGGCCCAAAAACCGGCCCACCACTTACTAACAACGAATCCCCTGTCCTACGGTGATAAATTCATTAACGCTACCATTAACGGTTATCAGGCCGCCTTTGTGGTTTCCGTCATTTTCTGTATCGGAGCCTTAATTGTGACCTTCTTCGTTAAAAATAAGACTGCCCACTCCGTTGAAGTTACTGCGTCAACGACTGATAATGGAGGTGAAGCCTAATGTTACTGATTATTTTATCAATCTGTGCCATTCTCGCATACGTGTTCTTTGTCTACATTAAAAATAAGACGTTATCCACCGTTTTAGCCGTACTCGCCTTACTTGGGATGATCGGTTCCTCGGTGCTCTTAATTAAAAACGACGATAACCATTACGGGATGCACCAAATTACTGAAACTAAAACCCAAAAGATTTATTCAGCTTCACCTTCCAAACAGATGTCGATGATTCTTTATCAGCCAATTGGGACGGCAAATAAGCACCAAGTCTACATTTACAAGCAGAGTGCAAATGCCAAAAAGGTTAGCCATACCCAAGCTAGCGTAACAACCCATAACCGGGTTAAAACCACGACTGGGACCAACAAAATGACAACCAAGACCACGTATTGGGTGTATGATAACGCCAATATGAAACGGCTTTTTTGGGGGTTAAAGAACGGTCACCAGTACGTCAAACGGGAAAACACCCTGTACGTGAATAAACAGACCATTGTTTTAAGTACTAAACAGGCTAAGGTTCTTCAAAAGAAGGCCAGTGATAAAACTTATCAGGCTAAAATGAAGGCCGGAGCCCAAGCCTTTGTTGAAGCCCAAGTGAAAACGGCAATGATGAAGGATCCTAGCATGTCCGTTTCCGACCGGGAACAGCTAACTAAGCAGGCTGCCGCTGAATACCAAGCTAAGGCAACTCAACAGTTAATTAACGATATTAAAAACGGTAAATATTAAATAAAAGGCTGGAACATAAGACGTTCAGGCCATGCCAAATAGGACAAAGGACCAAGTTCGATTGTATTTTAATCGGATTTGGTCCTTTGTCCTATTTGGTTGTGGTCTGTCTTTAGTCGGGTTCCACCGCTCAGATCTCTGCGTTTAACCAGGTCATCGAATAATGCCTAAGATCAGCATTTTTCGATGACCCCGTTAAGTCTTAAGATCTACCGAGCGGTTCCACACCCTATCCCGTAACTACTGGTCCGAAAGCATCCTGCTAAGGATAAAAGGCTTTCGGACCATGTTGCAAGAGTCGTATTTTTAGCGAAGCGGACCTAATGTCCCATACCCGTTATTTTGTTTACCTGGTTTTCTTTAATTTTAAGGTAGTTAAACATCCATAAACCAACGCTGTAATCGCCATAGCCACGAAGGTGCTTCCAACCGTTTGAGCGACTGGAGCCCACTGCTTTAAGCTTAAGTAGCTAATAATTCCAATTCCCCAAGCGCCAACGGCAACGGGGTTTAATCCGTGTCGATACCAGTAGGCGCCGTTTCGCTGGTTTAATGCCCCGTAACTCACCTTTTCACGCCGAATAATAAAGTAATCCACCAGAAAAATTGCAATTTCAGGACCCAAAAACATGCCAATCCCATCTAAAAAGACGGTAAAGACGGCTAAGAAGCTAGCTGAAACTACCGGAATAAACGTCACGGCGGTGGCAGCTAAAGTCACAATCCAGAGTGCTGGTGTTAACGGCAACCGCCGAACAATGTTGGTCAGAGCGGTACCAGCAGACATTAAATTAACGGCGTTTGCGGTGGTACTCGTAATGACAATTACTAGAAGGGCTAAAACGCCCAAACCAAGGCGACTTGCAATGGTACTAGGATCAGAATTATTGGGATCGAAGTGGTTCAGACTAATTGCCGTCCCAATCGTTGCAACTAACCCGATGAAAGCGAACCAAAATAATCCAATGTTGGCCCCTAGGAAGGTCCCAGCGGTTGCCCCCTTCTTACTGGTTGTAAACCGGCTAAAGTCACTTCCTGCAGTCACCCACGCCAAGTTAAACGCAGCGAGCGCATCCGCAGCCGCACCATGAGAAAGCCGAAGTGATTGAGGGGCTTGCCAGTGAATTAATTGGGTCAACGAGACCGTCTTAAAGACGACAATTGACTCCCAGATAACGAAGATAATGACCAAAATAATCCCAATCCGTTCAATTAACTGAACGGACCGTTCCCCCATTGAGACGCTCAGTAAATGAAGTACACTCATAATGACAATTCCAACGACCAATCCGAATGTTCCTCCGGGCTGTCCGTAAATCGCCCAGCCGAATAGGTCGTGGAAGAGGTAGCTAATGGACGTGGCCGCAATGAACGTATTAACCGCTGCCCAGCCAATAAACTGAACCACGTTAACCAGTGAGGCTAGGTAGCTGCCCCGAACCCCGAAGGACAAACGGGTTAGGGCCATGGCGCCCAATCCCGTTTTATAGCCCATCCAACTGGCTGCGATGAGCAAGGCGTAGGATAAAATCCCGACCCAGACTAATGTCATCGAAGCCGTTAAAAATCCGCTTGCGGCAATGACCCCCCCAATGTACCAGGTTCCGTTATTGGCATTGGCACCAATCCACGTTGCAAACATATCCCAACCGGACATCTTCCGGTGCTCCTTTGGAACCACAAACGTTGACGATTCCGCCGTACCCGTTGGTTCAGATTGACTCACTTGCTTTTCCACTATCTTCACGCTCCAATTGAAATAAATTCAAATCAGGCCCCCGACCGCAAAAAAGTGCGCAAAAAAGGCCCGTTCAGTCCGAACGGGCCTAAGTATTGCTACTTTTGGCATTTCTACCAAGCCGTCTCCTTGTTAGCCTCACGGTGCTAAAGTTAAAGGACTGATTACTTGGCTAAAAGTATACGGAGATTTTTCCTGGCTGTCAACCTAGTTTTCGTCGTCAGCGTCCTCTAAATCTTCGTCCGAAATCATCCGCCAGCTGCCTTCATCCGCCTTTGAAATTTGGTTCAAAAAGTGAAGTACGGCCTTGGCCCGGTCAGGTTGTTCCTCGTTCAACCGGTTTAATCCTTCACCAGTGGGCATGGGTTCGCTAAGCTGAAAATCGGTTCCAACGAGTTCCCCTTCCGAAAAAGCCACCACGGTTTCCCCACTCATAATCTTAGTGAAGATAAAAAACATGCTAAAATCATCGTCTGGCGTCATGTAAGCCGGCATCGCCCAAACGTCATCCGCAATTTCCTGCATTTCTTCGTTTTCAAATTTGTAATCTTTATGATTGGCTTCAGTGACGGGTTGATCCAACACTAATAGCATGTTAGAAAATTCGTCATCGCCTAATTCAAGTTGATCCTTCATTATAAGGTCCCTCCGCTCTATAGCATACTTGTTATTCTGACATGTTTGCGCCGCAAACGCAACTAACCCGTTTATAGAAAAGGGCCGCAGCGTGTAAGCTGCAGCCCAGTATATAATTAAATTGATTTGTTACGCGGTGGCAACCAATGGTTCTGGGTCGACCTCCGCTTGCATATGAAAGTAACGGTGGTCACCAATCATTCGGCTTCCAACGACTTCAAACCCTGCCCGTTCGTAGAGTTTCATGGCTCCGGGATTTTCATAGTCGACGTTTAACCCAATGACCTCTTCATCGTCACGATCTGCGTAACCTGGCAGTGCTCTAAGCAGCTTCTTTCCAATTCCGTGTCCCTGGTAGTTAGGGTCAACCGCAATTGAATCTAAATACCATTCGTCACCGTTCGTCTCAGACTCGGCCTCAAACGGCTGGGTAAAAGCTTTGCTCTTCGCTGACAGGCGTTCTAAAACGTCATTAACAGCATCTTCATTTTCTCCGGGGTAGCCAAACGCCACCCCAACAACTTGACCATCGGCCTCGGCCACCACGGTCGTAGCTTCCCCAGACAGATACGTCTTCGTCTGGTAAGCGGCCCTGATGACCTTCAATAAGTCGGGTGTGGGAACGTCCTCGAGTTCCTCAAGCTGCATTTCATCAAAAATAATATTAATTAACGGCGCTATCTGGCCGGCATCGTCAGCTGACGCTTCACGAATTATCACAAAAAATCCTCCATTTCAGTTCAATATGCACATCATACCGTGTTCCCATGTACTTGTCAAAAAATGGCGTAATTTTCATGAAAGGCCCGTTACTTAGCGATCAACTGTGGAACTTGCAACGGTTGGCGTGCCCATTCGGGTTCCAATAATGAGCCCCACAACAAATAATCCAACGACCTTAAGAATGGTTTTCATGGCTGTCTTCCTCCCCGTGATCAACGGGCTCATCCCGCCGCAACTGGACTAACTCGTCCCGAATTTCACCTAAAATTTCAATTTGTAATCGTTCAATTTCCAGTTCATGCGGAATCTGATTCTGCGCCAAGTGATCCACTTTAGCGTGCAGCAACCGTAATTCATGCTCCGACTTTAAGTTAACGTGATAGTCGTTTTCTGCGTCCATCCGATCCCGGTCAGCCGCCCGATTTTGACTCATCATGATGATTGGGGCCTGAATGGCAGCCACACAGCTTAAAACTAAGTTCAGTAGGATAAACGGGTACGAATCAAAGTGAATTCCAAAGAGGTGCAAGCCATTAATAATCATCCACCCGACTAGCACCACGATAAAGATAGCAATGAAGCCCCACGACCCCCCAAAACGAGCGACGTCATCCGACACCCGTTGGCCAAACGTCAGACTTTTTTCCAAACTCTTATTGACGTCAATAATGTCATAATCGTCACTTGACAACGCCCGGGTAAGCTTCTTATTAATTTTTTCGGTTTGTTTAAGATCGGCCTTAACCATCGCATCCACCCGATCTAACCGGTATTTTAAGAGGTGGTGGCCGCAAATAAAGTCACTCACCTTGGCTTGGGGATAATCCCGTTTAATTCGGTTTCGAATCGAGGGGTCAAGATCTGCTAAAAAAAGGCCCTCATCGACCTGATATTCATGTTCATCCACTAAACAATTAACCCGAGTTTCATCAGACATCTTTGAACCCCTCAGTTTCCTTATAAAGTACGTTTATTCTAACAGGCTTGGACCAAAAACTCCAATTCGACTTAATCCGGGTTAGGCATCAGCCGATTAAAATCTGCGGGTAATGGGGCTTCTTGCCGGATGGATGACTCAGTGAAGGGATCCATCAAGTCCAATTGCCAAGCATGCAGCGCCTGATGATCAATCCCCCGGTCCATTGGGCCGTTGTATAGTTCATCACCAACAACCGGATGCCCCAAGTTAGCAAAGTGGGCCCGGATTTGATGCGTCCGTCCCGTATGCAGTTTAACCCGGACCAGCGTCATATTAGCGAACCGGTTAACCACCCAGTACTCCGTCACCGCTCGTTTTCCATCCGGCGTCACGATCTGGTTAAACCCCGTGGGTGACTGAGCCAACGGCGCATCAATCAGATCATGATCAGCCGTTATGGTCCCGTCGACCAGAGCAAGGTAGGTCTTCTCGATATCATGGTTGCCCTGTTGCTGCATTAGCAGGCTGTTAGCTAATCGATCATGGGCCACTAAGACCAAACCGCTGGTAAATCGGTCTAACCGCGTAATGATGTGAGGTACCAAATTAGGGCTTTGCTGGCTAACCCAGTGGCCCTTAATTCGATTCACTAACGTGTCCGTAGAGTTAGCGGGCCCCGGAACGGTATTCAACCCCGCTGGTTTATTCACGACCAATAGATGATCGTCCTCATAAAGCACCTCAATGGCCGCGTCACTTACCGCAACGTTAGGGTCACTCGTCTCTGTCGGGAACGTGACGGTGAGTGTCTGACCGGGTTGGACAACTTGATCAAACGTTGCCGGCTGGTCCTCAATTAAAATGGACCCGTTTCGTTTTAAATCCGAAAATAACCGGTGGCTAACGCCGTGTTCAGCGGCTAAGCGTTTAACGGATACGGGTTCCGTTCCTAATGCTGTCCATTGATATCCCATTTTGTGACTCCCTTAACTTTAATTAATAATAAGCAGCCAGTCTGAATCCTGATCAAACTGGTAACGGGAGGGATCGGCGACTAAGGCTTGATTGACGGTGATGAGCCGACCGGATATCGGTGCCTCAATCTCAACGGTTGCTAAACTCCCGGTTAATCTTAAAAAGGCCTGTCCCATTTGGACGTGCTGCTTCATCAACAGTTCAATCTGGTTCAGCGACCCGACTTGTTCTTTCACGGCCGCAGTTAACCCCATTTGAACGTTACCGTTTTCCTCTGGCAACAACCAAAGGGCCTCTGCACTAAATTCATTTTGATCCATTCCCGTTCACCTCGCTTATGACATGGCTTTATTTTACCATCATCCCACGGAAAACAAAAAGAAGAAACCAGGGACATTTTCTGGTTATTTTGGATACTGCCCCGTATAATGGGAATAGAAATTTAATTCCTGGGAGGAATCGGTGTTGAACTCAAATCTCTTTACTGGCGCACTAATCGTTACAATCGGCATTATTCTATGCTTCTTCTGTATTCACCTCGCCCGACTTATTCAGCAAGGGGATACAGATGGACGTTGGTTAACGTCCATTTTCATCGGGGTTAGCCTACTATTAGTCTGCCTCGGCGGCTGGATTATTACCCTCGCCTAGTTCTTCACTTAATAAAAACGCCAATTATTTGGACCAACGGTTAATCGGTCTAAATAATTGGCGCTTTTTTTATTTTTATGCTGTCGCTGATTCCCGGTAGGTGGCAATAGCTTGGAGAAAGAGGGCGCCGTATTTCGCCATCTTCGCTTCCCCCACTCCCTTAACGGATAGCATTTCGGCGTCCGATTCCGGGAGAACCTCGCACATTGCTTGTAAGGTTTTATCGGAAAAAATAACAAACGGTGGGACGTTCTCTTCTTCAGCAAGGTTGCGCCGTAACTGACGCAGGGTGGCAAATAAACCCTCGTCCTTTGCAACCGGAGCGTGCGAGGCAACCTTTCGCGTCACCTTCCGCATCACGGTCTGCTCGCCCTTTAAAACGGCCGCGCCATCCGCAGTGACACTTAGGGTCGGATACTGACCAGCGCTTGGGGATAGTAACCCACTAGCCGTCAGATAATCAATGAAGTGGCCGACATCCTTTTGGGTTCGGTTGCTCATTAAATTATAGGTCGACAGTTTATCAAAATGAAAGGTTGCAATCCGCTGGTTATGGGCCCCCGTCAAAACTTGGGCGATCATCCCCTTGCCAAAGTGCTGATCCATTCGCATGACGCAGGAAAGCACCATCTGGGCATCCACCGTTACATCCTGCTGTTCTCGATCATCCAAGCAGTTACTGCAGCGGTCACACGCCGAAGCCGTTTCGCCAAAGTAGGCCTGGATAAACTGTTGTAAACAATCCTGAGTATTTGCGTACGCATTCATTTCCTGGAGCTTCTGATACTCGGCATTCTTAAGGTCATCGGCCATCTCCGATTGGTCGATGAAGAACCGCTGGACGTTTAAATCCTGGGCTTTATACAATAAAATAGCGTCGCCAGGCAATCCATCCCGGCCTGCCCGACCGGCCTCTTGATAGTAGGCTTCGAGACTTCCCGGAACCTGGTCGTGGATGACAAACCGAACGTTGCTCTTATCGATTCCCATCCCAAAAGCATTAGTAGCGACCATCACGAACACCCGGTCAAACAGAAAGTCTTCCTGATTTTGACGGCGTTCATCCTCACCTAACCCACCATGGTAAATGGCACAGTCGATCTTTTTCTTAGCCAGCATGCTGGCCACCCGTTCCACTTCCTTACGGGTGCTGCAATAGACAATTCCAGATTGTTCCGGATTAGCCCGCAAATAATTCACGATAAACGTGTCGCCCGCCTGATCCTTAACCACTTGAAACGCGAGGTTGTCCCGGGCAAAGCCAGTCTTCACTTCGTTTGCTCTGGGGATTGCCAATCGATCCATGATATCATCCGCAACCTTTGGCGTTGCCGTTGCAGTTAAGGCAATCACGTTTGGGTGACCGGCAATTTGATCCAGCGTATCCGCTAACCGTAAGTAGCTGGGGCGAAAATCGTGGCCCCACTGGGAGATACAGTGGGCCTCATCGACCGCAATTAGGCTGATTTTAAGTTGGCCTAGCATCCCCATAAATGCGGGCGATTCAAAGCGTTCGGGCGCAACGTACAGCAGCTTGATCCGACCTGCTTGGACCGCACTAATCCGGTCATTCATTTCGGGAAAGGTAAGCGTACTATTAATAAACGTGGCGGGAATTCCCGTCTCGTTTGCCGCGTCCACCTGATCCTTCATCAGGGCAATGAGGGGCGACACCACAAGGGTAATGCCAGGCAGCATAACCGCCGGGATCTGGTAGCACAATGACTTACCACCACCCGTAGGCATTAAAGCCAGAACGTTTTCCCCGTTCAAAACCTTCGTAATAATTTCAGCTTGGCCGGGACGAAACGATTCATATCCAAACGTTTGTTTTAACACTGCCTGTGCATCCATGTGGGTCCTCCTTCTTTGGCTAACTCTGCAATTGTAGTGGGAACCGCCCTAAATTGCAAGGGAATAAAAAAGAGTTCCAACTTAACTTAATTCGTTAAATTGGAACTCCCATCGGATTACGCTTTATCACAAATTGTAATCCGGGTTTTATTAAATTTGTCGGATTTAATTTCATCCATAATAGCTAAAGCCATTGTCCCTGAAGTGGTCACTGATTCATCGTTCTGGTTCAGCAATAGATGGTTATTGGTTCCAATCACGTAATCCGTGGCCATTCCCGTGTGAAAATCAGCGGAAGGCGAAATTCCTAACCAGTTAGCATCGGTCACTGACTTTAGGTAGTCATATTCCTTAACCTGGGCCTTAGGAATCGCAATAAAGCTGGCGGCATTGGGATCCTTTTCCAAGTCATCCACAAAGAGATGGTTATCAGCACCGACTTCTAAGCTTCCCGCCCCTAAGATAAAGAATAACCGGGTATTGGTATTTTGAAATAGACTAACCAAGTGCTGGGCAAACGTGAGGTTCACTTCCGCATGTTCCGGATCAGCCGCTAAGGCATCAATCACGACGTCCGCATCCAAGAAGTCATTTTTCGTTAACTCTAAGGCGTCCTTAGGTAAGACCGTCACCTCGGAAAATTCCTCCTGAATTTCGTTTAGATGAACGCTCGATCGGGCAATCCCCGTTACCCGATGCCCCCGTCGCACGGCCTCTTCGATGAGCGATAATCCTGCCATTCCTGTTGCTCCGACGATTGTAATGTTCATGTCATTTCCCCCATATCGTTTCTTAACGTTTAAATAATCGTTAAGAATATTATAAAAAGAAGTCGGGTGAAATGCTACTGTTTAGTCTCACCACTCGTTATTTCAGCTAAAACGCGGTAAAATGGGGACAACTTTTTATTATTTAGGGAGGAACTGAAATGCCAACTTTTAAATACGACGTTTTGAGCCACAAGGGCCACCGCTACTACTTAATCGCAGATGAAACAGGTGTGTTATTTGTTGGTTCTCCCGACAACCCACTCGCGGAAGCCACGGAGTTTCTCAATTCCGCTGATTGGCTGCCCGCCATTCACCATGAACTGGACCCGGTCAAAAATCAGTTGGCGGAATTTCTAACGGGAACCCGACAGACCTTTGATATTCCCTACCACTTTATAACCGGAACGGTCTTCCAACGTACCGTTTGGCGTCAACTCCAACGAATTCCGTATGGCACAACCGTTTCCTACCAAGAACTGGCAGCCGCCATTAACCGTCCGACCGCGGTACGAGCCGTCGCCAGCGCGGTCGCTGCCAACCCCCTCCTATTTATTGTCCCCTGCCACCGTGTCATTTTGAGCAGTGGAGAAGTGGGTCAATACCGGGGTGGTGAACAGTTGAAGCGTGAATTGCTGAACCTTGAACAACTATAAGTTTATTTCTAGGAGAATCGCGTATGCCCATCATTACTAACCTATACTCCACGGACCCAGACACAAAAGAATTAGAACTTGTTGCCTCAGAAACCAATGACCAGTTTGCTAATCACTTCGCGCAATTACTTAATTTAGTCCCAATCCCAATGAATAAAGAAATACGGCCAAATTATAATGAATTTGCCCCAAATGCACTTCAATATGTCATTGGGGCTTTAAAAACCGTCAAAACCACGGGGCTTCGCCGGTTTACCCTAACGACGTTTCAAATTAAACAACTGATTAAACAATATGATCATCAACGTGACATCTCTTTGGCTGACCTTGAAGAAATCCTCAATGACGTATCCTTGGAGTTTGATTGGTACACCCTAACTTACGGTGATCCAGAAATGGCGACAATGATTCATTACATTCATTTATTGGCTAGTGAAAGTTCTGAGCCTGACTACCCCTACGTCATTAAATTTAGCCGTTAAGTAAACGACCAACCCCTGTACTTTCTAAGGAGTTGGCCACTTTTTTGGCACTATTATTGGTCGCCCCGTGACATTTTGCCCCGTTCGATTTGCCGACCGTTTAAAAACCAGTATTGGTGATAATCCCCCTTGAGTGCAGTAAAAGGCACCGGCTGTTGCCCAGTTTCTTCAACCTTTTTAATGAGATAATTCCTTAAGATCCAGGGATCTTTCAATGATCGTTGAGTAAGTGAGAACAACCGCTCCAGTTTTATCTCGCTGATCGCCAGGTCAGAGGCCACCTGAGCCTTCGTAAGGCCCGTTAACTCAAAATTTTCTTGTAATTCACGTCTCGTGTTGCTCATTTCCTGTGGGTTAAGCGACATCCCAAACGCCCCCTTCATTGATTATGCTCAACATTATAGGAACAATCATTCCGGATAGAAAGGAAGTTATGAGACATTATTGGCATTCGTGTCTCATTTATCGCATGGTAAAATTAAACCTCACTAAGCCCCTTAAACTTGATCACCGTTCCATTCAAAGCCAGGCCAAACTTTACAAAGCGCTGTGCGAAGCCTTTCACTCCGACCTGCCCTTTTCACGTCTGACCGTGAAACAGTTATGCCAGGCCGCCTCGGTCTCGCGGGCCACGTTTTACCGGCACCACCAGGATATAACGGATATTATCATCGTCCAATTATTACGAGTCATCGGTAAATTCGAAGCTAGCGTCGACCAACTCTCCCATATCGATTATCAATCAGGGAGCCGTCTGGTTGTAGATGCCATCTGGCACAATCGGCTACTGGTTCAACTAATCGGATGGAGTCAATGCGAGCCGCAATGCGCCCAAATTATTAGTGGCGCCGTCTTAAATATTTTATTAGTCCGCCAGTTGATTCCCGACGTTTAAGGGGCCCGCCCTTAAATTTGCGATTGAACTTCAACGCAACTTCCAGTATGCTATTGAACAAAACGAAAGCTGGTGCGTCCCATGCTTATGACCCCCGTTAACGATAAACTCAGTCTAGCTCTTCCCCGTCCAACTTTAGACGGCCCCGCCCTATTTTCGCTCCTGGATCGTAACCGAAAGGCCTTTACACCCTACTTACCGTGGGTCGCAAATCTCAAGTCCGTGGAAGACGAGGTTCAATTTCTTAAACTGGCTAACGTTCAGGCCGGTCATGCTCAGTCGTTAAACCTCGTGATTTGGGTTCAAAATCAAGCTGCCGGGATGATTAGCTTTAACCAGATCAACCATTCCCGGGCTTCTGCTGACATTGGCTATTGGCTGGGGCAACCCTTTCAGGGCCGCGGAATAATGACGGCAAGCGTTAAAGCCATGGTCCAACTCGGCTTTAGCGATTACTCCCTGAACCGCCTAACCATTGAAGCCGCGGTCGAAAATCAAGCTAGCAACCGGGTTGCCCTTAAAGCCGGGTTTCAATTAGAGGGACTTCTCCGCCAAAATGAACGACTGGCTGACGGTCGTTTTCATGATGAAAATTTATATGGGCGAGTTAAAAAATTATAACAAAAAGTTGAGGCTGNNCAGCCTCAACTTTTTGTTATACTTCATGATTGCTTAGCCACAATCTGTAAGGGTAAAGCTACTTTTTTAACGGCGTCTTATCAGCCTGTTGCAAAGCCGAATTAACGACTTGAGCGTACAAAACGTCACCAGCATGAATACCGCCAAAATGTACTCCGTCAGTTCCCTTAAAAACTTCAGGATGTTTTGCTGCTGCCGTTTCCCAGTCCGCAATGGTAATGTACGGATATTTAGCGGGTAACGTCCGTTCATACGTCGCTAGCTTCGAAGAGTTCCAATCAGGAGCCGCCTTGGCATTGTAAGGAGTCATGAGAACTAGCCTGTGCCCCGGCGCCAAAGCATGAACGATATTCATGGTTTGTTCCTTATAATCGTCCAGTGCGTTCGTGCCAATACAGATTACCACGGTTTGCCGCAAAATACCGCTTTGCTGCTCCTGCTTCATCACCTTATAGGCTAGATCCATGGTCCGATCTCCCTCTGCATCAATCGAACTTTGCTTAACGTGGGCGCCAAGGTAGCTCCGAGTTCCCAAGGTCACACTGTCCCCAATAATTGAGACTCCCTTAGGCATCCCCGCCGGAACGGGCTGACCGGCTCCATTGACCTTTTGGGTCGTTGGTTTAGTAGCCGCCATAATCATTGAGTGGTGCATATTCATCTGGTCAACGTCCTGATAGAGGTCCCCCACCCAAAGATTATTTTCAAGGGTGGTCATCTGAGGCGCCAGACGAGTAGCATAAGCTGTCGTTCCAATCAGCAATACCAGCGCCGTCATAAACGGTACCCTGACTTGCTTCCAGGTCACTGAATGCTTAAACCAGCGGCCGGTATGCCCGATCATAATGGGTTCCAAAACGTAGTAGGAAAGACTGGACAGAGCAAACGAAACCACTACCGTTAAAGCAACCGCTGCTAAATTAGGCATTAACTGTGAAAAAATAACGTAGAGGGGCCAGTGAAAGAGGTAGACGCTGTAACTCACATCGGCAATATACGTAATTAGCTGGGGCTCATCTGAATTAGGTGTTTTTTCGTGTAGAATCCGGGCCGCATAAATCATTAAACCGGCAAGCACCGTTGATAACAATAATCCGCCCTGATACGTTTGAAGGTGGTCAAACTTCAGGTAGCAGCCTAATCCAATCAGCGCCGCGCTACTAATTACCATTACACTCACCGCAACGGATAAATTCCAATTCTTAATGGTTCGTTCAAAGGCCGGCCGAACCGTTTTAATTCCAGCTAAACAACCGACCACGCTCCCCACGAAGAAGGGGTAACCGTGCGTAATACTTGAGAAGTACACCTGGGAGTAATCCGTGAGTCCCCGGGCCCGTAAAAACATCGTGGCGAAGCTGGCAATGGATAATAATAGCGAACTCCACAACACCGTATTTTCAAAGATGGCGAGGGCCCTAGTCCGTGATTGGACAAAATGTCGGACAGTAATTCCCAGCAGAAATACAATCAGTCCCCAAACCAGGTAAAACTGCATTTCAATGGCTAAGGACCACGTATGAACAAATAAATGCGGAATAAACTTATTTTCGTAACTGCCACCGGTGAGAATTTCAAAATAATTGGTGGTAAATCCTAACGCTGCCGCAATCTGACGGCCAATATTCGTTAAGTAATCCCGGTTAACAAGCAGCGTAAACGGCATGACTAAAATAACCGATAAGAATAATGGCGGTACAATGCGACGGAACCGTCGTTTATAAAACGAAAACAGTCTAAACTGACCCGTTTTGCCAAATTCATCAATCATCAAGGCCGTAATCAAATAGCCAGAAAAGGTGAAAAAGATGTCCACCCCTAAAAAGCCGCCCGTGTATTGATTTTGAAAGAAGTGATAGGACAGCACTAAGGTCAATCCCACGACCCGGACAAAGCTAAACCATTTAACCCTCATTTACAAACCGCTCCCTCTTAAAGTGTCCCGATACCTGCTTATTATCTTCGGTTTGCAACTGTCCCGAGCCAACTGGAACTCCCTTCTTGAAGGTGCCCGTAAACTGCCAGCCTTCATGCGAAGTAAACCGGCCTTGACCATCAAATCGGCCGTCCTTAAAGTTGCCTTGGTAGGCGTCATGGTTTTTAAACGTTAACTGTCCGGCACCGTTAAATTTATTTTTGGCTACCTCACCGTGATATGTAATTCTATGCTGGTTAAGGGATAAATCTGTTACACCGTGAAACGTCGGTGCCAGACTAAAAATCCCCAACGCAATAATCAGACCTACGCTGAGCCAGGCGATTACTGCTAATCCCTTTGATTTCATCTCATCCTCCGATTTTTTGGGGTTGCTTGACCCGAAGCTAACCATTAGTTCTGGGACTTAGTGAACTTAATTCCCTTCGCAAAGAGGTCCATGAGCCCATTCCCCGTAGATTTAATGGTAAAAGATTTCTTGTCCTGTGCAAGATTTGCGGTCATATTGTGATCTGAAAAATTCATTTTCAATTCACCGTCAGCGATTTCGTACGTTCCCTTCTGGACTGATCCACCATCATTTTCAGTCACGGTCTTCCCTTTAAACGTTAACGTCGTCGTAGCAGCACCAGCGGCGTCTGGGGTATAGGAACCACTCATGCTCTTTGAATTATGATAGGCAATCACCCCAATAAGGGCCAACACCGCAATCACACCAGCAATTGAAACAATTGTTTTCTTATTCATCATATGTCCTCGTTTCCAGTTTAACGGTTGTCCGCAATGTTTGCAAACGCCGTTTTTAATTTATCGTTCTTGGTGACTTGCATCGTTGGATCCCCATTCGTACTCTGATCGACTAGCACAACGGGTTGCCCATTGTGAAATGCAAAGGCGTAAGTAATTCGGCCGATTTGACTCTTGGGTACGGGATTGTGATTGTAAACGGCCACGACATTATAGGCATACGAACCTTTTCCTGTGGGACTCCAACCAATTTGACCCTTTTGACCGTCGACTACCGTACTCTTTAGCGCAGCCGGGTACGTTTCCCCAACGTAAGTTTTTAATTCATGGTCCCCGGTATATCGTTCGTAACTTTGATCCATCGTGTGACCAAATTGTTCCATGCAGGCCGCTAGTTCTTGATCTTTTTGGTCGTTCCATGACGGATCATGGGTTGTTGATTCCTTATCTGAGCCATTATCTTCCACAAAGACATCGGTTGAAGACATATTGCTAGTCCAGATCACAATTGTATTTTCCGAGTTAGTGTGCTCGGCATCGGCATACTCACCCGTTGTCCCAGCCGGATAAAATGTGACGGACCAATTAATCGCAACATGAGCAGCATCAGCAAGTGACTCTTCCAGCGCGCCATTTTCCATCCGTTTTGTCACAGCGTGAGTTCCATCAGAATCCTTTAAGCCGTTCGCATCTAATGTTAGTTGACTGGTGGTTAACCGATTCTGAGAAATGGTTAATGAACTCTCAGATGAATCAGTGATATCTTTGTGCTGGGCAACCGCCTGCTTGAGTCGCCAATGGCCTTGCAAACTAGAGTAGTTGCCTGCTTTGATTTCCTCTAAGTTCATTTTAGTGGAAGCATTAGAGCTCTCATTTGATTGCACCGAAGATGCAGCTGCACTAGAAGATTCCTGTTGACTTACTTGGCTACGATTAGAAGAAACGACTGATGCTTTAGAACTCGTCTTTTGGCTTGATACCGTGGCCTTCTGATCATTATGATTGCCACAGGCTGACAGTAGGAGAAGGGATAGTAGTCCTACTATAAAAGCACTTTTCTTCATCATTATGTTTTCCTCCATTACAAAACAGCTTATAAATAACGTTCTACTTATAAGCTGCTCATGCTGACTAATGTCTTACCTATTTACGAAATGAATTGATTGCCCCAATGGTTGATGAAACTGCAGCCGTTCGAGAATTGGCAGCCGTCTTTCGTGCATTTTCTGCGATATCTTCTTGGAGTCCTTTAATTTCTTCCTGAATGGACATTTGATCTTCTTGGAAGTGCTGCGTTTCAAGAAGATTAAATGCGGACTGAAGATCCCCTGCACGATTTTCACTGATTAATTTCCATAGGCGAAAGGCATCCGAATAATTATAGAATTTCTCTGGAAATCCTTTAGCACCAGCTTGATAAATGGGATTATCCAATTCGGTTTGCAAATCTGCCTGATCCTTTTGAATAGCTTCATTCGCAGGCATAATGTACAAAACGAGCTTCAATCCGATGAAGGCAACGGCTATAACCGCAAAGAACATCATTACACCCTTTTCATCCGTGAACATAAACAAAACTGCCATAATTAGACTGGCAATAATCGTTTTATGGAACTTTTGCTTACCCTTCGCTAATTTACTTTGATCCGTAGCCAAGGTTTGCTTAGCTTTGGCCACCCCCGCTGTGTCGCTTCGCTTTTCAAGTAGGTAATTCAAAAGTTCATCTTTTGTCATTAATATTCTCCTCATTCCGTTTAATTCTTTACCGATAATCCTAATTCTTAAAACTCATTATTAACTATAAAAACCAAATTTCAATCCGACACTGAAATCATAAGTGACTGGTAACCGGACCGAACTTATTTTTTTAAACTGTAATTACTTTTGTTTCCTAGCTTTAGCTAGCTTTCTACATCCACTTACGATATTTTTTATCAGCTAAACCAAATAGAGCTAATAGACTCATAAGAACCATCCCCATCATGGTAAGATATGAACCCTGTTTCTCACCCGTTTGAGGCAATTGACGTACTGTAACATCCTTATCGACTTGAGAATGACTTAAATCAACGCTAGCGGTTCCATTGACTTTTGTCCCCGGTATTTCCGCTAAAGGATAAACAGCGTTAGATCCATTCACCTTATTATCGCTACTAATTATTGACGCACTACTGTTGTCATCATAATTTGAACTAGCATCAGTATCAGTAGCGGATTCTTGACCGCTAACAGCATTGTCAATTGCATCATTAATATCTTTTTGATGTTCTAATTGATCTAACTTAGCTTGGGCATCGGCTAGGGCCTTCTTTGCGTTATCCGCTAACTGTTGCAAAATCTGATAGGTAGCATCATCGCCATTGGCCACGTTTTGAGCCGCCTTAGCATCGCGTAAGGCATCGTCATAGGCTTGTTGGGCATCGGCCACAGCTTGCTTAGCCTTGGCTAAATTAGCGTCGGCATTCTTTAATTCATCTAAATGCGCTTGCTTATCACGCAAGGCTTGTTGACCATCTTTTAACGCTTGTTCTGCCTGAGTCAATTGGGTCTTGGCATCATTAAGTGCTTGCTTAGCGGTGGCTAATTTAGCTTTCGCGTTATCTAAAGCGGCATGTTTTTGGGCCTGAGTTGCTTGAGCTGCTTTCAAAGCTACTTTAGCATCCGCTAAGGCCTGTTGTCTATCAGCCATGGATGCATGCGCATCATTAGCCGCCTTTTGCGCCGCTTCAACGGCAGCTGTAGCAGATTTAACGGCATTTTGAGCGTTCGTTAACGCAGTGTGAGCCTTGGTTTGGGCCGTCTTAGCATTTGTTAAGGCTTGCTTAGCCTTAGTTAACGTATCGTTAGCCTTCGCCGTGTTGCTCTTAGCCGCAGCTAAGGCAGCATTAGCCTCGTTAGCGGCCGTTTTCTTAGCGGCTAAATCATTTTCCAATTGCTTAATTTCATCTTGGCTAATGACATTGGACTTGATGGGATTGGAATCGAATTTCGATGAATCTTGAATCGTATAATCATACATGAAGTTAAATAGGGCATTGAAAATGGTTTGACCCTTTTGAAGAGGGGCACCTTGATACGTGTCACCTGTTGGGTGGAATTCACTAAACCCTAAACCAAAGTAAACATCTTGGTCTTTAGCGCCTAAACGATTGCCGGCTAAACTAGTAGCATGATCCCATTCTTCGCCATTAAATAACAAGTTAATCATAGCGTTATAGACAGCCTTCTTGAAATCATCAAGCGTAAGACCCCAGTTTCCATCTTGAATAACCTTGTTGATCACTAAATCAAGATCTTGGTCACTTAATTGACTCAATCCATTGGACTGTGCAACATTCTTATTGGTTGTATTATCATGCCCGTTTTGAATATCCCAATTATTATTAGTATAAGCATCACCCATATCTTGACCCACTTGCTTAGAACCATCTGATAAGATGACATCCGAAGTGCCAAACTGATCGCGGACACCATTAATCAATTGTTGGGCATATTGATTTAATTCATCCATGTACTTGTTCAAATCAGCTTGACTGTTAATCTTAACCGTTTGGTCATGACTGTCGGAGATATAACCACCATTTTGCTTCCATTCATTTTGAGTTGCCTTTAACAGGTTATCCAAAATTTGTTGGTAGTTCGAATCGCTAGGGCTGGCCTTAGCATAAGCATTTAAAGCGTCAATGTAGTCTTGACTCATATGAATCTGGTTTTGATTTTCATGCGGTTGACTATAAGCGTGATCCAATGCGTTTTGCGCATCGTTTTGCGCCTTGTTGGCATTGTCTGCATTTTGTTGCGCGTTATTTTGGGCCTGATTGGCATCGTTAACACCCTTTTGGGCATTATCGACGTTGTTTTGCGCATCCGATACCTTTTGATCCGATTGATCAGCATCGTGCTGGGCCTGTTGTTCTTTGTTTTTAGCGTTATTTAGATCATTTTGCGCATTGCTCAAATTCTGATCGGCTTGGGCACTGCCATTATCAACGTTATTTTGGGCCTGATCGACGTTGTTTTGCGCATCATTAACGGCGTTATCAGACTGATCAGCTTCATGCTGAGCATCGTTAACGTTGTTTTGGGCATCATCAACGTTATCTTGGGCATGGTTGACGTTGTCTTGGTTGTCTTCCACGTCTTGGCCTAATTGATCATTTTGATTCTGTTGGTCATCGACCGCACCTTGAGCATCGTTAATATTATCATCCGTGGCATTATCGGCCACGTTTTGGGCATCTTGTTCGTCGTTCTTCGCGTCGTTTAAGGCGTCTTGGGCATTATCGGCGTTATTTTGCGCGTCATCAGCCTTATCTTGAGAATTGTCAGCCGTGTCATGAGCATTGTCGGCCGCATTTTGCGTTTGGTCAGCATTGTCTTGAGCATGATTAACGTCATCTTGGGCTTGATTAATGTCATCATCTAACTTCTGGTCATTAGATTGAACCGTTTGTGATTTTTTAGTCGCATCATTTTTGACTGTTGCCGCCTCAGCAGTATTTGGGTTAGCTAACGTTACCGCTATGCCTAATCCCAGTACTGCAGTCCCAGTTACTGCAAGATTCTTTTTAATTCTATTCTTTTTACTCGTATGTAAAAAATATTGATATTGTTTTCTAGTTATCCTTGAAGTCATGCGTTAATTCCTCCTTTATTTACCTTAAATGCTCCATTACAACATATATTCTACCATAAACATATAACTGCATACATGTTTTATTAATAAAACACGTATTTATTAATCTGTTAGCATTCAAAAAATTCATTTAACATGGCATTAAATAGACTTATGGAGGGCTTTTAATGCTAGATCTTGTTGAAATTGGAAAACTAATTCGTCAGCGTAGAAAGACGCTGAATATGACAATTGAAGAGCTGGCCGAACAATCAAAGTCATCAACTAGTCTGATTTCCTTAATTGAACGAGGACGGTTAGATAACATTAAAATTCAAAAACTAAATGATATCGCAGTGGCTCTGAATTTAACCATTGAAGATTTCTTTCTTCTCCCCGATTTACAAGACCCGGCTGTCTTAGACTTAATTAACTACTTAACTGACCTTGAACCAGCCCAAAGACATGAAGTCGCTGAACTGCTCTTAAGGCTAGTCACCCTATAATTGATAAGTTTTAACGATTAACCATGCAATTTCCTCAATTGTATGGCTTTTTTGTTGGCTTAAAATCTGGTCTAAATTAATAGTTGTTCCACGAACCTGAAACGTTAAGATTCCAAAGTCATAAAAATCAACCCGGTAGTCGGAAAATTGGTAAATTAGAAATTTTAAATCCTGTAATAATTTTAAATTAGTTTGTATTTTTTCTTTCATTTGATATCCATCTCCAATAATTTTTCATTTATAACACACAAAAAAACTACCAAAATTAAAATGAATTTTGGTAGTTTTTTGAAATTTATTTCCACGGGTGTCCATGAACAATATCTAATTTAGGCACGTTAATAACTCATTTAGTGGGGAAATCGACATCATACACAGTATGTTTTATTCTTAATATCACTTTGTCATTTGCTACTTAAATAGTATTTGTTTTCTTGCCAAAAACTATTACTGGTATTGGTAAAAGACCCGGTCAACTCTTTTGGAAGCTCCCCAATCAGGATTATTGTCACAATACAGGGTGCCAATATAGTTTCATAAACTCCCTTATTAGATATTTTGACTATTAACAACTCCAATTGAGATTACATGCCCCATAGATCCGACTTAGCTTTTAGCAATACTGTTAAAACCAGCTTTTAACTTAGCATTTTGCGTCGTTCCCAAATCTGGTGTACCATCCCGACTTTGATCGACTAAAATGATCGGTTGCCCATTATGGAATGCAAAAAAGTAAGTAATATGGTTAGGCAGTGGTGGCTTTGTTCCGTCATGGTTATAAATGGCAACAACGTTATAATCATACTTTCCCACACCGTTCTCACTCCATCCGATGGAAGCTTGCTGACCTTGCACGGTGACCTTAGTTAATCCACTTGGATACTCTGTACCAGTTGATGTTTTTAGCTCCTGACGACCATCATATTTGTCATAATCTTGATCCATTGTCTGACCCCATTGACTCATAAACTGAGTTAATTGCTGATCTTTCGCTGCGTTCCAAGATGCATTTACTGTTGTTTCATTCGTCTCCTCTTCAACGTATACTTCAGTCAGTGAATTATAGTTTGACGAAATAACAATTGTATTTTTAGAATTGACTTTTTCTCCATCTAAAGTATACCCACCTGTTGTTCCAATTGGGTAAAATTCGACTGAACAGACCTGGTTAGAGTTTTGATCATCAGTTTTTATCTCTAATCCGAATCCGTTCCCTGCCGTACTTGATACCTGATTATAAGTGACATCTTCCGTGTTACCGTTATACTTTATCCCCGCATCGCTGAGAGTAATGGTTCCATTGGTAATTTCATTCTTAGTCACCTTAAAATCATTAGGCGTTGAATTTGTTGTATCCTTACTCTGAGCTTCAGCGGCTTCCAGTTTCCATTTTCCCTGTAAACTGGAATAGTCCCCATCTTGAATTTGGTTTAAATCCATTTTTGTTGTGCCCGTATTTTTCGAATTCTCATCCGATTGTTCAGATGAAGTTGATGGGGTTACGGGGGCTTCCGTGGCTACTGAACTACTAGAAGAACTAGTTGATTGATTGGCTCTTTCATGTGTCGAATCTGTTTTACCACAGGCAGAGAGCATAATTACTCCTAAAATAGCAGTTAAAAAAATAATCCGTTTTTTCACGTACCTATCTCCTTATGTCTATAAACTAAAATTACCGATTGTTCCAGTAATCCTATGTAACCCATGTCGACGAAACTTACTAATTATTTTGAAGTTATTCGTTTACTCCTCCTTAACTTACTCTAATTTTTATATTAGCATAAAAATGTAATTGCATACATATATTAACAATAAAAAGATTAATAATTAGTATGTTTATTCATCAAACACCTTTAATAGCGCATTAAATAAATCTTTGCAGAAACTTTTAAGGGCTTAAACTCTAATCCAAATTAATAATTAATTCATTCATGGACTCGAAACGTTATTACCATTAATTATTTCTAATTTAGTGCCCACAAAAAAAACTCCCAAAACTAAAATAAACTTTGGGAGTTCTTTGAAATTGATTTTGCTTCACTTAGCCTAATTTATTTCTTTTTTGTCGCAACCACCCTAATAGGAGGCTAAGTCCTAGTACTAAACCTAAACTAGTTAGCACAAACCTTTGATTGGTTTCACCCGTTTCAGGTAAACTTGTCTGCTTTTTTGTGGGAATTTTTGTAGTCTGATTTGATTGCTTTTCCATGGGTTTAGAACTAGGCAGTTGTGAATCCAACCGGTTCTTAATAACTAGCGTTTCCTGACTATTCATAGATTCGCTTGGTTTGGTGTTCGCAGCAGGCAACGTTTGTCTATCAGAACTATCAGTTATTTCTGGTTCAGAGCTACTGCTACTGCTACTGCT